>CAZKAP010000036.1:7717-31867 GCA_964550895.1 uncultured Flavobacteriaceae bacterium
CCTGGGTGGCCGAATTGCAGCTCACATAGACGATGCGACGGGGTGCCATCTGCAGGAGCTGGGCAACGACTCTGGGGTGCATCCCATCCCGGGGAGGGTCCGTGACCACCAGGTCGGGTTCTCCGTATTTCCTTACAAAGTCCCGGGTGAACACCTCTTTCATATCTCCGACTTCGAAGATCGCATTCGAAATTCCGTTTGCTTCCGCGTTTTCACGGGCATCCCGTATGGCGTCTGGCACAGATTCGATACCCACGATCCGTCGAGTGCGGGCGGCTAAAAACAGGGCGATGGTTCCCGTACCCGTGTACAAGTCGTATACGATTTCATTCCCGGTCAGGCCTGCCAGCTCACGTACCTGTTCGTACAGGCGGAATGCCTGCCGGGTGTTCGTCTGAAAGAAAGACTTGGCCCGGAGTTTGAACCGCAGGTCTTCCATGCTGTGGAGGATGTAATCCCTGCCTTCCAGACATTCAATTTCCTGGTCGTACAGGGTGTCATTTGCCTTAGTATTTCGGGTATGGAGAAAGGACACGACGGCGGGAAACCGCCGTACCGCCTCCTTGGCCAGCTCCCGAACAAATTCGGGGGCCGGGTCGAAGGTCTGCAGCAGGACCATGACTTCCCCTTCGGAGGATGTTCGTATCATCAGGGTTCGCAGGACGCCTGTGTGCTCCCTGGGATGGAAAAAGGATATCCCGGACACATCGGCGAATTCCCTGACAAAGCGCCGAATATTTTCGGTGGGCTCCTCCGCAAGGTGGCACTCCTTCAGGTCAATGATCTTATCCCACTTGCCGGGTACGTGAAATCCCAGGGCATTGCGGTGCGCAACGGGTTGGTCATTTTTCAATTCGTCCTCGTACAGCCAGCGCTGACAGGAAAAAGAATATTCCATTTTATTGCGGTAATGGTATTCCTTTTCGGAGGGCAATATGGGGCGGATCTCCAGGGGTTCGATACCGCCTATCCTGCTCAGGTTGTTTTCGACCTCCTGTTGTTTATACCGGAGTTGGGCCGTATAGTCCATGTTTTGCCATTTGCAGCCTCCGCAGAGTCCGAAATGGACACAGACGGGTTCCCTGCGGAACGGAGAAGGGGTAAGGACCTTCGTAACCCGGGCTTCCAGGTAGTTCCGCTTTTTACGGGTCTGCAGGGCGTCGACCACATCTCCGGGGATTCCACCACGCACGAGTACTACCCGGCCTTCTTCGGTCCGGCCGATACCTATTCCTTTCGCTCCTGCGTCGATAATCTTTAGTTTTCTCAGGTAGATGGGCTCTTTTCGTCTCGCCATAGGTTGCAAAAGTACATCCCCTCCGCCGATAACCGAAAGGGGGCCTTAGCCCGGGAGCACGAGAGGGTCTACCTCCAGCCACAAGGGCCCGAATCGCCCCGATTTGCCTAATTTTGCATAAGAACTATTTACGCTATGAGAACCGATACCACCCTGAGCAGCCAGGAAGCCATGGAACTGGAGAACTCCTATGGAGCCCATAATTACCACCCACTTCCGGTGGTATTAAGTAAAGGCAGGGGCGTACATGTATGGGATCTCGAAGGAAAGCAGTACTATGATTTCCTCTCTGCCTATTCGGCCGTAAATCAGGGTCATTGCCACCCGGATATTCTGGAGGCCCTGACCATTCAGGCTCAGCAGCTCACCCTTACCTCACGGGCCTTTTACAACGATCGACTTGGCGAGTTCGAAAAATACGTTTGCGAGACCTTTCACTACGATAAAATGCTACCCATGAACACGGGTGCAGAGGCGGTAGAAACCGCGATAAAAATATGTCGTAAATGGGGATACGAGCGCAAGGGGATAGAGCCGGATCAGGCGATTATCGTAGTATGTGACGGAAATTTTCACGGACGCACGACCACTATTGTTTCTTTTTCGGACGACCCGGGTTCCCACACCCATTTCGGCCCCTATGACGGTGGTTTTATCCGCATTCCTTATAACGATACAGACGCCCTGCATCGGGTGCTGAGTGCGCACTCAGCAATTGCGGGTTTTCTCGTTGAGCCCATACAGGGAGAGGCCGGCGTGAATGTACCTGAGGATGGCTACCTGAAGCGTGCAGCCGAGCTGTGCAGGGAGCATAATGTATTATTGCTCGCGGACGAGGTCCAGACCGGGATCGCCCGTACCGGCACCCTTCTGGCCAGTTGCGGGAACTGCAGTTGCGAGGATCGTCACTGCAGCGGTACACCGGAAGTAAAGCCGGATGTATTGATACTTGGTAAGGCCATTTCCGGAGGGGTCTATCCGATATCGGCGGTATTGGCCAGTGATTCCGTGATGGGGGTCATTACACCGGGTACGCATGGCAGTACATTCGGTGGAAACCCGGTAGCTGCGGCGGTAGGTACGGCCGCGCTGGAAGTTGTTCGCAGGGAATCTCTGGCCGCCAACGCGCACAGGCTCGGTAGTCTCTTCAGGGAGCGATTGCGGGCCTTCGTGGAGGACAGTAAGCTGGTGATCCTCGTCAGGGGGCGTGGTCTGCTCAATGCGATAGTGGTGAATGATACGGAGGAGAGCAGCACCGCCTGGGACATTTGCATGGCTCTCCGGGATAATGGCCTGCTGGCCAAACCGACCCATGGAAACATCATTCGCTTCGCACCCCCATTGGTGATGAACGAGGAGGAGCTCCTGGATTGCGTTCAAATCATAATAACCACCCTTACCCGCTTCGAGCAAGAGTGGTTATCCAAGAAACGTCAGGCCTAGCCTTACAGTTTGTGCCTAGCGATCGTCCGAACGGGAACCGATGATAACTTCGGGGATCGTTTGCGCCTCAGCCGTCCCGGCTCCTATACCGTCCCTTTTGAGCTGTCGCTGAATCTTGCGTATGGCGGACTCTATGGATTTCTCGGGCTCGATGATGTTGTAGGGGCCCCAGAATTCAGGATCGGCAAATCCGCTGGCTTCGTCCGAGAGGATAATGGATGTCTTCATACGCTGCTTGCGATCCGGAAACTCGTCTTCCCCAATTTCCTCCCAATCGGTAATCGCCATTTCGGAGTACATGGTGTAAACCGAATTGAACAACTTCCCTTTCCAGTTGACTTTGAAGCTCAGCTGGGCGTTGCTATACGAATAGTACCAGGTACCGTCGTCGTTGTTCTTGTAGTCCACCCGATAATTTACGAATTCAGGGGTCACCTCTACGCGACTGGGCTTTTTCTTGACGAAGATCTTTGCGGCATCGTAGGGATCATTAATTTTAAGCGAAAACTGGGCGTTGGTGATCACCTTCTTCTGCATGTCCAGGTAAAGCTCTCCTTCATACAGAGTAAGCAAAAGCCCTGGCAGGGGCCTGAACTTGATTACGGATAGCTCACGGTCTCCCAGGGTAGTAAAGCGATCGAAACGGAATTCGTACTGATCGAGTTGCTTACCCGAGAATATGTACTCCGGATACTTGACCAGGTCGACCAGCAGCGCATTGAAAGGCCCACCTTGAAGTTTAAGAGCCAGAGTGTCCAGTTTTTCGTAATCGGTGTTTTTCCTGCTCTTGTACAGGGTAACGGCATCACGGCCGGCTTTGTCATAGGGGGACTTATAAACGTTTACTACCGCCTCGGATAGGGAGACATTTCTGCGGCGTTTCTTGATGGTTTCCCTGTAGAATGCGGTCATTTTTACGGGAGAACTCAGGTAGTTCTCCGAACGCCTCTGGTAAATGGTCCGTATCAGATTTTTTACATCCCTGGGTACGTCCAGTTCCACCATGCTGAGCTCCGTGGTTTTGATGTGGAGTTTGATCAGCAGTATACCCTCCTGAAACGCATGGAGGGGTATGCTGCGTTCCACATAACCCAAATAGGAAACCGAGACCTGCCCCTGACGCATATCAGCGGGTATCTTGAGTACGAATTCTCCTTCTGAATTTGTGATCGTACTGATGTTTGATTCCTTAAGGGAAACGGAGGCAAAAACCAGCTCCTTGCCCGAATTCTGGTCCACTACCTTTCCTCTGAGTTCGCGAACGTCCTGAGCCTGCAGGCTTCCCAGACTAAGGATCAGTGCTCCAACAAATAATATTAGATTCTTCATGACTGATTTTAGTTTTGATAAAATTACAAACCGGCAAGGCTTGCCACTCTTAAAAAAGCCTTAATGTGGCCTCCGATGCGGTTAATAATCATAAATGCTAACCTATTGACGTTATAAGGTACGGAAACTATGAGCCTTAAAAAGACGTTTAGTCAATATTCTCCGTTATATCAATGATTTAGACTTAGATATGAGAAAGATAATTACCCTAATTCTAACGCTTTTTTTTGCAAACCAGGGCATAGCCCAATTGGAAAATGACAAGGTGCTGCACTTCGCCGGAGGCGCCATCTTCGGCACAGCAGGAGCCGGACTCGGTCGCAAGGTCACCGGAAATAAGCCCTTCAGTGCCATAGCCGGAGCCCTGATCGTGAGTTCGACCATAGGTGTATCCAAGGAAGCCCTGGATTCAGGCAGGAGTGGAGGTGAATGGGATAATGGGGACCTTCTGGCCACAGTACTGGGCGGACTCGTATCCGGGACTATAGTCGAAATATTCGCCAAGGACCCAAAGGATATCGAGAGCGCCTGGAACGATAGGCTGCAATCGCCCACGCCGGGGACAACCCGAAGCGCTTTGTCCGAGACCGGCACCGCTGGCCTGTTCCGTAAGCATCAGGAAACGGGAATTTCCGCTCCGGTATATCTGGATCACATTCCTTTAATGGGATTGTAGAGACCGGAACCCCTAAGCACTCAGAGTATATTACGCGCCTTGATGTCGAGATAAGCGTTAATCGTACGTATGCTCAGTTCGCTGGGCGGCGTGAGTATAGAGGATATACCGTTCTTGCGAAGTTCCAGCTGCATGAGCTTCTTTTCGTGTATAATGCGTTCGGCAACCGTTTTGTGGTAGACGTCCTGTGTATCCCTGGCCGGTAATTCCACCAGACTTTCCAGTTCCGTATTCTCGAAAAAAACCACCAGCAATAAATGCTTCTTATTGAGTGCCCGCAGGAACGGCAGTTGACGCTCAAGAGCCGTCTGATGCTCGAAATTGGTGAAGAAGAGCATGAGACTGCGGTGAGGGGTATACTTATTGAGTGACGAGTACAGGAGTCCCATGTGAGCATCTTCGAATTCCGTCTGTATGCGATACAGCTTATCCAGGATTTGATTGAGCTGAGGCAGTTTGGAAGCGGCGGGCAAAAAACTGTGTATGGATTTGGAGAATACCACCAGGCCTACCTTATCTCCCTTTTTCAGGGCGACATTGGAGAATGCCAGACAGCTGTTGATGGCGTAGTCCAGCAATGACAGGCCCTCGAAGGGCATTTTCATGGCCCGGCTGCAATCGATGATGCTGTATATCGGCTGAGACTTCTCGTCCTGGTACTGATTCACCATCAGCCCCGCCATCTTGGCTGATGCCTTCCAGTTAATGGTACGTACATCGTCGCCTTCCACATATTCCTTGATTTGTTCAAATTCCTGGGAATGTCCCACCCTGCGTATTTTTTTACCCCCTATTTCAGTAAGTCGGTCCGACATGGCCAGGAAATCGTACTTCTGCATTTGTATGATCGAGGGGTAGACCATGGCTTCCTGTTTTCCCCCTAACCGGAAACCCCTTCTGAAGATGCGAAAGAGGGAATAGGCATACAGTCGGATCGCACCGAATTCATAGACTCCCCGCTCGAGCGGCCTGAGCGCATACTGTAGAGTGCATACGCCACCCGCTTCCAGGATGGAATGCATCAGGAAGTCGCGTTTCTGGAATTGTACCGGAAGCTCCTCAATCACCTCCAGGTGAACCGGCAGGGCATAGCGCGATCGGATATGCAGGGTAAACTCATTGAGGTCTCCGTTGGACAGCTTAGACGAGAATTCGCGCTCCGCCTGTACAGGCATACTTTGGGAGTACAGGAGGATCAGGTCGAGTAGAGCGGCCAGGCCCAATGCCCCCATTGCAAATAGGGCGAATGCATAGAGGTCCGGAAACCAGTAGGAAAGAAAAAACGCCACCGCCACTGCCGCGAGGTAGTAGAAAAACCAGGGATGTATGTACAGCGACCTCAAAAAACGCACTAGCGGGGTATTTCGGTATTTTCCGTTATCATCTGTATAACTGTTTCCGTACTCATGCCCTCCATTTCGCGCTCCGGTGTGAGCAGCAGTCTGTGATTGAGAACGGGTGAAAGGGATCTCTTAACGTCCTCCGGTGTGACAAAATCGCGTCCGGAGATAATCGCCAGCGCCTTGGAGGCATTCATGCAGGCAATAGAGGCCCGGGGCGAGGCACCCATGTAGAGGTGAGGGTGGCTTCGGGTCTGACCCACGATCGAGGCGATATATGCCAGTATTTTTTCCTCGATAACCACTTGTTTCACGTATTCCCGGATTTGTTTCAGGGTCTCGGGGTTTAGCACGGGATTCACCAGGGAAACCGCCTCCATGCTGTTTCGCTGGTCATGGCTCTTCAGGATATCGACCTCTTCCTCCATACTGGGATAGCCTGCCTTCAACTTAAATAGGAACCGGTCGAGCTGAGCTTCGGGCAGGGCATAGGTGCCTTCCTGTTCGATGGGATTCTGCGTGGCTATTACCATAAAGGGATCTCCCATGGGATAAGTGGTGCCGTCCATGGTTACCTGTCGTTCTTCCATGAGCTCGAATAGGGCCGCCTGGGTCTTGGCGGGAGAGCGATTGATTTCGTCTATGAGTATGAGGTTCGAGAATACCGGCCCCTTCTTGAACTCGAATTCACTGGATTTCACATTGAATACGCTGGTCCCCAGTATGTCACTGGGCATCAGATCCGGGGTAAACTGTATACGACTGAATCCGGTATCCAGAGTACGTGCAAAAAGTTTGGCTGCAAGCGTTTTCGCGATACCGGGAACGCCTTCTATCAGAACGTGTCCCTCTACCATCAGGGATACGACCAGCAGCTCAATGAGTTCGTGCTGACCCATAATTACCTGAGAAATTTCTCCCTTGATCGATTCGATCTGGGAGGCAATCTCGGATAATGGAATTCGGTTCTCGAAGGACATCTCAGAATTTTCCATGTGTTTTCTCTTTAAAGGAATGAATTTTATGATCCAGTTCGATCAGTTCTCTGCCCGAAACGGACTCGGTACGTCGGAGTTGGCTGAACCAGGCAAAAAATGCCCTGAGTTCACTCATTTCCTGATTGCTGCGCGCTGCCAGCTGGCGAAAGAAGGCCTCGTCCATCTTTTCGGTGGCTATAAAGAGTTGAGCGCGTATGTATTCGGTGAAGTGCTCCCACTTCATTTCGACTATTTCGTGGTTATGGCTCCCGTCGAGGTACATATCACCCAGGGTACGGGTGAAATTCACACTCTGATTCTCCAGGGGTTCGACCACGGGTATGGCGCGCTGCTTGCGCTTGCCCTGTAACCATACGTACATCAATACACCGGCTACGGCCAGATAGTATGCCCATTGGAATGAGCGATTGGAGAAGAAAATGTATAGGGGGGTAGTATATTCTGACCTTCCGATTTTCTCGTACTCATCCCAATAGATCGCCTGTGCATCTGCGAAATAGGAGGCGACCCCTGTGGCGTAGTGGTACTGGCCCTCGCGCAGCATAGTATAGTTGGTAAAGGCATAGGGGAACAAATGCACGTAGATAGCTCCCTTACCTACGGGCACCCGTACGAAATTGATCTCGGAATGCTCCCATTCGTCCGATTCCACCGTTCCCAGCACGCGTGTACCGGGTACTGCCAGGCTGTCTATGAAGTAATTCGCCCGATAGTGACTCCCCTCCACATCCCGGGTTCGAGCCCGGGCTAGTCTTGGATTGACGAGTCGCCGGGATACCGTGTCTTCACTGAAATAGCCATAATCCTGCCAGCTAATACGGATTCCTAGCGTATCCATAAGACCGTAGTTGGGATAAACCGAGGAGAGCAACACCTGGTTCCCACGCGCAGCATATTCCAGAAGGGCTTCGTTCGTCGCATCGTCCAGGTTCAGGTCCCGGTTGATCAGTAGGTAGGCAGTTTCGGTCAGGGTGTCATTGCGTTTCAGCCAATCGTAGGTGGCTTCGGGATTCATTCGCCAGCGCTCTCCGAAAAACGATTGCATCTGCTCGTAAAAGACCATACACCCGAACGGGATATGGTGATTTTTACTGAAGCTATCCCGCCAATTTACCGGACGCGGCTTATTCATTTCTGAATATGTGAGTCCGGCCAAAACGAACAGGCCCAGTAACAGGTATGTATAGAGTCCCTTCCTACTCATCTGCGCTGTACGGTTTCCCATACGCGCTCCAGGGCACGTAAGGCATGGGTGTAATCGGTCTCCGAGAGTTCGAATCCACCGTACCAGGTGTATTCGTACCATCTTATGGACTCCCGGAAGTGCGGATACATTTCTGCGTTGAGGACTTCACTCAGGTAATCCTGGTTGGTCTTCTGGGCCTGCCAGCTAATGATTTCCTTTTGGCGCAGCATTCGGAGGAGATCGAGGAATCCAAAGCGAAGGGCCAGCCGGAAATCACCAGCATTTCGGGCCTTTTCCCCGAGGGCCGAAAGATCCGCCTCCTCCATCAGGGCCTCTTCTTCCGTGAGGAATACACCCTGAGCCCGGTTATTGCGTCCCCGGGAGGAGGGGCGCATGGTTTTACTAAAGAACCGGTACACCAGAATGGCCAGGATTACCAGCATCAGGTACGGCAGGTACCTGAGAAAAGTCCTGAAGTAGACTCCGGCCCTTTCGGCTCCAAAAATCCACTCGAGTAAGCGATATACCTGATCGCCGAGCCAGTAGAGAGCCCGGTCGATCCACGACACCCGCCGCTCTTGTTCGATGTACTGAAATTTCCTGCGATCGCGGTAGGTGTCGAGCTCATCCGGGTCGAGAACGACCTCAATCAGAGCGGCAGTATCCCTCGGAATTCTGTCCAGGGCCGCACGTTTCAGCGAATCCTGTATGCGTTCCCGTTGCAGGCGTTCGATGGAATCCAGCATCGTTTCCACGGGAAGGTCCTTTGGAACGGACTCCTGGGCCCTTAGACCCGGCTCGGGCTGAAACAGGAAAAAACCGAGAACAAGCAGTTTGAGCAATACGGGTAGGAGTTTCCTGAAGTCCATGAGGTAGGGTTTACGAAAAGTCAGGAGAACTACCCAGTCCCCGGATTTCGTTCAGGGCTCCTGTACCCCGTTCCCTCTCGTCCAGGTCAAAATACAGCAGGCAGCTGCCAATCATCAGGATTAGGGTGAAGAGGTAGCGGACACCCACCGACAAGAGGTTCAGTACTATAAAAACGGGGTCCTGCATAGCCGAACTCTGAACATCACCTAGGCTGGAGGTAGATAACTCCACAACAAACTGATACACCAGTGTAGGTACGAACATGATCATAGAACCGATGATCACAATCAGGTACAACAGGACGATCAGTCCAAAGGAGCGCCACCAGTTTCCCCGAATGAGGCCGAAACTTTCGCTAAATGCCTCGCCCACTGAACGATTCCTGAAAATTAAAAGGGGAAAGGCAAGGAGCAGGGGAACCATGAGGTATATGCCCGGGATCACGCAAAGCATCAGCCCGACAAAGGTCACGACCCCCACGATAATGGAGAGACCAACTATAGACCAGAATGATCCGTAAGCCCTTCTCCGAAGTTCATGGGGGTCCGGAGTCTTTCTCACTTCCTGATAGAGGTTTATGTAGTGGAGGATCGCACTCTGGGTCAGGCCGTAGGCAATCAGGGAAAAAAACAATATGCCGAGGTAGCTCAGACCCAACACAACCGTCGAGCTGCCGGCATCGAAACTCCCTCCCTCCAGAGCCAACGCGAAATCCCCGAAGGAATAGAGATAGAATCCGAACGCCACCAGGAGAAGCAGGATATAGGGCCCCGCTATGCCCAAGACCGTTAAGATCAATGGCCGGAATTCCAGCCTCAGAAAGGTGAATGTATCCTGTATAATCTCCCCTGTTCCCCGCTTTTGTTGGAGGTTAATGAATTTCTTGCTGGGCATGGTCGAGTCGTTTCCTGATCTTTCCGGGGTAAAATACATAATAATACAGCATACCGGACAAGGAGCCCAGTATGATGATTATGGCCAGTACATCCGGCATTTCCGTGTGGCGGGTCACGAAGCCTTCCAGAAAACCGGCCAAAACGAAAAAAGGCAGCGTGCTCAGCAATACCTTCAGGCCATTTTTTGTTCCCCTTTTGAAGGATTCCAGTCGGGTAAACGACCTGGGAAATAAAATGCCTTCGGCCAGGATCAGCCCGGCCGAACCGGCTACGATAATCACGAATATTTCTATGGTACCGTGAATCCATATTGTCCGTGCCGATTCCCACAGCAGGCCGTGATCGTAAAAGAAATACTGAAAACTGCCCAGCATGATACCGTTGTACATGAGGATATACAAGGTGCCCAGGCCCAGGAATATCCCATAGACGAAAGCGAGCAGGGCTACCCGGATATTGTGAATGGTGATCCCGAGGAACATGTCCACTGCCCCGTGTTGTTTATATACGGCCATGGGGTCGCCGTTTTCGATGTTTTCCAGCGTCATATTCACATAGCCCGATCCCAGTATACTCCGGACGAAATCGCCTTCCTGAGAGGAACTAAAGGCACCGACGAAGGCGAAAAAGCCGAAAAACAGAAAAGAGATGAACAGGTGTTTTTGATAGTCCGCGAACATAGCCGGAAACTCCGACTTCCAGAAAGCCAGTATCCGTTTGCGGGATTCCTTTCGGGTTTTGTAGATCTTCTGGTGGGCCAGGGCCGCCAGTCGATTCAGGTAGCTTGCGGTCTGGCTTCCTGGAAAGAAGGTATTGGCATAGCTCAGATGATCGGTGACTTCTACGTACAAATCCGCCAGCTCCTTCGGATTAAGCCGGATGGAGCCGGTGATAGCGGCTTCGAATCTCGACCATTTATCCTTATTTTGTCTGACAAAGGATGCCTCTCGCATAGCGTATACTGCTGACCAACAAGTAAAGAAAAAATGGATCAATTTCAAATTGAAACGGCTCAAAATGTCCGCATAGAGCAACCCATAGCATACATAGGGGAGCGTATCCTGGCGTATTTGATCGATTCCTTCGTTAAGGTCAGTTATGTGATCCTCGTATTCTGGATGATTAGCCGTCTGGATTTGCCCGGTGCTTTTCCGGAATACGTGTTTTACCTAACGGTAGCCATGCCGGCATTTCTTTATTCGCTATTGCTGGAATCCCTGAACAACGGGCAGACGATTGGAAAATCACTGGTCTCGATCCGGGTGGTTCGACTGGATGGTTCCAAGCCTGCATTTACGGATTACCTGATACGATGGGTGCTCAGGATCTTCGACGTGCTGCTGACTTCAGGGGCAGTAGCCCTATTTTCGGTGCTTTTTGGAGGAAAGGGGCAGCGGGTAGGGGATATGGCCGCCGGCACGACGGTCATATCCGACCGCAGACGTATTAGCCTGCAGGGCTTGCTCACCGAGGAGCTTCCTTCCGGCTACGTGCCGACCTTTCCCCAGGTTACCGTACTCTCGGATCAGGACATGAACACCATCCGAAAGATCTACGGACAGGCCCTGGCGGAGTCTAAGTACCACCTGATCTCCGAACTCGAAAGGAAAATAGTCGAACTCACTGGGATACAGCACCAGATGCTTCCGCTCGAATTCGTGAAGACCGTAATCTGGGACTATATATACTATACCCGGGAATAGGTACTCCGGCAGGGAATTCAGTATGCCCGTACTGTCCAGATGTATACGTTTTGCATCGGCCAGTCGCCTTCGTCCACGGGTACTTTGTTGATTTTGTCGACTACGTCCATACCTTTGATCACCCGGCCAAACGGGGTGTAGTCCCCGTCCAGATGATAGGATCCGGGATCGGTCACCACGATAAAGAACTCGTAAGGCGAGGCCCTCTTGTAGGCGTTGTACTGCTCGCTGCTGGGCATAGAGATCACCCCGCGGTGGTGTTTGTATCCTTTTTTTGTGTCCGGGGGCAGGAGGTAGCGACCAATCTGTGCACGCTTCCTGCCCAGTTTGGGATCGTCCGAACTCCCGCCCTGTATGATGAAGTCTTTGACTACCCGGTGAAACTGAGTGGTATCAAAATAATGCCTTTTGGCCAGGTAGATCATATTCGCCTTATGGTAGGGAACATTGTCGTAGAGTTCAACTGTGAACGAACCCATACTCGTGGTAAACTCTACCCGATCCTCAGTAACCGACTTACCGTAGTCCATGAAGAAATCCAGTGCATTCTCCGTGGTAAGCCTGAAGTCGGCCAGGCTGTCGCGGGGCTCGGATACTTCCGTGGTTTGCTTTATTTTGGCCTCCTGTTCTACTTTTACATCCTCTGCACTGCTTGTTTCGGTGCCGACAGGAGCCGGTGGGTCCGGCTTGCCATTTTTGCAGGAAACCACGTACAAGACGCCAAAAAGAATAAGAAGGCGGTATGTTAAATTTGGGGCGATTCGAATCATAACCATGCGGAACTACGATTTTTCAAGGCTCGTAAAAATAAAAAATCTTGAACTCCCGGGCGAAAGGGCCCATAGCGAGGTTACCCCGGTAGAGCGACAGCGTTATCTGGAGTTGAATGGAATGCCGGTTGATTTTCGAGAGGCCGCCGTACTGGTTTGGCTGCTGCCCCGTCCGGATGGTACGGCCTCAGTGGTGCTTATCCGTCGGACCCCTGAGCCCGGAGTCCACGGGGGCCAGATCTCTTTTCCGGGAGGCAAGAAGGAGCGGTGCGATTCGGATTTCTATCAGACCGCCCTTCGCGAGACCCGTGAAGAAGTGGGGGCTAGCCCATCGGTTATCGAACTGGTCAGGCCACTGAGCTCCCTGTATATTCCCCCGAGCAATTTTATGGTGTATCCCTTCCTGGCCTTCAGTAATTCCCCCCAGGAACTCATACCGGAACCCTCCGAGGTCGATCGCATCGTTTACCTGCCCCTGGAATACATGATGAACGATGGAAATTATCGAGTTCAGGCGATTAAAGCCCGCTACGGCACCTTGAACAATGTCCGGACACTGCCTTTTGAAGGAACGCCCATCTGGGGTGCGACGCTCATGGTGCTGGCCGAACTGCGCCATCTGCTCAGGGCCCTCCACTGACAGAATTTCGTACTTTTAACCGGAAAAATCCCGAGGATGTCCCTTTTTAAAAAGAATCCATTTGGCCATTACAACATCGTAAAGACCTGGATCATCCGCATTATGGGACTCGTTACCCATTCCCGGTATAAAGGTTTCAACAAGCTTCAGATCGAAGGGTCCGAAATCATCAGGAACCTGCCGGAAACCGGGGTATTATTTGTCAGTAACCACCAGACTTACTTCGCGGATGTGGTCGCTATGCTGCATGTGTTTAATGCGAGCCTGACCGGGAGGGTGGATTCCATTCGGAATGTGGGGTACCTGTGGAATCCCAAACTCAATATTTACTATGTAGCTGCCAGGGAAACCATGAGCAAGAGTTTCCTCACCAAGGTTCTGGCCTATGCCGGCTCCATTAGCATCGAACGGACATGGAGGGCCGACGGTAAGGAGGTGAACCGGCAAGTAAAGATGAGTGATATACGAAATATCGGCGTTGCCCTGGAAGACGGTTGGGTAATTACCTTTCCACAGGGAACCACCCGGCCCTGGCAACCTCTGAGAAAAGGCACGGCTCATATTATCAAGACCTACAGGCCCGTTGTGGTTCCCGTAGTAATCGATGGGTTCCGACGCTCATTCGATCGGAAGGGGCTGTACATCAAGAAAAAGGGCATACTGCAGTCCATGCAGATTAAGGAACCCCTGGAAATTGATTACGAAAACGAGTCGGTGGATGAAATCATCGAGAAAATTGAATTTGCCATCGAGCAGCACCCCTCCTTCCTGAAGGTGATTCCTGCCGACCAGCTCAAGGCCTACCGGGCCGATCACAAGAAGCGTGAATGGCGGTATTGAACGGTTTCAGAATTCTACCTGTTTCAGATCGTTGTAGTTGCGGAACAGCTTCCGGAGCAGCAATCCATACAGCAGGAAGTAAACCAGTCCCATAAATCCAATAATCAAGACTCCCGTGATGCCGGTGGAGATCATCAGTATGGCCTTAGCCGTTTCCAGGGGGTATTTGGCCAGTATGTCCTCGTTGGAAGGCATGGGGGGTAAGGAATCGCCCAGATAGATCCCGAGTATGACCATACATATAAAAAGGAAGGTCATCGAAAGACTGAAAATCACATAATTGCGAACGGTATGACGCGTAGCGACGATCTTCTTGAGCAACCTGCGCACATTGTCCAATACGGAGATCTCCTTGTAACGCAGGTAGAACTTGCGAATAAAATAAGCCACTCCGATATAGTAAATAACCGTCATGCCAATCAAAACACCGTGCACCGGCATGCCGCTGTAGAACTCCATACTCTGCCCTGCACCGGGCACCAATAGCATGAGATGCGGCAGGGTGAATTCCAGCAGGCTGACTACGAAAATCCATTTAACTATGGAAGAGGATTTCTTGAGCAGCATGCCTTCGATTTCCGTATTGCTCAGGCTCGGTAGGTCGGCCATCTGCTTCTTCCAGTCTTTTTTGAGTACATCCAATTCATCCATAGCCTCAAGGGTTGAGAATGGTACGTAATTTTGTTTTAATCCGGTTCATTCGAACCCGGGCATTCACTTCGGATATACCCAGGGTCTCGGAAATCTCCCTGTAGTCCTTGTCTTCCAGGTACAGGAAGATCAGGGCCTTGTCCACATCGTTCAGTTGCTTGATGGCCCCGTACATCAGGCGAATGTGCTCTCCTTGCTCGTCATCTTCCCGGGCATCGCTGAGCTTGAAGTCCACATCCTCCAGAGGGGTAGTCCTGACCCTTCGCTTCGACTTCCGGTATAGGGTAATGGCCGTATTCAGGGCCACTCGGTACATCCAGGTGGTAAATTTCGCCTCCCCCCTGAATTTTGGGTAGGCCTTCCACAGCTGTATGCTAATTTCCTGAAACAAGTCGTTATGGGCATCCGGGCTATCTGTATACAGGCGGCAAACCTTGTGAACGATGTTCTGGTTTTGCTGTAATTCGGATACAAAGTGTTCTTTATCTCCCGGATTCACTTAACAACGATTCATGTTCAGTACATAGGTCACCCCTCCGCAGGTATTGTTACAGCTTGGCCGGGCAAATATAGACTCGGGCTTCCCAGGGCAGCAGCCGCTCCCCGGATACTTGCCCATCGTGTGAACGGTTAGTGGTCAGTAATTCGGCTTCACGGATCACGGATGCGTCGGGGAGGTCGGTAACGGAATCCGTAAAATTCATCAGAACCAAATAGCGCTGGCCTTCCCCACGATAATATGCGTAAATGTGCTCGCTCTCGTGCCAGAGGTTTTCGCAGGAACCATAGACCCATTTCGGGTGCTCCTTACGCAGTTGGATCAGCTTGCGGTAGTAGTGTAAAACAGAATAAGGGGCATTTTCCTGTTCATTCACGTTTACCCCATCCCGGTAATTTGGATTTACCTCGATCCAGGGAGACCCTTCACTGAAACCCGCATTAGCGCTGGAATCCCACTGCATGGGTGTACGGGCATTATCCCGGGATGCGTCCCTTTCGTTGGCCAGAAATTCCTCCAGGGAGATCCCTTCGGCCTTTAGTTTTTCGAAGCGGTTTACCGTGTTGATATCCCGGTATTGATCCAGTTGACCGAATCGAATATTGGACATGCCGATTTCATCGCCGTAGTACACATAGGGCGTGCCCCTCATGGTCATGAGGAAAGTAGCGAGGAGGGTGGCGGCAGCCTCCCGGAATTCCGGTCGGTCATTACCCCATCGACTCAGGGCCCTCGGAAAATCGTGATTGCCCAGGTAGATGCTGCCCCAGCCATCATGGGCGAAGCGGGCATCCCAGAGGCTGTGGATTTCCTTGAACTCCGTCAGTTTCCAGGGTTCTTTACGCATCCAGAAAACCTCGTTGCCTTCCCGATCGAGTGTCATCAGGTCGAAATGAAAAAAGGATTGCAGTTCACGCCGCTCCCTGCCCACGAATTCCAGGGCACGGTCCAGTTGTACGCCGGGAGTTTCACCGACGGTCATGCAGTCGTAACGACTCAGTACCTTCTGGTTCATTTCACGCAGATACTCATGCAGGCGGGGACCATTGGCATAGTATGGGATGAAATTACCCCCGTACTGCTCAGGGAGCTCAGGATAGTCCGGATCCTTTGAGATGAATGATATCACGTCCATGCGGAATCCCCGAACCCCTTTCTCCAGCCAGAATCTCATGATGTCATATACCTCCTCTCGCACCTTGGGATTTTCCCAATTGAGGTCGGGTTGGGTATCGGCGAAATAGTGGAGATACCACGCATCAACGGCTTCCACGTACGTCCAGGCGTCTCCTTCGGTATCGAAGTAGCTGAAGCGACGCGGTGGGTTTCCCTTTTCCGACGGCCACCAGTGAAAGTAACCGAAGTACGGGTTGTGCCTCGATGTACAGGCCTCCCGGAACCAGCGATGCTGACTGCTGCAATGGTTGACCACCAGGTCCATGAGGATACGGAGTCCGCGTTCACTTGCCTCGTCGACCAGTCGATCGAAGTCGTCCATAGTACCGTATTCCGCATGGATGGAACGGTAGTCCCGGATATCGTAACCGTTATCGAAATTGGGGGAATCGTAGATCGGATTCAACCAGATTACATCGACACCGAGGTCTTTAATATGGTCCAGGCGACTGATAATTCCGTTCAGGTCTCCTATACCATCTCCATTACTGTCCTGGTAACTCCTGGGATAGATCTGATAAACCACAGACTCCTTCCACCAGGCCCGATAGTTTTCGCTCATACTCATTTTTGTTGTTTCAAATTTAACAGGCCGTTCGGTTTTATCGGGCACGGGGATGAAATTGTTCCATGGCCTTCGCCAAATGAGTACGGTCCAGATGGAGATATACTTCGGTTGTGGTAATACTGCGATGGCCCAGCATCTGTTGAATACTTCTGAGGTCGGCGCCATTCTCCAGCAGATGGGTGGCAAAAGAGTGCCTCAGGGTATGGGGGCTGATGTCTTTCCGGATGCCGGCAGCCCGGGCCCAATCCCTGACAATCTCAAATACCATGGCACGTGTGAGGCCCGCTCCCCTTCGATTCAAAAACAGCACATCTTCCATTCCCGACTTGACCCGGTTTACCGGACGATGGTCCCGCAAATAGGCCGTAATGGAATGTGCAGTGACTCGTGCAAGGGGCACCAGACGCTGCTTCTGGCCCTTACCCATTACGCGAAGGAATCCCTCTTCGAAATAGATATCCGAAAGGCGCAAGGAGACGAGTTCAGAAACCCTGAGTCCGCAACCGTATAGGGTTTCCAACATAGCCTGGTTCCTGTAATCCAATGAAGTAATCAGGGGCTTGGCCTGGAGTAATTCCAGGGTTTCCTGTTGGCTTAGTACGGTCGGGAGGCGACGTCCCATCCTGGGGCTCTCCATGCGTTCCATGGGGTCGTCCTCGCGCAGGTTGCGTTCCCGGAGGAACTGGAAGAAAGTGCGCATGGAAGATAGTAGCCTGTTCTGGGAGCGAACGCTGCGATCGGGTGCTGTTTTGTACAGGAACCACTGTAAGGTATCCGGATCGATGTCCTCGGGCGTTGACACGGAACGGTGTTTTTCCAGGAAATTCACAAGCAATATAAGGTCGCGCCTGTAGCTGTCCTGGGTATGCCGGGAGAGTCCCCGCTCGAGCCTGAGGTATCTGACAAAATCCCGAATGCGCATCTCCCAGTCCACGGTTAAAATTACGAGTTCGCTACGATTTAGACGAACGGATGAATTATAGGATGAACAGCCAAAATCCATGTTGCCATAGTGGTCGATTTGGTATATGTTTGTGCCAAACGAACACGATGAAAAAGGTTGTTTTACTAGTTGCATTGATACTAACGGCTGCGGCCGCAAGGTCGCAGGAAGAGGGAGAACTCAATTTGCTGCCGGACTTATATGAAGGTGACGGTAAGTTGTCGATCCGGGGGGGCTTACTCAGCATAGGAGACCGGGTCAAGAGCTCTTCCGGCACGGAGACCCAGGGCAATGCGGGTTATTACCTGGGGATCGCGTATAACTTCAATTTCTCTCCGAATTTTGATATACAGACCGAGCTCAGCTGGGCCAACTCCAAGGATGGCAGGGACGCCTTCCTTTTTCCCATCCTGGCAGACATTGCCCTGACGGAAGACCTGAGCGTGCAGGCAGGTCCCCAGTTTGCCTTTCTCCTTCAGGAGCAACCGCCCAATCTTCGCGGATACCTTTTTCAGATGGCGATGGGTGCCCGGTACGAACTGGGATCCTCGGTCTATGCCGATCTTCGCTATGCCTGGCAATTGAGTAACTCTTTTACCGGCGAGGGCGACTTCACTATTGGGTTTAACTACCTGACCCTGGGCGTGGGGCTTACGCTGAATTAAAGATCGATTTTCCGGTTATTAATGAATTGACAGTAAGTCGCTTGAACGGGTTTGGGCAATTTTTCCGAAACTAAATGGGAATTTGTCTTCACCAAAGAGGAATCTTTGGATACATTTGAACAGCAATTATAAACACTTTTGAACGATGAAAAAACTACTTCTTGCCGCCCTGGTTATGGGCGCATTCAACTTCGGGATCCATGCACAGGAACTCTCCATTCAGGCTGGCCTGAACAGCGTAAATGTAGATGTGGATTATACCGGTCCGGGCGGAGGACTCATACCCACCGGAGCCAGCGACAGTGAGCTCGGTTTCTTCGCCGGAGTAGCCATGGATTTGGACCTCGGAACCGCAGATGACCAATTCGCCCTGCAGCTCGCTGCCCTGTTTTCTCTGGTTTCAGACCTGACTTCATTGTATATACCGGCTATGGTGCAATACGAAATCAACGATAAGTTCAAGGTAATGGCCGGTCCGCAGATCAACCTCCTTTTGGAAGACCTGAACGGGGCTGCCGGAGCATTAGGCCTGGATGTTGGTTTCGGAGCACAGTACGATATCGATGCCACCTGGTATGTGTTCGCACGATATGCATTACAGGTATTTAGGGGGGATGGAGACCTGGAAGATTTTAGCTACCGGATTAATTCCCTGATGTTCGGTGCAGGGTTCCGCCTTGATGGTGCCAATTAAATCCCATTACCATACCACGAAACACCGCCTTAGTGCGGTGTTTTTTTTTGTCTTTACTTTTGCCCTATGAAAAAGTCTATCGGAGTCATCAATGGTCCCAATCTCAACCTCTTGGGTAAACGGGAACCCGAAGTTTACGGACAGCAGTCTTTTGAGGATTACCTCCCCCGGCTTCGTTCACGTTTCGAGGGACTACAGCTGGAATACTTTCAGTCCAACCACGAGGGAGCTCTCATCGATAAACTTCATAAATGGGGTTTTGAATTGGCAGGAATTGTCCTCAATGCCGGGGGTTTCAGCCATACTTCCGTCGCCCTGGCCGATGCCGTACGCGGTATTCCCTGTCCGGTAATCGAAGTGCACATTTCCAACACCTTCGCACGTGAAGGGTTTCGGCGCCATTCCTTCCTTTCAGAAGCCTCTTCGGGTATCATCGTCGGTATGGGACTGGAGGGGTACCGGCTCGCGATAGATTATCTGGCCTCCTGAATAAACCTCCACTCCTTCGGATGGTTTGATTTTCGAAGTATTTTGGATTTACAGGTGGATCACCTCGTCGTAGGCATCTGCGACGGCTTCCATAATCGCTTCACTCATGGTTGGGTGAGGGTGAACGGCCTTGAGCACCTCATGTCCGGTGGTTTCCAGTTTGCGCGCTACGACCGCTTCCGCTATCATGTCGGTTACTCCGGTTCCTATCATATGACATCCCAGCCATTCACCGTATCTGGCGTCGAAAATCACCTTGACGAAGCCCTCGGAATGGCCTGAGGCTTTGGCCTTACCACTGGCGCTGAACGGGAACTTACCGACCTTGATGTCGTAACCGGCTTCCAGGGCCTTCTTCTCCGTAAGGCCGACCGAGGCCACCTCCGGGTAGCAGTAGGTGCAGCCCGGTATGTTGCCGTAGTCGAGGGGCTCGGTTGCCATGCCTGCTATTTTTTCCACACAGAGTATACCCTCGGCCGAGGCTACGTGGGCCAGGGCCGGGCCGGGTGTCACATCCCCGATGGCATAGTATCCAGGTATGTTGGTACGGTAATGGGCATCCACAACGATCTTATCGCGATCTGTTGCGATACCCAGTTCTTCCAGGCCTATATGCTCTATATTGGATTTGATGCCCACGGCAGAAAGGACCACATCGGTTTCGACCACCTCTTCTCCCTTGGGCGTCCTGATGAACACCTGAACGTGCTCTCCTGAGGTGTCCACCCGGGTTACCTCGGAGGAAGTCATAATACTGACTCCCGATTTCTTAAAGCTACGCTCGAGTTGTTTGGAAATTTCCTCGTCCTCCACCGGAACGATCTGTGGCATGTACTCCACTACAGTGACCTCGGTACCCATAGCGTTGTAGAAATAAGCGAATTCAATCCCGATGGCCCCGCTTCCGACAACGACCATCCTCTTCGGCTGATGCTCAAGCGTCATGGCCTTACGGTAACCGATTACGCGCTGTCCATCCTGGGGAAGACTGGGAAGTTCCCGACTACGGGACCCGGTGGCGATAATGATGTGATCGGCGGTTACCGTACGTGTCGAACCGTCTTCTGCACTGACCTCCACCTGCTTTCCGGGCTTGAGCTTGCCAAAGCCCTGAATCACCTCGATTTTGTTCTTTTTCATAAGGAACTGGACGCCTTTGCTCATGCCATCTGCTACTGAACGGCTGCGGCCAACCACCTTTTGGAAATCGTATCCGACTTCACCGGTTTGCAGTCCGTACTCTTCGGCGTGCTTCAGGTAGTTGAATACTTGTGCGGATTTCAACAGCGCTTTGGTTGGAATGCATCCCCAGTTCAGGCAGACGCCTCCCAGGCTCTCCTTCTCAATGATAGCTGTTTTCATCCCGAGCTGTGAGGCCCTGATGGCCGTCACATAACCTCCCGGTCCGCTGCCCAGCACTATAACGTCGAAATCGCTCATTTTTTATATTTTTTACGGCCTCAAAAGTACGCATAATTGAGATTTTGGCATACGGCTCGGAATCGCCGATTCGAAAAGTACCATGCGCTCCGGCCCGAGGTACTCCAGCTGAGACCGGGCTGCCGTCAGAAGGGTTGTAACCGGGTTATTCGGCGGGTGTGAACTCCAGGGCGACTCCGTTGATGCAGTGCCTCAGGCCGGTAGTCTCCCTTGGGCCGTCTTCAAATACATGCCCGAGGTGACCCCCGCAGCGGGCACAGTGTACCTCGGTGCGCTTGTATCCGATTTTATAGTCTACATCGTATCCCACACCCCCGTCTATGGCGCGGTCGAAGGAAGGCCACCCGGTTCCGGAGGTGAATTTATGACGACTTTCATAGAGTTCATGACCGCAGGCCGCACAACGAAAAGTGCCGTTGCGCTTCTCCTTTAGCAAGGGGCTGGTGAAGGCGTATTCCGTCCCCGCCTTTCGCAGGACATTATACTGTGCTTCGGTAAGCTGTACCTTCCATTCGGCTTCGGACTTGGTAATGGGGTAGGAGGTTTCTCTGGATTTCAATCCATCTCCCCGTCCAACGGGTTTCTCCTTCTTCGCGCTGTCCTCCATGGCAGGTTTTTCCTGGGATATTCCCTGACAACTGAATGAAACCATCAGAAAGAAGGCTGCCCAAATGCCAGCGGGACGAGGAGTGTGGGGAAGGTGATTCTTTATTTTCATAGGGATTCTAATTGAGTATCCGGTATTCGTTTGCTTTAATCGGTACTAATTCGAGAAACTTACTCCATCACAGAGGATTATTTTACATCCTAAGACCCGGATACCTTGAGATACGAAAAAAACCCGGGCCAGAGGTCAATACCGGCTCGGGGTTCGTGTTCTTTATCTTCCGTTCGGACTCCCCCGAAACGATCTAGCTATTTGGCCGAAGGCAGACTAAACGTCTGCACGTCGGATTCCGTCGCTCCAATCAGGGACATGACCTGCTCGTAGTCGTTGACATCCACCCGGGATCCAGCCACCATATCCGCAGGCAGAACAGCAATCCGGAATACCTGGTTGTCAGTATCTCCAGGAAGCAGCAGGGCAGGGTCGAAATCCGTTTCGAGGAAAATATTTACATCGAAGAAGGTGAAGTCGTAGTTGTATTGAAGCAGTCCCTGATCCACGATCCGCGTCTGCGGAAGGAGCCTCCAAATATCGACGTTCTGTCCGTTTCCGTCCGTGGTCACATCCCACAGCAGGTAAACCAGTACCACATCGGTTTCGAATACCTCGAGGGTATTGGGAAACTCAAAAAGCAGAGAGAATTCGTTAGCCTGTGTAAAAGTACCCTGAACCTCGAATACAGATCCGAGGATGTTCACCCCGTCCAGGCCATTGAGTCCGGGAGGACCCTGGGGACCTTCGCAGGAGACCGTAAAGGCAGAAAATACAAGGGCGAGCATGCCCGTAAGGAGGGATCTGCCTGAAAAATTGGGGCGGGGGGCAGTCAGTGCTGCTGGGACTGGATATTTCATGGTAAATGACTTTAATTTCTTAACAATTTCCAAAAAGCGTTCCAAACTTTGAATGCTTTCGGCAAAAAGTTTTAAAAAGGCACTGGGCTACCTCCGGATTCCTGAGAAAATACATGAGTTAACCCGTGAAATGTAACGCCCTTAAGGTAACGGGATTCGAGCGTTTAAAGTATCCAATATCAAAAGATGCGTAATATTGCATGCAGAACTGACAACTATGACCACGGTTATTCCACACTCGTTATTCACCGAATTTGATATTGATCTTTTCAAGGCGGGTAAACATTTCAGGCTTTGGGAAAAACTGGGATCGCATCCGCTCACCCTGGACGGGGTGGAAGGAACCTATTTCGCGGTCTGGGCTCCCTCTGCCAAAGAAGTATTCGTGGTGGGAGACTGGAATCATTGGCAGGAAGGAGAAGATCCCCTGCTGGTCCGTTGGGACGAAAGCGGAATCTGGGAGGGCTTTATACCAAATGTGAAGAAGGGAGCCCTGTACAAGTACCGGATTCGTTCGCATAACGACGGTATCGTAACGGAGAAGGCCGACCCCTTCGGCCGGTTCAGCGAAATCCCCCCAAAAACCGCCTCCATAGTGTGGGACGAAGAATACAAGTGGGGCGATAAGAAATGGATGAAGGAGCGCCACGCTCATAATGCCCTGGACAAACCGTATGCGGTGTACGAGGTACACGCGGCCTCCTGGAAGAAAAAGAACGGATGGGAATCCCTGTCCTACAGGGAAATGGCCGATGAGTTGGTCAGCTACGTGAAGGACATGAACTTCACCCATGTGGAGTTTATGCCCGTAATGGAATATCCCTTCGACCCGTCCTGGGGCTATCAGCTAACCGGGTATTTTGCTCCCAGTTCCCGTTTTGGCACCCCGGAGGAATTTAAGTATCTGGTCGATACCTTTCACAGGAACGGTATAGGCGTTATACTGGACTGGGTGCCCTCGCACTTTCCGGAAGATGCGCACGGACTGGGTTTTTTCGATGGTTCCCACCTTTATGAGCATCCCGACAGGCGCCGGGGATACCATCCCGACTGGAAGAGTCTGATATTTAATTACGGACGGAACGAGGTGCGGGCCTTCCTGATCAGCAATGCCCTGTTCTGGCTGGACCAGTATCACGTAGACGGACTCAGGGTGGATGCCGTCGCCTCCATGCTCTATCTGGACTATTCCAGGGAGGAAGGGGAGTGGGAGCCCAACATGTACGGGAATAACGAGAACCTGGAGGCCCTTTCTTTCATCAGGGAACTCAATTCCGAGGTATACGGAAATTTCCCCGATGTACAGACCATAGCTGAAGAATCCACGGCCTTCACCGGGGTTTCCAAGCCCGTCCACTACGGGGGGCTGGGCTTTGGAATGAAATGGATGATGGGTTGGATGCACGACACCCTGGAATTCTTCAAGAAGGATCCCATTCATCGAAAATATCACCACAACGAGATCACGTTCTCCCTGGCCTACGCCTTCACGGAAAACTTCATGCTTCCCTTGTCACAC
>CAZKAP010000037.1:0-31223 GCA_964550895.1 uncultured Flavobacteriaceae bacterium
GAGGGCATCGGACACCCGATACTTCCCGAAGTGATCCTCGATCTGGTCGATCACCTGATTCAATCGGGAGCGGTACCAGTGGAGTCCCGCTTCTGCCGCTTCAGTGGGTTTTCCTTCCTTCACTTCCCATCCGTGGAATAAGCGAAAGGCATTCCATACCTTGTTGGCAAAATTTCGGCCTTGCTCGCAAAGGGATTCGTCGAAAAGCAGGTCGTTACCGGCTGGTGCACTCAGCATGAGACCCACCCGAACCCCATCGGCCCCAAAACGCGAAATAAGCCCGAGGGCATCGGGAGAATTTCCAAGTGACTTGGACATCTTCCTCCCCTTGGCATCCCTGACCAGCCCGGTCAGATATACATTGGAAAACGGTGCCTTGCCCTGAAACTCATAACCCGCCATGATCATGCGGGCCACCCAGAAAAACAGGATATCGGGACCGGTCACCAGGTCACTGGTAGGATAATAGTAATTTACGTCCTCATTATCCGGCTCCAGGATGCCTCCAAAAACACTGATGGGCCAGAGCCAGGAGGAAAACCAGGTATCGAGTACATCATCGTCCCTGCGAAGGTCTTCCTCAGTTAAGTCAGGATTCCCGGATTTTTGGCGGGCGATATCCAGCGCATCTTCGGGGGTCTCAGCGACTACGTACTCACCGAGATCACCATAGTAATAGGCCGGGATCTGCTGGCCCCACCACAGTTGTCTGGAGATGTTCCAGTCCCTAATATTCTCCATCCAATGGCGGTAAATGTTGTCGAACCTCCCCGGATGCAAGCGGACCTCCTCGGTTTCCAGTACGGCCTTAATAGCCGGTTCTGCGAGTTCCTTCATCTTCAGGAACCACTGGTCGGAGAGTCGCGGTTCAATCACCGCACCGGTGCGCTCCGAGGTCCCCACTTTGTTGGTGTGGATCTCCGTTTTGAGCAGCAGACCGGACTCCTCCAGTTCCGCGGCAATTTCCTTCCTTACATTAAAGCGATCCTTGCCTTCATAATGGATTCCATGTGCATTCAGGGTTCCGTCTTCATTAAAGATGTCGACAAATTCCAGGCCGTGACGTTCCCCTATGGCCTTATCATTTTCGTCATGGGCCGGGGTCACCTTCAGGCAGCCCGTTCCGAACTCCAGATCCACATAAGAGTCGGCTATAATCGGCACCCGCCTGTTACAGACCGGAACAAAGGCATAAGTGCCGACCAGATGCTTGTAACGATCGTCTTCGGGATTCACGCATACAGCGGTATCACCGAAAACGGTCTCGGGACGGGTCGTAGCCACGGAAAGATATGTGTCGCTGTCTTCGAGTTTGTATTTCAGGTAATAGAGTTTGCCCTGCTGCTCCTTGTAGATCACCTCCTCATCGGACAGGGTCGTTTTGGCCTCCGGATCCCAGTTCACCATTCTGTACCCCCGGTATATCCAACCCTTCTCGTGAAGGTGTACAAATGCCCGGATTACTGAGGCGCTCATATCCTCGTCCATAGTGAATTTATACCGGCTCCAGTCGCAGGAACAACCCAGCTTCTTGAGCTGCTCAAGGATAACGCCCCCGTACTCCTCGGTCCAGTCCCAGGCCTCCTTCAGAAATGCTTCACGGCCGATATCCCATTTGGACTTCCCCTGGTCTTTAAGTTTTGCCACGACTTTAGCCTCGGTGGCTATAGAGGCATGATCCGTACCGGGAACCCAACAGGCATTCTTTCCGGTGAGGCGGGCCCTGCGTACCAGCACGTCCTGAAGCGTGTTGTTCAGCATATGCCCCATGTGCAAGACCCCGGTCACATTCGGCGGTGGTATTACGATCACGAATGGATCACGATCGTCCGGCTGAGACTCGAACACCCTTTGCGCGGTCCAGTAATCGTACCACTTGGATTCTACCTGCGAAGGGTCGTATTTCGTGGGAATTGACATAATTTGGTATAGTGTTTGTCCCCGGTAGGAAGGAAATGTTTAAAGGACGTTTAAATACGAAACAAAAATAACCAACGTTATAGGATCACAAAAGAATTTTGGCAGCCGTAACGTAACCGTTTATTTTTGGCTCGTGTACTAAATCTAACAAAATGAAAAAAGCAGTACTACTCTTGTTTTTTGGTTTGGCCACCCTGGCGGTAAGCGCACAGGAAAAGAAGGCTAAAATCGAATTCAAAACAGAAACCATCGATTATGGAAAAGTAGCACGCGGAAGTGACGGCGTACGCACCTTCGAATTTACCAATACGGGGGAAGCCCCCCTGGTGATCAGCGATGTGAAGTCCAGCTGCGGCTGCACCGTACCCGAAAAACCGAAAGAGCCCATCGCTCCCGGTGAGTCGGGTATCATCAAGGTAAAGTACGATACCAACCGCTCCACTGGACCGTTCAGGAAGGCCATCACGGTTTCCTCCAATGCCGATACTCCGACCAAGGTCCTTAAAATTAAAGGAGAGTTGGTCGAAAAAATGGAAAAATAAGCACGACCTCAGCGTCTAGAGAACCGCCCCAAGTGGGCGGTTTTTTTATGCCCATTAAAGAGGCATTCTTTGTGATAACGAAAACCTTAAGGGCGAGTATCTCCCAATAACGCACTGGGCCTAGAGGGAATCACAGCGCAAAAGAGATAAGACTTTTTCCCGGTTGCGTACACCCGTTTTGGCTTATCACCATAAAAAAGGGCATACCCCACGGATATGCCCTTTCGGATTCTTATTGGGTCACCGGACTATTCGGCTATAACCAGGCGTAACTTCTGAACCCTTCCATCGGCTCCCTGCATTAAGATGCTGTAGATCCCGTATTGCAGACCATAAACCGGCAGGGTTACCTCCTGTTCCAGGTCGGGATTGACTTCCGACATGGGCAAACTGCGCACCAGGACACCCGCTGAGTTGTACAGTTCAAACCTAAGCCAGTTGGCGGGTTCAACTACATGCACCCGGGTGAAATCCGTCGCGGGATTGGGATAAACGCGATCCTCTTTGGCTAAAGACACTTTAAGGGCTGTAGTTGTGAAATCGACTTCGAAGTTCGTCTCCAGGACTCCAAGCACGGTTCCCGTCAGACCCGCACCGCTAAAGGCGGTGGCCTTAATGGTGTACTGCCCCAGAGGAATATTTCCTTCAAAGTAGTCACCTGCGCTATCCCCAAATAAGGCGAAAGGAGCTGCGCTCTCTGTTCGCGTGATGTTCGCGGCTCCCGTGAGTTCGAGCTTCACACTTCCCACAGCAACCTGGGGATTAGCCACTGCCTGAATGTTATAACCCTGTCCGGCATAAAGAGCGCCATTGATCGTTCCCCCTTCCGTTATCTCATCGACCGCAACGTCGCTAACGGCATCGATGTAGTTAAACTGTATTACGGGTTGGAGCTGCTGTGATTCCTCGAAACTGACTGAGATACTTCCATCGGCATCCACATTGGCAAATGTATAACTACCTACCGCCCCTATCGATTGCCCATTAACCAGAACATCAGCCACCACGAAGCCCGGGCTTGCCGTAATGGTAAAGGTCTGTCCCTGACCCTGACTCACTTCGACCAGACCGAATGGACTAATGCTTCCGCCGGTTCCGGCTGTAGCCGTGAGTATAAAGGTCGGAACCGGAGTAAAGCTCGCTGCAATGGTAGCGTCCTCCGAGACATTACTAAAGGTATACGTCTGCTGATTCCCAACGGATTGTCCATTGACCAGGACGTCTTCGACTGCAAATCCCACATCCGGAATAATGTCAAATGTCTGGTTGGAACCCTCGTTGACTACGACGGTACCCGCAGGGCTGATCGATCCCCCGGATTCCGCCGAAGCCAGGATTTCGAAGGTGGTTAGTGGTCCATCGGTTATTGTAAAGTTGTAGGTTGAGGTATTTCCTCCCTGTACACTGACCACCAGCGTATAGTCTCCCGCTGGGAAGGGTACTCCCTGAACATCGACACCAATATCCCCAAAGAGGGAAACGGGCTTCAGGGGCCCTTCTGTCTTGATCTGGTTAACCGGTCCGCTGAGATTGAAGGAAACCACGACCACTTCAGGGGTATCATAGGTGATCCCTATGGGTGTATTTCCGATTTCCTGCTTGGGGATCACCATACCGTCAAAAAGATTGTACAAGACGGAATCGTCGGTAGCATCCCGAATAAACAAGTTACTCGGAGCTACTGGAGCATCCTTGAAGCTGACCGAAATGGTCCCATTCGAAACCACATCGCTAAATGTGAAGTTGTTGGAGGTCAGTACCACGACCTGACCATCGACCAGAACCTGGTCGATTACCTTACCGCTGTCCGGAGTGATCGCAAACGACTGGCTGCTTCCTTCGGTAACCTGGACGGCACCGGATGGACTGATCACACCACCGGAACCGGCTGTTGCCGTGATCGTATAAGATGGCAGAGCACTGAATTCGGCCTGAATTGTACCCCCAGAGGAAACCGATACAAACTCATAGGTTGGTTGTGTCCCAACGGATACCCCATTCACAATCACATCGGCAATTTCGAATCCGGAATCAGGATCGATGCTGAAAATCTGATTACTGCCCTGATTCACCAATACGTTACCTGCAGGGCTAATGGAACCGCCCTGACCCGCACCAGCGACGATAGTGAAGGTAGGTACTGGACTGAATACGGCCTCTATGGATCCGTCGGCCTGAACATTGCTAAATTCATAGTTTGCAAGAACACCCACAGACTGTCCATCGATAAGCACATCCGCTACCTCAAATCCCGCATCGGCTGCTATTGCAAATGTCTGGCTACCTCCCTGCACCACACTAACGGCTCCCGAGGGGGTGATGCTACCCCCTGTTCCGGCGGTAACCGATATGGTAAAGCTGGGCAACTGAACATCCACCACCTGGAATGATATACTCAGTGTTTCGCCTACCGCACTACCCCCTCCGCTCGCTGCACTAAAGGCCGTACCGCCTATGACATAGTTTCCTGTAGGGAAGGGTTCACCAGTAAAATCGCCTGCACTATCTCCGAATAAGGCGTAAGGAGCGAAACTCTCAGTCTGAACCTGGGTCTTATCGCCGGATAGATTGAGTACCACACTCCCCACGTTCCCAGCTGTAAGGGCAACTATAGCCAGATCGATACCGTTTACCTCGGACTGCTGAATTTGCAAACCTTCAGAGAGGCTGGCTATAAATGCATCGGTATCGGCGTTATACAAGGCAAACCCGGTTACACCGACCGTGGGGGCTGGGGCGTCCGCAAAGCTAACCTGTATAGTTCCATCGGCATTTACATTGGAGAACGTGTACGCATTGGTAATCGCCACTTGCTGACCATCGACCAAAATGACATCAACCACTTTGCCGGCCTCTGGCGAAATAGTAAAGGTTTGACTGCCTCCCTGACTTACTTCGACCGCACCGGAGGGATCAATCGTGCCTCCTGCACCTGCCGTCGCGGTAATGGTAAACGTGGGAACTTCGGATACTACCAATTCTATGGTGGCATCTGCCGTTACATTCTGGAACGTGTACTCCGTCACTGTTCCGACAGACTGGTTGTTGACCAGTACATCCGCTATTTCGAAACCGGTTTCCGCACTGAATGTGAACGTCTGATCTGCTCCCTCGTTCACGTTCACAAAACCTTCGGGAGAAATGGTTCCCCCGGTATTGGCTGTGGCCGTAATGGTATAGGTTGGAATTTCAGAGAATACGGCATCTATAGTGGTGTCCTGGGTGACATTCTCTACGGTAAAGCTCTCAACGGCACCAACCGATTGACCGCCGACGAGGACATCCAGAATTTCAAAACCATCTTCAGCACTGATATTAAAAGTCTGACTACCGCCCTGTATCACGGCAACAGTTCCAGACGGACTTATGGTTCCCCCCGTTCCGGCAGTCGCTGTAATGGTGAAGCCGGGTAAGGCCACTTCAACAATCTGGAAATTAATATTCAAGGTGCTACCCACAGTATTTCCCGATCCACCGGACTGCTGGTAGGCAGTGGCACTCATACCGTACGCACCGGGCAGAAACCCTTCGATGGGGTTAAAGTCCCCACTCAGGTCACCACCTAATGCATAAGGCGCGAAGCTCTCCGTTGCACTCAAAGTCAGTACACCACTGAGACTCATGACTACACTGCCCACCTGTCCATTCGTAACGGCAACAATATTCAGCGGTATACCCTCGACATCCGAGTAAGGAATCTGAAGGCCCTCGCTTAACGTTGCTATAGGTTGATCGGTAACGGCATTGTACAGCACAAATCCGGATACACCGAGTACGGGAGCATTGGGATCAACTACGGTTACGGTTTCCTGGGACTGACCGGTATTGCCATCATTATCGGTAACCGTGAGTGTAATGGTATAGGTACCCGGGATGGTATAGGTGTAATTCAACGACGGTTGTGTATCCGAACCGCCATCACCCAGACTCCAGTTATAGGAAACGATGCTCCCATCGGGGTCAACGGAACCCGCCCCACTCAGGCTAATGGCCTGCCCGAGTTCAACGCTGGTGTCGCTTAGGGCGATGTCGGCAATGGGGGCCTGAGGTGTTCCATCCCCAATTACCCATTGGAAATTTACCTGGTCGTTGTTGGAAGAATTACCAGGATCCGTTACGGTGATAGTTACATTATACGGACTGCCGGCGAGCGCACCGGGCGACCCTGAACCTTCGCCCGTTGAAGAATCAGCCAGGCCATCCAGATTGGGATTCTGTCCGACGGGGTAGAGCGCGATCTTATCGATCGCATGTCCTGCCGATCGCTCCCCTATGGTAAAGGTATAGGTCCCGGGATTCACGAAATACACATAGATATTGTGCGGATCATTGTCACTGGTAAAGGCCTGCCAGAAATAGGTTTCAGAACCCCCTGAAGACTTGTACACCTTGAAATATCCGCTTCCACCACTACCTTCCGGTGTAGTTCCCGCTCCTTCCCGGCCGCTCCCTTTGGGGAAAACGATATTGGCGTTCGCGGGATTGGGTCCGGTTACATTGTTTATTATGTCCTGCTCAGTTCCTGTGGTGCCCTTGATGCCGAAGAACCAGACATTGGCATCGTTGTCGAACTTTAACCAGGAATCGTTTTCCTCTGAACCGATCGGACCGCTGTGGAAGCTCCTCCAATTTACACGATACACACCCGGCTGGGTAACATTAATTGAGTAGTTGGCCGAACCTCCTCCGGTGGGGTTGTTAAAGTGATTGCTGTTACCTATGATACCCACGGCACCACCCAGGTTGGTCTCGTCGAATCCGGTTGGATTGCCATCCTCAGCCTGTATCAGGAATTGATTATTCGCATTGGGCTGATAAGTGCTGCCTGATCCGCCACCGTCAGTGGCCTCTAGTATGGTTCCGCTGATTACACCGGTATTCGGATCGATGGTCAGCACTGGAGGCAGATTAGTGGCATCAAAGACCAGGTTATCGTTACCCGGGGGAGAGAATAAGATGGGAAGGTTAACGGCATCACCCTCATTATTGAACTGTGTACCCGGATCGACCAGCCCGGAGGCTACCGTTCCGTTAAACACCCTTACCGACTCAACTCCGTCAAGCCCATAATTGATGGTCAGTATGGCCTCCTGATTGGCTCCAAGTTGAGAAAGGCTGACGTTCACCGGCAGCGTTTCTCCCGGGCATATGAATTTGTCCTGCAATAGACTCAATCCGCCGTCCAGCGAAAACTCCGGTGAACCGGCCAAAGTAATATCGGAAATATAAATGCCCACGTTTCCGTTCGAAGCCGTTAGGTTGATCGTCGAGGTGGATCCGGTTGCCATCTCAATATCCAAACCGGGACTTACGTTAAGCGAGGAAGCGACCACGGGTGCCCCTGAAGGTGTATCCGTGTACAGGGCTTCCATGTTCTGCTGATTTCCCCCTCCTAATTTGGGAGATCCGGAGAAGACGAAGATTCCCCCTCCGGATACGATTCCCTGGGTGCCGTGCCGCTTGTTGTTCAGGTCAGGGCCTCGCCTCCAGCCCGACTGCGGATTATAGATTTCCGTTATCGGCAGGGCATCGGTTATGCCGGAATGCCATATACCGTTTCATTGGATACCTCACCACCAATCACGTAGAGCTCTTCGTTGAAGTTCACGGTTACTGCTGCCGCTCTCGGAGTGGGTAGGTCAGATCCGGCCGGCAGGGTCGTCCACTGCTGGGTCTGGAAATCATAGACATCCACCTCGGCGATAACGGGTTTAAACGTACCCCCATCACCACCGCTGAGTCGTCCACCGACTGCGTATATTTTTCCATCTATGATCGCAGCGTGGAAGTGATCTCTGGCTCTCGGGGCATCGGGAAGCACCGTCCATTCACCCGTGGCGGGATCATACATGTCGAACCAATTCACATAGCCTCCACTATGACCTATCGTATTCCCGCCGATAACGTAGAACTTACCCTCATACTCTACCAGTCCGGCAGATCCCCTCCTTCGGTTTTCCGGGATCTCGGCTCCCTGAATCCACTTCTTTTCAATGGGGTCAAAGGCCCAGACAAAATCCGCGGGCTCCTCTTCGGGGAAACTGTTCGTCTTGAAGGCTCCGATTACCCAGATCAGCCCACCGTACTCCGTAGCCTGATAGTGGTTGAATTCCGAAAGGGAATTGCTGGGCACATTCTCCCAGGTATTGGTCGTATAATCCCAGATATCGATGATATCAGGATCCTCACGTCCACCGAGAAGATAGAATTTATCGCCTACCTGTACGCAGGAATTTTCATGGCGCCCTGAATAATTCAGGTCTTCATCGATATTGACCCAGACGGAGCCGCCTACGGGTGGGGCGTCTACGGTCATAAAGAACACAGTGCTGGTCTGGTTGGTCAGGTCAGAGGCTTCAATTTGCACCTGATATGGGGTAGCATTCGCCGTACCACCAGCCGGTGTCCCGCTGATCACTCCCGTATTTTCATCTATGGATACACCCAAAGGCAATCCCGTCGCCAGGAAGCTGACATCAGTACCATCGCCACCGGATACCTGTGCCTGGAGGCTGCCGTCAAGAGCCACACCTTCCGTCACGGTCTGGTTCGTTATGGAACTCAAGACCAGTGGCTGGGTGGTTGGAGCTCCTGCCAATATCTCGATAGCACTGACAATAGGATTGTCCGCACCGGCGTGCTCGAACAGAATCTCCAGGACTCCATCGGACACGGTGATCCCATAGGTAAGGGCTACGGCCTGGTCGTCGCCGAAACGCTCTACGAGATCCAGGGATTGCTCGAGGATCTCTCCTTCCGCGTAAATGTTGAACAGGCGGTCACCGGGCTGGGTTGTCTGCGAATAGGTGTCAGCCATATAGAGGTTCAGGGTATACTCACCCTCAGGAAGCGGTATGTCGAACTGCATCTTGGGTTCAGCAGGTTGATCATAGCGCTCCTGAGCAAAAATGGCGTCGAACTCGGCCTGGGTAATATACTCGGGAATGAGGGCAGTCCGAACTATCGCGCCCTGAACGGTTACATTAATACCTGTATTTACGGAATAGCCGTTCCCGATCTGTTCGCCTTCCTGATTGTTGGCCTCCCAGTCCAATACCCCGTTGGGGTCAGTGACCTGAGGTCCGGCGTTGATGCGAACTACAGGAGTACCATCCTCCGCTTGTCCCGGCAAAATAACCACCTCGAAAGTGACGGTCTCGGTGAAGGTGTTATCCGATACCGTAACGGTTACGCTATAGGGGCTGTTTAGTGCGGTACCAATGGCAGGTGTACCACCGATGACTCCTACCGTAGGTTCTATTTCAAGCCCTGTAGGCAACCCTTCGGCCTCGAAACTCATGTTAGAACCATCTCCCCCGCTGTAGTTTACAAACAGACTACCATCCAGCTGTACACCTTCGGTAAATATCTGATCGGCCAATGGATCAAGAACAAGGGGCTCGTACACATCGATATTGAATTGCACCGTTGCCGTTTCCGTATCGTTTGTCGCACTCAAAGTAACCGTATACGGGCTGTTAGCAGTACTGCCAGCCTCGGGTGTTCCTCCGATTATGCCCGTATCCGGATCTATACTCAGACCTGCAGGTAGCACATCCGCCGAAAACGTAATTGCCGAACCGTTTCCTCCCTGAACTTCGGGTACAATATCGTCTGCCGGCACTCCTTCAATCAGGATAACATCCGAGATATCCGCAAGGGTAAGCGGAGCATTCGCCTCCGAAGCGGCTACGATTTCGATGCCCTTTAATGCCGGATTCTGGGTAACATGGATAAACTCCAGGTCCAGAGTACCGTCCGTTACGGTCAGGGTATGGGTTACCATAAAGGCTCCGGCCGGACCCGCCGTGGCGTAAGGGTCAATACCATCGAATGCCGCGGGTACTGCACCTTCCACGGACACATCGAATACCCTCTGACCGGCAGCGGTAACTCCGTCAAATAATTCTGCGAAAAACAATCGCACCTCCACCTCAGTATTGGGTACTACGGGAAATTGCCATAGCATTTCGGGATCCGAATCTCCGTCGTATCGCTCTGTTTCGAATACAGTCGTGGGTACATCGATTCCGATCAGGCTGGGATGGCTAAAATCCAATGGCGTGTAGGCACTATTTGAGCTAATCGAATACAGACTGTTCCCTTCGGACATGGCCGTCAGGTATGTGGAATTCAAACCGCCCCCAAAGATTCCCTGGTCCTGTTCCCAATCGGGATTGGGATCATCAATCGCAGGTGTCAGAGGCCCACCGGCATTTACCCGGTAAAGAACTTCCCCGGGCGTGACCAACCAGGGTTCCACAATCAATTCAAAAGAAGCCGTATCGGAAAATGTATTATCGGTTACGGTAACAGTCACCAGGTAAGGACTCCCGTCAGCGGCACCCCAATCGGGGGTACCTGAAATAATGCCGGTCTCAGAATCCACACTTAACCCTGCGGGCAGGCCTGTGGCTTCAACGGTTGTAGCAGACCCATCTCCCCCATTGAAGACAACCGTTAAGCTTCCATCCAAAGGAACGCCCTCCGTGAAAATCTGATCTTCGATGGCTTCGACTACTATGGGTTCGCCCAGTCCATCGTCCACACCCAGTACCTCTATGGCATCGATCAGGGGATTATCGGCGGCGCCATGGGCAAATGACAGGTTGAGTACCCCATCGGAAACCGTTACTTCATAACTCAGAGCACCTCCCTGCTTGTGCCCAAACTCAACCGCGAGATCCATGGCTGATTCCAACACTTCTCCTTCTGCCGTGAACGAAAAAACCCGGTTCCCAGGATCGGAGGTCGGTCCGTAATTATTACCCATATAGAGTCTCAGCAGGTAGGTGCCATCCGGAATAGGAATGCTGTATTCCATGGCAGGAGCGGCAGTCGGGTCCCATCGCTCCTGGGCAAATAGAGCCGTAAATTCCTCCGGACTGATGTAATCCGGAATGGATGGATGACGCTGCATGTTGGAGGTATTGGAAATGTTACCCGTATTTACGGTATAGGTAACCCCTTCCTGTATACCGGGAGTGGCATTTTCTTCCCAATTCAGTACGCTATCCGGATCCGTAACCAGGGCGCCTCCTGCATTGATTCGTACCAGCGGCACCGTATAATCCGGGAAGGTCGGGTCAGGCTCAACGGTTATGGAAAAACTCACATCAGCCGAGTAGGTCGCATCGGAGACCGTAACTGTGGTTGCGAAAGGACTCAATGCTGATTCTCCTACCGTTGGGGTGCCGCTGATGACTCCTGAAACCGGATCAATCACCACGCCATCGGGCAGGCCCTGGGCCTCAAAACTCACCGCCGTACCGTCGCCTCCGGTATATTGAACCGACAGACTCCCGTCCAGGGCTACCCCTTCCGTGTATAGCTGATCGGCAACGGGGCTGACCACTATCGGGTCCGTTGCATTGGGGTCTTCACCCAGAATTTCTATGGCATCGACCAGGGGGTTATTAGCTGACCCGTGATCGAATACGACGTTGAGTTCCCCATCCGTTACACTGACTTCATAGGTCAGGGCAACGGCCTGCTTGTGTCCAAAGCGGGCAACCAGGTCCAGAGCCTGTTCCAATACGACACCCTCCGCAGAATACGAAAATACTCGCTGTCCGGGTTCGGAAGAGCCATCCCAATTATTCCCCATATACATTCGGAGCAAATAGACCCCATTGGGCAGAGGGATTTTGAATTCCATCTGAGGTGCTGCAGGCTGGTCCCAGCGCTCAAAACTGAATAGGCCATTGAATTCTGCAGTGGACACATAATCCGGAATGGAGGCGTCGCGAATCATTCCGGTCAGGGCGGTTACCTTACCGGTATTCACGGAATAGGTGTTTCCAGTTACCGATCCCTCGGCGGCATTGCCTTCCCAGTCGAGCACATTATCGGGATCCGCCACATCGGCACCCCCCGCATTAATCCGTACCAATGGAAAGTCAAAGGCGTCTATATTGATTGGCTCGCCATTGATCACATTCAGATAGTCCCAGGTCGCTTCGACTTCAGCACCTACCTGATTCGAGGTCCCGATCAGGCCAACGGTCAGAATATTTCCGCTGTTTTGTATGGCGTTCAGTATAGTCCCCTTGGCCGCTATGGTACCCAGAGTCAGTATCTCACCATTGTTGATCGAATATTTCAGTTCGATATTCCCTGTGGAAGTTTGGATAATAAAGTACAGTTTCAGGGAAGCATCCTGACCGGTGGGAAGTTCTGTACCGCTCAGGGGTACACTCAATGTGGTATCGTCGCTGTCCGCGATTTCCTGTACGGCTTCCAGTCCGGATTTCTTTATGACAAACTGGATAAAATTTGACTGGGTGCCATCCCCGATAAATACACCGACCTCACCGTTGGCCGGGGAATCCGGGTGCAATACCTGTAGGTCCTGGCCAAAGCTCTTGAGCATGGCCTCCACGGTGATGGTGCCCATGGTATTATCCATGATCACCCCGTATTGCAGACCTTTCTCCTGGGTATTTGCGGAGCCCCGGGCAGTGCCGGAGGTCATTTGCATCGTCATGGCTCCTATGGCTCCCCCTAATATATCGTTGGGATTGGGATCATTGACATCGTCGATTCGATCGGTCCAGGCGTACCAGTTCGCCCCGGTATCTCCATTGTTCATGAAACCGGTAAATCCCAGACCCAGGTACCCTTGTAACACGGGGTTATCAGAATTCAGCGTATTGTATACCGGGATGCTAAAGGCGTCGCTGCCGCTGTCCAGGGGATCACCTAACTGCAGGGGATCACTGGCATCCGGTATGCCGTCGTTATCGTCATCGCTGTCGTTGAGGTCCGAAACGAGTGTACCCCCGGCGGCGGCATCGTGATCGTCGGGTTTGGACGCCGCACTACAGACCTGAGTGCCGTTATCGATTTCGTCCGAATTCAGATAGCCATCGCCATCCCCATCGACTTCAGGATCGAAGTTTGGGTCGTTTTCGGCCAGACAGTCTTCTGCAGAATCATTGGGTTCCAGTATGCGAATTTGGTTGTTGAAGGTGGCCACCCAAATCGTGCCGGGAAAGGGATCATTATCCCCGTTGCAGGTTATCCCCAGGGCATTTCCCCCCATATTGGTGGCAAAATTTAAATCCAGGCTCTCCACCGTACCATCAGCTTTGAGCTGCACCCGATAGAGATCGGCATCATTGTTACGTCCTATGATCAGGTCGCCCTTCATCGCGCCCCCGAAATTGGAAGCGGTGTATTCATCTATTCCATTGGCATTATTAGGCCAGTCTGCTATGTTCGTATCATCCGGGCCATCGGGATTGGGCTTGGTGGGGTTCCGGTAGTCCCCTTCCACAGGATTCGCACCGGTCTTAACCGGAGGCCAGTTGGCCGGGAGCGCTATGTTTTTGTCCGTGGTCTTACCCGCACCGCCACTGGGATCGTATGGGATGGTACGAAAAGTACCTGAGGTGGAATAGGTATACAACCCGGCCCCATCCGGATTGGCGCGTATCGGATTGGGGTGTCCCCCGTAATACGAATTAAAGGTATAGTTCTGTATGTCGGTAGTCACCAGGTGAAGGTGATCCTCATTATCCACCTGGGCCTCCCCATCTACGGGGTCTGCACTGGTTGATCCCGGCTCACCGGGCCGGAAATTGTTGGTCACATTGCCCTGTGGGCCTTCGTTTTCAGGGTAGCCTCCCCATCCTCCATTGGCTCCGTTGTCTGTCACATAGATCGATCCGTTTTCCGTGAGTACAAGGTCGTAAGTGTTTCGGTAACCGGGAGAGAAGATCTGTACGGGACTACCCGGAACGAGCATGGCCTGGTTCAGACCGTCATTTCCACCCCAGGGATCATCGATATCGACACCAGTATACCCAGCCGTGTCCGGGTCTTCTATGCCATTGGCATTAGCCCGGGTAGGATCGTCCAGGGTCGGAAGGTCATAGATGTACTTTCTTCCGTTTTGACTGTTATCCGTAAGGATGGGTAGCTGATCCAGTGCATCCAGATCGATGGCCAATACCGCGGCGGCGAGAGCGTATTCCGTGATAAAAGCAAAATTGTTGGAGGGTGAGCCTGCATTGGTAAATCCACCGGAGCAAACGATAAGGTAGGGCTTGCCTCCGATCACGGCATATTCCAAACCGTTAGTCGCGTGGTTTTCCTCAGACCTGGGAAGACCACGAACCAAATCCACGGCCTCCGGAGTCCCATTATTCCATATAATACGTGTGATTACCCCCGAATTCGTATCCAGATCGATATCGCCTTTACTACCGCCACCACCTACACGCGGATCGCTGGAGGTAACGTACAAAACCGGATCCTGGGCAGTACCTGCCACGGTCAGGCCTGTAACCTGGCGATTGCTATTCGAGGCATCGGACCCGTCGTCGTTATGGTTGGCGATCTGCTGAACGAGATTGATGATCTCCACGCCGATCACATCGTAATCGTTGGCAGCATTCTTCTGGACGGTATATACCTTGATGGTTCCGTACCGTTCGCTGGTATAGAGCCTTCCATCAGGCCCGAACATCAGTGAGGTCCCGTTAGTTATCTGGGAAAACCCGTTGAAGTTGAGGTTGGAAATCGCGAAGTCAACCTGTGCGTGCGAAATCCCGATGCTAGCTATCAGTACAAGGAGGGTCTTCAATACAGCAGAGTACAATTGTTTCATAGTATTCTCGGTGGGTTGGTTAGGAGTACGCCGTTTTTTAAAAGTGTGCAAAAATAGTTCAGCGCCATTCATATCACGATTTGTTACATTAACAAATCATTAAGGCCTAAAATGAATAGAATATCCGGAATTTGCGATCTATCCTAAACTCCATCTCATGCCATTTAAAATGACGTGGGAAAGGTAGTCATCCTGCTCAGGTTATAGCGGCCGTGCCTATGGAAACACAGCGCACTTCAACGAGAAAGTGTGCATTTGGTAGATTCGGTCCTTTTCTCTGTCAGAAGGGACTGCATTTTATCAGAGTATTCCATCAGCCAGGCCAAATCTCCACGGGAAAGACAGGGCATGCCCAACCCATAGACCGTGTTACTGAAATGGAACAAACAAAGTATGAACAGCACTCATATTCCTTGCCCCATTAAGCGGTATTTATCAATTTTGCATTAAATCGTATTGCATGCCATCGATCTCATTGCGGGGACGGGAACTTCCCCCCTCCCCCATCCGAAAGCTCGTTCCCTATGCCGACCAGGCTAAAAGTAAAGGGGTCGAAGTCATTCACCTCAACATTGGCCAGCCGGATATCAAGACTCCGGTCTCAGCTATGGAAGCCGTTCGCAACAGTGAGATTCCGGTTCTGGAATACAGCCGATCCGACGGGAACACCACATTGCGCGAAAAGATGTGCGCCTATTACCACAGGCACGAACTGGAGTTGAGTCCCGATCAGCTCGTGGTAACCACGGGAGGCTCAGAAGCCTTGTTTTTTACGCTGGGAAGTGTGCTGGACCCGGGAGATGAGGTACTGTTGCCTGAGCCTTTTTACGCCAATTACCAGGGTTTTTCCAGGGCAATGGGAATAGAAGTGGTCCCGGTACCCTGCAGCATAGAAAACAATTTCGCCCTGCCCCCTATTTCGCAGATGGAATCCCAGATCGGTCCGAATACGCGGGCCATCCTCATTTGTAATCCCGGTAATCCCACGGGCTATTTGTACACCGAGTCCGAGATCCGCGCTCTGGCCGAACTGGCGCTCAAACACGACCTGTTTCTGATCAGTGATGAAGTGTACCGTGAATTCGCTTATGATGGCCGTAAACACACCTCGGTAATGAGTATGCCCGAACTCTCCCGACATGCTATCCTCATCGATTCGGTGTCCAAACGGTACAGCATGTGCGGGGCCAGAATTGGCTGTGTAGCCTCGAGAAATCCGGAACTCATACAGTCCGTTATGAAATTTGCCCAGGCCCGGCTTTCCCCTCCGACCCTGGCCCAGATCGCCAGTGAGGCGGCACTGGATACTCCTGAGGCGTATTTCAGGGATGTCGTGGAAGAATACACCCGGCGAAGGGACCTGCTGATGGAAAGACTCGGCTCCATACCCGGTGTACGACTCAGCCGTCCCAGCGGCGCCTTCTACTGCATTGCAGAACTTCCCGTGGAGGATGCCGAAGATTTCGCCCGGTGGCTGCTGAGCGACTTCAGCTATCAGGGCCACACGGTTATGGTTGCCCCGGCAGCCGGTTTTTACCTGACCCCCGGAGCCGGCTGCAGAGAAGTTCGGATCGCCTATGTACTGGAGACCGAAAAACTCGAACTCGCTTCCGAGATTCTTCGCCGGGCTCTTATCGAATACAACACCTAGTGGTTATAGAGGAGAACATATCGCTGCGGCCCTACAATACCTTTGGCATTGATGCCAAAGCTCGTTTTTTTGCCGAAGTAACCGGCCTGGTGCAGCTACAGAAGATCCTTCAGCTCAAATCGTATCCCAGAAAGTTTATACTGGGAGGCGGAAGTAACGTTCTTTTTACCGAAGACCTGGATTTCCTGGTGGTCCGGATCGGCCTGAAAGGCATTTCGGTGATCGATGAAAACGAAGAATCGGTCCAGATTAAGGTGATGGCAGGGGAAAACTGGAACGACCTGGTAAACTGGTGCATAGAACGTGATTTCGGTGGACTCGAAAACCTGTCCCTGATACCGGGTAACGTCGGAACGGCACCGGTACAGAATATCGGGGCCTACGGTTGCGAAATCAAAGATGTGTTTGTCCGTTGTGAGGCCATGGACCTGGACAGCGGCCACATGACGGAATTCAACAAAAAGGAATGCCGGTTCGGGTATCGGGACTCCGTTTTCAAGAACAAATTCCGGAATCGTTACGCCATTACCTCGGTCGTACTCAAGCTCAGTAAACCTCCCCACGCCGTGAATACCTCCTATCGAGCGCTGAGTGAGGAACTCCAGAGGCGAGGTATTGAGCAGCCAGGAATCCGGGAAGTGGCAGAAACGGTAACCCAAATACGGAAATCGAAACTGCCCGATCCCGAGCTCATCGGAAACGCGGGAAGCTTCTTCAAAAATCCCGTAGTCAGCCCCAGGAAGATCGATCAGCTGCTCCGGAAATTTCCCGGGCTGGTCCATTTTCCCGCACCGGACGAACAGAGGAAAATCGCCGCGGCCTGGCTCATAGACCGGGCGGGCTGGAAAGGGCACCGGGAAGGACAGGTGGGTGTACATCACAAGCAGGCGCTGGTAATCGTCAATCACGGAGGAGCAAAAGGTGGAGAGATTCTGCAATTGTCCCGGAAAATTCAGGCTTCTGTCAGGGACAAGTTCGACGTCGAGCTCGAAGCGGAGGTGCGGATCATCGGAAACCACAGCAAAAACTGAGCGATTGGTCGGAAGGCCAACCGTTAAGCCGTAGGGGGATAGGGCATTGGTCGAAAAAATGACGAGGTGGGTGCATTGATGTACGTCGGGTCGAAGTCAAATGCCTATTTTAGCGAGAGCACCGGCCCATGAGTGAACTACTGGAGAAGCATATCATCGACCTCCTGCAGGAGCGTGACGAGAAGGCCATATCCCTTCTCTACGACCACTATGCGGACGCGCTCTACGGCGTTATTTACAAGGTACTGAGAAACGAGGAACTCGCGCAGGACGCTCTTCAGGAGAGTTTCGTAAAAATATGGAAGAACAGCGAGCAGTACGACCCATCCAAAGCCCGGCTGTTCACCTGGCTCTTCAGAATCTGCCGAAATACAGCTATCGATAAGTACCGTTCCGAAACGGGCAAACTGGGGCGAGAAATCCAAATCGATGTATCTGACGTATATAGTAAAGGAGAGGAAAAAATACGGCCTGAAGAAATGGACGTGCTCGACAAAGTCAACGAACTGGATGAGAAGTACCAGGTTGTACTACACGCCCTGTTCTTCGAGGGAATGACCCAGCAGGAGGCAAGCAAAAAACTCGAAATGCCGCTGGGCACGGTTAAGACCCGGCTCAAGATAGCGCTCAGGGAACTCCGGAAAGTATATGGAATCTGGGCCACATTGTTCGGGCTTTTGAACGTACTGGGATAAATATGGCAGTCATGAACGAAAAAGTAAAAGAATTCCTGAAATCCGACCTGCTGGAGATGTACCTGACAGGCGACTGCACCGAGGCAGAAAAGACCCGGGTGGAGCGGTATATTGCCCTGTATCCTGAAGTGAGGGAAGCCTACACGGAAATGCAGGAGAATCTGGAACATTATCTCAGCTCCTTCTCCAGGCAACCCCCCTCAGGTTCAAGGGAACGGATTTTGATCGAGATACGCAAGGCTCGCAAAGGAAGGAGTGTACTGTACAGATTCGCCATGGCCGCCTCGTTTGCCATACTGCTGGGGTCGGTCATACTGATCACCCTATATCAGCAAAACCAGGCTCTTCGTGAGCGCAACAGGGCATTCGATGGTATGATTACCGATATGCGTTCCGAGATGAATAACCAACTGGAGGATATGAGGAACCGCTTTATCATCATGAACAACCCCCATACCCGTCAGGTAGCCTTTCAGGGGCGTAAGAAAGGCAAGGAACTCAAGGCCGTGGCTTACGCCAATCCTATCAAGAAGTTATCCTATATAAATGTCAGAGACCTCCCTCAATTACCTGATTCACAATGCTTCCAGGTTTGGACAGAGGTGGACGGAAAGCTGACCAATCTCGGGGTGCTTAAGCCTCTGGAAGGGGATGAGATCTTCAAGGCTATCCCCTATCACGAGAAAGCAATCAGCTTTATCACGGTTGAGCCCGAAGGCGGTAATCAGCGCCCGACGCTGAAAAATATGGTATCCGAAATCACCACGGAGTCCATCATTCAGTCCAGCAGTTTTATATCCCGGTAGGATTACTCCAAATATTGTATTTTTGAATTTCTCAAATCGAAGAGCAGATGAAGCTTATTCTCCTTACGGCGGGTATACTCGGACTCGCCTTTCTGGGCATCGCCATCAAGATATGGGCGAAAAAAGACGGCAAGTTTGCAGGTACCTGTGCCAGTCAAAGCCCATTCTTAAACCAGGAAGGGGAGCGCTGCGGTTACTGTGGAAAGCTTCCTGAAGAAACCTGTACCAGGGAGCAAACACGGACCGAATCGGTGGAATCCTTCCTCCCCTGACCTTGGAATTTACGGCAAACACGGTTGACAGGGCCATAGAAGAGGCCGGTAAGGGCAACCAGATTGCGTACAGTTTCCTGCTGGATCATTACTGGCCTGTGGTCTACGGATACCAGCTCAAAAGGGTACTCAATGAAACCGAAGCCGAAGATATCACCATAGAAACTTTTTCCAAGGCATTCGAAAGGCTCGAGACCTACAATGAGCAATACGAATTTGGTACCTGGCTGGTTTCCATTTCCAAAAACCTGCACGTCGACCGACTCAGGAAACAAAAATCTAAAATTTCAATAGAATATGGAACGAGGGCACGCAGTGATGCTGACCGCGTTCTGGACGAAAGTCCCACCGTGGAAGACCGGCTGATCACGGAACAAAACCTGAACACCCTGCAAAAGCACCTCAAGGAGTTGAAACCTCATTATCAACGCGTACTCCAGCTCCGGTATTTCAATGAACTAGGTTATGCGGAGATCTCGGACCTGCTCCAGCAGCCCCTGGGAACCGTGAAAGTAACCGTTCTGCGGGCCAAGCGTCTGCTGGCCGAGAAAATCCGGGAAGGGTCCCCCTAGCCTTTCGTATCTTTGCCAAAAATTGCCGCATGAAGGAAATGACCGCAACCACCCGGGAGAAAGTTTCCCAGCTCACCGGACAATCCAGCGAAGCCCGAACGCCCTCAAAGGATGAGGGAAAGAGGAAACCCAAATGGATACGGGTCAAGCTGCCGACCGGGAAAAAATACACCCAGCTCAGAAGCCTGGTGGACACCTATCAGCTAAACACCATCTGTACCTCGGGCAGCTGCCCGAATATGGGAGAGTGCTGGGGAGAAGGAACAGCCACCTTTATGATACTCGGTAACATTTGTACCCGCTCCTGCGGTTTTTGCGGGGTACAGACCGGAAGACCCATGGCTGTGGACTGGAGCGAGCCCGAAAAAGTGGCGCGATCCATAAAAATCATGGGCATCAAACACGCCGTGCTGACCTCGGTAGACCGGGACGACCTGAAGGACATGGGTTCGATCATGTGGGTAGAGACCGTCGAGGCCGTTCGCAGGCTCAATCCCGAGACTACCCTGGAGACCCTCATCCCGGATTTCCAGGGAATACACCGTCACCTGGACCGCATAGTAGGGGTCGCCCCCGAAGTCATATCTCACAACGTGGAAACCGTTAGCAGGCTTACCCGCGCCGTACGGGTACAGGCCCAGTACGATCGCAGTCTTGGCGTGCTCAGCTATCTCAAGGAAAAAGGAGCGCGAAGGACCAAGTCGGGCATCATGCTGGGCCTGGGCGAGACCCGGGAAGAGGTCATGGAGACCCTTCGGGATCTCAGGACGGCCCAGGTGGATGTGGTAACTATCGGACAATACCTCCAACCCAGTAAGAAACACCTCCCCGTGCAGCGCTACGTGGACCCCGAAGAGTTCAAGGAATACGAGGCCCTCGGGCTGGAACTCGGTTTCCGTCATGTCGAAAGTGGTCCTCTGGTTCGTTCGTCCTACAAGGCGCACAAACACATCGAATAGGACAAAGAGCCGGAATCGGGGGCAGGCAATAGAAGGCGGGGCGATTCGTTATTCCTTTTAGGAAAACCACAGTGATTTCAGTGCATACTAACGTTTAACTCGTTGATCAACCATTACGATTCATATCTCCGGTTCATTGGACTATACGTCCTGACGCCACTGATGCTACTGGCCAGCGACAGTGCACTGGCTCGCAAGAAAGATCCCGATCTCATACAGCAGGACAGCCTGCGGAGATCGGCCATTACCCTGAAACACCAGAACGCATATACCCAGGCACTGGAAGTACTTGATCTCTGGATCGAACGCTCCGAGGATGAGGAAGCCATCAAGAGCCTGTTGGATGCCTATCACGAGACCGCGCTGGTCTACCTCGAACTTCAAGATGAACTTAAGTCCAATTTCTACTGGCAGCAGGCCGGAGTTCGGCTTAAGGCCATCACCTATCCCAAGGGCAATGCCGTACAGCTCTATGTGCACGCTCAGCGCATATACGATTCCGGGAATTACTACGGATCTTTGGAAAAGGTCGCCGAGGCCAAAGGCCTGAGCAACGATCGCAACCTGAGTAACCGCCTATTGCTTTTGGAAGGTGAAATACTGCTGCAACTGGAACGGTACGAGGAGGCACGGACCAACTTCAATGCATTGATTATCAATTCCGACGAATTCGAATCGGCCTACCTTTCGTGTCGGGCCAATATCGCGCTCTGCCGACTGAATAACGCCCAGTTGAAGACCGAATCGGCCATACGACACGGTGAATCGGCCGTGGATATTGCGCGAAGGAAAGGATTCAAACGGGAACTGATACGGGCGCTGAATCTGCTCACCGAGACCCATACCCGAAACGGGGCCTTTGAACAAGCCTTTATCCACAGTCAGGAGCTCTCCAGCTACCTGGAAAAAAACCAGCCTCAGTCCGCACAACTGGACGATGTGGCATCCACAACGACCATCGAACACCAGAACGATGTTATCCGGAGGCTGCAAGAGAAAAACGAACAGCTCAACCAGTCCGCCAGCAGATCGGAACTAACGGCCATACTTACTTCGGCCTTTCTGACCATAATTTCCCTGCTTGCTGTTTCACTTTACCGGAACAATCAAATCAAGCTGAGAACTAACGACTTGCTGAAAACCAAGAACAAGGAATTGGAAAGTGCCCGCGACTCGGCAATCAGCGCCATGAAGGCCAAGGCGAATTTCCTCTCCACGGTTACCCACGAACTCCGTACCCCATTGTATGCCGTTACCGGTCTTACCCATTTGCTGTTAGAGGAAAACCCGGCCGACCACCAGAAAGAACACCTGAGATCACTGAAATTTTCGGGGGATTACCTCCTGAACTTCATTAACGATATCCTGCAGCTCAACAAGATCGATGCCGATAAACTCGAACCGCTCAAGGTGGAATTCAAAATCAGGAAGGTGATTTCCGACGTGATTGATTCCCTGAGGTCGAATGCGAAGGAAAGCAATACGGAAGTACGCCTGCATTGCGATCCCAAGATACCGGCAAATCTTTTAGGCGATCCCCTGAAGCTCTCTCAGATTTTCATGAACCTGATCGGGAATGCCATTAAATTCACCAGAGATGGCAAGGTCGATATCCATTGCAAATGCCTGGAGAAGAAAGAGGACTCGATTCGACTGAGCTTCGAGGTTAAGGACACCGGTATAGGCATTTCGGAAGCGCAGCAGCGGAAGATCTTCGAGAGCTTCGAGCAGGGTTCTGTGCAGATTAACCGCGAATACGGAGGAACCGGCCTGGGCCTGACAATAGTGCGCAGCCTGCTGGGCCTCTTCGATTCGGAAATCGAATTGGAGAGCGAACTCGGAGTGGGTAGCACCTTCTCCTTCGAGCTTGAACTCGCGATGGACCAAAGCCAAGACGAAACGGATCGGGAGGAAATGGAAGCGGTAGAGGAATTCGCATTCAAAGGACTCCACGTACTGGTGGTGGAAGACAATAAGATCAACCAGGTAATTACCAAGAAGATGCTGGCCAAGAAGGACATTACCTGTGACATCGCCAATAACGGTAACGAGGCGATCGAAGCCGCCCGCTCCAACACCTACGACCTGATACTTATGGACATCCATATGCCCGGTATCAGTGGGGAAGAGGCAACGGTACAGATCCGAAAATTCGACGCCAAAATACCGATAATTGCACTGACAGCCATTTCCATGGACGACAGCGTCGAAAGCTTCTACAAATCTGGTTGTAATGCGGTAGTCACCAAGCCCTTCAAGCCGGATGTATTCTATGGAGAAATCAGCAAGCAGATTTCCAGTCGTCAGGAAGCCTGAGGCGATAACGTGCGACGGATTACATTCTTGAGCACGGATTCGCCGTCCCACAATGCCCGGTGCCGAACCGGCAGGTAATACAACGTCTTTATCCCCTTGTTCATCAGTCTCATGTAGTCTTTCTGAGTGGTCAGTTGCCAGTCTGTCCGGGTAAATTTCCGGATTTCGTCCGCACTGAAGCGGTGATGGTCCGAAAAACGATAATGTGTATAATCCAGACCCCGGGTTCTCAGATATGCCTCCAGGGGTTCGGGATTCGCGATCCCAGTCACCAGGGCCCCACTGCCCTTGGTGAGTATTCCCCAGTCCGCCTCTCCCTGCAAACCAATGGGCACTTCGCCGTATTCCAGAGCGCAACAAACCAAGTCCTGTCCGTCGGTCAGGCGTAGTCGACTCTTCAGCTCCTCCCCTTCTGAAACCGTCAAATCCTGTGGACACTTGGTAACCACCACCGTTCGGGCTACGACGGCCCGGGATCGCAAATCTCTAAGCCGTCCTGCCGGTAGCAGCATATCCTCGCTGTATATACTGTCGTAGGAAGTCAGGAGCAAAATCTCGTCCGGACGAATCCGACGGTGTTGCATGGCATCGTCCAGCAGGATCAGGTCGAGCCTCAAGCGAGCTTGAAGTTCGGCCGCCCCCCTAACCCTGTTTTCATCGACGGCCAGGGGCACCTCGGGGAAATTGGTGTGAATCTGCAGGGGTTCGTCACCTATTTCGCTCGCCTCCGAATCCGGACCGGCCAAAACGAATCCTCTGGTCTTCCTGCCATAACCCCTGCTTAGCACGGCCACACGACAGTAGGTCGGAAGCAGGGACAACAGATACTCTACCATTGGGGTCTTTCCGGTACCACCCAGACTCAGGTTCCCGACACACAAGGTGGGAACGGAGGAGGAAAACGAGGAAATCAGCCTTTGGTCATACATCCAGTGCCTAAGGCCGAGTACCCCCCCGTAGATCCAGGATAGCGGCAGGAGCCAGCGCCCTACACCCTTCGATTTGTTATACATTTGTCTATCCCAATTAACCGCATATGAAGGTACAACAGTTGATGGACATTATGGGAGAATGGGCCCCGCTGGCACATGCCGAGGAATTCGATAATACCGGCCTTTTGGTCGGATCTCCCGAGATGGACATAACCGGGGTACTCGTCGCGCTGGACTGCACGGAAGCCGTTGTGGATGAGGCCATCGATCGGGGTGCCAATACGATCATCAGTTTTCACCCGATCATTTTCAAGGCACTTACCCATTTAACCGGAAGCAGCTATGCAGAGCGCGTCGTCGTAAAGGCCATCAGGGCAGAAATCGCCATCTACAGCATGCATACTGCACTGGATAATGCGCCCCATGGCGTCAGCGCCCGTATGGCGACCGCACTAGGACTAGTTCGGCAAAAGATCTTGATACCGAAAGACAAGCAGCTTCTGAAACTGGTAACCTATGTTCCGGAAAATTCGCTGGAACAGGTCAGACAGGCACTTTTCCGGGCCGGGGCTGGGGAAGTGGGACAGTACCGGGAGTGCAGTTTCGAAGTGGAGGGAACCGGAGGATTTCGGCCCCTGCCCGGCTCTCAGCCTGCCAAGGGAAAAGTAGGGCAGCGATTTACCGGCAAGGAAGTCCAGCTGAACGTGGTCCTGGACCGCTCAAGGGAATCCGTCGTCATTCAGGCATTGAAAGCCAGCCACCCCTATGAAGAAGTGGCCTTCGAGGTCTACCCCATGCGCAATACGCGCGACGACCTGGGTCTGGGCATCCGGGGAGAATTCGAGGAACCCGTTTCGGAAGAAGACCTGCTCAACAAACTGAGGGAGGTCTTTGGCACTCCATGTATACGACATAGTGCCCTTACTGGACAGCCCGTCAGGCAGGTAGCGGTGCTGGGAGGAAGCGGAGCTTTCGCAATTCCGGCGGCCAAAGGTGTCGGTGCTCAGGTATTGGTAACCGCAGACCTAAAGTACCATCAGTTCTTTCAGGCCGAGGGCAAAATACTCCTTATCGATATCGGACACTACGAAAGTGAGCAGTATACAAAAAACCTGATACAGGAATATCTTCAGGAAAAAATCCCTAATTTTGCCGTCACTTTATCGAAAGTGAGAACAAATCCAGTCTTTTATTTTTAGTGTATGGCCAAACAGAAAGAGATCACGGTCGAAGATAAACTGCGTGCCCTTTACGATCTGCAGCTCATCGATTCCCGGGTCGACGAGATTCGAAGCGTCAGGGGTGAGCTTCCACTGGAGGTTGAAGACCTGGAAGACGAGGTGCTGGGACTGAAAACGCGGGTGGATAAGCTTAAAGGAGACCTGGAAAACGTCAACTACGAGATCACCGCTAAGAAAAACATGATCGAGGAGTGCAAGGCCCTGATCAAGAAATACACCGAACAGCAAAAGAATGTTCGAAACAACCGGGAATACAACTCCATCAGCAAGGAAATAGAGTTCCAGGAACTGGAAATTGAACTGGCCCAGAAGAACATCAAGGAATTCAAGGTCCAGATCGATCAGAAGAAAGAGGTCATCAACGAGACCAAGGAGAAACTCTCCGAACGGGAGGCGCACCTCAAGCATAAAAAAGCCGAATTGGAAGACATCCTGGCCGAAACGGCCAAGGAGGAGGAGGCACTGATCAGGAAATCAGGGGAATTCGAGAAAAAGATCGAAGAACGCCTGGTCAAGGCCTACAAGCGAATTCGTAGCAATGTCAAGAACGGACTGGCCGTAGTACCCGTGGAGCGGGGCGCATCAGGAGGTTCCTTCTTCACCATTCCTCCTCAGATTCAGGTGGAAATCGCCTCACGCAAGAAAATCATAACCGACGAGCACAGTGGACGCATTCTGGTAGATCCGGTTCTGGCCGAAGAAGAGCAGGAGAAAATGCAGGCCATGTTCCACAAGCTCTGATCCTTTCTTCAGTTCTATTGATAGATTTGGTTACCCGGCTTTCACAGCCCTGGGAGACTGCAGCAGGTCGAGCATAAATTCCTCTACCGCTTCCGAGTCCCAGCGCTCCTCAATATCCGGCAGGGCCATTACCTTTCTCATCAGTGCGTTCTGACGATCTCCTTCCTTAAGCGCCTCACTGTAAGGCTCGTTGCTGAAGGTCACCCTGCTATAGGCCGGTACCCAAAGTTCCGGATATTTACCGGCGAATCGACGCTCTATCTTCTTCTGGAGCAGGAATTCTGGATCTGCGGTTCGGGTGCTCATCTCCTCGAAGTTTCTATAGCTGAGCTCGGCAATGGCATCGGCATTAGGCTTTCGGGACTCCTGATACGCCTCGAATATGCGTTGCCAATCGTCTCCGTATGTTTCACACAGGCGGTCCAGCACATAGATGTCTTCGAAACCCGCATTCATGCCCTGTCCGAAGAAGGGTACAACGGCATGGGCCGAATCCCCCACCAGGGCCACCTTATCCCAGTAGGTCCAGGGATAACACTTCATAGTGACCAGGGCGCTGGTCGGATTCTCGAAAAAGCAAGTCGTAAGATCTTCAATATCCTTGCGGACGCTCGGGAAATGCTTCTTGAAGAACTTTTTTGCCTGTTTCTCAGTGGTTATGTGCTCGAAAGATTCCTTCCCTTCATGCGGGAGAAATAGTGTACAGGTAAAGCTGCCGTCGATATTGGGCATCGCTATCAGCATGAATTTGCCGCGGGGCCATATATGGAAGGTGTGCTTATCCAGTTTGTGACTGCCATCGGGATTCGGAGGAATGGTGAGCTCCTTATAGCCGAGTTCAATAAAGTGTTGCGAATAGTTAAACCGGCTCTTGCGCTGCATTTTGTGCCGTACTCGTGAAAAAGCCCCGTCGCATCCAAAGACGCGATCGTAGCGATACTCCTTCCAGGCATCCTTTTCCGTTTCCCCTGTATATAAGGTCGCCGTGGGCAGGTCGATGTCCCATACCTTTTCGTTAAAAAAGAAGTTCGCCCCTGCCTCCTCGGCCAGATCAATCATCCTTTTGTTCAAAAGACCCCGGGATATGGACCAGATGGCCTGGCCCTCCGATCCATAGGGCTGTTCGTAGGGATCTCCTTCGATGGGATGCATGGTACGGGAATATAGCGGTATGGCAATCTCTCTGACTTTTTCGGCCAATCCTATGTGTTCCAAAGCCTGCCAGCCGCGGGTCGACATGGCCAGATTTATGGATCGTCCGGAGAACTCTACCGTTCGTATATCCGGCCTGCGGTCGAATATATCCACCCTGTGACCTCTTCTGATCAGATAAACGGCCAGGAGTGAACCCACCAGGCCGGAACCTACGACTGCGATCTTCTGGGGCTCCTGCCCTGCCTGCTCCTCGTATTCCAAATGAAAAATTTTGATACGACACAATTTAGAGTTTTTCCCTCACCGGCCAGGTTATTCTGCGGAAAACCGGGGTAATTCTCTATTTTGTTTATTATTTTTGACGTATAGTTAAACATTATTATTCGATTTGCAAAATATCACCTTTCAACACTGGGATAGCCGGAAGCGGGCCACCTTCGTCAATTCACTCTCCGGATATCGCATGGCCTACATGTTGGGTACAGGCGATTCTTTGGAGACCGCTAACCTGGCCGTTTTCAATTCGATAAGCCACGTGGGAAGCAACCCACCCTTACTGGGCCTGATCTTCCGGCCGCTGACCGTAGAACGACATACCTACGACCTGATACATAAGCATGGACAGCTCACCGTAAACTCGGTACCCCTGGATCGGATACGGGCCGCCCACGCCACCTCCGCTAAATACCCGTCCGGGGTTTCCGAATTCGAAGCGGCCTCCCTGACACCGGTGTTCCGGGAAGCCTTCCGGGCACCCGCTGTGGAAGAAAGCCCATTGCGTATGGGATGCAGCTACAGCGGAGAATACCTGCTTAGTGAAAATAATTGCATTTTCATGGTGATTAGGATCGATTGGGTCGAACTGCCCACGGACTGCGTAAGGGAAGATGGATTCATTGATCATCCCAAACTGGGCAACGCAGGAGTTATGGGTCTGGATTCCTACTACCGGGGTGTACTCAGCGAGCGCCTGGGATATGCCCGACCCGGAGAGCCCATTGAGCCCCTGTCCAATGGCTCATAAAAAACCGAACCTGCCCAACAAGATCTGTCCGGTTTGCCAAAGACCCTTCAGCTGGAGGAAGAAATGGGAGAAGAACTGGGACGAAGTATTGTATTGCAGCCAACGCTGCCGTAAAAACAAGGGAACATGCAACTAATTTGGTTTCGCAACGACCTTCGTACAGACGATCACGAGTGGCTCTCCACGGCCGATCGCCATCTGCCCCTGGCCGGTGTTTATTTCTTCGACCCCAGACAGTACGAAAAAACCCCTTGGGGGTTTCCCAAAACCGGAGCATTCCGGGCGAACTTCATCCGAGAGAGTGTTCATGCATTGCGGGAGGCCCTGGGCGAGCTTGGGATACCTCTGCTGGTCTTTCACGGTAAACCCGAAGACGTTCTTCCGGAATTAACCCGGGAGCTCAAGGTCACCCAAATATTCTTCCAGAAGGAGTGGACCACCGAAGAAAAGGATGTCGAGAATCGATGCAGAGAGGGCTGCAACCCCAACCTGCTATGGACGTCGGCCTACCAACAATTCCTATTTCATCCCCGGGATATCCCCTTTCAGCAATTGCGTGATCTGCCGGATGTTTTCACCGCCTTCCGCAAGGCCTGTGAGAAACAGTCCCGTGTACGGGGACTCTTCGAAATTCCGAAACCCCGTGAACAATCGATCGACGGGCTCCACGAAACCGGAATCCCATCCCTGGAGGAGTTGGGGTTGCAGGCACCAAAAAACGACCCTCGAAGCGCATTCCCGTTCCGAGGAGGTGAGAAGGCAGGACGGGAACGCCTACGGGAGTACTTCTGGGAGAGGCAGTCCCTGAGTACCTATAAAAAAACACGTAACGGCCTGCTCGGCACCGATTACAGCAGTAAGTTCTCGGCCTGGCTGGCCGTGGGAGCCCTGTCACCCCGCCGAATCTATTGGGAGGTAAAGGAATACGAAAAAACGGTAGTCCGGAACCAGGACACCTACTGGATGATTTTCGAGCTGATCTGGAGGGATTATTTCAAATTCGTCTCCATGAAGCACGGCAATGCCATCTTTCAATTGGGAGGCATCCTGAATAAGGAATACGAATGGGGTCGGGACCCGAAACTGTTCGAGGCATGGACCGAGGGGCGGACCCGTGAACCCTTTGTCAACGCCAATATGAAGGAATTGGCGGCTACGGGCTGGATGAGCAATCGGGGGCGGCAAAACGTGGCGAGTTACTGGTCCAAGGAGTTACTGCAGGACTGGAGGGTGGGGGCATCCTGGTTCGAGAGCCTGCTTATCGACTACGATGTGCACAGCAACTGGGGCAACTGGATGTACAATAGCGGGGTTGGCAACGATCCCAGGGACCGCAAGTTCAATATTCGCATGCAGGCCGAGAGATACGATGCCAAAGGACGGTTCAGAAAAACCTGGTTAACTGATGCCTAAACTCCGGCTCATACTGGGCGATCAGCTCAATGAACACCACAGCTGGTTCAGCGATCCGCCCGAAGCGGCCGAATACCTGATGGTCGAGTTGCGACAGGAAACGGATTACGTACTGCATCATGTGCAAAAGGTATGCGGATTCTTCCTGGCGATGAGGAGTTTCTCCAGGCGCCTCTCCGAACGCGGCTTTCGGGTCCATTATGTGCCCATTACGGACGACAAAGCCCGCTGGGAAATGAACGAGCTGGTGTTGCACTATTGCGAACTTACCGGAGCTGAATCCTTCGAATATCAGGAGCCCGACGAATACCGTCTCGATCGTCAGCTTAGGGAAATTGCCGAAACACTGTCCATTTCCACCTCGGCCTGTTCCACCGAACACTTTCTATCGGAACGCGGGGAACTGGAAGCATTGTTCAGGGGTAAAAAACGCCTGCTGATGGAGACTTTTTATCGGTATATGCGGAAGCGCCATCACATTCTGATGGAAGGGGAACAGCCGGAGGGAGGCAAGTGGAATTACGACCAGCAGAATCGGAAGAAGTGGAAGGGAGATCCTCCCGTACCCGCCTTTCCCTCTTTTGCGCACCCTCTGGAAAACTTGTTAAAAGAACTGGACGAGGCCGGGGTCGATACTTTCGGAGAGGTACCGGATAAAGGCCTTGACCTGCCCGTAAATCGGGACGAAGCCCAGGTCTGGCTTGACCACTTCTGTGAGCACCTCCTCCCTTGGTTTGGAGACTACCAGGATGCCTTCGCGGGAGGTGAGCCCTACCTGTTTCATTCGCGGATTTCGTTCGCCCTAAACCTGAAAATCCTTTCCCCCCGTGAAGTCATCGACGCGGTGCTGGAGACCTATCGTAAAAGGAGCGGTCAGATACACATCTCGCAGGTGGAAGGATTTGTGCGGCAAATCCTGGGATGGCGGGAATTTGTCCGGGGCCTGTACTGGAAGGAAATGCCCGGCTATAAGGAGCTGAATGCGCTGGAGAACCACCGACCCTTGCCCGGGTTCTTCTGGACCGGAAAAACACGGATGAATTGCGTAAAGCAATCCATTGGACAGAGCCTGGAACTGGCCTATGCCCACCACATTCAGCGATTGATGATTATCGGAAACTTCGCCCTGTTGTTCGGCTGCGAACCCTCGGAAGTCGATGCCTGGTACCTCGGGGTATATGTAGACGCGATCGAATGGGTTCAACTCCCCAACACCCATGGCATGAGCCAATGGGCCGACGGGGGCATCATGGCGACCAAGCCCTACGTGTCGTCCTCGAACTACATTTCCAAAATGGGCGATTACTGTAAAGGGTGTACCTATAAGCCCCAAAAGAAAC
>CAZKAP010000038.1:0-7151 GCA_964550895.1 uncultured Flavobacteriaceae bacterium
GGTACTGTGGGATTGACTAAGGAGGTTTTGCCTGATATGGTCGCACGAAAATCTGGAATGATCGTCGGGGTTACCTCCGTTACAGGAAAGTACGGTACACCCCTTCGAAGCATTTACGCCGCTTCCAAGCACGCCCTGCACGGTTTCCTGGATGCGCTCAGGGCCGAGCATCACAAGGATGGATTGCAGGTATTGATCGTCGCTCCGGGCTATGTAAAGACGAACCTCTCGTATAATGCTGTACTTGGGGATGGTAGCCCTCAGAATGCCCTCGATCCTGGCCAGGCAAGCGGAATTTCACCTGAAAAGTGTGCGAGGATAATGATAAAGGCCATCAAAAAGGGGAAACGAGATGTTTATCCGGCAGGCACCAAGGAGTTGGCCGGGGTATATCTGAAACGATTTTTTCCCGGTCTCATGGCTGGTATGGTAAGAAAGGTCAATGTGCGTTAGCGATCATACTAACTAGAGGGTGTTGATGGAGCGCTTAGGAGTTGGCGGAACCGGAAATCCAACTCTGGAGTTTACATCCAGATCGCCTTGTGCATGGCTACTTATTTCGTTATGGTACGCTCTAGTGCCAGCAACTGATTTCCCAGTAGTGCGGCCAGTACAAACTGCTTTTCATGGTTAGCGCGGTATAATTTTCGTATGTGACTTTGCAGTTCTGAATCGTTTCGTATGGCCTGTATGTCAATGGGATATTGGTCTGTTGAATCCACTACGAATGAAGCCGACCTGGTAACATTGTAGAATCTATCCCTGTAATTGGTGTAATCTCTGATCTGAGGAATATAAATTTCAACTTCAAGAAGTTGAGCTCTTTCTGAGTAGCGCTGTAAGGTCAGCAATTCATTTTTCAAATCGTTATCGATCAGGTCAGCCTGACCGTTGCTAATGATCTCGTCCCAGGTGGGCATATTGATGCTGAAGGTTATGACAAAACCAGCCCGATTCAGGTTTCTGACCAGGGTGAGGGTATCCGAAACAGGCACATATTGATCAACGACTTCGTCCAGCGAGAATCCCTTTAATCTGGAAGTTACGGGCTCCGCGGTAAAATACTTGTCAGCGGGATAAGGGTCAGAATTAAATCCCTTCTCCGTAAATTCCATGAGGGCAATCGCTGCATTTTTACAGCCCTGCAGCTGACCAAGGGTTAGCAAAAGAAGACTATCATTTTCCTTAATATCCGAATGAAATTGATCCATATATACTCCGGCCTTCAGCTTGCTTTTACGGATTTCGTTCCAGTTATTGAGTTGAAGCGCGATCAGAATCCCAATAACGACCAATACAATTTCACCAATCGCATAAGCCAGGTACTTACCTATCTTATTTTCCTTAAGGAGACCTTTACGGATATTGCGGAAGAATTTGAACATTAATTCGTGTTTAGTTTTTCATGATTGAGCCTTACAGGCACTAGCGCTTCACGAAATCGACTTCTTCGATTCGGGCTCCCCGGTACCAGAACCTTCCTTTTTCACCAAAATTCAACCTCCCGGGGCCGGCGGTCTCGGCTACAAAATACGTACCGTCGTCGAGCTCGAAGTAGGCCGTATTCCTGCTGATGGCTACCTCCGATGCTTCGGCCCTTACAATCGTGTACATGTGTCCGGGTTCCCCTGCGAAACGGATGTCTTCGGGGTCAATCAGATGACACAGTATCCCCGCGAAGAGTATGGCCTTGGTATCGCAATCCCCGTACCCGCAGGTAAACACATTGGGCGTGGCGATAACGCCGCCGTAGTACCAGTTAGGGTCAAGGTCCTCGGGAATTCCATAAGGTATATCCTGCACGAAGCGCATGGCCAGTTCGATGCGCTGCCGACGGGTATCGGAGTAGTACTCTTTCAGGTAGTCGATCATCCAGTCGGCGACGATCTTTGTGTACGGGCTATAGGCATTCACCATGGCGTTTTTATCGACCACCAATGAATTCCCCATGCGCATAAACATTCCTTGTTCCAGTATTTTCCTGCGGGTAGCCATTACCTGAGGAGTTACCGGATACGGGTCGAACATGGACTGGGGTATGCCAAATAGCTGAATATCCCGATCCGTTTGTTCCTTATTGAGCTTCCAGGTAATCGAACAGGTGTTTTCCTGGTGATCCCTGAACGTGTATCGGATCACATAGTCTTCACCCTCCACGGCAACACGGTATCCGACATAGTCATTGGCCGAGTAGTCGTTTTGTGCAAACAGGCTCAGCGCACTGCACAAAAGCAGATATGAGAGCAGAAGTCTGAAGTACAAGCTCACGGTCATTTAAAGATGTTTATTCATAGTACGACTTGATCGGCCTCATGCCCTTCAGTGTATCCTCATCCCCATCGATGGCGGCCTTCAGGCTTGCAACCAGGTTCTGACGGGCCCGTCTAAGGTCGTCCAAACAGCGGAGTACCCGGGAGGATTGATACCTGGCTTCGGACAACAGCTTCAGGCGGGTGGAACGAAAAAACCTGGCCATAGGGAGTAGTATTCGACTCTTCCCTTCCTCCAACTGGGGAAGGTTAAACGAAAGTTAAGCGACTCTTTGCTACCTTACAAACGCAACCGCCAATTCTGCCTTTCGATGTTCAAATTCTTCCGCCGGATTCGAAAAGACCTGATCGCCCGGAATAGATTGGGGAAATACCTCGCCTACGCCTTCGGGGAAGTAGTTCTGGTGGTGATCGGTATACTGATCGCACTGCAGCTCAATAACTGGAACCAAGAGAGAATCAACGGCCTTAAGGAACAGGAGTTTGTACTCAACCTGAAGCGGGATCTGAATAGTCAGCTGGATGCCATTGATCGTCAGCTTCGCAATGAAGAACTATACAGTCGAAGCGCAAAAGGTATTCTGGACAGGTATTCGGAGGAGCCCGAGATGGCATGGGATAGCATTCAGCTGGCGGCCCTGGCAACGCTTTGCGTCCGCAATACCTTTGTGATTACTAACCCGACCTATACCGAACTCATCTCATCGGGAAGCATCGACCTGCTCCGCAACGGTCGTTTAAAAGATCGGGTTATCCTTTACTATCAGGAGCTCGAGCGCATCGAAAAGATCATTACCCGAAACAACAGCCTGTTCGTGGATCAGGAATTCGTGCCTACTATGAGCCGATTGGGGGTACTTACCCAGAGGAAAATAGGAGTATTCAAGCCAACGTTCCAATCGTCGGAGGAGATCATATCGGAATCCGCTGAGGAAAAGCTGGTTGCCACAAGCCGAGGCCTTCTTCAAAATGATGAGAACCGGTTGCAATTTTTCAACCACATCATCACGCGAAAATTAATAGCAGATGCCCACATATTCGATATGAAAAGGTTGAGGTCAGAGACCGAACAACTGCTGATTGATTTTTCAAACTACTAAACCATACTAAGAACATTCCGCAACATCCTCAGGGTTTCGTATAGTACTCATCGATTACCCATCGCGGCTGGAGGGGTAAGTCTAGCGGGAATCAGGGTGATGTTTGAAGTGCTGGTATGAACCCGTGACGTTCTTTTCCCGCCATCCGAAGTTAAGAGCGTCCCGGTGCCCCGTGCAATAGCTGTCTTATGCCGGGCACACTATTTTTTCCACTATCGAGTTTTCATTAACACCTGGAATGGTTAATTATGAGGTTGTTCATCTTTCGCATCGCACTCTTTGTGATTTTGGTGGGTCATGCCCAACTGGACGGTCAGTCCGTGCTGGCGGTGCCGGAAGCCACTGCTGCAGAAATCACGGCAATAAGCGACGCGAAAGCAGGATCGATAGCCTATGCAAGCGACCTGGAGATCCTCTACTACTTTACGGGCAGCACTTGGGAGCCCTTGATGCGAAATACCTATCAAACGGCCTATTCCGGTCTGATAGAGATTAGTTCAACTGGCCCAGTGACCATAAGCGGATTGCCTTTTGAGCCGCGGAATATCACCTTTGTGGCCCATGCCAATGTGGAGTCGCAGAACCTGAATTCGGACAATGCGGTCGGGAACAACCATAAGGGCCTATCCAATTCCTTCGGAACCTCTCATGGTTTCGCCCGAAATGAGGAAGGGAGCATCGTACAACAAAGCATCTACGTAGGGGGAAGTGGCAACTCCATTAACGACATTTCCCGATACGCATCCAACCAACATTGCCTGGGCATCCGCTACGGGGATCAGAATGGAACCAATCTGGGCCTGACTACTGCCCGGCTTACTGCATTTAACGCGGATGGATTTACCATCAACGTCGATCGCCTGTCAGATGGGCTCGTTGTCCTGTACACCGCCTATTATTAAAACCCGATCCCGGATCAAGCCGAAACTCGCACAAATAAAAAGGGGTGGACACTGCCACCCCTCTGATCGTTTCGATAACTAGCGGGAAGCCATTTCCTTGACATGGACATCCATCTGTGGGAAGGGTATTCCAATGCCTTCTTTATCAAAGGCTTTCTTGATTTGTTCGTGCATAAAGAAGTACACGCTCCAGTAGTCTTCGGTTTTTACCCAGGGACGAACGGCGAAGTTGACGGAACTGTTTCCCAGTTCGCTGACAAAAATATCGACGGGTTGGCTCTGGTCGATAAGATCGCAGCTCTTGGCAACCTGTTCAATGACCTTTCGGGCCTTATCGATATCGTCGGAATAACCGATACCAAACGTCATGGGTACTTTTCGTGTGGGGTTGGCGGTCAGATTTTCGATCGCTCCGCCTGTAATCGCCCCATTCGGAATGATGATGATGCGGTTGTCCAGGGTGGTGAGTAAGGTATTAAAAATCTGAATCTCCTTTACGGTACCACTATAACCCTGGGCGACAATAAAGTCACCCACCCGGAAGGGTCTGAAGAACAGGATCAGGATACCGGCCGCCATATGACTCAGATTACCCTGCAGGGCCATGCCTATGGCAAAGGCCAGCGCACCGAATATGGCCACGAAGGAGGTGACCTCGAAACCGAACATCGAGGCCGCACTGAGCAGGACCAGTATCTTTATACCAATGCTGATAATGGAGGAAATAAAGGGCACCAGACTCGGGTCCAGTTTGCGTTTTTCCATCCCTTTTCGGGCATTTCGGGAGATCATGTTGGCCAGCCAGAAACCAATGATCAGCGTGAGTATAGCGCCCACTAGCATGGGTGCGTACTGAAGGGCCATGTCCCAAACTTGAGTTACATCAAATTCCATAGTGTAATATTGATTAGTATTTGGCCCCAAAATTATCATATAAATACCTCAGGAGAACGAAACGGGTGCTCTTAATTATTCCGAATAAGCCTTCCAAAGCCCTATTTGTTATTAACAACCGTTGATCTTTTCCAAACCTGGCAGCTTTTAGGGATGCCTCTATACTCTGAAAATCAAAGGAATTCCCGACCTGTCCATCCTTTGTCCATGCCGTTTTTTCTGAATCACCCTCAATTGGCATAAGTTTGCTTTCAAAGGTCATGAGGCCAAAAGAAAGATGTAACATTCAAAAAAAAAATGTATGAAAAATTCACGTTATGCACGATGGGCTGTCACCGGTTTAAGTGCTGTTGCAGCACTGCTTGTAATGTCCTCCTGCTCAGGAGAAGATGCCTGTTCGGATAACAATACGGGCACCCTGGTATTTGAAAACACCAACAGCAACGCAACCCTTCAGATTTCCCTGAACCAGGAATTTGGCTCGGTAAACGGACCCGGAGATCTGTCGGTCGCCCCTGGTGAAACCCAGTCCATTTCCTCTCCGGCCGGTCCGCAAACAGTTTATGCCCGATTTAGTCAATCCATCTGTGTCAATGGACGCTGCTCGATTTCGGTAACCGGACTCGATACCCGGGCGACGGATTTGGATACTTGCGAAAGCGCCACCCTGGCCTATTAGGTCTTCTGATCACGGAGGTTTAGCAGCAGTAATTCCTATGCCGAGAGCGGGTCCGGGTTAATCCCATCCCGAGGAAAAACTCTGCAGCAAATGGCTGCCCTTTTGCACGCGATACTGCATTATGACGATCATTTGGGGCGAAGCTATGAGCCGTTCAACATACGAATCCCAAGGAGTTCGGATTGCAGTTGTGCACCCCGTACACATCAAAGGGAGATATGAGGTGTGGCCCCACTTTAGAATACGGCAATTGGAATGCCTAAGCCCCGACACAGACGAATTCCAAGACATCCGGGTGAACCCCAGGCGATTTAAGAATTAAATCCTGAGTCAGGTGAGGTAAGAATAAAAGATCGATATGTAATCAGGCCCCATAGAATTCCACGAGTCTTACTTTTGCAGTTACATGGAATAAATAAGACTATGATAAAATGGGAAGGCGTCATGCCAGCGGTTACGACCAAGTTCACCCCCGACGACCGGCTGGACATAGACATGTTCGAAGTGAATATTAACGCCCAACTGGAGGCCGGGGTACACGGGATTATACTCGGGGGGACCCTGGGGGAGGCCAGTACCCTGACGCATGAGGAAAAGGAACGCCTGATCCGTAAGTCCCTCTCCCTGTCCGACGGCAGGGTACCGGTGATTATCAACATCGCCGAGAGCAGCACTCGTGAAGCGGTACAGGTAGCCCGGCATGCAGAAGAGGTAGGAGCCAATGGGTTGATGCTACTGCCACCCATGCGCTACAAAGCCACGGATTACGAAACGGTTGCTTACTTCAAGGCCGTAGCCGACAGTACTTCCCTGCCCATTATGATTTACAACAATCCGGTGGACTACAAAATCGAGGTGACCCTGGATATGTTTGCCGAACTGGCCGAATGTGACAATATACAGGCGATCAAGGAATCGACCCGGGATATCACCAACGTGATCCGGCTGCAAAACCGCTTCGGCGATCGCTTCAGGGTATTTACCGGGGTCGACACTCTGGCCATGGAAAGCCTGGTCATGGGAGCTGCCGGTTGGGTGGCCGGTCTGGTCTGTGCCTTTCCCGCGGAGACCGTAGCTATTTATGAGCTGATCAGGGCCGGGCGGATGGAAGAGGCCCTGGAGATTTACCGCTGGTTCATCCCCCTGCTGGAATTGGATATCAATCCCCAACTCGTTCAGAACATCAAGCTCGCGGAGGTGGCCACTGGGATCGGGACGGAATACGTCCGACCTCCCCGTCTCCCCCTGAGGGGCGCAGAGCGACAGCGGGTACTGGATATCATTGAGCAGGGAGTCAACAACCGGC
>CAZKAP010000038.1:7161-29510 GCA_964550895.1 uncultured Flavobacteriaceae bacterium
GCCCGCACTGCCCGATTATAAGAATCTACAAGCTTCGCACAAATAATGATCACAGGAAAGAATTACATAGGCGGCCGGCTGGCGGCCGCCGGGAACAGCACCTTCAGGACCTTTGATCCCAAGAGAAACGAGCCGAATGCCGACGAATTCATCGAGGCCACTCCACAAGAGATTGATGAGGCTGCCGAACTGGCCTGGGAGGCCTTTCGAAAGTACAGGAACCTACCCGGAGAGCAAAGGGCCGCTTTCCTGGATGCCATAGCGGACGGAATCCTGGAATTAGGGCAGGATTTAATCGATATGTATACCCGGGAATCCGGACTGCCGGAGGGAAGGGCCAATGGCGAACGCAACCGCACCGTATTTCAGCTGCGTTCTTTTGCCGAACGGATACGAACGGAACACTGGAGGGGAAACACCTTCGATGCCGCCCAGCCCGATCGCACTCCTGTGCCCAAACCCGACCTGCGCAAAACGGTTATACCCCTGGGGCCGGTGGCGGTATTCGGATCGAGTAATTTTCCCCTGGCGTATTCCACCGCCGGGGGCGATACCGCCAGCGCTCTGGCCGCAGGATGTCCGGTAGTGGTGAAGGTGCATCCCATGCATGCCGGGACCTCTGAGCTCGTGGCAACGGCCATAATCGAGGCAGCCTGTACAACCGATATGCCCAACGGGGTGTTCTCGAGTCTCAATGGTGCCATAGCCACGGGACAACAACTGGTCAACCATCCGCGGATTAAGGCCGTGGGTTTTACCGGCAGTATCGCAGGGGGTCGCGCCCTTTTCGATCTGGCTTCCCGCCGGGAAGAACCCATACCGGTATTCGCCGAGATGGGTAGTATTAATCCGGTCGTCATCACTCCTGAGGCCATCGCCCGCCGGGGAGGCGAGCTGGCCCGTACCTATGCGGGTTCCATAACCCTGGGAACCGGTCAGTTCTGCACCAATCCCGGTTTACTCCTGCTGATCAGTGACGAGCATACCGCAGGCTTTATCGCGAAACTGGCCGAAGAAACGGTAGCTATTGCGGCCCAGACCATGTTGCATCCCGACATCCGGGAGAAGTACGAAACCAAGGGGCAGGAGGTACTTGCTTTAGATGGGGTTGAAGAAGCAGGGAGGTATGCCCGTAGCCTTGGGGCTAACGAGGCGGCTTCGGTTATTGCCACGGCATCGGGCCAGGATTTCCTGGCTAATCCGCGTATGCATCAGGAAGTATTCGGACCCTTTTCGCTGGCGGTTCAGTGCCGGGATGAGGACGAGTTGATCGCGATTATCGATGGTCTGGAGGGCCAGCTCACGGGTACCCTGATTGCCGGCGAGAATGATTCCATGGACCTGCCCGGGATCGTGGATGCCTTGCAGCAGCGAGTGGGGCGAATCATCTATAACGGAGTGCCCACAGGAGTTGAGGTGTGCGCGGCCATGCAGCATGGCGGGCCCTATCCGGCCTCCACGGACTCGCGTTTTACCGCGGTGGGAGTACACGCCATTAATCGCTGGGTTCGTCCCATAAGTTTTCAGGCCTTTCCCACATCCCTGTTACCGGATCACCTCAAGTAGCGCAGCAGGCATGAGGCATGTAGTCGTTATCGGAGGGGGAATAGCAGGACTCTGTTGCGCCTATTACCTGGTTCAAAAAGGATACCGGATCACCCTTATAGACCGGGGCCAAATGGATTCCGGGGTTTCGTACCTCAATGCAGGCTACATCACGCCCAGCCATATTGTGCCCCTGGCTTCACCCGGAGTGGTGACCCAGGGACTGAGGTGGATGCTCAGGCCTTCCAGCCCATTCTATATCCAACCCCGCTGGGACCCGGAATTTTTCCGCTGGGGCCTTCAGTTCTGGAAATCGTCTTCCCGTTCCCATGTAGATCGTTCCATACCGCTACTTCTGAAACTCAATCTGGAAAGCAGGAGGCTGTACGAGCAGATTCACGCAGAGGGGGAAATACCGTTCCATTACGAGCGAAAAGGACTTCTGATGGCTTTTCGAACTCCGAAAGGGGAGGAAGAAGAACATGAGCTGGCCGAGCGTGCCCGCCGGGAAGGACTGGAGGCAGAGGTGTTGGACCGGCGCTCCCTGTCCAAGCTTCAACCCGCTTTTTCCGAGCGGGTTCTGGGCGCAGTGCACTACCTGAGCGACGCCCATATGACACCCGGAACCTTTATGCATGCACTAAAAGGATGGCTGCGTTCCCAGGGGGTTGCTTTCGAATCCGGGCAGGAGGTAAGAGGCTTTGTGAGCGAAGGCCGAAGCATTCGGCTCGTGGATGCCGGAGAGGCCGTTTTCGAGGTGGATGAGGTGGTAATCGCTGCGGGAAGCTGGACCCCGACGCTGGCCTCGACTCTGGGACTTCGGATTCCGATACAGGGAGGAAAGGGGTACAGTATGGAGGTGGATCGGCCCACCGGAATAACGCTTCCCGCCTTGCTTTCTGAGGCGAAAGTGGCCGTAACCCCTATGGAGGGATTCACCCGCTTCGCCGGGACCATGGAGTTTTCCGGGAACAACGCCACCATTCGAAGGGAGAGGGTCCGGGCCATAGCACGGGCGGCTTCCACCTACTACCGCGGATTGGAGGTCCTGCCTTCTGAACAGGAAGGGGCAAGCTGTGGACTCCGACCGGTGTCCCCCGATGGACTCCCTTATATTGGACGGACAGCGCGCTACGATAATCTCTCCATAGCCTCGGGGCATGCCATGATGGGCTGGAGTCTGGGCCCCATCACGGGGAAACTCATCGCACAGGTAATCGAGGGAGCACGACCAGATATAGGGCTTCAGAGATTGTCGCCGGATCGGTTTGGATCAATGCGCACTAGCGGAACCATCCGACGGCGGCGTATCCCCTGATGTTCGTTAGGAAAGGGTCTGAAGGACTTGAGTAGTGGATACCGATCTGCTAGTTCACCGCTTTAGCTGTTCTTTATGGGCCAGTTTGAAAAGGATATACTCCCCGACCTTTAGCCGCGTGTTCTCGCCTGGATACGGGTCGGAGCCCAGGTAGACGACTGACCAGGATACCCTGCCGTTTTGGACCGATATCCACGAGTTATTGACGGTTGATTCCTAACTTTCCCATCGAACGCATAAACGCAGTGGTATGCTTAAAATTTTAAGGAAAATAAGGAGGGAACTGCTCGATGAAAGCAGGATAGGTAAATATCTGACTTACGCTTTCGGGGAGATTGTACTGGTGGTTATAGGCATCCTGATTGCCCTCCAACTCAATAACTACAATTCAAGTCAGAGCATTCGAGCGTCGGCTGAGGAACACCTGAAGGTCATGGCCGAAGATTTGGAGAAGGACAGGGCGAAGCTGAATCAACTTATACTGAACGTCAAATCCCAATTAGAGGCAGCCAATCGCATACTAGTGTTTTACAAGGGCAGCGGGCCATACAACGCTACGCTGGCGAGTGATCTGGTGGAAATCGTGATCGAGAACAACTTCAAATCCACGCGAAATGGAATCTCCATTCTTGTCAATAGTGGAGAAATTGCCGTGTTAGATCAGGACGTTCAAACCCTGATATCCGAGTGGACGACGCATTCGGAGTTCATACTCGACCGGGAAAATATTTCCAACGGATTCATACAGCGCAACTACGAACCCTTGCTCTTGAATCGACATAATAAACTACTGGGTAAAGGCAATGGCCACCCCATCTTTGACGAATTGTACCAGGACGATATCCGTCCCGACACGGTTGATAAACAAGAATACGCAATTCGAAAGGATCGTACACTGGAGATGTATGTATTCGCTCGCAGGTATCAGAGTATGGAGCAGCTAAAGGCCTATCAGAAAGGTGTTCAGATCATCGATTCCCTGCTGAATAGGATGTGATCGATAGTTTTCTCCAGGCGGTTATCCCTGATTTCAGTACAATTTAATAACTTTCATTAGTTAACGCTAGACCTAACCACAATGAGAGCACTTAGATTTACCGCCCTTTTGGGCCTCCTTGCCCTTTTTTCCGGCTGCGAAATTGTCGAGGAACTCGTCGCACCCGAATTCGATGTCACCCTGGCTTTTGATGGAAGCCTGAGGGTGGAAAGCGCCCAACTGGGAAATCCCAACGAGAGCGTTTCCATAGAATCCCAAATAGGGTACTACAACATCGCCAACGACCCGGATGTGGTCGATGCCCTTAACGACGGAGATGAGATCACGGAGATCAAGATCAACAGTGTACGCTATTCCTATTCTAATTTTCAAGGGGATCAGGCCGCCTTTATAGTGGGGCCTGGCCAGATTGACTTATATGGATTCATGGCTGAGTACAATTACGAAACACCTGATTCCAATACCGTCCTGAGTTCGGCAGACTTCAACAACGATTCCTTTACGCTTCTGGCCGATTATGCCGCATTGGAGGAAAACCTCTTGAATTCAGGTCTGGCGGGAATAGGAATCCGTTACCGGGGGACGGTTTCCCACAATCCCGTAGATTTTGATGTGGTGGTCTTTCTGTCCGTTACACTAACGATCAAACCCGAATTGTAGAGAGGGGATGTTTATCGCAACAGGCTGAAGTGCCCCTTTTTCACCCGGACTTCTCCGTCCAGACTGGTGAGTACCAGGCGAAACCAGTAGTCCGTGGAGGGCAGGTTTCGGTCTTGACGCGTACCGTCCCAGCCTTCGGAAAAGGGGTCGATTACGGCCAGTAGTTTTCCGTACCGGTCGTAGATATACAGTTCTCCCGAGGCATAGTAATCGCGGCTCAGGCCCCTAAGTTCAAACCGATCATTGATGTTATCGTTATTGGGGGAGACATAGGCTTGCGCCCCTACGACACCCACCCGAAATTGCTGCAGACCGCATCCGTTTTTGTCTCGTGCCGTCAGGATATGGAAGCCCGGTTCCACACGGTTGAATTCAGGAGAATCCTGAAATGCACTGCCGAAGCTGTCCAGGGAATATTCGTATTCTCCGGGACCCAGGAGTTCCTCTCGCAAACGTATGGTATTGGAAGGCAGCAGGTCGAGGACTTCCACGGTTGAGGCATCCAATTGGGGCGGAGACGACAGCCGAACTTCGATGTCCCGGGTGGGAGAGTAGCATCCCTGCTCACTGAGCAGTCGCAGGGAAAAGGTGCCGGGCCGTTCGGCCAGAAATACCTCGTCCACTGAGACCAGCTGGCCTGCCTCGTCCAGCCATTCATACACATAGTCACCCGGGGTTTGAATGCGGGCAGACAACGCAACCGTACTTCCCTGGCAAACGACAGCGGATTCGTCCAGGTCGAATTCAACGAGCGGGATGCGCAATTGTACATAAGGGCCCAGACCGTAGCAAGACTCATTCTCGGTATGTTCTATGCGGACATAGAGCGTTTGATTGGGCCGCAGGTTCCGGTACAGGAAATTGGGTTCTATGGGTTGTAATCTCAGTAGGGCGTCTTCAATGCTTTCGAACAGGGTAATCCGAAGGTCCTCATCCGGTGGAAGCTGGGCGCGGATTCCATCCACCGCCTCCCTCAGATCGAATTCGTAGATGCCATCCACCTGGTCTGCGTCGCATTGCTGCAGCAGGACCTGGAAACCATCCGGCAGGGCCGTTGAGGTGACCTGCAGGTTGTAGCGGAAAGTCTCAAAGCAGCCGAATTCATTTTCCAGGCGGACATAAACCCGGTCGGACACTGAGCTGTCGAAGGCTTCGCCGTCTACTGGATTGGCCCCGGTCTGTGCGTGTTCTTCGGACAGGTGGTAGCTGATCAGGAAGTCCTCCATATCGGCTACACTGGAATCCAGGTATGAGCGCAGGTTGAAAAGGGTTGCCCCGTCAGGGGCGCCGTCTTCGTCGCAATTGGTGAGCGTGGTTATATCGGGTACCCGGGGAAGGGGATGGATTTCGATCGGTATGCGGGTCCTGGGTCCGGTCAGGCAGCCGTTTTCTGAGGCCGAAACGTAATAGTCCCGTGATTCCTCCAACAGGGAGGTGGTAAAGGTGGTTCCTGTGGCGATGGGTACGGTACTGGATTCGGTCTCGAACCAGTAGATTACCAGATCGTCCAGATTCGTATTGCCCGTAGGATTGACCTGAAGGCTCACTTCACTCGGCCCGCAACGCTCAATTTCACTAACCTCGGTGTTAATGCTGGAGATATAGATTCTCGTGGTCGCCGACAGGTTGAGTTCCGGGTCGCCTTCCATGCCTCCGTATTCTACGATATAGCCCTTGGGCTGATAGGCGCCCCCACCGGGATCTCCCGCGACTTGCAGGTCGTTCCAGGAACCCGGACGGCCCACGGAAGGGTCGGTTATATGGGCGTAGTCTTCGTCTCCCAGATTGTTGGGTTCTCCGGTATTCCAATTGGCGTAATTCGGACTGCTTCCATTCGCTCCGCCGTTCCAAAAGACCGTTCCGCGCTCTGGTCCGGTCATCCACTGCCAGACGCCTTCGGTTTGCCGGTCCGACCCTCCGATCCAACCCGTGCCCCGGGCCTGAAGTCCCGTGATGTCGGCTTCGGCCGGGGTCGTAACCGTAGCGAGGTAACCCTGCATGCCGTAGAGTTCCCGCTGCTCTGCGGCCCTTTCGGCATTGGCCCAGCTAATCCCTACATCGGAAATGAACTCATAGTAATGACCGGTCTCGGGCAGGTAATTCGCGGATGCCAGGGTAAGGGAAAACCGCTTTTCTCCGGGTGGATTGGTGGAATTGGAACGGAATACAATATCCCTTACGGCAGCTGTAAGATCGGCATAGGGCATCGGCTGTCCCCCCGGACCGCGCAAGGCGAGTTTGCCCTCCTCGGGTATCCATTCGGGCAGGACGTTGGGGTGATTACCGGTGAGTTCAAGCAGATCGAAACCCTCCTCATAACCCTCTGAAATCTGGACAAAGAACTGTTCCGTACCCGTTCGGACGGGATCGGTTATGGAGAAGTCCGTAACTACAGGTATAGACGATTGGGGGCAGTAGGATTGATTCCCCGTGGCGGATACCGAGGGCAGACCGGTGGACTGCGCATACACCATACAGCCGCTGCTGCACAGTAAGGCGCTGAACAACACAACTCCGACCTTACGGAACTCCATCCGCTTCATTTTCTTTTTCACAGCAAATCCGACATCCAACAGCGTTAAAAATTAATAAATTATTAAATTTCCCGCCATTATATTCCTCGAAATACAAGGTTACCCTATGCGTAACCGTTGTTTTCCTTCGACCTAAGACTTTGAAGCTCAAACCGAAATTTGCATAACCTATATGGAAAGCACATCCGTCAGTCGGAAATTCTTCTTTTACATCATGGCCATGGTCGTGTTACTGGCCTCCTGTTCGCGTACCCGCCCCAGAGTACTTGTGTTCACTAAGACAGAGGCTTACCGCCACGAGTCCATCGAGGCCGGAATCGCTGCCTTCCGAACGCTGGCTGAAGACAAGCGGTTTGAAGTCACCTTCACGGAGGACCCGGACTATTTCGTGGAAGACAGCCTGAGTCAATATCGGGCGGTGGTCTTCCTGAATACCACGGGGGATGTCCTGAACGATGCCGGGCAGGAGGCCTTCGAGCGCTTTATACAGGCCGGCGGAGGCTATCTGGGCATTCATTCCGCCGCAGATACCGAGTACGACTGGCCCTGGTATGGGGGACTGACCGGAGGGTATTTCCTCGACCATCCCGATACTCCGGGTAACGTGCAGAGCGGCACATTTGCGGTGGCTAATCCCGGCCACTGGGCGACTGAGGGCATGCCTGATACCTTCGACCGGGAAGATGAGTTTTACAATTTTCGAAACCTCTCTTCCAACATACAGGTGGTTCTAACCCTGGATGAAACTACCTATCAGGGCGGGAAGCATGGGGACGATCATCCGATGAGCTGGTACCAACAGTACGATGGCGGGCGATCCTTTTACACCGCCATGGGGCATACGATTGAGAGTTATTCGGAACCCATGTTTCTCAGCCACGTCTGGGCGGGCCTCAGGTATGTTATGGGAGGAGACGACCCTCAGCCACTGGATTATTCGCGTTCCCGGCCCGAGGAAAATCGCTTTACCAAGGTTGTACTGGCCGAGAATCTGGACGAGCCCATGGAGCTGATTGCCCTGGACGATAAGCGAATTCTCTTTATTCAGCGAAAGGGAGAGGTGCGCCTCTTCCATGCGGAAACCGGTGATATCAAGACGATAGCCCGCATTCCGGTAAGCACCCTGTACGATAAGGACGAAAACGGGGATCAGCGCACGGCCGAGGACGGCTTGATGGGATTGACCCGGGACCCCAATTTCGCGGAGAACCAGTGGATTTATTTATACTATTCCACGACCAAAGACACGGCCAATGTGCTATCGCGTTTCGAAATGAGCGGCGACGAACTTCTCCTGGAGAGCGAAAAGCAGATACTGAAGGTGCCCGTGCAGCGAAAGCAATGTTGCCATACGGGCGGTTCCATGGCCTGGGACAGCCAGGGCAATCTGTACCTGTCAACCGGGGACAATACCAACCCCTGGTTCTCGGAAGGATACAGCCCTTCGGATGAACGGCCCGGTAATTCCCCATGGGATGCCCAGAAGTCTTCTTCCAACACCAATGATTTAAGGGGAAAGGTCATTCGGATTCATCCCGAGCCGGATGGCACATACAGCATACCCGAGGGCAATCTGTTTCCCCCGGGGACCGGGAAGACCCGCCCCGAGATTTACACGATGGGGCACCGAAATCCCTTCCGAATCTCGGTGGATAGTGAAAACGGATATCTCTACTGGGGTGATGTAGGTCCGGATGCCTCCAAGGCTGATTCCCTCCGGGGGCCTATGGCCTATGACGAGATCGGCCAGGCGCGGGGTTCCGGCAACTTTGGATGGCCTTATTTCGTAGGAAATAACCAGGCCTATTTCAAATACGACTACGAAACCGGTAAAAGCCTGTACCGATGGGATCCTAAGTCACCCAGGAATACTTCCCCCAACAATACCGGGCTCGAGGAACTTCCGCCCGCTCTTCCGGCTTTTATATGGTACCCCTATGATGAGACCGGGGAATTCCCCATGATGGGAGCCGGAGGGCGAACGGCCATGGCAGGACCTGTGTACCGGGCCGGACGCTTTTCCGATGCGGAGCGCCCCTTTCCCGCCTATTACGATGGGAAGCTCTTCATCTACGAGTGGATGCGCGGCTGGATCAAGGTCGTGGGCATGAACGAAGAGGGGGACTACCTGACCATGGATACCTTTATGCCTTCCCATACCTTCAGCAACCCCATGGATATGGAATTCGCACCCAACGGCGACCTCTATCTGCTGGAATACGGAGGAGGCTGGTTTCTGCAGAACGAAGACGCCCGCCTGGTGCGCATCGAATACAACGGGGGTAATCGCCAACCCCAAATTGCACTGAAAGCGAATAAAAAAGGAGGGAAAGCACCCTTTAGCCTGGAACTGAGCGCAGAAGGGACCCAGGATCCGGACGGGGACGCCCTTGCGTTCAGCTGGACGGTTACCGGGGCGGAGGGTTACCGGGAGACCCGGGAGGGAATGAACCCCTCGTTTACGCTGTTAAATAACGGGATATATCAGGTGGAACTCGCCGTAGACGATTCCCACGGTGGCCGGGTTACCCGGACCATGGAGGTGACCGTAGGAAACGAGCCTCCGATAGTGGAGTTCGATTTGTCGCGACCCAACCGCACCTATTTCGTGCCTGGAGAGACTCTGAATTACGCCGTTCGGGTTCGGGACGAGGAGGACGGAGTGCTGGGTTCCGGCATTGACCCTTCGCAGGTGGCAGTAACCCTGGACTATCAGCCCCTGGGCTTTGACCAGATACAGATCGCACAGGGACATCGGAGGGCGGATGAGGCCGTACGGGCACATCCCGGACGCGTGCTCATGGACGGCAGCGATTGTTTTGCCTGTCATAAGATGGAAGAAAAGTCCATAGGCCCCTCTTACCAGGAGGTTTCCCGGAAATATCAGGACGATCCCGAGGCGGTGGAATACCTCAGCGGTAAGATTATCAGCGGTGGCGGCGGTGTCTGGGGAGAGACGGCCATGGCCGCCCACCCTCAGTTCGGGCCCTCGGAATCCCGGCTTATGGCGGAATACATCATGGAATTGGCTTCGGACGATAAAGAAAAGCCTGGCCTGCCCACCCAGGGCCAATTCAGTATGGACCTGCCCGAGGGCGATACGGGCAAGGGGTATTATGTGCTTCGGGCGGCCTACAGGGATAGGGGAGCCGGGGCCATTGCCCCTATTGGCTCGGAGGAAACCCTGATTCTGAAGAACGCACGCATACACCCCTTTGATTTCGATACCTATTACGCCGTAGTGAAGTTCGAGTTTGAAAACGACGAAGAACCCTATGCCATCGTTTCCTCCACCGATTCCTATGTATCGTTAAGCGATGTGGATCTGAACGGTGTGGCCGGAATCGACCTCTTTGCCGTGGGTACCCGGGGAGGGTACGTGGAAGTTCGCAGGGATGGTCCGGAGGGTCCACTATTGGGGGAACCCGTTTATGTGAAGCCATGGACGGAGATTCCTGCCCGGCAGCGGGACAACAGGAAATGGCGGCTTACCATCGATCGCAAGGCCCTGATCACCGGCGAAACTCAGGATATTTACCTGGTATTCAAAGGCGAGGACATTAAAGGCGAAGAACTCATGATCCTGTATGGGGCTGAGTTCGTGCTGGAGCAGGGGAGGGCCTCAGCGCCCTAATCACCGGATTGGATGCCCTCGGCGATTGCCTGAACCTCGTCTAATACACGGAGCAGGTTGCCGCTCCATAGCTGGGCGATCTCTTCCTCGCTGTATCCCCTGCGAACGAGTTCCAGCGTAACGTTAAGGGTCTCCGAAGCATCCTCCCAGCCCTCGATTCCGCCTCCCCCGTCGAAGTCGGAACTGATGCCTACATGGGCCATGCCCATTTTTTCCACCAGGTAATCGATATGGTCTACAAAATTGGATACAGTCGCCACCGGGGGCAGATTGGGGTCATCAGCGGTTAGTTCCCGGACTCTGTTCAGGATGGTGCCCCGGACCTCCCGGAATGCCTCCAGGCTGTCCTTAGCGATATGGCGCATCTGATTGCTGTTGTACCAGGTCACACCCATGGAATCAGCCACTTTTTGGTACAGGGACTTCAGATAATCGTCCCGATCCGATTTCAGATACCGTTTAAAGGCTACCGTCTGTACTACACCACCATTTTCTTTAATTAAGGCAAGCTGCTCGTCATCCAGATTACGGGTATGATTGCACAAAGCCCGCGCAGAGGAATGCGAGGCAATGATAGGGGCCTTCGAGAGTTCGATCATCTGCATCATAGAGGATTTCGAGACATGGGAGATATCGATCATAATGCCGAGGCGGTTCATTTCGCGGACCGCCTCCCGACCCAGTTCACTCAGGCCGTTGTGCAGCCAGGCCTGATCGTCCTCGCCCGTATTGGAATCGCAGAACTGGCTGTGTCCGTTGTGGGAAAGCGAGATGTACCGCGCCCCTTTCCGGTGGTACTCCTCGAATTGCGAGAGGTCTTCGCCTATGGGATACGCATTTTCGACGCCGATCATGGCCACCAGCTTACCCGCCTTGTGAATTCTTCGGACTTCCTCAGAGGTCCGTGCGAGTTCGATCTGCTCCGGTGCGTATTCCTGGCACAGGCGCATGATGGCGTCGAATTTGGCCATGGCATTTTCCCGGGCCGCGGCATAGCCTTCGGGGTTGAGTTCCCCCTGTCCGGTATAGACGACCAGCCAGGAGACGTCGAGCCCCCCTTCCTTCATCTTGGGTAAATTGACCTGGGTCTCCAGGCGTTGGGTGTAGTTGACGCTGTCGGTAAAGTTGCTCACCCTGAAGTCGTTGTGGGTATCCAGGGTAATTACGTTCTCGTGTATGCGACGGGCTTTCTCTTCCAGGGTTTCTTCTTTAGGGGTTTCTATACAGCTCCAGCATGCAAAAAGGACCAGAAGTCCGGTAAGTTTTTTCATGGTAGACTTAATTCATACCTGCAAGTATCGGAAATACTTTTCAAAACTCTTCAGAGGACTTTAGTTGAGGTCTCTGTTGTAGAATCCTCCCCGGTTTTCCCTGCGCTCCAGCGACTGATTGATGATCAGGTATGCCACATTGACCATATTTCGAAGCTCGCAGAGGGTGACCTCCAGCCGGGATTCGCGGTACAGTTGGTCGACCTCCCGGTATATCAAATCCAGATGGAGCAGGGCTTGCCGCAGGCGACGTGTGCTTCGTACGATACCCACGTAATCGCGCATCAGGGCCTGAAGTCGTTGCAGGTTGTGGGTGATGAGTATATGTTCCCTGCTGATCGATGTGCCGGTGTCGTCCCAGTCGGGCAGGTCGATTGGGTTCAGGGGGGGATCCTGCTCAGTCAGGTGTTCGAAGATGGCATGTCCGTAAACGAGGGTCTCCAGCAGGGAATTCGAGGCCAGCCGATTGGCGCCGTGAAGCCCGGTATGCGTGCATTCCCCACAGGCGAAGAGGTTATTCACGGATGTACGTCCCCAGTGGTCGACCTCGATCCCCCCGCACAGGTAGTGAGCAGCGGGAACCACGGGAATCCAGTCCGTTTCGATGGAGATGTGGCAGCGTTGGCACTCCATGTAAATACCCGGAAAATGATTGCGGAAGGCGGGCATATCAAGATGCGTGCAGTCCAGGTAAACGCAGGAGTCTCCGGTTTCCTTCAGTTCCCGGTCAATGGCCCGGGCTACAATGTCCCTCGGAGCGAGCTCGGCCCGTTCGTCCTGATCGGGCATAAACCGGCGTCCCGAAGAATTCCTGAGGTATGCCCCGAAGCCCCTGACGGCCTCGGAGATCAAAAAGGCCTTTCCCTCCCTGTTGTCGTACAGGGCCGTGGGATGGAATTGGACGAACTCCATTCCCCGGATACGGGCCCGGGACCGATAGGCCATGGCGATTCCATCTCCGGTGGCGATGGACGGGTTGGTCGTATGCCCGTACAGGGTTCCGATGCCGCCGGTGGCCAGTATGGTAGCCCTCGCCCTTATGGTTTTTACCTGCCCCGTTTCCGTATCCAGGACATAGGCGCCATAACAGGTCGGCGTTTCCGGCAGCGAGCTACCCAGCTGATGTTCGGTTATTACATCTATGGTGAAGTGCTGCTGCAGCAGGCTGAGGTTCCCGAGCCGGACCACCTGCCTCAACAGGGCCTCCTCCATTTCCTGCCCGGTATGGTCCTTATGATGGTGGATGCGGTGTTCCGAATGTCCGCCTTCTCTTCCCAGGTGGGGATTCCCCCGGTTATCCAGGTCGAAATGCACTCCCCAGTCGATCAGGTCCTGTATGCGTCGGGGACCCTCCCGAACGACCCGGAGGACCACCTCAGGATCGCACAGGCCATCGCCGGCCTCCAGGGTGTCCTGTACGTGTTTATCGAAGGAATCCCGGTAGAGGTCGGACACAGAAGCTATCCCGCCCTGTGCGTATTTGGAGTTGGATTCGTCCTTGTCGGATTTAGTGACTACCAGCACCGAACGATCCGGAAATCTCCCGGCCGTCTTGATGGCGAAGGTGAGTCCGGCTATACCCGAACCGATGACCAGGTAGTCAACAGTAGTCATCTACCGGTGTCGTCAGGTCGAGCATGCGTCTGATCGGAACCCGGGCCCGGTCCATGATGGATTCGGAAAGCAGAACCTGCGGGGCTTCCAGGTAGAGGCAGTCGTAAATCTTCTGCAGGGTATTCATCTTCATACTCGAGCACTCACTGAAATTGCAGCCATCTGGGCCCTCGGCCGGGGCGGCAAGGAGGGTGGCTGTGGGTACCTGCCGGCGCATTTCGTGAAGTATGCCTATTTCGGTGGCTACAATAAAGGTGTCTTCCGGGTAGCGCTGCACGAAGGAAAGTAAACCTTCCGTGGATCCGATAAAATGGGCCGCATGCAGGATGTCCTCCTCGCATTCCGGGTGGGCTATAATCCAGGCATCGGGATATTTACGGCACAGCTGAACCAGCTTCTCGATATCGAAGGCCTCATGCACATAGCAGCTTCCATCCCAGAGAAGAAAATCCCTTCCGGAGAATTGCATCAGGTATTTCCCCAGATTACGGTCCGGTGCAAAAATAACTGGCCTATCTTCCGGAAGGGACTGAATCACCTCCAGCGCGTTGGAAGAGGTGCAGACAAAATCGCTGAGAGCTTTTACCTCCGCGCTGCAATTGATGTAGGTGACCACCAGATGATCCGGGTGTGCCTTCACAAATTCGGCAAAGGTCTCCGGGGGACAGGAGTCCGCCAGGGAGCAGCCGGCTGAAGGTTCCGGGATCAGTACTTTCTTGTCGGGATTGAGAATTTTGGCCGTTTCAGCCATAAAGGACACGCCGGCAAAGACGATGATCTCGGCTTCGATTTCCCCGGCCTTTTTTGAGAGGCCCAGGCTATCGCCTACATAATCGGCTATATCCTGAATTTCAGGCCGCTGGTAGTAGTGGGCCAGGATTACGGCGTTCTTTTCTTTTTTGAGTCGGATGATTTTTTCCTGCAGCTCCTGCTGTTGGGAGTTACGGAGCGCAATTTCCTTTCGAAGGCGCTCCAGTAAGGGGGTCTGTACGGGGTAGAGGTTGTGGGTAGTGTCCATCGCATTCAGAATTCGTTCCATATTCCTTCCTTACTGCGCGACGCAGTAAATAAAGATACTCGAGGCCTGCTTCTTAAAAGCTGATTTAAATCAGGTATCGCAATAAAATGGACTAACGACAAGTGAATCATTTTCACGGACGTCGTCAATGAACGATAACCGGTTTTCGCCGTTCGTCATCAAAAACCTGAGCTTCACAACATCGATTGGGAGTTTCCGCGAATAGTGTGTAACGTTGATGCAGGAAGCATCCTTTTTTCGCCATGAGTCGAATTTCTGCTTTAGCCATCCTTTTCTCTCTGCTCTTTGCGACACCTTTGCTCAGAGGGCAGTGCAACGGACCTTCTACCTGTGCCCAGGGCAATCATGACCCTCGGTACGAGCAAATAGATATCAGCAACCTGTCCGGAGCGGTTTTCGAATCCGGTGAGACCCGTTTGGTAGAAGTGGGGGTGGTGAAGGGTACCGTATTCGAGGCCGCCAATAACGATCGGGAATATGTGCACGTCTTTTTGGATTTGGATTGTGACGGTGTGTTCGAATACGAGGTGGAGGACGATTGCAAGTATAAACGCAACAAAGGAGGCTGTACGGTGGATTTGGAAATCTCCGTGCCCAGTGTTACGGCGACATCGACCTTCCGGGGTAGAGCCGTGGTTTCGTATAACCGGCCGGCGAATAACGCCTGTTCCGGAGTGGCTCAGGGCTGGGGAGACATCAAAGACTTCACCATAACGGTTAATCCCAGTTGCACGGTTACCGCTTCCCTGGCGAGCTCAGACGGGGATAACCTCCTGTGTGCAGGCGAAAGCGTCACCTTTACGGGTAGTGGAGGAGACGAATACGAATTTTATGTGAACGGTAAAGTGGTACAGTCCAGGAGCGGTTCGGCTCAGTACACCAGTAGCACTTTAACAGACGGTGACCGGGTAAGCGTTCGGGCATTTAGTAACACAGGTGGGGGATGTGATGACCTCAGCGGGGAGTTAACGCATGCGGTATTGCATCCGGCCATCAGCACTCAGCCCGAAAATCGGGTTATTGTAGAAGGCTCCGATGCTATATTCAGCTCGTCTGCCAGCGATGCCGATTCGTATCAATGGCAGATCAGTACCGACAACGGCAGCAGCTTTAGTGCGATCTCGGATGGAGGCATGTACTCGGGCAGCACGACATCCAGCCTGACCGTGAATCAACCGGGCGCCGTCCTAAACGGAGCGTTATTCCGGGTCCTGGTAAACCATACTTCGGTGAATTGTTCGGGAGATGTTCCTTCGAATGCCGCCCTGCTTCAGATACGGGCGGGAACGGTGCTCACCAACCGCCGCCTGACCTATCGCGCGAGTCCGGAAGACTAAGGAATGCGCAATGCCGAAAGGCTCCAGTCTATTTATTCAGTTCGTCGGAAACCTTTTTGATTCGGGGCCAGACCACCTCTTCGTCATAGCGTTCCAGGTCGTTATCGCTCATGTACCGGGGAGCCGAATCGATCAGGTCGTCCAGTACATCCGAGATTATCAATCGTTGGCGTTGGTAGCTATCCCTAAGGAAATGAGTGAGTCGCAGGATCACCCAGGTCATGGCCAGACTGGTGATCATGCTGAACAACATCTCCAGATATATACTCAGGGACATGGCCCCGAAGAACACCCAGCACAGGAAATACAGGGAAATGGAAATGCAAACTATAGAAACGGAGCGAAAGTAAACTTTCGCCCCTTCCAGCATAAAATTTGTAGAAAAATACATGATCAGGCCCATGCACAGCATGGCAAACTCCACTCCGAAGGCATAGAGGAAGGAAGACAAATATTGAAATCCCACGAAATTACCCTGGATATCGTTCACCAAAAAGGGGATATAGGCGAAGCGGGCCGCGATCATTAAAAAGGAAATGGCGCTAATCCCCGCCAGTATTCGTACAATCGGGTTTTCCAGGCGGGCAAATCTTTGACGGATCTGGGCTGTAAGTCTGAAGATCTTCTCGGTTCGTTTCATCGGTGCAGGATAAGGCGGTTAACATGAATCCCATTGCTGCAACCAGGACAATCAATACTCTTTTCATTTTACCAATATTTAAGGTTAAACGACTTAAATATAAGCCTTTACCCTGCTGGTAAAATGGAAATAGGTAAGATTTATCTTATAGTTGTCAACAATAAATACCTTCAATTTCAGGCCATTTATGAATTGCCCGAAATATGAGTGATGAATATACATATTTGACCGGACGATCTGCAATCCGTCTGTCATTTTTTAGCAGGATATGCCGGCACGGGGTCGATAGCCGGGGTCTCCCAGAGTAATCAACCTGCTAAAACCGATCCGGAAAGGCCGACCTCACGGCAGTCAGCGTAGCCTCTTCCATGGAATCGAAACGAACATCGGCGTGCCCGAGGCGTTGCTGCGGCCCTATGCCCACATTGGGAAAGCCTCCTGCGATTGCGGCATCTATACCGCTTTCGGCGTCCTCGAAGACGATGCAGGATGCCGGGTTTAATCCCAGCTCACCTGCCGCGAATTCGAAGATGTCCGGTGCAGGCTTGCTCCTGCTTACGCTGTTTCCGTCTGCGATGGCATCGAAGTAGGCAAGGGCCTGCAGGCGATCGAGCACAGTGCGTGCGTTTTTACTCGAACTCCCCAGGGCTATCCGAAAACCTTCCGCCTTGATCTCTTCCAGGAGTTCCCGGGCACCGGGCAGATAGTCGTCCGGCGTCACCTCCTGCAGGGACGCCACATAGTTTTCGTTCTTTTTATTCGCCCAGCGGGAAAGCTCATCATCGGGCATACTGGCATTGTTGTGTTCGAGGATGATGCGGATGGAATCCATACGGGAAACGCCCCTGAGACGTTCGTTGACCTCCCGGTCAAAGTTCCATCCCAGTTCATCGGCCAGACGTTTCCACGCCAGGAAATGATATTCGGCTGTGTCTGTGATTACCCCGTCCAGGTCGAAAATAAATCCTTGTATGCTCATTACAGGTCTTTAGGTGTTTCGTACGGCAGTCAAAGATATCGCTTAATCCCAAAGGAGTGTGTCGCGTTTCAGGCAGATTTGTCGTCGGAGGTGACGAAGATGTTCTCGGCGATTTTCCGGGTAATTGACGATATTTCGGAATCCATGGATACCCTCAGAGAACCGTCAAAATCCTCCCGTTCGAGCACTTCGAAGGTCGAGCCCAGGGCAATTTTTCGCCGGCTCAGTATTTTCAGAAACTCCCTGGAGGAATCCTTCACCCCCATGATGGTCCCCCGAAATCCCGGTTTGCAATCCGACAATGGACGAGTCTGGGGTTGGGTCCAGTTTCCGTTGGCATCCGGTATGAAGTCCCCGTGAGGGTCGAATTTGGGGTAATCCAGGAAACGGTCTATGGCATCCACCAGGCGCTCGCTCTTGATGTGTTCGAGCTGTTCTGCAACCTCGTGAACTTCGTCCCAGCCGAATCCGAGCTTTTCGACCAAAAAGGTCTCCCAGAGACGATGCCTTCTGATGACCCCCAGGGCGATCTCCTTCCCTTTTTTCGTCAGTTTGGCGCCGTAGTATTTTCGATAGGAAATCAGTTCCTTATCTGAGAGTTTTCGGAGCATGTCCGAAACCGACGCGGCCCGGGTGTCCAGGTAGGAGGCGATGGCGTTGGTGGAAACGCCTTTTCCGGTCTCCTGTTCCAGGGTAAAGATGGTTTTTAGATAGTTTTCCTCAGCCAGAGTCACGTCGCGGCTCAATTTGAGATAAAAGTATGCAGAAATTCTTAAAAAATAATTTAGACAAGTCTAAATAATGCTTTAGTTTTGTCGAAATAAAGATGGTGCGCTATTTTACAATGCTCTTTTTGCTACTTGCCTATGGGTACCCGGGTTACGCCCAGGACGGGCAGGCCGTATTGAAGGGTAGAATTTCCTCCGGGGGTCAGGGTATTCCGTTTGCGGCTGTCTACACTGCTGACCGCAGTACGGGAACTACCGCCGATCGAGGCGGTCACTATCGAATGTTGCTGAATCCCGACTCCTATACCCTGGTAGTTCAGGCCCAGGGGTACCGTCAGGTCACCGTTAATTTAGAACTGGTGGCCGGGGAAAGTAAAACCCTGGACTTCGAACTATTGGAGGATTTTCTGGATTTGGAAGGAGTGGTGATCAGCGCTACGAGAAGCCGGGTGGAAAAGCGCTCGGCCCCGGTGGTGGTCAGTACCATTCGTCCCGATCTGCTCACCGCTACCCAATCCCTGAATCTCGCCGAAGGATTGAACTATTCCCCCGGTGTTCGCCTGGAAACGAACTGCCAGAATTGCGGCTTCACTCAGGTGCGCCTCAACGGTCTGGAAGGAGGATACACGCAAATACTGGTCAACAGCCGCCCCCTGTTTACTTCTTTGCTCGGTGTTTACGGTCTCGAACAGATTCCCGCCAATACCATTGAACGGGTGGAGGTGGTGCGCAGCGGGGGGTCAGCCTTGTACGGTTCCAATGCCATAGCCGGCACAGTGAACATCATCACCAGGGACCCCATTTTAAACACCTGGGAGATCCAGTCCAACCTCGGTATCATTAACGGAACCACACTGGATCGTCAGGTAGGGGTCAACGCCAATGTTGTGGCCGATGACCTCAGATCCGGAACTACGTTTTACGGAAACTACCGCAACCGGGACGACTACGATGCCAATGGCGATGGGTTTACGGAACTGGTCACCCTGCGCAACGAAACTATCGGTGCCAAGTCGTTCTATAAACCCACGGATCGAAGCAGAATCGGGGCTAACTTCAATGCCATACAGGAGTATCGCAGGGGAGGAGATCGTTTGGAGCTCGCACCTCAGTTTACCGATATTACCGAGGAAATCGAACACGATACATTTTTAGGGGGACTGGATTTTCAATCCGATAATGCCGATTACACCCGCAGTTGGGAACTCTATGTTTCGGGCGTATATACGGCTCGCAACAGCTATTACGGAGGGCTTGGCGGAGCCAGGACCGCCCAGGACAGCACCCTGGCCAACAACGCTTTCGGTAACACCGAGGATTTCTCCTGGGTTGGGGGCGCCCGTCATACCCTTGAGCTTGGAAAGGACGTGCTTACCCTGGGAGGAGAATTCACCCGTAACCGGACCGAAGACCGTATTCCAGGGTATAACCGGCTGATTGACCAGAAGGTAAGTACGGCAGCCACCTACGTCCAATACGAGTGGAAGCCATTCGATCGGTTTACTGCTCTTATCGGAGGCAGACTGGACCGGATCGATGTCGATGGCCGTTATGTGCTTGGGGATCTGGACCGCAGCATTCAGAATGTGAGTACGGCCTTTTCGCCCCGTATCACCCTGAATTGGAAATGGGATGAGCATTGGAGGTACCGGGTGGGCTATGCCAGGGGTTTTCGAGCCCCCCAGGCCTTTAACGAAGACATTCACATTTCCAGTGTAGGTGGAGAACCTCAGTTTGTAATCATATCTGAAGGGCTGGCTCCGGAATTTTCGGATGCTTTTACGACCTCGCTGAATTACAGTATTTCCAAAGGACTGCTTCAGTTCGACGCCCTGGTCGAAGGTTTCTACACCCAGCTCAGAGATCCGTTCACCCTGGTCAATACCGGCATACTCCTCGACAATGGATCGATATTGGAAGAAGTGCAGAATGGGGTGGGGGCTCGCGTATTCGGCACCAATTTCGAGTTGGGTTTGTCGCCCAATGCGCAGTGGCAGTTACAGTTGGGGGGAACCATTCAGGCAGCGGACTACAAGGAGCCCCAGTTACTCTTCGAATCCACGGGGAATCCTGCAGAGCCGGATATTGCAGTTGACGAGTTCGTGCGTATACCGAACTGGTATGGTTACATGAGTGCATCCTGGTCGCCTTCCGAGTCTTTTGGCCTGGATGTAAGCGGGAGTTTTACCGGCCCCATGACGGTGCCCAGGGTAATCAGCGATACCGGTTTCCTGGAACTGAACCGATCACCGGTTTTCGCTGATATCAATATCCGTCTGGAAACGCATATGGACATTTCCGAAGACTTTATGGTGACCCTATTCGGAGGGGTCAAAAATGTATTCAACAGCTTTCAGCGCGATTTCGAAGTGGGTCCGGAGCGGGATTCAGACTATGTCTATGGGCCGGCACTTCCGCGTTCAGTTTTCCTGGGATTAAAATTTGGACGACTACATTAAAAACACCTGGCAAATGAAACAACGGTTACAATCCGGAGTACCAACCAAGGCCATTTGGTGGCTGGTATGGTTCGTACTATTGGTGTTGGTGGGCTATACGCGGGCCAGTGCTCAGACTGTGGACAGCATCCATTGGATCAGCTTCCCGGAACTGGAAGTTGCCCTGCTCGAGCAACCGAAACCGGTGCTATTGAGCTTCTACACGGATTGGTGTGCCTACTGCAAGAAAATGGATCGGACGGCATTTCGGAATCCCGAGGTAATCGAAACCATAAACGCCAATTTCTATGCCGTGCGCATGGATGCCGAGTCGCTGGACACGGTGCGCTTCGGAGGAAGGGATTACGAGAACCGGGAGTGGGGTGAGCAACGCCGTCCGGTTCATGAAATACCTCGCCTACTGGCCAGTAGACGGGATCGCCCCTTTTCCGTTCCCGCCCTGGTCCTGCTCGACAGGGACTTTCGGGTTAGCCGTCGCAGCTTTGAATACCTGGATGCCCAGGGCTTATTGGAGCTTCTTGTTCCCAGTGAGGAGATCGAAGTATCCGACCGATAGGCGTCCCGGGGGACGATTTGCTCTCCAATGTTTGAAGCTTCCCCCGGATATCTCTCACCCATTCAAAGGAATATATGGGTTGAAGTGAATTCACGGAATTGGCAATCCATGGTGTTTTACCCCTGATAAATTGTATATTTGCCCCTGCTGTGAAAAGAGAGAAGTCTACATACCGGACAACTGGCCTTGGGCAGATCCTGGGAGCCTGGGCTCTTATGGCGCTGCTCACTTTTCCACTTTTCGCCAGGGGCTTTCAAAATCTCTGCGACCATGAGCACGCTTCGGGCCCCGATAGCGATGCCCAGGTGTATGAAGTGTGCGCCGATTGTGACCTGTTGGCCCTGCAACTGCTGCCCTTCATTGAAACTTCAGATGAACTCGCCCTGGATCGCCCGCCCGCGGCCGACTATCGCTGTATCTTTCCTGATTTTGATTTTGACTTCGAGCGTACTGTTCAGGTAATCACTTCCCGAGGACCTCCTGTTTTTGCTTTGATCTAGAAATCCCGTTGAGGTTTATTTCAAAGTAAGAACTACCCATTGAAGCAATACATTATACTATTTGTTGGCCTGCTTGGGCTGTGTACTGATCTGCATGCACAGCAGTGTTCCTATACCCTAACCGGAAGGGTCATCGACACCCACGACCAGAGTGCCCTGGAGGGGGCCCTTGTTATCGTTGCCGGCACCTCCACAGAAACATACACCGATGCCACGGGGAGTTTCGTACTGGATTCCCTTTGTTCCGGAAGGCTGAGTTTGCAGATTTCCCACCCGTATTGTGCCACTCGTATTGTCACGTTCACAGTCTCCTCTAATATGGAGCGGGTCTTTAGGTTGGAACATCATCTGGAAGAGCTTCAGGAAGTACAGGTGACGGAAAAGTTTCGCAACCGTCCGTCGGAAACGGGTCGGGTAGATCAGATCTCTACCGTACAATTGGAGCGGTACAGTTCTGGTAGCCTGGGGGATGCGCTGGTTTCTCTCAGCGGAGTTACCGCACTGAGGACAGGAAACACCATTGCCAAACCACAGATCC
>CAZKAP010000039.1:0-29269 GCA_964550895.1 uncultured Flavobacteriaceae bacterium
GGTGTGGATGGGTTTTAAAATTTGGGGAATGGTTAAACCAACCAATAAAAAAATGAAAGCGATGCCGCCAAACCAGAGTGCCCGTTCCTGACCCTCACCAAAAAAGAAGATTATCAGCCCGATAACCGTCAATGCGCCGGCCATGACAAATGCAAACGAGCGCAGCGATTTGCGGTCCTGATCAAGCTCGGTCAGCCCCATTTTAATTTCGTTAATCAAGTACACACCTAACACTATCCTCTATGGCCTTTTTTGACTTCATGACCGAGGAGATCGCCATCGACCTCGGAACTGCGAATACCTTGATCATACATATGGACAAGGTGGTCGTGGACAGTCCTTCCATAGTTGCCAGGAACAGGGTTACCGGTAAGATCATAGCCGTGGGCAGGGAGGCCAGTATGATGCAGGGGAAAACCCACGAGAACATAAAAACCATACGTCCCCTGAAAGACGGGGTTATCGCCGATTTCGATGCCTCTGAACAGATGATCAACCGCTTTATCAAAGGCATCCCGGCACTAAAAAAAATGTGGTTTCCACCGGCACTGAGAATGGTGATCTGCATCCCTTCAGGTATAACCGAGGTGGAGATGCGGGCCGTGCGCGAATCCGCGGAACGGGTAAACGGCAAGGAGGTATACCTGATCCACGAGCCGATGGCGGCAGCCATAGGAATCGGCCTGGACATCATGCAGCCCAAGGGTAATATGATCGTCGATATAGGTGGAGGTACCACAGAGATCGCGGTTATTGCCCTGGGAGGAATCGTCTGTGACAAATCCGTCAAGATAGCCGGTGACGTGTTCACTAACGACATCATCTACTACATGCGTACCCAGCACAATCTCTACATAGGGGAAAGTACTGCCGAGAGCATTAAGATCGAGATCGGGTCGGCTGTCGACGAGTTGCATTCGCCCCCGGAGGATAAGTCCATACAGGGAAGGGACCTGCTTACCGGTAAACCCAAGCAGGTACAGATTACCTATCGCGAGATTGCCAAGGCATTGGACAAGAGTATAGTACGTATCGAAGATGCCGTCATGGAGACGCTCTCACAGACTCCTCCGGAACTGGCTGCCGACATATACAATACCGGAATCTACCTGGCCGGAGGCGGTTCGCTACTGCGTGGACTGGATCGCAGGCTGTCACAGAAAACCGATCTGCCCGTGTATATAGCCGAAGATCCGCTTCGTGCAGTCGTCCGGGGAACGGGCATAGCCCTCAAAAACCTGAGTAAATACAAGAATCTGCTAATCAAGTAAACGGCAGCAGGTCCCGGGTGGGGGTTTCCATTTCAAATAATAGGATTCCAATACCGTTAACCAAACATGCAGCGGATTTTAAGATTTATTCTGGCCCGTAGAACTAGCCTGCTGTATTTGGGCCTTTCAATGATCTGTCTGTTCCTGACCGTGGAATCCCATTCCTATCACCAGTCCAAATACTTCAATTCGGCCAACTGGGCCAGCGGACAGATTTATACTGCGGGTTCGGGCATCTCCTCCTATTTCCATCTGAGCGAGGAGAACAAGCGCTTGCAGGAGGAGAACCGATTCCTCAGGAACCTGATATACAATCAGGAATCCCCGGTTGCCGAACTCGACAGCCTGGACAAACTCTGGCTGGGGGGAGATTACACCTTCACCGGTGCGCGGGTGACCCGGAACAGCATTGCCCTGAGAAGGAACTACCTGACCATCAACCGAGGGGAACGGGATGGAATCGAGGAGGACATGGGAGTGGTGAACAGCCAGGGAATCGTGGGCATCGTAGAGAATACCTCAAGCCGCTTTGCAACGGTACGCAGTATATTGAACGTGAATTCCAGCATCAACGCCAAGCTCAAGAATACCCAGCATTTTGGGTCTCTGGTTTGGAATGGAGACGATTTCATGAATGTACAGCTCCTGGACGTGCCCCGCTTTGCACCCATACTCAGGGGGGATACCATCGTTACGGGCGGCATGTCTAGCATATTCCCGGAAAACCTGCCCATAGGGGTAGTCACCGACTTCCGGATACCGGAAAACGGGAGTTTTTATGAAATCGATGTACGCCTGTTCAACGACATGGCCAACCTGCAGTCGGTTTACGTCATAGACTATGCCCGGCAGGCGGAAATCAGAGAACTGGAAAATCGGTCCGAGGATGTTGAATAGCCAGATCGCACTCAATATTACCCGATTTATCCTGCTGTTGCTGGCACAGGTACTGCTTTTCAGTAAACTCAACCTCCTGGGATACCTGAATCCCATGGTCTATGTGCTCTTCTTTTACTGGTATCCGTTGCGGGTGAATCGCTCTTTATTCATGGTAGTCAGTTTCCTGCTCGGCTTCCTGGTTGATATTTTCCTGGATACCATGGCCATCAATGCCTTCGCCAGCCTGACCGTGGCCTACCTTCGCCCATTGCTACTCAGGGTGATTTACGGGAACAACCACGATTTCCAGACCTTCAATTACGGAAACACCACCCTACTGCAGCGTATCAGCTTCCTTACGGCACTGGTTCTGATCCATCATTCGATTTTCTTTACCATCGAAATTTTAAGTTTCTCACATTTCGGATTAATTTTGAAGAAGGTGGTGCTGAACGGCGCACTCACCATCTTCATCTGCGTACTACTAAACACCGTACTCGCCCGGGAGTCCTGAATATTTTAACGGTTTCTGCGTTCTTATACCGGGCGGAAGGAGAACCGGCCTAACGACGTATACCTATGGTCAAGAACCTCATATCGGTTAGTATCCTTTTTATTTCCCTGGCATTCCTGGGAAGGCTCTCCTATTTGCAGCTCATCAAGGATTCTTCGGAGAAACTCACTGAGGATCCGGCGATCAAACGGGTACATATTTATCCGGAACGCGGTTACATTTACGACAGGGACGGCAAGCTCCTGGTGGGTAATCAGACCACATACGACGTGATGGTCGTACCCCGCAAGGTCAGGGAATACGACAAGGACGCCCTGTGCGCCATGCTCAAAATCGCCGTAGAAGAATTCGACAAACGATTTGATCGGGCCCTGCAGAATCCGCGGTTGCCTTCTGTCATGGTCGCGCAACTGGACAAAAAGGATTACGCCATCCTTCAGGAGAAAATGCACCGGTTCCCGGGCTTTTACATACAGCGAAAGTCCATACGCTACTACAATACCCATGCAGCCGCCAATGTGCTGGGCTTCATACGCGAAGTGGACCAGGCAGACCTGGATCGCAGCACGGTGTACATACCCGGAGAAATGAAGGGACAGGCCGGGGTAGAGAAGCAGTATGAGAACATACTCAAAGGCTCAAAGGGGGTGGAATTCATACAATTGGACCGACTGAACCGGGAAATTGGGCCGTACAAGGATGGGGCACTGGACACCCTGCCGGATATTGGTAAGGAAATTTACATCACTCTGGATAAGGACCTGCAAGAATACGGGGAAAAACTGATGCGCTGGAAGAATGGTGGCATCGTGGCCATCGAACCCTCGAGCGGTGAAATCCTGGCTATGATATCCGGTCCCACCTACGATCCCAACCTGCTGGTGGGTCGGGAACGGTCGCAGAACTACACCCGCCTGTACAACGACTCCATTTTCCGGCCCATCTGGGACCGTTCTATCCTGGCCGAGCCGTCACCCGGTTCGCCCTTCAAGGTGCTCAATGCCCTGGCCGCCCTACAAGAGGGCGCCATAGACACCAACACCCGATTCCGATGTTTTAACGGTTTTTACGTGGGTAACGTTAAACGCGGCTGCCACTGCGGAGGAGGGCTGCGCGACTTTAACACCGGCATATATCGTTCCTGTAATGCCTATTTCGCGGGTACGTTCCGTTCTTTTTTCGAGCACTTCCCGAATACCGACACCGCCATGGATGTCTGGGAGAAGCACATGAATAGCTTCGGACTGGGCAACTACCTGGGTACCGACCTGCCTACCGGTCGTCCTGGACGCATCCCTAATCGGGAGTATTACGACAAGGCTTACGGGGATAACCGCTGGTCGTATTCCTACATCATCTCGAATGCCATCGGGCAGGGCGAGGTGGCGGCCACACCCATTCAGCTGGCTAATGTAGCCGCAGCCATAGGAAACCGGGGCTGGTACTATACTCCCCACATTATCAAACGGATAGGAGGCAACACACCCATAGACTCCAAATTCAGACAGAAACACTTCACGACCATAGATGCCGAGCATTTCGAACCCGTTATACAGGGAATGGCCGATGTCTATCGCCGGGGTACGGCCTACTGGCTGCAGATACCCGGGGTCGAAATCGCCGGAAAGACGGGTACCGTTGAGAATTTTACCCGCATCGACGGGGAACGCGTACAGCTAACCGATCACTCCCTGTTCGTCGCCTTCGCCCCCATCGACAAACCCAAAATCGCCATAGCGGTCTTTATCGAGCACGGCTATTACGGCTCTCGATATGCTGGCCATATTGCCTCACTCATGATCGAGCAGTACCTGAAAGGGACCATTACCCGTAAGGATCTGGAACAGCGCATGCTCAGCAAAAGCCTTATAGACGAGTACATGAAGCCCTATCTGTGCGAACCCTTCGAAATCAACGAAGATGTCTGGTAACCGCATCCTAAAGCGCCTGGACTGGACCACGGTTTTCCTGCTCGTACTGCTTAATATCTTCGGCTGGGTTAACATTTACAGCACTACCCTTGGAGAGGAAAGTCTCGATTCGTTTAGCTTTTCGACCTACTATGGAAAACAGCTGATTTTTATACTGTTGTCCTACGCCATGCTGCTTCCCATACTCCTCATAGAAACCCGCTTCCTGGAACGGTTCTCCAGCGTGTTCTATTTGAGTTCCATTGTACTGCTGATCCTGTTGTTCCCTCTGGGCAAGACCATAGGCGGGGCTACCTCCTGGTTTAATCTGGGGTTCTTCAATTTTCAACCCTCCGAACTGGCCAAAGTAACTACTGCCCTGGCCCTTGCCAAATACCTGACCGATATACAGACCGATATCAAACTGCCCAGACACCAGCTGTACGGTGTGATGATTATCGCCATACCCGCAGTCCTTACCATACTTCAGCCCGATCCCGGCAGTGCCCTGATCTTCTTTTCGCTGTTTATCGTCCTGTTCAAAGAAGGACTTCCGGGGATATACCTGCTGATCGGGCTGATGCTCGTTGCTCTGTTTATATTCACGCTAAAATTCGGGATCATCTGGGTGATTATCGGCCTGATTGTCCTGATCGCCCTGGTGTTCCTGTTCAAGAAACCCCACATTCGCATACCGGTATTTCCGCTGATGATCTTCGTCGCCTGCTCCGTATTGTTTTCTCTGTCGGTGAACTTCGTGTACAATAACCTCTTTGAGCAGCGTCACCGGGATCGCTTCTCCCTTTGGCTGGCCATGGAAAAGGACCCGGAACGACTGTCCCAGATCAAGAAAGATTTCGGATACAACAAGGACCAGGCGGAAAAGGCGATAGAATCCGGAGGGTTTTCCGGCAAAGGCTTCCTGGAGGGTACACGAACCAAAGGAGATTTCGTGCCCGAACAACACACCGATTACATTTTCAGCTCGGTCGGAGAGGAGTGGGGCTTTCTGGGCACGGCCGGGGTAGTCGTGCTGTTCACCGTCCTACTCCTGCGTCTTAACGTGCTGGCCGAGCGTCAGAAGCGGGATTTTTCCCGGGTTTTCGGTTACGGCATAATCGCCATACTCTTCGCCCACTACGCGGTGAACATCGGGATGGTCCTGGGCTTACTCCCCACCATTGGCATACCGTTACCCTTGTTTAGCTACGGGGGTTCGGGGCAGTTATTCTTTATTCTGATGGTCTTTATCTTTCTGAAGCTCGACGCCAACCGTCTCCGGGACGACATCTGATATCAACGAAAAGCCCCGCCTGCCTGGCGGGGCCCAAATTTGTATAAAGCTTTTCGAATTATCCCTTTACACGGGCCAGGCGCTCGGATCGCCCTTTCTTAAATTCCAGTGTCTTGAGATCGGACAATACGTTAACGGCCTCCTCGATATACACATCGGTTGCCATGTCCTTGTGCCAGCGATCCCTTTTCTCCCTGAGAACCGAATCCTTGGTAAACAATTCATTCTCGTATAGCGGAGAGGTGAAACCCAAAGCCGAATCGTACTTCGTCAGGCTGTCGAACTCCGTGGACTGCTTTCGGATACTGAGCTGGTTTGCCCTGTAATCAGCATAGCTGAGAGAAACGACAGTCTGGTCCTGCTGCTGCTTAAGCCAGAGGGCGCTCTTGTCGATCATCTGTACCTGGGGATGGGCATTGACTCGTTCCTGGCTGCTGGAGATGACCTCCTGCAGGGCATTCCTGTCGTACCAAAGATCATAGTTAGCGGGCCGGATCTTGTCCCAGCTCAGGGGATTCTGCTGATCCTTCTCCCCGAGATAGAGGTAGGAAGTCCTTCCGGGTATAATCACATCGCTCTTGACGCCTTCCAGCTGAGTGGATCCACCGTCGATGCGATAAAACTTCTGAGTGGTAAACTTGAGTGAGCCCAGGTCTCCATACTGATTCCCCCTGATCAGTGTCTCCAGGGGATAGAATCGCTGTACGGTACCTTTGCCATACGTCTGGCGTGTTCCCAGTACAACGCCTCGACCGTAGTCCTGTATGGCCGCTGCGAAGATTTCCGAGGCGGAAGCCGACAATTCGTTGACCAAAACTACCACAGGTCCGTCCCAGACGATCTCTGCGTCTTTGTCTTCGTATACCCGTACTTCGTTATTAGGAGAGCGAACCTGCACCACAGGTCCGGTTTCGATAAACAGTCCGATCATGTCCTCTACGGCCTTGAGGGATCCCCCTCCGTTGTCCCTGAGGTCTATGATTACACCTTCCACACCCTCTTTCTTCAGTTCCTCCAGTTCACGGCGCACGTCTTTGGCGGCGTTATTGCTGTTGAAATCTTCGAAATCCGCGTAAAAAGTCGGGAGCTGGATAATCCCATAACGAGAAGCATCCCGCTCGATCTTGGCGCTCTTGGCGAAGGTCTCCTCGATCTCCACCACATCCCTGGTAATGTCGATTTCCTCTATGGTTCCGTTTACCCTGCGCACGGTGAGATACACCACCGTTCCCTTAGGTCCCTTGATGAGTTTAACGGCATCGCTGAGCTGCATCCCCATAATATCTACGGGTTCCTCACCTTCCTGTCCTACCTTGATGATTTCGTCACCGACCTCGAGCTTCTTGGATTTCCAAGCGGGGCCTCCGGATATGATCTCCACGATTTTCGGTCCCTCTGGTTGCGGCTGCAACCGGGCACCAATTCCTTCAAAAGTACCGGAAATACGCTCATCGAAATCTTCCTTATCCTCGGGTGGAAAATACCCCGAGTGGGGATCGAATTCGCTTACTATGGTATTCAGGTACATCACAAACCAGTCTTCACGCTCCTGCTCCTGTCGCACCTTAAAGAAGTAATCCGTATTGGTACGGGTGCTCTCGCGAGCCTCCTTTTCCAGTTCGGCCAGGTCCTCCGCACTGAGTCGGGAAACCATTTCCGGAGAGAATTCAAAGGAAGCCTCTTCCCCCTCCTTATTGCTTCCATAGGTCTCCTCCAGCTTCCTTCGCACCAGGGCATCGTACTGCCCAAGGGTGAAATACTTCATCTGCTTTCTCCAGCGCTCGCGGAGTTCCTTGCGGCCAGAGACAAAGTCCTGCTCGTTGTAGTCGATATCGAGTTCCTCCTTTTTCCCGAAGTCGAAGGGTTCGTCCAGGACCTCCTGATAGATGCCCCGGGCTTCCTCCATGCGAACCACCAGTCTTTCGTGCACTGTATTAAAGAAGGCGAGTTCCCGGTTCTCGATCTCCTCATCGATCTGGTACCTGTACTTCTCGAAGTCCTCCAGATCACTCTTCAGGAAATAGCGCTTCGAAGGGTCACAAATCTCGATAAAGCCCTTGTAGACGTCCTCGGAAAAGGTATCGTTGATTTCCTTGGGTTCGTAGTGGAGCTGGTCCAGTACATAGGTGATCAGATTGAGTAACAGCTTATCCTTATCGCTGGTTTCGAACTTGGTATTCGTAAAGCTGCATGAGGCAACGGCGATAAACAGGGCCGAAAAGCCCAGGAATATTTTCTTGTTAATCATAGGATGAATTTTAAGCAGGTCGCGTTGGATTTGGGTATTAATGCATGACAAACAGACCTTAAAAGGTCTAAATTATAGAAAAAATGATGCCATAGTCCTGCGGACAAGGTAAAAGTTTGTTAAAGCCCCTGAAGGGCTCGTACAGGGTTTAAACGTATTTTTGAAACAAAAATTACAGCCTTGGATACTCCATTGATCCTGGTTACCAACGACGACGGCATAACGGCCCCCGGGCTGAGGAACCTGATTCGGTTCCTGGAAGGCTTCGGCGATCTTTACGTAGTGGCCCCCGACAGCCCGCAGTCGGGCATGGGTCATGCCATCACGGTGGACAGCACCCTCTACATCAAGAAAAGCACCTATGGCAATTCGCCCCTGACCGAGGCGGAATACAGTACCAGCGGCACTCCGGCGGACTGTGTGAAACTCGCCATGCGCGAGCTGCTCCCCCGGCGTCCCGATCTTTGTGTCAGCGGCATTAACCACGGAACGAACTCCTCCATAAACGTGATTTATTCAGGCACTATGAGTGCGGCCGTGGAGGCCGGGATCGAGGGTATCCCGGCCATAGGCTTCTCCCTGTGCAACTACGCCTGGGAGGCCTCCTTCGAGCACTGCAGGGAAGTAGTGCAGACCCTGGTCAGGGAAGCACTCAAAAACCCCATGCCCACCGGAACCGTGCTCAATGTGAACATACCGGACACCCCTGAACTCGCCGGCATACGGGTATGCAGGCAGGCCCGGGGAAACTATCGGGAGAAGTTCGATAAGCGCACGAGTCCGTCCGGTAAAGAATACTACTGGCTGACCGGGGAATTCGAGCTGCTGGACGAAGGGGAGGACACCGATATTCGCGCATTGCAACAGGGCTACGTGTCGGTCGTACCCACCCAGTTCGACATGACAGCCCACTACGCCATATCCCAGGTCAATAACTGGAATCTCGAAACGTGAAAAAACTGTCCGACACCCAAAAAAAGGAAGTTGCCATCGGTATTGCGGTCGGTTTGATCGCCAATACTCTGGGTACGCTGGCCTACATCTGGATCTTTTCGGATTACGGCGTTGCAGAGACCTTTCGGGTGGCCCGGCAGTACGACTATGACGGTTCGCTGCTGGCCCTGGGAGCCATACTCAACATACTGGCATTCTTCGGCTTCCTCAGGATTAAACGCGATCTGAGGGCCCGGGGAGTACTTATCGCCACCATGGCATGTGCTTTGCTGGTACTGATACTAAAGTTTATCTAGGTGCGCTACTACATTATCGCCGGGGAACCTTCGGGCGACCTGCACGGATCCAATTTGATCGCCGCCCTCAGGGAAAGGGATACCCGGGCACAAATCCGATGCTGGGGAGGTGACCGCATGCGTGAGGCGGGTGGGGACCTGGTGAGGCACTATAAGGATCAGTCTTTTATGGGATTCCTTGAAGTCCTGAAAAACCTGCCAACTATATTCAGGAACCTGAGCTTCTGCAAGGAAGATATCTCCGCCTTTCAGCCTGATGCGCTGATCTTCATCGACTTTTCGGGCTTCAACCTGAGAATTGCGAAATGGGCAAAAAAACAGGGTATTCCCACCCATTATTACATCTCGCCACAGATCTGGGCCTCCAGGGAGAATCGCATCAAGGCCATCCGAAGGGATATCGACCACATGTATGTAATCCTCCCCTTCGAAAAAGATTTCTACGAAGAAAAGCACGGCTATCCGGTAACCTTTGTGGGACACCCCCTTCTGGATGCAATCGAAAATTACAGGAGTGGGGAAAAACGGGATGTACACGAGACCTACGGACTCAAACCTGAACTGCCGGTATGGGTGCTGCTACCCGGAAGCAGGAGGCAGGAAATAAACTACATGCTGCCTGTTATGCTCGAGGTGTGCGATCACCTGCACGGTTATCAGTTCGTCATCGGGGCCGCCCCCAGCATCGGTAAGGAAGTATACGAAGCACTCCTGGGCGAACGAAAAATCCCTCTGGCCTACGGGGCTACATACGACCTGCTCTCTGTTGCACACGCGGCTATGGTCACCAGTGGGACCGCAACACTGGAGACGGCACTCTGGGAAGTGCCCCAGGTGGTCTGCTACAAGGGAAATTGGATCTCCTACGAAATAGCGCGGAGGATCATTCGACTGAAATACATTTCTCTGGTTAACCTGATTCTCGACCGACCCGTGGTCAGGGAGCTGATCCAGGGCGAATTCAATACCCGGAGTCTACTCGCAGAGGTAGAACGACTCACCGAACCCGAAACCCGGGAGAAGATGCTGGCCGAATACAAAATACTGGCCGCTAGGTTGGGTGGCTCGGGTGCAAGTGCCAAGGCCGCAGATGCCATCATGGCCCACGCGAAAGAGCGGGCTTCGACCCGTTAAACCTGAACTATAGGTATCCCTTTCGCTTATATGAAGGATACCGGAGAAGATGAGAAATACATTACCATGCCAGTAAAAACATCCATTCGAATCCTGAGCTGTCTCGGACTGTTGACGATCGTTCTCCTGGGCGGTGGGTGTTCATCGACACGGAAAACGATGAGGGAAACCCCGGCCGACCGAGTGGTACGAACGGCCCTCGAATACAGGGGTACACCCTATGCGTATGGAGGAAACGACCGCAGAGGTATGGACTGTTCCGGCCTGGTACACCTGGCCATCGAATCCGAGGGAATCGACTTTCCCAGGGTATCCCGCCAGATGGCTAAAGAAGGAAGGAAAATTTCCCTGGCGGCTGCCGAGGCAGGGGACCTGCTCTTCTTTCGCACGGGAAGGCGAAACCGAATCAGCCATGTGGGGCTGGTCACCGAGGTCAAAAAAGGGGAGATTTTCTTTATTCATGCCACCACCCGCAAAGGAGTGATCGTCTCTTCGCTGAATGAGCCCTATTGGAGTCGTGCATACCGCCGCATCCGAAGAGTACTTCCCCTAAGGGGTGAATCCGCAAACGCCCGTAGGCCTTAATCTCAATTCCATCCTGTGTTGATATTTCGTATCCCAACGGTGCGTTACGGTCTGTCTATTGTATTGGGTATACTCCTCTCGACCTGGCTGCCCGGTTATGGCGATGGCGCGACTCGTATCGTCCCGGCCTTGCTGCCGCTGGTGCTGGTAGTATTGCTGTACCGCCGAACCCGGACGGCGGATTTCGGAATCTGCCTGATCTGTGTCCTGGCCGCTCCACTGCGAATGCCGGATTCCTTATTTGCAAATGCCTCCCTGCCCGAAGGGCTCATCGACGAAAAGCCCCGTGTACTGTCTTTCCAGACGCAGAAGGAACTTTCGTTCCATCGATACATCGTTCAACTCAAAGGAACCGAAGCCGTTCGACTCGTCTGCAGATGGCCCGGACTTGAAGCAGGGCAGAGCTACTTCGTATGGGGACGGGTACTGCCCTATCCGGCCAAAAGATCCCCATGGGATTTCGATCAGGAGGCCTATGGCAGACTGCAGGGGGCCCATGGGATCATTCGAATAGACAGCGTGCTTCGGACCGACTCACCGGCCGTGGCGCCCTTCCCGGACCCTGGGGAATGGCTCGGCAGCCGGGTGGATGAACTTTCCCGCATACCCTGGCAGCGGGAGCTGCTTAGGGCGTTTCTACTGGGACAGGGACAGGGCGTCAGCCCGGAAACGAGAACAAAGTTCAACAGGGCCGGACTCGGTCATGTGCTTGCCGTATCCGGCCTGCATACCGGCATAGTATTCGCCGTTTTATCCCTTTCACTAAGCCCGCTGAGGCGGTGGTTTCCCTATCCCCACCTCCCGGGCTTACTGGCTCTGATTCCGCTTTCCCTGTACGGATGGCTAACCGGAGGGCGTCCCTCAGTTACCCGGGCTATCCTCATGTGCGGGGCCTGGGTTGTCGCCCGCCACAGCGGGCGTCACACCCAGGGATATGCCATCTGGTCCCTGGCACTCTTCGCCTCGCTACTTTTCAGACCCTCAAGCCTCTTTAATCTCGGATTTCAGTTGAGCTTCTCCGCAGTTTTGGCCATAATCTGGGGTCATAACTGGCTCAGTTCCCGACTGGGGAACCGTGCTTCAGAACCCGTTAACCGGTATTTGATCCGTCCGGCGTGGTTTACCCTCTGCGCCCAGGCCGGAACCCTCCCACTGTCTCTGTACTATTTCGGACTCTTTCCCTGGCTCTTTCTGCCTGCTAACCTGATCGTGTTGCCGGCACTTCCTTTACTCATTGGACTGGGTATGCTGGGTACGGTACTCGCCATGTCCGGGCTGATTTTCGAGGAGTATGTGCGGCTCACCGAATTTCTCCTATCCCTTCTGGATCGCTTCCTCGCAATCTTCCAGCACCCTCCGTCCTTCCTGCTCACCGAACACCATCTGAGCCCCTTCGAAGTGGGTCTAGCCTACGCCGCACTGATTACAATAGCGGCGGTACTGGAAACACGGGGAAGGAGGTTCACGTGGATACTATTGCTTTTCGCCGTGCTCGGGTGTGCCCGAAATCTGCACAGGCCGGAGATCCACCGTATTTGGATTACCCACGAATTCCGGGGAGGCCGTCTCTGGATGCAGCGAGGACCTGCCTTCAGTGGTACGAAAGATTCGTTAGGTCACGAGAAATACCGCAGGGCATGGATGCAGCGTCAGGGACTTGTATATCGGCCGGCACTTCCCGATCGGAATGTATACGATCTGCAAAGGGGGCGCTTTCTCGTGGCATTGGACAGCAGCCACTGGGTAATGCCCCCCGCCTTAGCAGCCGAAGTGCTCTGGCTCAGAGAAAACAGCCCGGTGCACCTCGACCAGCTACTGGAACCATGTCAGGTGGGTCGCGTTGTGGCAGACGGCAGCAATTATACCTCCACGGTCGACCGCTGGGAACGCAGCTGCACTGTATACGGCATACCGTTCCACCGAACCGATCGGGATGGATACTTCGAATGGGACCTTAACGGCCGATAGCTATGCTCCTTCGAGTTCTTCCGGGCGCAGTTCGTGGTCCTCGGCACCATGCGTCAGGCGCTTCAGCGGTTTCAGCAAGGAAATAATGACCAGCCCGATCAAAGACCAAATCACGGTAACCCCTGCAAAAACCAGGAACTCACCCGAAATCACCATTTCGTTTCCGAAAAGTCCTATATCGTATTCCGAGTTTTCCAATCTCTGAGACAGCTTACCGATTTCCGAGGCGAACTTATTTCCAAAACCTACCGCAAACCAATAGACCCCCATGATCAGGGAGGCGTACTTCAGGGGCGCGAGTTTCGTGATAAAGGACAGGGACGTGGGTGAGGCGCAGAGTTCCCCTATAGTATGGAAGAGGTAGGCCAGAACCAGCCAGTACATGGCCGAAGATCCCTGCTGCTGATACTGTACAGATGCGGCAGCCATAAAACTGAATCCAAGGGCCATGATCACCAGGCCCACGGCCATTTTGTAGAGTGAGGAAGCCTCCTTGCCCTTGTGCTTGCGCCGCATCCAGTAGTTGCTCACGACTATGGCGAAGATGATGATGAAGAGCGAATTCACCGATTGAAACATGGCAGCCGGAATCTCGAAGAGACCCAGGAAATTCCGGTCGGTCTTCTGACTCGCATACAGGTTCATCAGACCACCTGCCTGCTCGAATGCCGCCCAGAAGAGGATAATGAGCAGGAAGGAAAGCAATAACACCTTGATTCTGTCCTTCTCGATGGCGGTCAGGGGTCGCTTCATTTCCGCTGCAGATTCCTCGCTGGCGGTTGAAGCCAGATTCCCGACGTGACTGAGGTACTTCTGCCCGTAGATGTAAACGACCTGTCCCAAAACCATTCCGATGGCGGCCAACCCGAAACCGTAGTGCCAGTTGTATTTCTCACCGATCCAACCGCACAATAGGGGGGCCACCAGGGCGCCCAGGTTAATTCCCATGTAGAAGATGTAGAAACCCGCGTCACGACGTTCGTCCTTAGGCCGGTACAGCCCGCCAACCATGGAGGAGATATTGGGCTTCAGTCCTCCCACGCCCAGGATGATAAACGCACAGCCCACGTAGAACGAAACCTCCGAATTCAAAGCCAGAACGCTGTGCCCGATCACCAGCAAGGCACCTCCCAGCATCACGGTCTTTCGTTGCCCCAGCAAACGGTCGGCCACCCAACCCCCGGGTACCGAGGACATGTACACCAACATGGTATAGATCCCGTACAGATTCAGGGCCTCCACATTGGACCAGCCAAAACCGGGGTTGTCGGCAGTGGTCTCGGCTACCAGAAACAGGACAAAGATTCCGCGCATTCCATAGTAGGAGAATCGTTCCCACAATTCGGTAAAGAAGAGTACGTAGAGGCCTACCGGATGCCCGAGGAATTCCCGTTCATTTTCGGGTTTATTGGTGGAGGTTGCGTTCATTATCAGAGGTTTTTAAGTACGAATTGAGTCATGGTATGGTAGAGGTGATTGCGGGTATTCCCGCCGTATATTCCGTGATTTCGGTCCGGATAGAGCCTCCAGTCGAAGTCCTTTCCGGCCTGTATCAGAGCTTCGATCAGGCGCATGGAGTTCTGAACGTGCACGTTATCGTCTCCGGTACCGTGGATCAGCAAAAACTTCCCCTCGAGCTTTTCGGGGTAATTGAAGGGCGAATCCTGATCATAGCCCTGTGGGTTTTCCTGAGGGGTACGCAGGTAGCGCTCCGTGTAAATCGTATCGTAGAACCTCCAGCTGGTTACCGGGGCTACCGCTATGGCCAGCTCGAATACATCGGCCCCTTTAAACAGGCAGTTCGTACTCATATGCCCACCAAAACTCCAGCCCCAGATACCGGTGCGCTCCTCATCGATGTAGTCCAAACCGGATAGCAGGCGTGCCGCCTCGATCTGGTCCTCGGTCTCGTACCGGACCAGATTCATATAGGTTGATTTTTTAAAGTCCCGACCCTTCAGTCCCGTGCCCCTACCGTCGACACAGGCAATGACGTAGCCCTCAGAGGCGAGTAACTGATGCCAGAGATCCCTGGAGTTCATCCAACTGTCGGCTACCGACTGAGATCCGGGTCCGCTGTACTGGTACATAAGCAGGGGGTACTTCTTCGAAGCATCGAAATCCGGCGGCCTGATCATATACATATTGAGCTGCTCGCCGTTTACTTCCAGCGTTCCGAATTCCTTCGGAGACCACTGATAATCCGACAGGAGTTCCAGGATCTGGTTGTTATTGCGAATCTCTCGCACCAGCCGGCCCTTACGAGAGAGGTGCAGGGTATACCTCGGAGGCGTCACCGAGGTCGAATGGGTGTGGATATAGTAGCGGTAATTTGCACTGAACCGGGCGGAATTCGTGCCCGGCTCGGGGCTGAGCAGTTGCTTCTTACGACCCCGGCTGTCTATGGAATACACATCCCTTCTGATGCTCCCGCGCTCCGCGGATTGATAGAAAATCCGATCGTTTCCGGCATCGTACCCGTAATAGGCAGTAACTTCCCAGGGGCCATGGGTGATCTGAGTACGAAGGCTGCCGTCGCGGTTATAGAGGTAGATGTGCTTCCAGCCGTCCCGCTCGCTGGTCCAGATGAAGTGATCGTCCTTCAGGAAAGTCAGGTCGTCGTCGACGTCCACATAGGCCTCATCGGTTTCCCTGAGCAGCTCCTTCACGACCCCTGTTTTTGCATGTACGGCATACAAACGCAGGTCATTCTGGTGTCGGTTCAGGGTCTGAACGCTCAGGTGCTCTGGGTGGTTCATCCAGCGTATCCGTGGAATGTAGTACGACTGTTCGAGCTCGATGGTCTTCTTCTGCCCGCTGTTCAGGTCGTGAATGTGAAGGCTTACCTCGGAATTCTTCTCCCCGGCTTTCGGATACTTAAAGGTGTACGGAACGGGGTACAGCTCCTGGCCGTATACGTCCATGGAGAACTCGGGCACTTCGGACTCGTCGAATCGAAGGTAGGCCAGACGGCTGCCATCGCTGTTCCATTCGAAGGCACGGACGAAAGCGAATTCCTCTTCATACACCCAATCCGTCCTGCCATTGATGATCTCACGGTCCTTACCATCCCGGGTGAGTTGCGTGGTTTCCCGGTTTCTCAGGTCCAACACGTAGAGGTTGTTCTTGAAGACATAGGCCACCCGGGAACCGTCGGGCGATAACAGGGGGGACTGCACGGTCTGCTCGGAAACCGGTACAAGCACCCGTGAATTCAGGTCATAGACGTGGTAGACCCCTTCTGTGGAGCGCCTGTAGATCCGGCGTATATCCGATCCCAGTAAAACCTTTTGCTCATCCTGGCTGAACGCATAGGTAGTGAAGGCCGGAATACCGTCAGTGCCCGATTCGACCAGTACACCCAGGGATTTCATGTCTTCGTAGGCATAGCGTTCTATGCGGCTCTTGCCCCCTGCCCGGTTGAGTACCGTGTATTGCTGTCCGTTTTTCAGTGACCGAAGGGCTTCCAGGCCCTGGGTACGAAAGGTACCGTTATTGATTTCCTCTACCGTGATCTTCCTGGCTTCCTGGGCCTGCAAAGCCGGGGAAAAGGACAGAGTAAGGCATACAAGGGCAACGGTTGCCCTCCATCGATTTGTCATCATCCGTTTGTAGTCTGTAGCAATGACTGCGCGACCGGCCCTGTTCTCAGGCTGTCCCGCCTTTGGTGTTAACTCGCAATATAATAAAGCCCGCCGGATTCCCCGGGACTATCTAAACGAAAAAGTACGGCGGTGTCGTATGGCGGGAGCCAACAGTGAGGTCCTCGGGGGTGTTTGCTTTTGCAGGTATCAGCTTGTAGCGGGCTGGGTCTGTGGCTATCTTTGTTTAAAAGTTTCGCACTACATGACCGCCTTTACAACGGGTTTTTCCAAACTCACCACAGACGAAAAACTGAACTGGCTGGCAGAACAATACACCGAGGATCCTGAGAAGACCAAGGCTTTGCTCCGCTCCTACCGACACAGCGACGAAGAATCCCAACGCAAGCACGAGGAATTCATCGAGAATACATTGAGCAATTTCTTCATGCCTTATGCGGTCGCTCCCAACTTCCTTATTAACGATCGGCTGCTCGCCCTTCCCATGGTTATTGAAGAGAGTTCCGTGGTCGCTGCGGCAAGTCGTTCTGCAAAGTACTGGCACGATCGCGGAGGTTTCAGGGCCGAAGTGCAGGGACGGGATAAGATCGGACAGGTACACTTCACCTATGCCGGTCACCCCCATAGCCTGGAAAATTACTTCAATTGGGTGCAGCCCCTGCTTTTCAAGGAGACGGAAGATCTTACGCGCAACATGCGTGAACGCGGCGGTGGCATACAGTCCATCGAACTGGTGGACAGCCGGGACGAATTGGAGAACTATTTTCAGCTCCATGCCGTTTTCCATACTTCGGACGCCATGGGTGCCAATTTCATCAACTCCTGCCTCGAACAGTTCGCCGAGACCTTTATGCGCTGTACGGAAGATTTCCCTGACTGGAAGAGTAAAGACCGGCCCGAAATTGTGATGAGTATTTTAAGTAACTACGTGCCGAACTGTCGGGTTCGTGCCGAAGTCGAGTGTCCGGTGGAAAAGCTGATGGACACCCCGGAAGAGTCCTTACGGTTTGCAGAGAAATTCGTGCAGGCTATAAAGATCGCCGATGCCGAACCCCACAGGGCTGTAACCCATAACAAAGGGATCATGAACGGGGTGGATGCCCTGCTGCTCGCAACCGGCAACGATTTCCGTGCCGTTTCGGCAGGAGTGCACGCCTATGCCAGTCATAGCGGCCGCTACCGCAGCCTGAGTCATGCCGAAATCAACCAGGGAACCTTTCACTTCTGGCTGGAGCTTCCCCTGGCCGTGGGCACCGTCGGAGGACTGACCGGCCTGCATCCGCTGGTGAAGCTATCTTTGGAGATACTCGGTAAACCCAGTGCCGAAGAACTTATGCAGTACATAGCCGTAGCCGGCCTTGCCCAGAATTTCGGAGCCCTGAGTTCACTGGTTACTCACGGCATACAGAGGGGACATATGAAAATGCACCTGCAGAACATCCTCAATCAGCTCGGCGCAAAAACCGTGGAGAAGGAGGAGCTGATCAAGCAGTTCCGGGAGAAGACCGTGAGCGTCGCCGCCGTAAAACAGGCTCTGGAAGGGCTGAGGTCCTGACGTCATGGAAACCCGACAGTTTTACAGTTACGGTAAACTCCTGCTCAGCGGGGAGTATCTAGTACTCGACGGTTTCTGGGCACTGGGACTCCCTACCCGGATGGGGCAATCGTTGCTTGTGGAACCCTCTTCCGGACCGGCCTTTCCTTCCCGTCTCTACTGGGAAAGCCTGGATGCCGAAGGAGAAATCTGGTTCCGTGGCACCTTTTCCCTACCCGACCTCAGGCTGGAGGATTGCACGGACGAAGGCGTGGGCCAAAGGCTTTGGCAACTCCTCAGGCAGTGCCGTCGCCTGAAGACGGATTTCCTGCAGTCTTCCGGTAACATACACATACAGTCCCGACTCGAATTTCCCAGGGAATGGGGTCTAGGAAGCTCTTCTACCCTGATACACAACCTATCGCTCTGGGCGGGTGTGGATCCTTACCAATTGCTCTGGAACACCTTCGGTGGAAGCGGATACGATATCGCCTGTGCCGGCCACTCCGGGGCCGTATTGTACCGGGTAAAGGATGAATGTCCTGAAATTCTGGAGGGAAGCTTCTTCCCTGCCTATCGGGAACGGCTGTTTTTTGTCTACCTCAACCGCAAGCAAGACAGCAGGCAGGGTATACAGCAATACAGAGAAAACCAGCCCGTGGACCCCGCCATTGGAAAGAGGATCAGTGAGATTTCCCGGGAACTCTTCAGGGGAACAGACGAGGGGAGTTTCGGTCGGCTTATTGCGGAACACGAGCGGCTCGTATCCCGTGCACTGGGGGGCATCCCCTCCGTACAGAAGGAATGGTTCAGTGATTTCCAGGGCACGATTAAAAGCCTGGGTGCCTGGGGAGGAGATTTTATCCTTGCTTTTGGCGACCCGGACTATACCCCTGCCTATTTCGCTGACAAAGGGTACGGAACCGTATTGACTTACGATCAAATGATTCTTAACGACTAGCCCGGCAGAGTTCCCTGAGGCACCCTAGAAGAACTCGGCCCGATTGTCCTCGATCTCTGCGCCGTTTTTAACGGAATTGTAGAAGTTGCTCGCCACCCGATTAAGACGGGTCCGGCTCTTGGTCGTGCTGAAAGGCGCAAAGTTAGGCAGCTTTATCGCCTCGTTGAAGTTCAGAAGCTTGACCATGAAGACACCCGTTTCCCCCTGGATCAGCTCCGAAGTACCACCCTGCTGTAACGAGAATGCCTCCCCCACTACGGCCGGCTCACGCCCAGCACCCGGCAGGGTTGGAGCGGACAAAGTCAGGGCCGAACTCTTGCTCACCGGCACATTGGCCTCTTTGGCGATCTGCAGCATGTCCATGCCGGCGTACTTCTCCATCAGCATCTTTGCCTTACGCTTCTTTAAGATCTCAGGGCGTGCCTTGGCAGAAGCCTCTTCCACACTCATGGTGCCTTCCTCGAACTCTTTGGTCATCTGGACGATCACATAGCCTTCGGGCAGCTCGAATTTCTGAATCTCACCGACGGAGGTCTCCTTGTTGAATGCCCAGCGTACAATCTGTCGCCGTGCCCCCAGTCCGGGTAGCACCTCATCCATGGCCTTCATTTTGTTAACGGGTCGTACCTGATAACTGGATTGAGTGGCGATATCGGCAAACCGGTCCGGATCCGCCTCGGTTACTTCCTTTTCGAATTTCACCGCATCGTTGAAAATATTGCTCTCGGTTTCTTCCGAGGGTATTACCTCTCGAACCAGACGAGCAACCTGGAACAGATCCTGCTTCTCCTCGACCTTGATTACATGAAATCCAAAATCAGTTTCCACCAGGCCTATCGCCCCGGTAGGATTACTGAAGCAGAAATCCTGAAACTCCTGGGCCATGCCCCGATCCTTCTGGAAGAAGCCCAGGTCTCCCCCGCGCGAAGCCGTAGGGCCATCCGAATTGTCCTCAGCGAGCTTAGCGAAGTCGGTACCGGCTTGGCGTGCCTTTGCCAGCACTCCTTCGGCCTTAATTCGCGCCTCTTCCCTGGTACGGGTGACATCGGGATTGGCACGCTGCGCGCCTTCGTAGGCGATGAGCACGTGACGAGCCCTCACGTTGGCATCTTTCTGCTTTCCGATCAGGCGGACCGCGTTGAATGTATCTCCGTCCTCGAAGGGCCCATAAACCTGGCCGATCTCCATGGTTTCGATCGTGTCCTGTACCTGGGCTGGCAGCTGGGTCTTGGTCTTAGGCAAGGTATCCAGCGGCTGATCCGAATAATTCCCGAAGAAGGCATCCAGGTCTGTGGTCAGGCCGAAATTATCCTCCGGCACTCCGGTGTCATTTAAAAGGGCCAGAAACCGTTCTTCGGCCCTTTTCTTATCGGCCTCGGAGGGCTTCAATTCGAAGTACACATAGCGAATGTTTCTCGCATCTTCCTGCTTGAAATCGTCCGCGTGCTCCTTGACATAGGCTGCAATCTCTTCCTTGGATACCGCAATGGAGCTATCGGGTACAGACGTATAAGGAACCCTGAGAAATTCGATTTCCACCTTGTCATTCTCGGTGTGGTAGTTAAAAACCCCCTCCTGCAGGGAGGCGTTCATACCTGCCTTGACCAGATTTTGAAGCATGCGGTCCTTAGACAGGAAAATGATCTGCTTCTCGTCCTCCTGCCAGGCTTCATAGCGGGCCGGATCGTTCTCTTTCCAGTCGAATATGGTGTTCAGGAAGTTATTGCGATCGAAGTTACCCTGCTCATCTGCGAACTCGGGTACGCTGCGATGCCAGCCCGCCTGCTCCACGTAATCGGCGATCTGATCGGCCTCCACGGAAAAACCGAGCTCCTCGAATATTTCGCCTAACAGTGCCCTTCGCACCTCGGTTTCGAAAACGCTGTTGGATATCTGGGTATCGGTCATGCGTCCTGCAGCCTGTCGGGACATGCGTTCCATGCTCCTGTTAAACTCCTCGTAAGTGATGGCCTGATCGTCCACCTGAACCACTGCATCACCCGCCTTGGATCCGCCACCGAATCCTCCTTCGAATATGCTCGAAATGATAAAGATGAAAAGCGCTCCGCCGATTACAATAATCAGGAGCGTGGATCTATTTCGAATATCACCGAGAATCGCCATAATACTGCTTTTACATGTAGGGCGCGAAAATAGGACATTCCGCTTAAAATAGAAAGGATTACGCCTTGCTAATCCGGCTCCGTACGGGTCAGCAGAACGGTATCGATTTTATTGTTGGACACTTCCAGTACGCGCAAGGTGTACCCCTCGATCCGCAGTTCCGTATCCTGCTCCGGGATCTCTCCGGTTTCGTGTATCACCAGGCCGCCTAACGTCTCGTATTCATCACCCGCGGGAAGCTCGAGTTCGTATTGCTCGTTCAGGTAATCGACCTCGTGCCGGGCCGAAAACTTCCACTGCTGCTCGCTCAGTTGCTCCTCGATCAGGGTGATCGTATCGTGCTCATCATGGATTTCCCCGAAGAGTTCCTCCACGATGTCCTCAACCGTGAGTATACCCGAAGTCCCCCCGTATTCGTCCAGAACCACCGCCATACTGCGGCGCTTGCGGATCAGCACATTCAGTATCTCATGGATGAGCATACTTTCCGGCACGAACTCCACGGGCCTCAATATACTCTGTACTGATTTGGGCTTCTTGAACATTTCAAAAGAATGCACATACCCGATTATTTCGTCCAGATTGTCCTTGTGTATGAGGATTTTGGAGTACCCCGTTTCGCTGAACATTTCCAGCAGCTTCGCCGGGCTCTCCGACCAGTCCATGGCGATAATCTCCGTCCTGGGGATCATGGCCTCCCGGGCCTTGACTTCCGAAAACTCTAATGCGTTCTGAAAGAGCTGTATTTCGGAGTCCACGTCTTCGGTTTTGTCCAGGGACTCCATCTGTTCGGTGATGTAGTCCCCCAGCTCCAGTTTGGAAAAAGTCAGTTGGGCCTGGTCCCCTTCCGTCTTGAAGAAAACACGCAAAAGAAAGTCCGAAAAACCCACCACGGCTCGGGAGAACACCGAAAATAAGGTATGGAACAAATAGGCCGGAATGGAGAGTACCTTGAGTAGCTGATTGGAATAAATCTGAAAGATGACCTTGGGCAGGAATTCCGCGGTAAGTAATATGATCAGAGTCGATATCAGGGTATGCGTAAACAGCTTGAGGTCTCCGAAGAAAAGGTTCAGCAGGGCGTATTTCTCGGGGAAGGTGTCCTGTATGGAATTTTCCAGCAACCTCCCCATGAAGTAGCCGTAGATTACCAGGGCCAGATTATTCCCGATCAGCATACTGGCAATGAAGCGGGAGGGCTTGTCGGTAATTCGGGCCAGAAGCTTCGACATGAGGCCCTCCTGCTTCTTCTCGATTTCAATATGGATTTTGTTGGCGGAAACAAAGGCAATCTCCATCCCGGAAAAGAATGCCGAGAATATCAGTGAGGTGATGATAACAACCAGAAAGTACGTCTCCACCTTATGGGGCTTTATCCTTTACGTGGGCATTGATGCGCTGTCGCATATGACGACGGAAGAAAAACATCCCCAGGGAAATCACGAAGAAAAACACGAAGAGCCACAAACGCTGGCCCCCGGTCTCCCACAGGGCAACAATCTTGAACACCGAAAGGACCGCGACTAACAGGTAAACGTACTCCGTGTATTTGAGGATTCGTATCATGCTTACTTTTCGTTTTCTTCACTTATGGCAATAACCCCATTGGTACGGGCTGCCTGGAAGTAGGTGAAATCCCGATTAAAATCCATGCCCACACCGTCCATCACCGTGCCTTCTTCAGGATTGGTGTAGGTAAAGGCCTGTTCTGTAAATATCCAGCCATCCGTGCGGTTGAAGTACAATTGCTGCGTTTCCAGGATTTTGCCGTCATGGCTGTCCAGGCGCACATTACCTCGTAAATCGATAAGATTGGTCTGCGAATATACGATACCGTAGTCTGCCCTAACCCGGCTTTCCTGAGATTGATCGTCGTAAATGATCAGGGTCAGTCCCTCCGGAAAAATCTGATGTTTGAAATCCAGATTGTCGTAATTCTCGTTGAGCGGACTCCTGAGAATAATGGACTTTCGGGTATATGCCGAATCCTGCGAACTCAACTCCCTGGGCACTTCCGAGTAAATTAATTCGAAATCCCGGGCTATGCCCTGCGGATAGTATTTGGGCGTCCCCAAGGGTATGGGCGGTTGCGATTTTCGATCACAACCCCATAAAGAAACTGCCATGACCAGGGCCATGGCAGCAAATACTATAATATGTGAGGGATAATACCCTTTCAACCTTCTACAATTTAGGTACCGTTACACTGCCTCCCATCCAGCAGGAGAACGTAATGGTCTGGCCTTCCATGGCAGAATTAAATATCTCGGTTCGTGATGGGGCACGAGCCTCATAACTCTCGGCTGACTTAGCCGCCTGTGATCTCAGCGAGGGGTCCACACGGGCCGCTTTCCGAGCCATTTCCGCAGCCTTCCAGTATACGGCCTTTTTCTCGAAGGTCGTACTTCCGCAATCGTTTGCACTGGAAGCATACAGATTGGCGATCAGCAGATAGGCCTTTCCGAGCGATGCATTCTGTGCCAGTGCCTTGTTGGCGTACGAGCGAGAGCTGGACTTCTGTCCGCGCCTCTTCATCATGGTAGCGATCTTGTACAGGACCTCCGCCTTTCGATCTCTGTCGTCTTCCAGGTCTACCGACTTATTGAATGCGGCTATGGCTGCCGTATTGTTTCCCGCTTTTTGCTCGAGTATCCCCTTGTAGAAGTATATCTCCGCCGAAGGATCTATGGCCAGTCGGGCGTCGAGCAGCTCGCGGAAGAGCGGATCGTCGGTACACTCCTTGGCAAACATCTTGCTCATGGCGCGCTTAATCCAAACCAGGTCGGCGGTATGAGCAGGGAAATTTTTCTTATAAAGCGGTATCAGGTTATCGCAATCGGCGAGGTCACCCAGCTTGGCATCAATACTCCCTGTAATTTTACCATAGGATTCGGAATTCGTTCGAGCCACCCTTAACTGGCGCTTTTCCTTGCTGGTCAGTGTACCCGCGTCTTCCTTGGGCAGCAGTGATTCCAAAACGGTTAGCAGCTTCTTGTTCTCGTCTTCCACCTTGGCGATTACGTCATCATATACATTGAATACCTCCTGCAAATCTTTCTTTCCCGCTTTGTGCAGGTTTACTAGTGATGAGAAATACAGGTACAGAGCCTTGGGGTTCTTAAAGTTCTTCAGATCGGCATTGAAGGCCTCGGAGCACTGGGCATAAATCTCGTCGTCCGAGATCATATCATTGTCGTACCGCAGCAACACCTTGTCGATAGTGATGCTAGCCGGACCGTAATTCTGTGGGTAGTACTTTCCACTCTGATCATACAGAGCCAGGAGGTCCTGAATGTACCCGTCCTTTTCTGCTCCGGATGAGTTCTTGATCTTATGCTTAAGTATGCGTTCGCCGTATGAAAAATTAGCCTTATTGATACCGGGACACTCGGTAAGTACCATTTTCCATGGCTCGTAGGCCGCATCGTAGTTCTTAACCTTAACGTGCTCTGCGTAGATGGAAAGGTTCGTCATGCACTGAGGATTCTGGGCCTGCTGAGAAAAGGCCATACCTATCGACCAAACTACCGCAAAAAGCGATGAATAGATTTCCTTCTTCATTTTTTTGGTTTATAGCGGTTAATGTACATTTTTTTCGACAAATCAGTTAATCCGTCTTTTGATAAACCATCTGTCGTTCAGGGAGAGTCCGATGGCTATACCGGTGTAGTTCTCCTGCACCAGCGATGCATTGGTCGTTCCCCGCCTCCCGAATTCAAATCCAATATTGAGATTCGAGAAGAGATCATAGGCAGACCCTCCGCCTATAGGAACACCCAGACCAAATGTTATGCCAAAGTCCCGAATATCCTCCCCGTTCACATTGGTACCGGAATGAGCAAAACGAATCCCGGCCCGGTAAACCATCCGGTTGTAGAATCCGGACAACGCATCCCACTTAGGCACGTAATAGCCCCCTATGCGAATGCTGCTGGCGCGTGAATATACTATATTATCCTGATCGAGAAAATCATTGCTGAAATCACTCCAGTCCTGGGTCCGGTACTCGATGGAGGCAAACCAATGTTGATCTATACCCGCCCCCAGGCCGAAGGAAAACTGTGTCGGGATGGTGATGGCAGTACGGTCCAATCCGGTAGCTTCGAGATCGACATTGACCTGCTCGATTTCCTGGTCGGTAGCCGATTGAAACGAGCCGAGCAGTTCCGTATTCTGAGAGACCAGATTCACCTGGGTGTCGATGCCCAGATAGGCGTGCAAACGGTAGTTCTTATATACTATGGGCGTATAGGTCAGGGCATAGTTAAAATCAAACCCATTGATGCGCGATTCCTTGATGTCCCGGGTTCCGTACTGAACATTTTGTACGCTTTGAACCCTGTTGTACTGAAGGGTTCCAAAGTTGTATCTCACCGATGCTCCCACATACAGGTCTTTAATGGGATTAGCCCCGGCGGAGAGGTACACCCGGTTCAGACTTCCCTCTCCGTTAAAGGTATTCGTTATGGTATCATTGACTGCATTGGTATCGATGGTTTCCAGTCGATACCCCACAGCGGAATACGGCATGATTCCGAAACCTATGGCCGCCTTAGGGTGAACCGGAAAGGCAATCCCCAGGTATTCCAGGTTGGTCAGGCCAAGTTCCTGGCTGTTTTCGCCCTCCTTGAGGTTGTACCGCCTGTTGGATAGCCCGAGGGCATAAGTGGTTACCCTGAGTTTGCCATAGGCTGACGGGTTCTGAAGGTTGATGTGTATGCTGTCCCCGAAAACCGCCGATGATCCCATGGACCGGTTTTCTATGGTAGCCGCAGGGCTGAATTCTCCAACACCAAAACTCGAATACGGGGAGATGCTTCCGTCCTGGGCCCAGGCCACAGCTGTCATGGTCAGTACCAGGACCCATGTTATAGATTCTTTCATCTATTCATATTGAATTCCAAGAGGTAATTCAAGCCTTTCAGCAAAAATTTGGAGTGCGCAAAGATGGAATTTTTTAACTGTTTAGCAAAGAAATGAGCATCCCCCCCCGTTAAAATAACTGTTAAATCAGGGTATTCCTTTCTATAGGCATCGATCAGGCCATCCACTTCGAACACCACACCCTTGATGACCCCGCTGTGTATGCTCTCCTCGGTCGAATTTCCGATCAGTCCCGGGAAGCTGGCGGGCTCCAGCAGGGGCAGGTTACCGGTATATTCGTTAAGGGACCTGTACCTCATGCGTAATCCAGGGGAAATACCCCCTCCTAAATACAGGTGTTCCCTGGTGATGAAATCGTAGGTGATACAGGTTCCAGAATCGATAACCAGCACATGGGAACGGGGGTGGAAACAAAGGGCGGAGGCGGCCAGTACCAGCCGGTCCGCACCCAGGGTTTCCGGCGTGGCATACCCCATGCGAAACGGATACTTGAGCTCCGGCCCCACCACAATAACCCTGCAGAACAGGGTCAGTAGATCCCGGAACATATTCGTATTCTCCCGGACACTAGATAATATACCGTGTTCGATATCCGGATATATGTCGAATAACTGTTTCAGTACTTCGTGAAATGTCTCCTTGTCCGAAGCAGATTCGCGATCGTACAGCAAGGTATCACGCTGGAAGACCCCTACCTTAATCCGGCTGTTGCCAACATCGACTACGACTTTCATGGCCAGGCTAAAAAAGATGAATTACTAAATTAACCATTTCGGCCTGGAGTTTGCCTCCGTTTTTTAAGACTATCTCAACGCTGAACATGCCTTTCCACAACGATCCGAACTTGCCTCTCTCCTCCAACGCCACGGGCCCGTCAGGGAGTTGTGCCCCTTCGTTAAGTTTTACTGGGCACTGTAATTTTTGATTTTATAATCCTAATTTTAGAATTATATTTGCACCCGCCTTTAAGGCCTGAGGGTCTTACAGGGCATAATACGGTTAGGTACCTTAGCTCAGTTGGTAGAGCAATGGACTGAAAATCCATGTGTCCCTGGTTCGATTCCTGGAGGTACCACAAGAAAAATATCCCTTTTACTTCTTTCGCTAGCAAGCAGAGCTTAAAATCGCTTCAAGAAGTAAAAGGGATTATTTTTTGGGATAGGGTTAAATGATCCGGTTCTATTCTAAGTGAAATGCACCCCTCGGGAGTAGTATGTTTTAGAAGTGAGTGATTTTCAGCTTTGCTGACTTAACGAACAAATAAAACATACTACACCTCAGCTTAAAATCGCTTCAAGAAGTAAAAGGGATTATTTTTTGGGATAGGATCTATGGATCCGGTACCGCTTGAGTAGATCAAACCCCCTGTATACAGCTCCTGTTCTGAAGCGAGCGATTAAATCTTTGATTACTAAGCGAGCGGAAGAACAGGAGCTGCAAAGCTTATAATCGCTTCAAGAAGTAAAAGGGATTATTTTTTGGGATAGGGTTAAATGATCCAGTTTTGCGCTATATTTTAGTCGCCATACTTTAACCCGACCCAATCGGGAATCATCTGACTTCTTTCGACTGCAAGCAAAGCCCTAAATCCACTGAGGGGTTGTATGTTTTATTTGCGAGTGATTTTCAGCTTTGCTGACCTAACGAACAAATAAAAACTACTACCCCTCAGCTTAAAATCACTTAACGAAGTAAAAGAATACCTCTCCGGATAACAAAGCTATGCTGCCTAACGAACAAATAAAACATACTACCACCGCTCAAGGAGTAAAGGGAGTTCTTTTTTTGGTCCTATTTGGTTCCTACGACGCCCAAAGACTGTAACCAATCGTTTACGTAACGAGCTACCTCTTCCCATCCATCTTCTCCGACAATGAAATGATCACGGCCTTCAAAGATTTTGTGTTCTCTTACACTGTTTTCATCCTTATATCGCTTGAAGTTGGTCTTGTTCAATGAAGCTGGGGTGATGTGGTCCTCTTTTCCAGAGACAAAGAGCATCGGTGCATGCAGCTTTTTGAAGTCTATCTTACCTGCTTTCTTCAGTGTTTCTCGAGGAATATTTCTGCTCTCCGGTACTACAAATTCATCAAAGATTTTATCAGATGCTTCTCTCGACAAGGTGTTTGTAAACGCATAGTGGAACCACTTTTTCGTGGGATAAAACACCGAATTGCCTTTGAAAGGATTTAGTATACCCAGGTTAGCTTTGGCAAAGCTTGGTTTCAAGGTGAGGACGCCTTTTGGAGGTGCACTGCTAATGACCACTGCAGCTTCGGCCAATTCCTTCTCCACTAACTTCTGCGCGACCAATGCTCCCATAGAGTGCCCGATAAGGATAGGCTTTTCGGGTAAGGTGGCAATAAAGGCTTCCATGTTGTTCACCCAATCCGTAAAGGTGACATACCCTAAACTATCCGGTGTGTTGTTCCTTAGCTCAGAAGGCGTTCCTTCATGTCCGGGATTTGCCGGTGCATAGGTAGTGTACCCTCTTTCCTGAAAGAATGCTTCCCATTCTTTCCAGCTTTCGTTGGTAACGAATAGCCCATGAATGAATACGATTGTTTTTGATTGAATTGATTTTTCCATTGTTCTATCTGTTTTTGTTTGTGAAAAAGTTGTTGAGGTGGTCAATAGACCAATCAGAAATAAAAGACCTACTCTTTTCATATTGCTTGTTTTTGATTACAAGACAAAGTTCAAAAACGAGATAGAGGATTTCTTTAACCCAAGTTAAAATCGCTATCTGCCTGCGATTCTTTTTCTTATCCTGCTGAGGGAAGGGCCTTGTATGCCCAGATAAGAGGAGATGTGATACAAAGGAACATTATCGTTGAGCTCGGGATGGGTTTTGATAAGTTCTAAATAACGCTCTTCTGGAGATTTCAGCAAGAAGCTTTCCGTTCGCTCAATGACAGTGTTTGCTGCCATCTCAGCAGTTAGTCGCCCAAAGCGTTCCCATACGTGGGATTGCCTATAGAGATTTTGGAGATCGAAAATGTTAATACAAATGATCTGGGCATCAGTTAATGCTTCGGTATAATATTCGCAAGGAATTTGCCTAACGAAGCTTTTATAAGCCGTTACAAATCCATTTTGAGAAAAGAAGAA
>CAZKAP010000040.1:0-7468 GCA_964550895.1 uncultured Flavobacteriaceae bacterium
CCTGCTGGGTCAGCTGCTGGCGGAAGACCTCATTACGGGCGGACTGATAGTTCAGGTCGCTTTCGGCCATTTTGGCCTGCATACGGGATTGCCAGTCGAACAGGGACTTCGATATATTGATTCCGGCATTGAAGGCATAGCGCTGGCCGAACTGGGTCTCGACGACCTGGCCGGGCTGCCCGAAAATCTCACCCGGAACCAGTGTGGTGGGCAGTGTGAGGTTGTCCTGCCCTGTGATCGTGCCGGATACATTCAGCATTCGGTAGGAGCGGGCTGCTTTCCAATCGGCCTCCGCCTTCTTCATGTTTTTCTCGTACACCTCGAGATCGGGATTGTATTCAAAAGCCATAGCCAGGGCAGCTTCAAGGGATCCGATGTTCCTGTGGGTTGGCTGAGCCCAACCTGTGAGGTAAAGAGCAGACAGGACCAGGAAAAGGAGGTGTTTCGTATTCATGGCACAGGTATTAAGGGTGCGTTTGGATAATCGCACTCATAAAGTTATGGCGTTCTTCCTGAGGTTCTTCGCGACTTACTCGTCCCTTACCCGTTTCCAGGTGAAATTCCGGGTCATTCCCATTACCGATACCCCGACACCCAATTCTTCTTCGGACAGCAAACGAAGGGTTACATCGGTTGTTCTTCCGCGTTTGGGGCCGTAGAGTTTACCCTTCCAAACCCCGTCTGCATAGGTCAGGTCCGAGAGCATTTCCATGCCCATGATCTCGCGGTCCCTCAGCTTCGGGTCCGGGTTTTTACGGTCTTTTAGAGGATTGCCCTTTCGGTCCGTGGTCTGTTCCAGCCAGACGATACGGCCCTGGTAGGAGTCGCCCTGGTTTGATATTTCTATCCGGCTGTTTTTCTCATGTGTGAGCCAGATACCTTCAATTTCATTTTGGGCCCGGGTTAACCCGGTAACCCCGATAACTAAAAGGGTAGTAAATAAAGCGCGTTTCATGTTCTTTCGATTTAATCATGGATCGAAGGCAAAGAAAGAGGGTTTCGTAAGCCGAAAGGGAATATATGAGGCCGAAGTAACTCATGAGGTCATTCAGGCTGAAAAACAGGGGGTTGAAATGTGTTCGGGCCACTGGGATGAGATAAGGGTAGGACTCCTGTCGGGAATCGTTTCGGGTTGGGATTCTTCGCCTTCAGTTTCCGACAGGGATGGTTCGGCTGCTATTATGATTAAATTGAAGTTTAAGCTTCGTATCCTTGTATAGTTATCCAGATGAATTCTTCCCTCGAGAAATACCTGCCTGTACTGCTATCCCTTTTACTCCCCGGGATCAGCTTCCTGAATAATCCTTCGGATGAATGGCGCTTGAATCTTGGGGTCCACCTCTATCTGGGATCGTCGTTAGTCCTGTACACATTATGGAACATCAACCGGTTCTTAAACAGGCGCAAGTTCCTTTCGGCCTGGACAAAACGGATAGCCAAATTACTGGTCAATGTGGTTTACATCGGTCTGATTACTTTTCTTTTTGATCTCATCTTCAGTGACTGGACCCATCCGTATGCCGACAAGGGGGTTTTTTTTCTGTTTATGAGGTTGAGCGTGGCCGCGATCATATTTAACCTGATTCAGACGGTGCTCTCGACCATACGACAGCAGGAACGGCTCAAGGTTCAGAACATCACCCTGCAGGCCGAGAACCTGAAATCTCAACTCGAGGGGATGAAGCAGCAGATCGACCCTCACTTCCTCTTCAACAGCCTCAATACCCTGGTCGACCTGATTGAGGAGGATCGGGAAAGGGCCGTGACCTTTACCCGGTCGTTTTCTCAACTGTACCGGCGGGTATTGCAGAGCCGTCAACACGATTTTATCACCCTGGAAGACGAACTGGAATTTCTTAAGGACTACTGGAATCTGCTGCACATGCGGTTCGGCGAGGCCCTTGTCCTTGAGGTCGATGTCGACCCGCAGTGTATGAATAGGTTAATCCCGCCCCTGTCCCTGCAGTTCCTGATCGAGAATGCCGTCAAGCACAACCGCATATCGGCCCGTTCCCCGCTAAGGATCGAAATACGAAATGAAAAGGAGGTACTCGTGGTGCAAAACGAGCTCAGGCCTAAAGCGTATCAGGCTCCAGGAGAAGGGTTGGGCCTGCAAAACCTGCAAAAGCGCTTTAGCCTGCTGCATAAGCCCATCGTTTATGGTCAGCAGGCCGATTGCTTCACCGTCCGGCTACCCCTTAAACCCGTCTAAATCATGAATACCTTATTGCGAATCATTATAATCGAGGACGAAGAATCAGCCGTACGCCGGCTTCAAAAAGAGCTGATGCGTCTAGAGGGTTACCGTTTTGAGGTGTTGGCCTTCATAGATAGTGTAACGGATGCGGTGGAGTGGTTCAGTGCCGGAAACGAGGTCGACCTGATTTTCATGGATATACACCTGTCGGACGGTCAGAGCTTCGAAATATTCAGGCAGCTTGAAGTCCCTGCCCCGGTCATCTTCACTACGGCCTACGACGAATACGCAATCAAGGCCTTTAAAGTCAATAGCCTGGACTATCTGCTTAAACCGATAGTCCCGGAGGAGCTCGAGGCCGCCGTCGGCAAATTCATCCATCAGAGAAATCAGGAACCGGGTGCCATCTACCTGGAGCAACTCAAAGAACTGACCCGCTCCTTTTCCCAGCCCGAGCCGCACCGGTCGAGCTTCCTCGTCTCTTACCGGCATAAGATGATCATGATTGACGTACACGAGGTAGCCTATATTTTCGTTCGGGAGAAGGCGGTTTTTATACGGAAAAACGACGGCCGGGAATACCCGGTGGATTACTTCCTGGACGAAATGGAAAATCAACTCGACCCCAGGGAGTTTTATCGCGCCAACAGGCAGTATCTGGTCGCCCGCTCTTCCATAGCCGAGATCGAGCCCTATTTCAACGGCCGTTTGCTCCTTCGGCTGCGACCGGAGGCTCCTTCGCCCGTAACGGTGAGCAAGGAAAAGGCCAGCCATTTCAAGCGCTGGGCCGATTCCTGAATCCTCCCGGATTTATTCCAAATCGTTGACCTTCCAGTATTCCTCGCTTTTGCGAACGAAGAACTCCCAGAGCTTGAGTTCATCACGAGCCGCTACCCGTTTTGGATACTCCGGGTCGGCTGCACAGAAGTACATGAAGCTGTTCAGGCGATCCCGGGGAATGCCGAGTTGGGCCAGATAGATCGAGTCCGACAGGGACTCCCGGAGGCCCGCCAGGATTCGATCTTCGCGTTCCAATTTTACCCGGGCCTTCAGGTCTTTGGTCCGTCCGCTGAGTGCATTGAGCAGTTTGTTAAAGTTCAGCCCGGGAAAATACAGTAGGGGGCCGCTATTGGCCTCTGAAAGCCGGCGTTCGCTCTGGGTGGGAATGGGAGTACCCGCATTGGGAAGGCCCAGTGACTCGGCCGTGACGGGCGCCACCGCCAGGGCCTGGGCGTCGCTGCCCAGATTGCCCGACAAGTCGTAGGGCATCAGCGTAACGCCTTCCAACTCGGTGACCCTGAGCTCCATGGCGACCTGGAAGAAGGTGGATTCGAACAGTCCTGGCGTGACCACAATTTCCTTCCGTTTGAGTTGCACTGCTGAGAACACCAGGGAATCCCCGACTGCCGCCCGAATTGCGAAATATCCTTCCAAATCGGTGATGGTGGCCCGTTCTGTCCGCAGGTTCTGAATCGTTACAAAGGTGATTTCCGCCTCGTTAGATACTACCCGGCCCTGCAGTTCCCGCTGGCTTTGCCCGAAGGCGGAGAGTGCGAAGAGGAGTATCAGAATCAGCAGGGGGCTGCGGGGAGTCGGATGCATAACCAATGACGTGGTGCTTATGCCAATTTAGTACAAATGCCCCTGTATTGTGGTTGATACCGCGGTGGTCCACCCCGGTTTTAATTGAATTTTAACGAAAAGGAAAGGGACGAAGACCCGCTGCGGTCTCCGCCCCTATGCTTAACCTAAATCCTAAAAATTAAGACGGTTACTGGAGTTCTCTTTTCGCCAGGTACCAGTCAACTTTTTCCAGGGTGTCGTCTTGTACCCGCTGCTCGAGTTCTTCGAGGTTTTTGGGTGGCGGAACGATCACCTTATCTCCTTTTTTCCAGTTCAGCGGCATGGCGCAGGCATGCTCGTCTGAGGTCTGCAGGGCCTCCAGGGCCCGCAGGATTTCGTCCATATTGCGTCCCACATTTAGGGGGTAGTACATGATCAGACGTACTTTCTTCTGCGGATCAATGAAGAACACGGCCCGCACCGCGGCCGTTTCGCTTTCATTGGGCTGCAGCATGCCATAGAGCTTGGAAACCTTCATGTCCAGGTCCGCTATAATGGGGAAGTCGAAATAGACTCCTGTATTTTCTTTCACGTTCTGTACCCAGCCCAGGTGAGCGTGAATGCTGTCGATGCTGAGCCCGATCAGGGCCGTATTAAGCGCCTCGAATTCTGCCTTGCGCGTGGCAAAACCCATCATCTCGGTGGTGCATACCGGTGTGAAGTCTGCAGGATGTGAGAACATCACGATCCATTTCCCGGATGCAAACTCGGATAATTGTATGTCGCCTTTAGTGGTTTTGGCCTTAAAGTCGGGTGCCTGATCCCCGATCCGGGGCATCTGGGTTACTTCTGCTGTTGTCTTTTCTTCCATATTCAGATTGATATTTGTTGCAAGTACGAACTCTTTTGGATAACCGGCAGTAACATGGGTTACCGATCAAATCTATTCGCAATTAAACATATAAAACCTATGGGATATATAGGCAAATCTTGTTCCCCTTTAACGAGACCTTAGGATCTCGCATACCCGCTTGGCCCGTCCCCTTCAGTCCCTATAACCGGAGGCTTGCATGTGGTTCCTTATGGTTTCCGGCCGCATATAGCGTTCGGTCTCCATCATGCCCGCCCAGAAGGAATCCGGGTTAGCATCGATAAACTCCCCGAAGACACCGTGAACGTACTCGCTCCAGGCAAGGAGCTGATAACCTGCGCCATGAGCGATGGCACATTGGTCGGTTTGGTATTCGTAGCGGTTCATGTAGGAAGTGGAAAAATTGCCGACCAGTACCTGCATCATCCCCCAGGTGTTGCGCCGCATGTAGTCCGCTGAATGCCCAAGCTCGTGTGCAATGAGTCCGATCCGGGCATTGAAGGGCATTTTGCCGATCAGGAATTTGTTCATGATGTCGAGCTCGCTCTTAGTGTCTATGAAAACGAGATACTGCCTGTCTTCGGGCCGCCTGAAGGAACTCAGTACGGTTGGGCGGGAGCTGGCGGGCGCCAGTACATGGGATCCGATAACAAAACGCAGCCTTACATCTTCCAGTTCGGGATAGAAGGATAGTGCCAATAAGGCTTCCAGTTCATAGCCCTCGGGTAATTCCTTGTTTTTGCCGAATCGCTGCATGAGGCTGTCGAGCTGTTCCGGTCCGTAATCGGCCTCGTAGAAAGTGCTGACGGTTCGCTCAGGAGCGTTTTCTAGCTGGCAGTAGGATCCGTCGGGCAGGGTCCAGTAAGGAATCATGAAAAGAAGGATAAAGACCGTCAGGGAGCCCAGTACGTACAGGAGTCTTTTCTTTCTCATGAATTTATGGTCGCAGTTTTGGGCTGGACTTTACCCAAACCCGGGGTGATGTCTAATCCAGGAGATTCAACTCGTTCAGCCTGCGAATCCGGTCCTCTCGCAGTTGATTGAAGTTTTCTGCCATGGTCTGCATGATCCTCACGTAGCGACGGTTGTTTGCGAGCCCCTCGAACAGGGGGTCCCCATCCAGCATGAGCACAAACCAGTACATGTATTCGCCGTTTTGTACAAAGGTATCCAAATCGTCGAGGGCCTGATCGGTTTCCCCATCGTAGAGGTGAAGCAAAGACTCCAGGAAGGGGACATAAACACCCTCATTGGAGTTCAGCCATGCCTCATAGGAGTCCCGGAATTCCTCGGCCCGTTCGGCCTGACCCATCTTGCGCATAACGTAGGCAATTTCGATGTCCTGTTCCGGGAAGATGGTGAAGCCCAGAGCCTCCTTACGCCGGACAAAACGGCCGTAGTATTCGTAGCTGGCCGGATAATCCTTCTGTTTATAACAAAGGCTGGCGAGTTCATTGAGCACATCGAGCCGGGTCGTATCTGAGCTGTAGACCCCTTCCATTCGCTGCCTCGCCCGGTCTAAGTCCAGGTCGATGGCCAGGTCGATATAAATATTGAGATACTGGGAAAAGACATTCTCCGGATCGTATTCCAGGGAACGGCGTATGTGCTCCTTGGCCTTATCCATCATCCCTGACTGGGCGAAGGCATTGGAAATGATCAGATGGGTATTGCTTCGTTCGGATTTGTTGGTGCCGGTCATGTCCAGTTGGAGGACGGAAAGCGCGTGTACCAGGTATTTTTCTGAATCGGGCAGGTAGATGTTGTAGATCTCCGATAAGTAATTATGGGTCCAGACCGAATTGGGATTAATTTCAAGTACCCGCTCGAAGTATTCGATGGCCTCCTGATACCGTTGGGTATGCATATAGTAAAGGCCACGGGAGATAAGGCCTTCCGGTAGTTCCGGGTCCAGTAAAAGGGCCTTGTCGGAGAAACGCTCCAGATCCTTTTGGTGGAGTTTTTCGGTGCGAAACAGGTCCAGGTAGTAATAGCATACTGCCGTAAAGGCATAGGGATGCGCGAATTCCGGATCCAGTTCTATGGCCTTGCCAAAATACACCAGGCCGGAATCCAGGCCTGTCTCGGTTTGCTGACGAATAAAGTCCAATCCTTTCAGGTACTGATCGTATGCCTCGAGGTTTTCGGTAGGAATGGCCTCCATACGGGCCTTCACAGCCGGGCTGACCATTACCTCTATTCTCGATGCTATGTTCTGCGAGACCTCGGACTGTAGGCTGAAGACATCCGCGAATTCGCGCTGATACTGCTGGGACCACAATCGTCGATCTTCGGAGGCGGCAATGAGCTGAACCGACAGCAGGATTTGCTTATCCAGCTTCTGTCCGCTGCCTTCCACTATGTAGTCCACTCCGAGTTCACGGGCGATTTCCGGTGCCGACATGCGCGCCTGACGGTACTTTTCGACCGAGGTCCGGCTGATTACACGCAGGTCTTCTATCTTCTGCAAATGATTGAGTATGGACTCCATCATGCCGTTAACGAAGTATCGATTCGTGGAGTCCGCACTTTCATTCTTGAAGGGCAGAACGGCAATGGAGATTTCCTGGGACGGTGGAGGATCGCTCGCCCCTTCCCGAATGAAGTAAGCGACAACGGCAATCACTACCACCACAGCTAATCCCAAAGCAATGGGCACGTGTCCGACTGGCTTTACCAGGGCTTGGTCAGGTTCGGACCCATCTCCATGCCGATCGACGGTACTGCGATCCTCCGGGGTTCCCGAACGGGTTTCACCCGGGGACTCCCCGTATTTATCGCGATAGCACTTGATGAAGTAGGAGGGGCTGCTGAAGCCGGTTTCGAAGGATATCTCC
>CAZKAP010000040.1:7478-28113 GCA_964550895.1 uncultured Flavobacteriaceae bacterium
TCGGTTTCTTCGAGTAAAACCCTGGCGTGATCCAGTCGAACTTCCTTGATGAATTCGCTGGCCGACATGCCCAGATGTTTCTTCAGGGTTCGCAGCAGAGTAGACCGACTCACGGAATAGGCTTCGGCTAACTCGCCCACACCAAACTTCTCGTCGGATAAATGTTCTTCGACGATGCGGGTGAGTTTTTCTATGATTTCGTCCCGGGTAGGCATGTGGGTTAGGTCTTCAGAACAATATGGGTCAGGCATTGAACTTTCAACAACTAAGGTACCGTTTTGACGCATCATTACGATGATTGACGCACCATTACCACGGCTGATGCCCCCTTGGCATACTGCGGAATGCGGCTATTATCCCTGACGCAGCCTTCGGTCGGACCTTTGGAGGGTAATCATAAAATCACTTTTCAATGAAAGCAAAACACCTTTTCCACCGCCTGGCGATTGCCTTTTTATTTACAGGTATGCTCATGCAGGCGCAATCCGTAAAGAAGCCCAAAGAAACCCTGCACGAGGCCGCCTTTTTCGGATATCTGAATAAAATCGAACAGCATATCGCCTATGGGAGCGACCTGAATCAGAAAGATGACTACGGTTCCACTCCCCTTAATGTGGCGATCACCTTTGGGCGAACTGACGTTGCCCTGGCACTCATAGAAGCCGGAGCCGACCTCACGATCACCACTCCTGATGGATCGACTCCGATTCATACGTCGGCCTTTTTCGGCCGGGTTGAAGTGGTGGAAGCCCTCATCCGCAATGGGGCTGACCTGAACGCGAAAAATTCCTACGGTTCCACGGCACTGATGACGGTACAGGCACCCTTTGACCAGCTGAAGCCGGCCTATGATGAAATCAGCCGAAATCTTGGACCCATGGGCTTCAGGCTGGATTATAAAAAGCTCAGGGAAAACCACAAGCAGATCGAGAAGAAACTGCAGGTGGCCATGAACAAGCAAAAACAATAAGAAGATGAGTACCCGAAGATTTGACATAGACTGGCTCCGAGTGATTGCCATCGGATTCCTTCTGATTTACCATGTGGCGATCCCTTTCCAGCCCTTTGGAGTATTCTTTGGGTTTATCCAGAACCAGGAGTCCATGGAATCCCTTTGGTTGCCCATGTCACTCCTGAGTATCTGGCGAATTCCCTTGCTGTTTTTTGTTTCTGGTATGGGAGTGTATTTCTCCATGCGGAAGCGAAACTGGGGGAAACTGATGGGAGAGCGAACGCTTCGCATACTGGTTCCCCTGCTGGTAGGAATGGTTACGGTGGTGCCCTTACAGACCTTCATTTGGCAGGACTACTACAGTCAGGAACTCAAGCCGAGTTTTCAGCCTTCCCATCTGTGGTTTCTGGGTAATATCTTCAGCTATGTATTGGTGTTATCACCAGTCCTCTATTTGCTTAAGAAGTATGAAGAGAAGGCCCGGGATGTGGTTGCCCAACTGGTGAATCACCCGGTGAAACTCCTGCTACTCGCCATCCCATTGGTGGTATCCGTAGTTTGGATCGCACCGGAGCCCTATTCTCTTTATGCACTCACACTGCACGGCTATATCCTGGGAGGGATTGCTTTCCTCTATGGCTACCTATTCGTGTTCGCAGGAAGTGTGTTTTGGGAAACGGTAAATCGCTGGAAAGGGCTCTTCCTGCTCATTGGTGTCGTTCTTTTTGCCATTCGGGTTATAGAATACGAATATGAGGGACCGGGCTACCTGATGGCGATAGAGACTTTTGTCTGGATCTATGCCATATTTGGATTCGGATACCGATTCCTCGGATATTCCAATGCAGCACTCCGCTACCTGAGCGAGGCGGCCTACCCGGTTTATATCGTTCATTGGATATTCATCAATCTGGGGGCATACTACTTGTTCCCTATGGACATCGCAGTGGAGATCAAGTTTGTTATCCTGACTGCATTCACATTTGCAGGTTCCCTGCTGACCTATCACCTGCTGATCCGTCCCTTAAATATCATCAGGCCACTCTTCGGGCTGAAATTAAAGCCGGCTAAGAAGAAAGAGTGGGTTGCTGAACCATAGAATTACGGCTGGGTAAACGATCAGAACAGTTGTTTGTAAAAAAGGAGGCCAAAATGGACCTCCTTTTTCAATAACGGGTTGGAACCGCATAGTTTGTCATTTCCATACGTCTTCAACGGTATAGGGTCCGCCTTCCGGACACCAGAAGGACCCATCCACGTAGCGGTAGGTAGTGCCAATGGCATTGATACGCGCGATTTCCGACGGAGTGAGCCGGATAAACTGCGCCCGGTAATTCTCCTCTATGCGGGATGGGGTGACCGATTTCGGAATCACGGCTACGCCCTTATGGATCAGCCAGCTGATCAGGATCTGGGCGATGGAGTCGTCCTTGGTATTGGCAATTTCCACAATATTCGGGTCTTTCAGGAGAACGGGTTCGTCCGCGGCTTTCATCTCCTGGCTCCGGTCGTAGGAGCCCAGTGGGGAATAAGCCGTAAGGGCGATGTTTTTGCTCTCGCAGAAGGACCGAAGCTCGTCCTGGGGCCAGTAGGCATGCATCTCGACCTGATTCATAACGGGTGCAATCTCGCAGTGGTCCAGAATGAGCTGAAGATTCCCGGGACCGAAATTGCTCACCCCTATACTCCCCACCTTTCCTTTGTGTACCTGCTCCTCCATGGCGGCCCAGGTCTCCGTCAGGGGCTGTTCTTCCCGGGGCACAAAGTCTTCAGCCTGAAGGGGGAAGTTTGCGCCTTTTTTCAGGGCGACGGGCCAGTGTATCAGATACAGATCGAGATAATCCAGGCCGAGGTCGGATATAGTCTTCTCCAGCGCAGGCTGCACCTCGGATGCGGCCTGGGAGTCGTTCCACAACTTGGAGGTGATCCACAACTCTTCTCGCTGGACGTCACCGGCCTTCAGGGCATCCTGCAGGGCGCGGCCGACTTCTTTCTCGTTCATGTAGATGGCGGCGCAGTCGATGTGATGGATGCCGATTTCAATGGCGTGCCGAACGGCCCTGTACAGAGAGTCAGGTTCGGTAGCCTTCCAGGTACCGAGTCCGAGCTGGGGCATGAACTTGCCGTTGCTGAGTTCAAGGGTCTTATTGCTTTTCATAGGTCAGGGTATTTAAAGGCGGGCAATACCGCCCGGGAATATCAAAGTTCGAGAATAATTGGAGAAGTCGCATCGGGTGAACGCCGTGGATTTGGAGGAGCGGTAACTCAGGTTACTCATGGTTTCGCATTTGTTTCCGAACTTCACAAGGCAATACGGACACAAACTACCTAGAATGAATCAGGACGAATCACTGAAGAATATAGTGCGCGATCGATACGGAAAGATCGCAGAGCAGGACACTCCCATTAAGGCCAGCACTTGTTGCGGTTCTTCTACGCCTCCCAACAAGGTATATAACATCATGATGGAGGACTATTCCAAAACCGAGGGTTATGTGGAAGACGCCGATTTGGGACTGGGCTGTGGCCTCCCTACCCAATTTGCCCGTATTTCAAAAGGAGATACGGTTATAGACCTGGGATCGGGTGCCGGTAACGACTGCTTTGTCGCCCGACACGAAACCGGACCGGAAGGAAAAGTGATCGGAGTCGATTTCACTCCGGCCATGATTGAGCGGGCCCGGACGAACTGCGAGAAGCTCGGGTACAACAATGTGGAGTTCCGTCAGGGGGACATCGACAATATGCCCGTAAGCGATGGCATAGCCGACGTGGTCGTCAGCAATTGCGTATTAAACCTGGTGCCGGACAAGCCCCGGGTCATAGCCGAAATCTTCCGGGTTTTAAAGCCCGGGGGCCACTTCAGCATATCTGATATCGTATTGGTCGGGGAGCTGCCTGAGGCGCTTAGGAAGGATGCCGAGATGTATGCCGGTTGCGTTGCCGGGGCGATTCAGAAATCCGACTATCTGAAACTGATCGAGGATGCCGGCTTCTCACGGATTATGCTGCAAAAGGAAAAGACCATTTCCATTCCGGAGGAAATCCTATCCAGGAACCTGTCTCCGGAAGAAGTGGCCCGGTTTCAGTCCGGTGAGACGGGTATTTTCAGCATTACGGTTTATGCGAAGAAGAAAGGCTTCCCGGTAAACGAAGCAGGGACCGATGCCTCAGGGGAATCCGCTATGGGGAGTCATACGGGAACAAAATGGTGCTAGACGGGTAGCATTGGATATACCTTCTCTGCCGGGCATTACCCTCAGCAGATGATCGTGTTGTGAATTGCTCAAATGGGCTATAATAATTGGGTCAGCCGCCCTCATATCCCGTTTCAGGAATCCAAAACCCCCATTTTCCCCGAAAACCCCCTCAGACACCGGGTTCGGACTAAACAGCCGCTACTCCTCAATAACCAGATCCCTGCTGACCGATTCGGATATCCGGAAATAGCCGAATGCGAAGTTGTCCGGATTTTGCTGGTTAATGATGTTGCCCCTCAGAGTTGCCGGAGGAGCGGCGAATGGTCCCGGAGGATCGACCTGATCCAGTAGCAGTTCCATATAGCGATAAAATTGTTGGTCAATCCCATCATTGATCACGGTGATGCGTTCGCCAGGCTCCAACCGCTCACCCTCTTCTTCGGTGTACAGGTACGAAAACTCGAATTCGCTACCGTCGAAAAAAGTGTCTTCGATGGGCGCATACAGTTCGAAACCGAAGTCGAAGAGGTAGAAATTCTCTTCGCCACCGGTATCCGAGATTCGGACCCGGACTTCCACATCCTCTTCACCGAAGATCTCCAGGTCGCCCTGCCTCAGATTGAGGATGGGGGCCGTAGGCACCAATTGTGCGGAGGCGGTATAGCGCTCGCCGTCTGTCTCTATGCTGAGGTCGAATACGGCGTCGAAGGTATTCAGGAACGACAGGTCGGGATGCTCGTATATCCCGGTTCCGGGCTGGGTTTCCTGCAAGGTATATACGTTGGGGGTGCCCCGCTCCTGGATGCTGACGCTTGCACCGCTAACCGCAGGTATAAGCTCGTCGAAGAAATTCACGGTCTGGGTCAGGGTCACCTGTCCGGTTACCCTGACGGGTTCTTCCCGGGTGAATACCCGGAAGTGGGCATCGACATTGAGCCGTGTTGGGCCCGTTGGCGTTTCGAGTTCCACCACGTCCTGACAGCCGACTGCCCAAATCATGGCGAGGAATGCTAATATCTTTCTCATGGCTAAAATCTGAAGTTATAGCTGATCGCGGGCACGATACCAAAAATGGCCGTTCGTATCGCCTCGTTCTGCCCCGTAGTTGGGTTTTCCTCGAAGGCGTAGGATGCCGCGTTTCGTCTGTTGTATATGTTGTAGAAGCCGAACACCCACTCGGATTGCCATTTCCGGTCCTTGTTGCGGCGCGGTGTAAGGGTAGCAGAAAGGTCCAGGCGATGGTAGTCTGTTAGCCGGGATTCATTCCTGCCCTCATATACGGGGATGGTCAGCCCCAACTGCTGCACCTGGCCCACGGGCAGGTTCGTGGGTATGCCCGTCTGGTATATGAAGTTGCCTCCCAGCGACCAGCGGTCACTGAGTTCCAGTGAGGCATTTATGGAAATATCGTGCGGCCGGTCGAACAGGGCCCGGTACCAGTTCCCGTTGTTGATCCCGGGCTCTTCCGGTGTCCTGCCCGGGGTGCGCTGCTCCGATCTCGACAGGGTATAGGCGATCCAGCCTTTCAGCCGTCCGCGGTTCTTCCGCACGAGCACCTCAAGTCCATAGGCCCGGGCCTCACCATTGAGGATCACCTGTTCGATGTCCTCATTGGCAATGAGGTTCGCGCCGTCTATGAAGTCGATCCGGTTGCGTATATCCTTGTAGAAAGCCTCCAGTTCCAACGAGTATTCCTGATTAGCCAGATCCTGGTAAAACCCCAGGGCATACTGATCGAGGATTTGCGGCTTGAGGTAGGGTCCGCTGGGTGCCCATACATCCAGCGGAGTAGGGGAGTTCGTGTTGGTGATCAGGTGGAGGTATTGGGCCATCCGGTTATAGCTCCCTTTAAAGGAGGCATCCTCTCCGATCAGGTAGGAGGCAGACAGTCGGGGCTCCAGGTTGTTAAACTTCGAGATGCTCTCGCCTCTGCGGAATCGGTCGATTCGAATAGGATCGGCTCCCTCGTAAATCTGGAAGACCGAGTTGTAGAGTACCGGCCGATCATCTTCATAAACCTTGAACTCGTGCTGGCCGAGCCTGTTGAAATGGCTCCAGCGCAGCCCGTAGCGAAGGGAAAGCCGATCGGATACCTTGTGGTCTACGTCGAGGTAAGCCGCAAATTCATTTCCGTACTTATTGGTGAACTCGTCTTCTACAATCCCTGAATCCGGGCTGTTTGGACGGATCTCACCGGGTTTGAAGTGGTAATAGATGTTGTTGATCCCGTAATCCAGGGTGAGCCGGTTGGTGAGGTAATGTCGGAAATCGTACTTCAGGTTGAAGTTGATGATGTGGGATTCCCATTCGAATCCGAAGGCATCAAATTCCAGCCCATAGGTATAGTCGGAGTAAATCAGGGATAGATTGGAGAACAACTTGTCCGAAAACAAGTGGTTCCAACGTAGGTTGGCCACCGAGTTTCCGTACTGATTTTTAAAGGCCTCACTCAGCTGGAAGACGTCCCGGCCAAAATAGCCGGAAAGGAACAACTGATTGTTGTCGTCCAGACGGTGGCTGACCTTGGTATTCAGGTCGTAGAAGTAGGCCAGGTTCTCTTCGCCGGCGGCCTGAAGGAACAGGTGGGCATAGGAGGCCCGGCCCGCCAGCAGGAACGAGCCCCGATCCTTAACCAGGGGCCCTTCGAGCAGGAGCTTGCTCGAGACTGCGCCCAGGCCGCCATTCATTTTAAACCGCTTCGTATTGCCCTCCCGCTGGTAGATATCCAGCACGGAGGACAGCCGGCCCCCATATCGGGCAGGAATACCCCCTTTAAAAAGCTTTAGATCCTTGATGGCATCCGGATTGAATACGGAAAAGAGCCCGAACAGGTGAGACGAATTAAAAACGATGGCCTCGTCGAGGAGGATCAGGTTCTGATCGGCACTACCTCCCCGTACATTGAATCCGGAAGCCCCTTCCCCGGCATTGCTCACCCCCGGTAACAACAGTATAGAGCGGATGACATCGGGTTCCCCCAAAACCACCGGCACTTGCTTAATGGTGCGGGCGGTGAGGGTGTTGACGCTCATCTGGGGGGCACGTATGCTGTTCTTTTCCACGTTCTGTGTAACGACCACCTCATCGAGCTGGCTGACTTCCTCGGACAGGAGAAAGTCCTGCCTCGTGTCGGCTGTAATGACCAGATCCTGACTGACCGAGGTGTATCCCAGATAGCTGATGATCAGCCGGTGGCTTCCCTCTGGCAGGGTCAGTGAATAGAACCCGTATTCGTTGGTGGTTACGCCGGTTTTGAGATCGGGTACCACGACATTGGCCCCCCAAATGGTCTCGCCCGTATCGCGGTCTGTAACGGTACCGCGAATGGTATACTCCTGCTGTGCATAGGCTTGCAAGCCCGTGAATATCAGTAAACCGAGCAGGGTAAATGAAAGGACGTGAGGCCCATATGGCAATTTCATAGCAAAAATTTGGCAACCGGAACCTCCTTGAGGCACCGGCATTATGGGCCGCAAAGGTACGGCAGAATAGGAACCGAACCCAGAACACCGATACGGGGATGGACCCAAGGCAATTTGTGGTGATGAAGCGGTGCAAATTCTGAGCAGATAAAGGCTAATATGCCACATATCAGATTTTTACAGCTTAAGTCAACTGCCCTGGAGTTGCTAAGAAACCGATGGAAAATTTACCATTCCCACGGCTTTAGAGCCGCATCCTTACCATTTTAATAAAAATGAAATGAAGCGAAATCTTTTCGGACTAATGCACCCGTACTTTGTACAAGAATCAATCAAAAAAAATGAACGAAATGAAAAGTGGAAACTGGCCCTTCTGGATACAGACCATCATAACCGTGCTGATCGCGGCTATAGTTGTGGTGTTCGGTCTGATGTAAATTCCGGGAGCCCGAAAAGCAAAGCGGAGGGCTCCGGGACATGAAATTTGATGGGGGCGTATGCCCGAAAAAAGGAACTAGCGGAGGCCAAAGGGCCTCCGTTTTATTTTGACCCGCTTCCGGTTACCTTGGTTACGAAGGGTTCTTAAAAGAACGTTTTCTCTGAATTGTGACAAATATCACCTTCTTTGATACATTCCTTGGCTACTTTCGATTGAGCTAAAGGAGCACTTGAAGAAATTTCTTGCCATAGTCATCATCGCAGCCCTGCTGCTACCCGATCTGACCAATGCCGGGATATGGATCGATTTTATCCTGCGCCAGGATTACATCGCAAAGGTTCTCTGCATACAGAAAGAGGAACCGGTGAATATCTGTCAGGGAAAGTGTTTTCTCTCACAACAGTTGCTTAAGGCGCAGCAGGAGCAGAAGGAAAACCTGCCGGAGTCGTTCTGCGAGCGACTCGAACTGTGGTTCGGACCTGTCAAAGCTACCCCGGAATGGATGCCGGTACCGATGGGAAGTGCCGGTGTGTCTGGGTTCGGCTTAAAAGATCCGCTGTGCCCGAGATTCCCCGTTTTCGACCTCCTGCGTCCCCCCGAAGCCCTTCTCATTTAGTACGTATCAATTTCCCGGTCGATTTACGGTAATCGAACCGGGTACCCTCTCTTGTGGTTTTCGGAGCCTTGTGGCACCGACCCCATTATTTACTTAACGAAATGAATCTAAATGAGAATTGAACTTATCATAATATTGGCCTTGATCCTGCTGGGTGGCAGGGCCATGGCTCAGACTGAATCAGCTGAAATCCGACTGCTGGATTCCGAATCCTCTCTCCCCATAGCCGATGCGACCTTCGAGTATGGCGAACAACAGGGCCTTTCTTCCTCCGGAGGGATAATACGGTTTGTCTTCGAACCGGGCACATCCATGTCCCTTTCGCACATCAATTACGGGAAGTGGACACTCAGTTTCCGGGATGTGCAGGAAGTGCTGCGCCAGGGGATCATCTACCGAAAGCTCCTGACGGTGAATTTGTACCCGGTTACCGTTATCGGTTTACGGGAATCTTCCGGGCAGCCTGTGGAATCCCTGTCCATGGAATACCGGGAACGAATGGAACACGATGGGGCGGACATACTGAATCAGATACCTGCATTTAACAGCATTCGAAAGGGGGGAAACTACGGTTTCGATCCGGTTTTTCGGAGCTTTCAGAATGAGCGGCTCAATGTGGTTCTCAATGGTGCCCAGAGCGCGACGGTCGCCTGTCCCAACCGTATGGACCCGCCTACGAGTCAAATGGCCCCCAACATGACCGATCGGATCGAAGTCCTGAAAGGACCCTATGCCTTGCGGTACGGTACCGGCCTGGGGGCCACCATCAATTTCATTCCGACTCCGTTGAGGTTTTCCACCGAGAGTGAGGTCTATGGCCGACTTTCGACCGGTTACGAGGAGAACGGCGACCTGATTAGAGGCGAAGGACGACTGGGTTTCAGTGGGTCGCACTACGACCTGAGCCTATTTGGGGCCTGGTCGCAGGGAAATGATTATCGGGCCGGAGATGGTCAGACGGTGCAGGCCGACTTTAAACGCGGCAGCTACGGAGCCGTGCTGGGTTTAAAACTGAGTGATCGCCAACAGTTACGCCTTTCCGCCACCTACAACCGGGCACGGGATGCCGATTTTCCTGCCCTGGCTATGGACCTGAGGCGGGACGATACCTGGATGTTCAATCTCCGACACGACATCCGAATCGGTGGCGATCATCTGAGGAGTTGGAATACAACACTCTATGGGTCTTTCGTGGATCATTTGATGAATAACTTGCTAAAACCCCTGGACCCGCGCATGCTGAATGCCGAGACCGCTGCTAAAACGCAGAACTATGGCGGACGGAGCGAGGGAGTATGGCAATTTGGAGAAAACAGCCTGTATTCCGGAGTTGACTTCCGGGCAGAGACGGCTGAGGGAGAAAGAAGCCGGGAGTTTCTCATGGGGCCCATGGCCGGGAATACCGTTTTCGACAACGCCTGGCAGGACGGGAAGATCAGCCGGTCTGCCGCATTTGCCGAACTGCAGCTACCGGGTGAAAACTGGAGTTATGTGATTTCGGGGCGTATTGAACTCAACCAATCATCCTTGCGGGATCCGGCAGCGGAATTTACCGATGCACAGGAAGAATGGGAAGTAAATCAGATCAACCCCAGTTTCAGTCTGGGGGTACTCAAGGATTTCGGAGAGCGTTTTCGAACGGGTCTCTGGCTGGGCCGTGCCCAACGCAGCGGCGGATTGGCAGAGCGCTACATCAATTTTTTTCCCATAGGGCAGGATCCGTTTGAATTGCTGGGGACACCTACGCTCGAACCGGAGGTCAATCAGCAGGCGGATCTCACGTTTCAATGGAATGGTAAAAGGGGAGCCCGTATCGAAGTTGATCTGTTTGCCTCCTATCTCACCGACTATATTTCTTCGGTTATTGATACTGAACTGACTCCCAGGCTGCCTACGAGTCCCGGGATCCGGAGATTCGTCAATATCGATGAGGTCTTCAAGACCGGTTTCGAGTTTAACTGGATTCAGCCCCTGTTTTCCGGCATCCAGCAGCAGCTTTCCCTGGCATATACCTACGGACAGGACCGGGAGCGGAACGAGCCCCTTCCTGAAGTGGCCCCTCTGGATATCCGATATACCCTCTCCGGGTCCTATAGGGACGGTGCATTGAGTCCGGAGCTGAGCTTCCGATATGTAGCCGAACAAAACCGGGTTTCCGGAGAATTCGGTGAAACGGTGACTCCTTCTTTTTTCCTGGTGGATGTCAATGTCGGATACCGGCTATCTAAAACCCTGTCGATTCAGGCCGGGGCGCAAAACCTGCTGGATGCAAACTACTACGAGCACCTGAACCGATCGGTTCGGGGTACGAATAACCCCATATTTGCCCCGGGCAGGAATGTTTATGTGAATCTCAATGCCCGGTTCTAGTAGGGAAGCAGACCCGTACTCGCCCCGGATAAACGCCTGTTCCTTTTTGGGACGGGCGTTTCTGTTTGTGGGAGACTTCCAGTGAAGTACTTGAACGGATCAGCAGTTCTGATGATAACCTATGTTCGTTGGAATAAGCTGTTTCGTTTAATCGAAAGCCAAGGGTCGGATTAGGAAGAGAATCGCTTTAGGCACTTCGCGGAAAAAGCGCATGCTCATACATCAAAGCGATTCCGAATGATTACAGTCGCCGCAGATACCCGTTACCGTGGCCTCTATGGATTCAGCCTTAAACCCTGTGGGGAGTTTGTTCTCCGGCAACGTGGTCCACTCGATACAGTAGGTAGAATTGCATTGGTCGCAAATGAAATGGGCATGCCGATGACCGGGATTAACCATAGGACCAAAGGCAAACTTGGCCGATCGGGACTGGTCCTTGATTCGATGAATGATACCGTTTTCTTCGAAGACCGCAAGGTTGCGATAGAGGGTGGATTTATCCGTGGACGAACCGAATTTCTGTTCGAGGTCCGCATAGGACAATGCCCTTTTCGACTCCCTGAAGCAGGACATCATTTTAATCCTGAGTGATGTTTTTCGCAGTCCTTTATGCTTGAGAAGTTCGGAATCTTCCATGAAATGAATGTACAGTTTCTTACCTGGGATCAAAAGGGTTTCCAGGCTTCTGCATTTTCAATAATGTAATAACAATTCTCTGGATTGTCCCTGTTGAGTTTAAGTGTGCCTTCGACGAGAACCAGATCATCCATCTTATACCCGGGTTTCTGCTCGAATCGAAGCTCAACAATGGATTCCGGGCCTCCATTGCCGCAGAAGAAGCAGGAGGCCATGGGATTCTCTGAAAGTAGATAGCCCGATGGTGTTTCCTTCAGGATCAGCAGGTATCCCAGAATTCCTATCTTTTTTCCCTCGAGATCACTAAACTTTGATGAAAAGCTTGCCTCACTGAAGGTAAGCATTTGCAGGGCATCGCCGGCGGATTGAATTTGAATGTTGTTCTTTAAGTCGGACCAATCCAAAAGGGTCTGGCTGAAACCCATGGTTATGGAGAACAGCAATGCACCCGTAAGTATAAGCCGGACCCGTTTCATTGTATTAATTCTCCAGTAGCGTCGTGCAGTATGTAGTTGCACTTATTCACGTCGTCTGCATTAATCTCTAAAATCCCCGTGGCTTTGACGATCTGGTCGGTCTTAAAAGGCGGTGGAGAAGTAAAGCGTGCCTCGACTATGGTTTCCGGGCCTGCCCCGCCGCAAAAAAAACAAGACGACATGGGGTTTGATGAGATCAAAAATACTTCTCCATCCCCGGTCAGATCAAGGAAATACCCGGTTATGCTAACTTTCGATCCGTCGTAGGACTTGATCGTAGTCCCAAAAGTAGGCATTAGAAAGTGCATATCGTAGAATTCATTGAAAACGGGTTTGAACGTGACATCCCCGAAATCACGCCACGAAAGTTCGGTCTGACCACGTACGCAGAATACGGTGACAGTCAAAAAGAACAATAAGAATCGGTATTTAAACATCACTGAGGATTTTGTGTACGTTGAGTTTAAAGATAGAAATGGAAGCCAGCAGGGTGGCCAATATGGCAAGAACCAGAGTTACGGCCAGCAAAGTCCATTCGACTGCATCCGGGCCGCTGATCTTCAATACATAGCCATAGGCGTCCTGTACGAAGCCCGATGCCAGGAAGAGGCCTAATCTTCCCAGAGACCAGCCCAGTACAAATCCGAAAAATGCGAGATAGCCTCCTTCCAGGATAACCAGCCACAAAAGTTGTCGGGTACTGAATCCGTAGGTGCGCAGTAGTGCCAGCTCTTGTTTGCGTTCCCGTACGGTTCGGAGTATGCTGATGAATATACTCAAACCTGATACGACGAGTATAACCAGGGAAATCCCATTAATCAAACGAACTCCGGTTCCCATCATATTGGTCAGTCTGCCGATTTCGTAACCGGGAAGCGCCGCCTGGAATTTGGTGTTTTCATTAATCAGCCGGGGAAACTGGACCAGGCCCAAAGGATTTCGAAATTTAATAAGCAAGGATGTGATTTCCCGTTCGTCCTCGTGGTCGTGCCCCGATTCGGGATGCACTTCCTCGGTTTCGTGATGCTCGTGAGCCTCCCAGATGCTTTCGAGGGAAGTAATAATCAAGTTATCGACTACAGTACCCGTAGGCTCGAGCAGGCCCTTTACGACATAGGGATGTTCGTCGTGGCTTTCCACATTACTAGCTGTTAGCCCATGAGAACTGGTAAACGTATCATCCAGTTCGAGACCGAGCTCGCTTCGGACGGCATAGCCCACTACTACCTCGAAGGGCTCACTGTACAACTTACCTTTTTCTAAGACTGCGTCGTAATGCTTCAGGTATTCGGGTACGGTACCCAGTATGCGATAACCGGCGTAATTGTCACCATACGAAACGGGTACGGCCGAAGCAACCATCGGATTCTTTTGTAGATAGCCCACCTCCTTTAGTGGCACATTGCCCGTAGGAACATCGATGTGAAGAACCGAGGAAAGAACCAATTGCAGTGGACTTCCCTTGGCGCCCAAGACCATATCGAAAGGAGCAATGTTGCGATTCAATTGCCCGTCTGCCTGATTCTTGAGCTGCAGGACAAAGGTCACCATGGAAATACTCAGGACCAGTAGGAGCAGGCTAAGCATGAGATTAAGAGGCTTGGAGACCATGTTTCGGTATGCCAGAAATGTAATGCTCATAGGATCAACCGATTTTCGAAATTCTGGGATACGCGTTGGTCATGAGTAATAATGACTAAGTTGCTGCCGCATAATCCGGCTTCTTCCTTCAGGAGTTCGACTACTCGTTCACTGTTTTCATCATCCAGGTTGGATGTGGGCTCGTCCGCAAAGACAATCCTGGGTTTGTGTATTAGTCCAAGTGCTATGGAGAGTCTTTGCTGCTGGCCCTGGCTCAGATTGGAGACCTTTTTATCGAGTACACCGGCAATTCCGAGTCGTTCGCACAGTGCCTGCAATCGGTCCGGGTCGGAGTCTGACTTGGGATAGTTCTGCCTGAGGCTCAGGTTTTGGTGAACGTTCAAAGACTGGATAAAGCGGTATTTCTGAAAAACGATTCCTATATGCTCACCCCTGAACCGGTCGAGCTCCTTTCGGCTCAGTCGGCAAATATTCGTTCCCGATATCACAATCGAACCTTCTGTTGCCGGCAGTAAGCCGGACAGCAGGTGTAGATAGGTGGTTTTGCCCACACCGGAAGCACCTAGTATGAGGAGGTGTTCACTATCGCCCAGGTCTATGGACGGAAAAGCGAATTCCTTACCATCGGGATAAGTGAATCGAACGGATTCAGCTTTGACCATTGCAAAAGACTAATAGTTTTAATAACGCAACTTAGTCGCATTTTAAGCAAATATACTATCTTCGGCCCGTAATTGATAATAGAATGCCTCGGGCATAGAACCAAGATATATAATGAACAACGCCAAATTGCTCAAAATCGTCACTACCCAATATTCATCGGACATAGTTGGGGCGGCTGCGAGCACCCTATGCCTGATACACTGTCTACTTACCCCCTTGCTTTTTGTGGTTCAGGCGGGGGTAGCACATGGGCACTCCAGCCATCCCTACTGGTGGGGAGTGCTCGATTGGATGTTCGCTGCGATTTCCCTGTTTGCTGTTGCCTGGTCGGCCAGGAAAACCAGTCGTAAATGGGTTGGCATTGCCCTATGGATTGCATGGGTAGGCTTGATAGCACTCATTGCGAATGAAAAAATGAGCTGGGTGGAGCTTGCGGAATGGACTATTTACGTTCCGGCCATTCTTTTGGTGTTGCTGCATCTCTACAACCACCAGTCTTCGCATTTCCGCTGTGAGGGTAACGCCTGCCAGAACTGGGACGGGCGAAACCCGAATGACGCCGCATAGCCTGATGGCCTTGGGAGGGCGGAAACCAAAAAAAGGGCCATGTTACGCCAGTAGCGCCCCATAGCCCTCACTCTCTGCTCACTTAAACGTTTACATTAGCGCTTCATAGTCCTGCACCGTACCATTATTCATGCAGCACTCGATGATTCTTCTGCCCAGGGGGTCCAGGTCCTCGACCAGGAATTGCTCGAGTTCGGACTTGAAGAAGGTATTCAGAATCTCAGCCCCCTTATCGTAAGCCTCAGTTCCGACCTCTTCCTGCAGTTCCACCTTAAGCAGTTCCTTGGGCAGGTACTTGCCTTCGATACGCATGCTGTTCAGGGCATACCCCAGCAGACTGCAACGGGCCTCTGAAATCTGATCCTCATTGAACCTGGCATTGCCTTTACGGGCCAGGAACTCGCGGGAGACCCACTGCGGCATGAAGCCGGTCTTGTAGGCACCGATATGCTGATTGGGCAACAGTATGTTCTTCACCTTATGCGTTTGCTGGAACTGCCTTAGGAGCAGATTGGCCTGGGTTACCCGCTTGCCTGTGGCAAAGGGCCAGAAACTTCCTACGCCTTCGCTGGTCAGACCTATGGTATCGGTTATGCTTGGGTTAGCGTGTCCCCTCGGGGCCACCAGTCGCCACAACCAGGCCAGTGCGGGCGGTAGGAGGTGCATCATACCAACGATTCCATAGGTCGGTTTTTCCCGTGTACACGGGGGAGTGCGTATCCCCATACTGCGAATATCAACATCCACCGAACCGTTGTATACACCCGGGAAGAGATCACGAGGAATAATCACTCGTGGGTTGGGACAGGGTTTCCCGGGTTCGTCTTCGATGTGGTCCCAAAGCAGTGCAGTGCTGCCCGGAACGGAGTTGATATTCAGGAATAACAGGGGCTTTTCGGGCTGCGCGGTCAGGCGCTCGAGGACCACATCCGTTCCGTAGGTTTTCAGGTGGTCTACCCGCACGAACCAGCCATCCTCGGCATCCATGAGATGAATTTTGCCATTGTCCACCCGATCCTCCTGGGTATAGCACAGAGCCATATCATCCGTTACCGCTTCCAGGTCGCACGTCCTTGGGAGCTCCAGTTTGAAGCGTTTCTTGGCCACTACATTTTCTCCCAGTAGCAGTCGGCCGTCCACCTGGCGGTGGGGTTGTTGAAGAATCTCACTTTTCCCGCCACCGCTGGCACCCTCATGCATGAAGGTGACGACGTTATCGTAAGGAGTAACGACCCGTACGGTTGCACAGTGTGCGGTAATCCATTCTTCTATATTACCCAGGTGAATCAGCATACCATAGACACCTTTTTTGGCGCTGGGTCCGGGATACAGGTTGTAGGAAAACATTTCGTATTGGTCTTCCTGTCTTTCGTGAACCACGACCTGCTGTCCTTCGAAATGGGTATGCCGAAAGGGCGGGGCTACGTATATAGCTACTTTGGGAACGAAGTCCTCAGGCAGATTGTCGGCATCGACTATGCCCTGAAGCAATGCGAGCCCCAGGCCGAAGAATCCGGCGTTTGCAGGAATGATAGCGACTCCATCGTATCCGATCCCGGGCTGACCTGCATTGAAATAGAACATGGCCAGGTCTTGATCCTTCATCCATTCGAAGGTTTCCTGCTTCAGGCTTTCGAATCGGTAACCAAACCGGTCTTCGAATCGCTGCTTATCCGTGGGAAAGTCATCGGCTATGACCATGCTATTGGGATCCCGCCTACGCAAATACACATCGGGGTAATTTGCCGAGATACCGTTTTTGACCCGGGCTACTTCTGCCTCGACATAATTACGCCCATCGGGCAGGTAGTATGCCACCTTGTGAACTTTGTCTTTATCTCCATTGACCGCCAGTTCCACCAGTTCTTCGACGGTGGAGGCAACGGCCATACTCTTTGCATTCTTTTTAAGCCAGTCGATTCGTTGCTCGACCGTGAGGTTTTCCAGTTCAACCATAATGTACGCTTCTTAAGTTAAGACTGATGATCTTTATACAATCATCAGTGAATCAGGCTGCAAGTTATGGGATGTGTGAGGCGAGGACATGACAAATGTCAGGTTCTTCATTAAAAGGAATTATACCTGGGATAAGGATTTTGAATGAGTAGTCCGGAATGGCTGCTACCGCCTAACAAGTCCTGTCCGGTGAGGAGCCCGCGCGGTTTACGATGCACCAATCCGGCTTACTGAAAGAATAAGGATTGTAGTCCATGCGCAATCGGGTCACGGTGCTTTAGCCGATCATATCAGTTTTCGAAAGTAAGCGGCGCTATATCAAAAGAATCCCTTCCTATGCCAAGGCGCACTAGTCTTCGATCAGCTTTTTCTTGCCTGAGCGGAAGTTCTTTTTGATCACGGCCCGGTCGTATTCCTCTCCAAGAGCGGTATAGGCAACGTAGGTAAGGGTGTTCTCCTCTACAGTAATCACCTGGTAGAACTGAGTCTGTTCGGCAGACCGGTCCAGCGAATACCCCTGTGCCATGTAGGCCTTCATCTGTTCCCAGTCCAATTCGTACTGCTTGGGGCCGCTCACGGAGGTCACATATACCGTACCCAATCGGCCTTTTTTTCCGTAGTCGCTGGATCGCAAGGGCACATGCCCGCGGGTATAGGTATGGTCGTGGCCGTTGAGTACCAGGTCGACTCCGTATTTATCCAGCAGGGGTTTCCAGGTTTCGCGGGCAAACTTGAAATCCCGGCCTTTCGCGGGGGAAAAAATCGAGTGGTGACAGGTGATGATTTTCCATTTAGCATCGCAATTTTCCAGTTGCCGGATGATGTAGTCCGTCTGTTCCTCGAGCCGGGTATTGGAGTTCAGGACGATAATTCTCACGTCCTGGTAATCCACGGTATACACCGTTTCGTGCAAGTCCTGAGCGAGTTCTTCCTCCACAGGCAGGGTAAATTGAGGCCGCCACTGAATCGAAAGCCTGCGTTCTTCTCCTCTTACTGTGGGTCGAAACTCATGGTTTCCCACGACTGGGATGGCCGTCCACTGGCTGTGGATGAAGCCCCCGGCCTTATACCATTCCGCCCATTCCTGGTCCTTGTGTGCATCGTTGATCAAGTCTCCTGCATGAACGACGAAGGAGGCATCAGGAGCGGTCTGATAAGCCATGCGAATCACCCGCGACCAGTGGTCGAGCACGTCGTTCTGGGCATCCCCGAAATAGACGAACTGGGTGGGGGAATAGCCTCTTTTAGCCGTTCGGAACTGTATCCATTCGGACCAGTACTGGTCACCATCGCCCACTCGATAGGCGTATAATTTGTCGGGCATAAGCCCCTCGAATAAGGCACTGTGGTAGTGGACACGGAGTGAAGTATTTCCCTTGTACAGTCCGAGATCAAATTCTTCGGTACGTGCATCCAGGGTCCGAGCATTGGCCGCGAACTGAGAATTTACACCGGCTGGTGCGATCTGGGCAACCGCTTTGACAATCGTGGTGTCCGTGCGCCAGGTAATCGCCCGGCTGCTTGCCGGATCGCCGTGGAAGGTGAGCATGAGTCGGTCGGGGTCCTTACTGGGAATTTCCCAGTGGTGCAGACCACTCTGATGATGAGTGTGTTGGGCAATCGCCGAGTTGGAGAAAAGTATGGCAACGACCGTCGCAGCCCAGAGGGTAGTCTGATTTTTCATTGGAAAAGCTGTTGAGTTCTAAAGTTCTGGATTTTTATTGACCCGAATCGTATCCATCTTAAATCTAATTGTTACCACAACTTTATTAATTCGGGCTTACTGCATCAGCTAAATAATTAAGAATTTAGGCGCAGTTGTACATTCATATATACTGACCACCGCGCTTTCTGTGCCTAGGGCTGAAGGAGATTCGTCATCACATAAATATCATCGATCAGGGGAGTGGTTACTTCCGGATTACTGGAGCCCAGGTTTACCGACGAGATCAAAGTCTCCCCGATAATAAAACGACCCTGAATGCTCCCTTCTTTGTCCACATGAAGCCCCTCTATGGGGTACCGGTCGAGATAATTGGAGAGTTCCGTATTGCTATAAGTGGTTTTTAACGCCCATTTGGAGTGAAGAATAAGCGGATCGCCCTGATCGGACACGCCCACATACAACATGGTATGCCCCTTTAAACCCAGTATGGTTAAGAAAGGAATGCCGTGTTCCCGGATGTACCGGATCTTTTCTTCTGCGGTTCCGGTGAGCTGCTGAACCTTGCCGATTTTAACCTGATCACCCGAATCCCGTGGCAGCCAGATTCTGAAGGTACTCAGCAAGTCCCGAATCGTGGAGGAGCAGTCCCGGTTTCCGTATTGACCGCCCCAGCCGTAGGGTCGTCCCAGCACATCCTCAACCAGTGGCTTTAAGTGGTCTTCGGTGAGTGTATAGTCTTCAAAAGCAAGGGTACTTTTATCGACCTGAGCCTTCAGGATGTGGGCCTGCTGTTTTTCGTCGGCCTTGGCGTAGTACACGGTTATCTGATCGCTGGGTATCGGACTTTCTTCATAAGGCATTAGCATTCCCAGTTTGGCATTGATGGCGTAATGGGAGGCATTGCTTTGCAGACTTAACCGATCCGTAAGTGGAACCGCGTAGCTGCCGGTGGACCATGCCTTAACAAAGTCATCGCCCGCTATGGCCACATCACGCATGGCCACCCAACCCTTGTAAATCGGACTAATCACATAACACCACTGCCTGTCAATTGTGGTGTGCACAAGCAACAGTGGGGTATTCGCCCAAAGGTGGGTTTCCTGAAAATAATCGAAGGGGTATCCCTCACCAGCCCGGGAATACAAATCAAAGCCCGGTTTATGTGTCGGTAGCCTGCGCAGATCCGTGTGCGAGACGACAATACCCTTATTCAGGAAATTGGGGAAGGTTGTAATGTCCACCTTGTTTACCAATTCTTCGCGCCGCCATTCTGGATGTGTCTTCTTGTTTTCGCCATACCAGTCGTCGTCGTCCAGGTAGGCTTGCAGGTAGGAAAGATTGCGGCCTGGAAGGCTATTTGATTCAGCGAGTAAGGCCTGTGGTTCCTTTTGCCAGGGCGCAAAGTAGTTATCGATGAATTCATGTTGTATTGCGTAGGGAACTCGTAAGGAGGTGTCCGGGTATTGAATTTCGTCTAGGGAGTAGGTTGTAATCTCGAGTTCGGTGTTTTCCTTAGATGCGTTCTGGCATCCGTTAATCAGCATACAACTGAATAAGGCCAGTATGAAAAGTGGGCGCATAATGGAGAGCTTTACTTTACCATAAATATAAAGCCCTCAAGATGCCTATAAAATCTTGCTAGATAATTGGGAAGCAGACCAAATCGGTCTTCTAGAAGAATGCAAAATCTTGCTTTTGGATAATTAATTAAGGCTTATGTCTGTTGCCGAAATTTCAAAAAGCGGAGTGTCAGGCACTATCGTTGACCCTAAAATTGTGTTCTCCATTGCCCTAAAAAGACGGGCTATCAGAATAATTCTGGCTCACAATCACCCCTCCGGCAGCCTTAACCCAAGCAAAGCCGATATCAAATTAACACAGGAGTTTATAAAGGCCGGTCGAATTCTTCAAATCCCCATTGAAGATCACATCATCATAAAGGAAGAAAGTTATTGCTCTTTAGTCACGGAACATTTCGATCAACTGGCTTGCGAGCCTTAATGTATGATTTTTTTAAATCCATCATTAAATCACCCGAAAAAACGATTGTTCGACCTTTCATCAAATCAT
>CAZKAP010000041.1:0-27914 GCA_964550895.1 uncultured Flavobacteriaceae bacterium
AAACGTCACTTCCGATGACCTGATTTCCCAGGTGGTTAACGAAGTCGAAGTCCCTTAATCGATACCGGTCCGCGAACGGATCGGATCAACTGCCACCTAATCGCAGCCATCACCCGCATGGATACGAAAGAGCTATTAAAGAAGGTACGAAAGATCGAAATCAAGACCCGGCGCTTGTCGGATCACATTTTCGGCGGGGAATACCATTCTGCGTTCAAGGGCCGGGGGATGACCTTCAGTGAGGTTCGCAAGTATACCTATGGAGATGATGTGAGGAGCATCGACTGGAACGTAACCGCGCGCTACAACGAGCCCCATGTCAAGGTGTTCGAGGAGGAACGGGAACTGACCCTTCTGCTGTTGGTCGATGTCAGTGGTTCGGGCTTATTCGGATCCCGCGACCGGTTCAAGAAGGAATTGCAGATCGAAATTTCGGCCACACTGGCATTTTCCGCTATGCTGAATAACGACAAAGTAGGCCTTCTCATGTTCTCGGACCGGATCGAGCAGTACATCCCGCCTAAGAAGGGACGCAGCCACGTTCTGAGGATTATACGGGAATTGCTGGAATACCGCCCGGCAAGCCGAAAGACAGATATCAGCGAGGCCATGTACTTTACCTCGAACGTTCTGAAGAAGAAATCTATCGTCTTTGTCATCTCGGATTTCCTGGATAAGGACTACGTATCGCGCCTTCAAATCCTGGCCAATCGACACGACATAACGGGAATACGGCTTTTCGATCCGCTGGAGGAAAGCATACCCGACCTCGGCCTGGTTGCCATGGAAGATTCCGAGACCGGACTCGTGGAGTATGTGCCTACACAATCGCGCGAAGTGCGAAAGAAACTGGAGCAGTACTACCTGTCTCATGCCGATTATTTCCACAAGAGCTTTCAGAGATCCGGGGCCGGAAGAATCGAATGCCGGACCGATCGCAACTACGTTAGAACCCTTTTGGGCTATTTCAAAAACAGGGCCTGACCGATGAAGGAGAGCGTGCAGTTCATATGGAATCCATGGGGTCTTTTGATAGCTCTTCTAACCTGCGGTTGGTTGTCTGCCCAGGAGGTGTCCATGAAGGTGGGTATAGACCGGGATACCATTCGCATAGGAGAACAGGTGACCCTGACCATAGAGGTGGAAGTCGACACGGCGCTTCGGGTCATTTTCCCCAAGGGACAGACCTTCTTACCGCTGGAAGTGATCGATACCCCTGCCGTTGATACCAGCATTACCGACCGTATGGCTATGCTGAAAAAAACCTACGGCCTTTCGGTCTATGACAGCGGTTCGTATCTGATACCCCGTCAGCAGGTAACCGTCGACCGCCTGCCCTATTACACGGATTCGTTTCGTATTCGGGTGCGGGAAGTACTGGTCGATACCACCGAGCAGGGGCTTTTTGACATCAAGGACATACGAAAGGTAAACCGAAACAGCCTTGGGTTTTGGAGTTGGTTCCCTTACCTTTTACTGGTCCTCTTGATCGGATTTGTGCTGCTCTGGTATTACCTGGTTCGCAGCAGGTCTTCTGTGCTGAGTCGCTTTAGACGAAACTGGCAGCAGTTGAGCCCATACGAGAGAGCCGACATTTCCCTCCATGAATTGGGGGAGTCGCGTATGTTGCTCGAAAACCGAACTAAAGAATTCTACACCCGCCTCACCGACATTACACGGGATTTTCTGGAGGAGCGTATTGGCCTGTCGGCTTCAGAACTGACGACCGTCCAACTGATGGAACTTCTGGAAGTCTATCGAAATGAAGTCGGCGAGGACGAGGTGTTTACATTCAGCGAAGAACAGCGCAGGCGTTTGAGAACGGTTCTGGACCGTGCCGACCTGGTCAAGTTCGCCAAGTCCCGTCCGGAGGATTCGGTGGCTGAAGGTGACCTGAAGGAAATCCGGGAACTGATAACCGAAATCGAAGAGGCATTTAAAGAGCTCCTGGCAGAGAAAAACGTCGAAGAAGAACAGATCAATGCCGAGGTAGCCACGCTAGAGAAAAGGCGGAAGCATTTGTTCAACCGGGTTTTACCGCTGGTCGGCGCGGCCGCACTCCTGTTGGTGGTCGCCTGGCAACTGGGTTGGCTGGTACCCGGACAGCGCAAGGAGGGACAGACGTTACAGGCCAGGGAATGGGTCTCCAGCACCTATGGGTTTCCCCCCATAAGCGTGCAGACCCCCGAGGTACTCACGCGATATCAGTCGCGGATTGCTCAGGAGCCCGATACCCTGATCCGGGATCAGAGCCAGTTTCAGTACCACCTTCGCGGGGGACTGTTCACCGTGGAGGTCAAATCCGCAGTACTTAGAGACCTGAAGAAGGAACCCCCATTGGAGCAGGTACTGGAAGACCGATTCCGGACCATGGAAACCAGTCGCTCGTCTCGGAACTTGATTACCAAACAGGAAGAGTTTACGACCCGGGAAGGAGAGGTGACCGGGCTTAAGGTCTTCGGATCCGGGGAATTCCAGGTCGATGAGACCGGGGATTTTGTCAAGGGGCGCTACGCCATCATCGCCTTTGGAGGGCCGGGATTCTACCAGTGGATACATCTGACCTGGAGGCTGGACGACCCGTTGTCCGGGAAGGTGGCGGAACGCGTAATGAATTCAATCGAAGTTAGCCTGGAGTTGTGATGAACGAAGTCGTATACGCAAACCCTCAATGGTTCTGGCTTTTTGCCATTTTCCCGCTCCTGGCGGCCTGGTATTACCTGAGATACTACCGGCAGAAGGCGACCCTGCGTGTGCCCAGCATAAAGGGGCTGGAAATTCGAAGCCTGTACACCCGGTTTCGGCCCGTACTCATCATATTACGCCTGCTCGCCTTATCCGCGATTATCGTTGCCATTACACGTCCGCGCGTCGAATCCGTCTCCACCCGTACCAAGACCACACGCGGTATCGATATTATGATGGCCATAGATGTCTCGACCAGTATGTATGCCCGGGACCTAAGGCCCAATCGCCTGGAAGCACTCAAGGAGGTCGCGTCCAATTTTATAGACGATCGCCCAAACGATCGGATTGGGCTGGTGGCCTACGCGGGAGAAAGCTTTACGAAGACTCCGCTTACCACCGATAAGGCTATAGTCAAGAAAACCATCAAGAGCCTGGCCTACGGGGAACTGGAAGACGGAACCGCCATCGGTATGGGCCTGGCAACTGCCGTAAACCGCCTGAAGGAAAGTACCGCCAAAAGCAAGGTAATCATACTCCTTTCCGACGGCGTGAATAATACAGGTTTCGTAGAACCCACCACGGCGGCGGACCTGGCAGCTGAGTTGGAAATCAAGACCTATACGATCGGCCTGGGTTCGAACGGCAACGCCCTGTTCCCGGTCGCCCTGAACCGGGATGGAAGCTTCCGTTACGACCTGCGCAAGGTCGAATTGGACGAGGAACTGCTCAAGGAGATTGCCCGGACTACCGGAGGAAAGTACTTCCGGGCTACCAACAATACCTCCCTGCAGGAGATTTATAATGAAATTAACAAGCTGGAGAAAACGGAAATCGAAGATATTAGTTACTATTCATACGAGGAAAAGTACCGGCCCTGGATATTTGCCGCACTGGCCCTGCTCGCTTTGGAATGGCTGCTGGGAATAACGGTCTTCCGATCATTTGTATAGCCGATGAGTTGTTACATCCACATATGGGGAATCACCAACTGGGAAAAGCCGGGTATGCTCTACCTGTTGTTCGGCCTGTTCTTGCTGGTGTTCGGCTATCTGCTATACGCCCGGTGGCAGGCCCGCACGCGGAAATACTTCTCCTCACCCCAAATACTCCAACGATTGGCTCCAGAGATGTCCCTTACCAAGGCGAGACTCAAAAGGCTGTTCTTCCTGTTGGCCATATCCGCCATGGTTATGGCACTGGCGAATTTCCGGGTGGGAACCCGGGTGGAAACCGTCCGCAGACAGGGGATCGACATCGTTTTCGCTGTGGATGTTTCCAAGAGTATGCTAGCCGAAGACATCAAGCCCAACCGGTTGGAAAAGGCCAAGCGACTGGTTTCCGAAACCTTGAAGACCCTGGCCGGTGACCGCATTGGGATCATCGCCTATGCGGGCCAGGCCTATCCACAGCTACCCATAACGACCGACTACGGCTCGGGCCGCATGTTCCTTCAGGGCATGAATACCAACATGCTATCCTCACAGGGTACGGCCATCGGAGCGGCCATAGAGCTCGCGGCCACCTATTTCGACGACGACTCGCAGACTAACCGCGTGCTGATCATACTCTCCGACGGAGAGAACCATGTGGATGAAATCACCGATGCCGCAGTCGAGCTGAGCAGGAGAAATGGCATTCAGATATTTACCGTGGGGGTGGGTACCGATAAAGGCGGTCCCATACCCGAAGACACTCCGCAGGGCAGAATACTGAAAAAGGACAGCGAGGGCGAAGTGGTTGTGACCCGTCTCGATCGGGACGAACTGATACGCATAGCCGAACTCGGGGATGGAGCCTATATCGACGGCTCCAATACAGAAGCCGCCGTGGAGGCTCTGAAAGCATCCTTAGACACCATCGACAAAATTGAATACGAATCTCAGCAGATTACCGAATACAGGGATCTTTTCCAATGGTTCCTGGGGGCGGCGTTCGTTTTCCTCCTCCTGGATATCTTTACCCTCGAAAGAAAAACGGCCTGGTTCGAAAAGCTGAATCTGTTTAATGAAAAAACCAAGGAGAATGCATAGGTGTGTACTGTATATTCTTTTTGTTTCGCTTATCCCTGCCTGGGCCGTGGCTCAGGAAGATACGGATCGAGACCGCAGAGAGGCGCTGAACATGACGTTCAATGGGTATAAGGACTACCTGCAGGATCGAAAAATCGCCGCTGAGGCCACCTTCAGGAAAGCCCAGTCCAAGGCGCCTGACTTATCGGCACCCGCCTACAACCTGGGGACTACTCAGTACCGAAGCGATAGCTACGGAGAAGCCTTCGGCTACTTCAAGAAGGCGGCTGAACATGCGGAGACCCGCTCGGAGAGGCATCAGGCCTACCACAACATGGGCAATGTGCTGATGCAGAAGAAAGACTATCAGGGCGCGGTAAAGGCCTACAAGGAGGCCCTGAAGAATAACCCTGCCGACGACGAGACCCGGTACAACTACGCCCTGGCCAAAGAGATGCTCAAGAAGAACCCTCCTCAGAACCAGAACCAGAACCAGAACCAGAACCAGGATCAGGAAAACAAGGACGGCGAAGGGAACCAGGACAATAAGGATAAGGGCGACCAGGGAGAAGGCGACGATTCGGACCAGAAAGGAGACTCGGACAAAGGAGGCTCCGACGGAGAAGACGGTGACAAGGAGAAGAAATCGGGTGACGAAGGTGACGAAGACGACCCTAAGGACGGCGAGGATAAGTCCCAGGACAAGCCATCCGAAAAACCCGGAGACAAGAAAGACGACAAGCAGGAAAACAACAACAAGCAGAAGGCTCGACCCAAGATGGACCAGCTTTCCAAACAAAACCTGTTGAATCTGTTGGAAGCACTGGAGAACGAAGAGAAACGGGTGCAGGAAAAAGTACAGGCCCAGAAGGTAAAGGGCAAGCCCATAAAGACAGATAAGGACTGGTAATGAGGGGTGGCGTGCACATATCGGGTTTACTGGCCTGGCTGCTGTTCGGCCTGTGCGCCTTCGGTCCTTCGGCTCTTGCCCAGGATAAAGGAGGGGTTTCCTTTACGGCTAATGTGAGCAAGAAATCACTAGGCCTAAATGAGCGGCTCAAGGTCACCTTTGTCATGAACAAGGACGGAGACAACTTTGTTCCACCCGACTTCAGGGGTTTTGACATACTCATCGGGCCTATGCAGTCGATCAGTTCGTCCTGGATCAATGGTAAACGAAGCTATTCCAAATCCTATACCTACACCCTGCGTCCTCAAAAGAAAGGCAGATTCAGCATAGGCCAGGCGTCCATAGAGATTGATGGAAAAACCTACAAGACCTCACCGGTTACTATCACGGTTACTCAGGCGGTGGATAATCCGAACGCACCACCCAGTCCGGAAGACCTGGTGGAAAAGGGCGTTTTTCTGGTTACCGAGCTTTCCACTACCAATCCGTATCTCAACGAGGCAGTCAGCGTTACCTACCGGCTCTACATCAGTTCCTCTACCAAGGCCAATAGCTTTAACCCCGTAGAACAGCCCAAGTACCCGGATTTCTGGAGTCAGAATTTCCCGATCGACAAATACGAATTCAAGAACGTCACCTACAAGGGTGAACCTTATATCTCAGTCGAGCTCAGCAAGGCGGTTCTTTATCCGCAAAAGGCGGGTAAACTGAGTATCGAGCCTCTAAGTATAGATGTTTTTGTCGAGGTTCCTACCAACCGGAGGGACTTCTTCGGTCGCCGGGAATACGTATCGGCCACTAAACGCATTACTGCCCCGGCGCGAACGGTCAACGTCAAGCCCCTGCCCACGGCCGGTCAGCCCGAAAGTTTCAATGGGGCCGTTGGTTCCTTTGAATTCGAAGTGACACCCAGCAGGACCGAGCTGGAGGCAACCGAGTCCTTACAAGTCAATGTTACGGTCAGCGGGAAGGGTAACCTGAAGCTCTTTCAGCTTCCGGAGCTCGTGCTTCCCAGTTCCCTGGAAGTATATGAACCCGAACTCAGCCAGAATGTTCGTACCCTACATTCCGGGCTAAACGGCAGCGTGACCCAGAGCTACACGGTGATCCCGCAATACGGGGGGAGATATCCCATACCTGAGGTCGAGTTCAGCTTCTTCGATCCATCGGCCGGAACCTATCGCACCCTGCGTTCCGGGGAAAGCAATATACAAGTTAGCGGTAATGCGGCGAACCCGTCGGGTACCGCCACGGCGGTGACCGGCAGAAACCGTATACAGGCGGTGACGGCGGATAATTTTCATTTCATTAAGATCCGGCCGGAACTCAAAAAAATATCGGATAGCAAGTTCCTGGGATCCCTGGGCTTCTATCTGGGTATGGTAGTGCCCATGCTCTTGATACCCATGGCCGTATGGTGGAAGAGGAGCCGTATGGAGGCGGCAAAGAACCCCCTGAGCCTTCAGCGTAAAAGGGCTCATAAACTGGTTAAGCGCTACCTGAGCGAAGCGCGAACAGCCATCGACTCCGAGGATGACTTCTACATCGCTCTGGAAAAAGCCCTGTACAACTTCATCAAGGCCAAATTGCACCTGGATACGGCCCAGATTACCAAGGATCAGATTCGCGAAGAGTTCAGGTCTCGCGGGCTGGACGAGGAGCTGGGAGAAGCCTTCCTTGGACTGTTGGAGACCTGCGAGATGGCCCGGTACAGCCCGCTGACTCAGGCAGAGATGAAACGGGATTACGAGAAGGCCGCCGGAGTCCTGCCCAAAATGGATAAAAGCCTGTAAAATGAAGCAGTGGAAAATCGGATTATTGCTCTGGGTCATCGGCCTCACAGGCGGCGATTTATATCCCTTTCAGGGCGAAAAACCAGCGCTTTCTGATCTCGATCGGTTCGAAGAGGCCGCCAAGCTCTACAACCTCGAGAAATACGAGGAGTCCGCGGCGATCTACGAGCGTATCCTCAGGAGTGGCAGGCATTCCGCCAATTTGTATTTCAATCTCGGGAATACGCACTACAAAATGGGACATATCGGTCTCAGTATTTTTTACTACGAGAAGGCCCTCCTTCTCAAGCCCGGAGACCGGGAGATCCAGCAGAACCTAAAGTTTGCCGAACAAATGAAGATCGACGATATCGAAGTCCTTCCCGCAACCTTCAGCCAGCGGGTAGGATCCCTCCTGCTGGGTTCCCTCCACTACGATACCTGGGCAGCACTAGCCGTCGGGTTTGCCATACTGCTGTCCGGTTTTTATGTCGTATATTTCCTAGCAGCCGGAAGCCGGAGAAAGCGCCTGTTTTTCACACTGGGTGTAGCGGCCAGCTTTCTGTTTTTACTGAGTCTTCTCGCCAGCGTGGGAGGGTACAGAAGATATGTGAACGAACAACCAGCCATTATCTTCGAGGAAAAAGTCGCACTGACCAGCGCACCCAACAATCGCTCAGAGATACTCTTCGAATTGCACGAAGGAACCAAGGTCTACGTCCTGGACGAGCTGGACGAATGGACCCGGGTACGCCTTCAGAATGGACAAACGGGTTGGATGCCTCTGGAGAGCATTATGCGGCTTAAAGGAAACGAAATCCCATCCTGGAGTCCGACCAATAGATAAACTATGTTCCGACATCTGAGGTACGACCTGCCCGCGAGCGTGGTCGTATTCTTTGTGGCCCTGCCCCCTTTGCCTGGGAATTGCACTGGCGAGTGGGGCACCTCTGTTTTCGGGCCTCATCGCGGGTTTCCTGGGCGGCATACTCGTGGGATCCATAAGCGGCTCCGAGGTGGGCGTGAGCGGGCCTGCGGCTGGCCTCACGGCCATTGTACTCACCGCCATCACCGCGCTGGGAGGATTCGAGAATTTCCTGCTTACCGTTGTTCTGGCGGGGGTTTTCCAAATCGTCATGGGCCTACTCAAGGCGGGTGTGATCGGGTACTACTTTCCGTCAGCGGTAATCAAGGGCATGCTTTCCGGTATCGGAATCATTATCATACTCAAGCAGATTCCCCATTTTTTCGGAATCGACCGGGACCCCGAAGGAGACTTCGCCTTTCGTCAGGTCGATGGGGAAACCACCTTCAGCGAGATCACAAGCATATTTGATGCCCTGAGTCCGGGATCCACACTTATCGCCCTGATCGGCCTGGCCGTAATCGTGTTCTGGGATCAGTTCCTGGTAAAGCAGGGCCGTTTCTTCAAGGTGATTCAGGGGCCCCTGGTCGCGGTAGTCATCGGTATCCTGTACTTCCTGCTCACAGAGACCGACCCGCGTTGGGGAATTACCGCATCCCATCTTGTGAATGTCCCCGTGCCCGAATCGGCGGCAGAATTCTTCGGTCAGTTCACCACACCGAACTTCGCAGCCATCGGTAACCGCGAGATCTGGGTCACGGCCTTTACCATCGCTCTGGTCGCCAGCCTGGAAACCCTTTTGTGCGTAGAAGCCACGGATAAACTGGACATCTACAAGAGGGTCACCCCGACCAATCGCGAGCTGATTGCCCAGGGGGTTGGGAATGTGTTTTCGGGACTGATCGGGGGCTTGCCCATCACCCAGGTCATCGTGCGCAGTTCGGCCAATATCCAGTCCGGGAATCGCTCCAAACTTTCGGCCATCTTACACGGCCTTCTCCTTTTGGTATCTGTAATGTTGATCCCCCGACTGCTCAATAAGATACCGCTTTCGGTCCTGGCTGCCGTCCTCCTGGTAGTGGGGTATAAGCTCTCCAAACCCTCCCTGTTTGCGCAGATGTACGAGAAGGGTTGGAAGCAATTCGTCCCCTTTATCGCCACAATCATCGGAATCGTATTTACCGATCTGCTCAAGGGTATAGGGCTTGGGCTCGGGGTGGGCATAGTCGTAATCCTCCTTAAGAGCTACCAGAATTCACATTTCCTTCATATCCGGGACAAGAGCAACGGCAAGCACCGTATAAAAATGACGCTGGCCGAAGAGGTCACTTTTTTTAACAAGGGAGCCATCCTCAAGGAGCTCGACAACCTGCCGGAACACACCTACCTGGAACTTGACGTCCGGAATACGCGCTATTTGGACTCGGACATCATCGAGATCCTGGATGAATTTGCGGAAAAGGCCGTCAATAGGCACATCGATATCAAGCTGATTTCCGAGAACGGTGAAATCGAAAACCCGGACAGTTATCACGAATACTTCCGGAGCAAGTCCCGAAATGCCTTATAACCCAAGCGTATGATCGCACAGAACGCAACGACACAGGCGGCGCAGACCCATGAGACTGCACTCGAGATGCTCAAGGCCGGAAACACCCGGTTCCTGACCCAAAAGATGGTTAAGCGAGACCTGACCGCCCAGATACGCGAGACCTCCACAGGCCAGTACCCCTTCGCCACCGTCCTGAGCTGCATCGACTCCCGTGTACCCGTAGAAACCATTTTCGACATGGGAATCGGAGACCTGTTCTCGGCGCGAGTGGCCGGAAACGTAATCAACGACGACCTGCTGGGCAGCCTGGAATTTGCATGTAAACTAGCCGGGACCAAGCTACTGGTTGTTCTCGGACACAGCAGTTGTGGGGCCGTAAAAGGTGCCTGTGACGGAGTCTATATGGGAAACCTGACGAGCCTATTGAACAAGATACAGCCGGCAGTCCGGGCCGTGGAGGAACCGGGAGACCTCAAAAAAAGGAATTCTAAAAACCTCACATTCGTCGACGCCGTGGCGAAGAAGAACGTGGCGCTAACCCTGGGGGAGATCCGATATAAGAGCCCCATACTAAAGGACCTGGAAGACCTGGGGGAAATACGGATGATCGGAGCCTTCTATCACATAGAAACCGGCGAAGTAACCTGGATGCCTTAAGTCATGCGTTCGCTATTCCTGCTCTTCGGCCGCGCCCTTATGTCCGCCCGCGATTTACCCTTTCCCAATGATTCCGGGCCGATCTACCGAGAAACTATCGAAGGAAGGTTCCCGGTCGAGCCCTTTAATACCTTTAGCAATCTGATATTTCTGATTATCCTCATCTACTGGGGGCAACGGGTTTACCGAAACGTTCGCGCACATACCTACCTGGCCTGGGTACTTCCCGTGATCGCGCTCAGCCTGATCGGAGGCCTGATGTTTCACGGGACCCGCAGTGCCGAGTTCTGGCTGGTGCTGGACTGGCTTCCCATTATGCTGCTCTCCCTTTCCTTTGTCTTTTACATGATTAGCAAACTCAGTCGCAAGGCATGGGAGCGGGCACTGATCTTCTCTGCATTGGTGGCCTTTTCGGTTAGCCTTCGATTCCTGCCCATACCCGGAAGCCTTCGGATTTCACTCGGCTATCTGATCACCGCACTCACCATAGCCCTGCCCCTGCTGATTTATATGATCCGCACCGGATGGAGGCATATCGGCTGGGTAGCGGGAGCCATTGGCATTTTCCTCGTAGCGGTCTTCTTCCGCAGTGTCGACCTGAGGCAGGAGCTGCTGCCCATGGGCACGCACTGGATCTGGCACCTGCTGGGCGGGGTCGCCGTGCACCTGCTGATCACTTTTATTTACAAGGACAAAGAAGTACTTTTGACCCTTAATTCAGAGGAATGACCCTTGAAAAGATCGAAGAAGAAATCCGCAAGGTAGAGGCCTTTCAGAGTGCAGATCCGGAGGAAGTGGAGAAATTCCGGATCGAGTACCTCGGCAAAAAAGGGCTGCTGAAGGAATTGTTTGCCTTCTTCAAGACCGTGGACCCCGGTGAAAAGCGTGCCTACGGGCAGACGATCAATAAACTGCAGCAAACCGCTCAGGAAAAGCTGGATGAACTGCAAGCACAAATCAAAAAGAATACTTCTGATGGCCGTTCGGGCACCGACCTGACGCGGCCGGGCCTGCAACGGGAAACGGGAAGCCGGCATCCGATCTCGGTTGTCCGGGCGCGCATATGCGAGATTTTTGCTTCTATTGGGTTTACCATATCCGAAGGGCCGGAGATCGAAGACGACTGGCATAACTTCACGGCCCTGAACCTGGAGCCTCACCATCCTGCACGGGATATGCAGGACACCTTTTTCGTTCAGACCAGTCCGGACATACTCCTTCGTACCCATACCTCCTCGGTACAGGTTCGCTATATGGAGGCCCATAAACCTCCGATACGGACCATTTCCCCCGGTAGAGTTTACCGAAACGAGGCCATTTCGGCCCGTTCGCACTGCTTTTTTCATCAGGTTGAAGGCCTGTACATAGACGAACACGTGACCTTCGCTGATCTGAAAAAAACCCTGGAGTACTTCACCTCGGCCCTTTTTGGCACCTCACGGATCCGTCTGCGTCCCTCGTACTTCCCGTTCACGGAACCCTCGGCGGAGGTCGATGTCTACTGGGGGCTGGAAACCGAAACCGATTACCGCATGACCAAAGGAACGGGCTGGCTGGAAATCATGGGCTGCGGGATGGTCGACCCCAACGTCCTCAACAATTGCGGAATCGATCCGGACAAATACAGTGGCTTCGCCTTTGGGATGGGCATCGACCGAATAGCCCTGCTGCTCCACCAGATTCCGGACATCCGTCTGCTGAGCGAAAACGACCTGCGTTTCCTCCGTCAGTTCCAGCGTATTTACTAGGGTTCAGATCATCATTCCCTAACCATTAGGGAATGAAAAATTCACATAATTTAAGATCGGCCTCTTATCCTTTGGTTGTATCTTCTTCTCCCCAAAATCCGCGGTTTTGAGAAGGAGTTTCAGCAACGTATCCATCATTTTTAACAGGGATGCCATCGATTTCCCCAAGGGATACTTTTTCCGAACCAGCCCCCTCCACAAAGAGCGTATCATACGGGCCGGGGAGATAGATGAGGTGAATCTGAATACCTTCCCCCCTTCTCTGGTTCGCCGGGGCAACGAGGTGATTTTTGTCAAGCCCATACTGGCCCACCACCTGGAGTTGTTTGCCAGGGAAAACGACATACCCGTGCGCAACCGCACAGATATCTGGTCTCATATCAGCCGGCCATTCCTGGATGCCACCTTCACTGCGGAAGAGGTGCGTCAATCCGAAAACCTCTTGGCGCTCAATGGGATCGACAAGGATGAACTCAGGGAAATACGGAGGAAGGCTTCCTATACGTACTTTCTCAACATATTCTATTGGGAGTCCGTTTACCTGGGTCTTTTCGACTACCTCAGCTGGACCTATATCACCCCAGGCAAGTACCAGTGGGCGATGAAGATTGCCCTTCGCAGAAACTTTTAGAGGCACACCGGATAACCATCGGGAATTGGCAGCCCTCCGCTACGAGGTCAGGAACCAGTTGAGATTAAACAAAAATACGATCGAACAGCAAGCCCATATTTCTCCTTAAACCAGTGATTTATGTTATCTGAAGCGATAACCGAGTCCGGAAACCCCGGATTAACCGACTGATTTTTAAGAAAAGTGTTCAGCGATGACGTTATATATGCGGCCGTATTGCCTTTCAACTTAGACATAAGTGTTAAAGTAGCAGAAATGCACAAGCCGACTTTTGGAAAATACGTTATTTGATGTCAAACGTATAAGCAAAACCATGAAAATTAGAACCGACATGGCGCCCATTCCATTAGCCAGTTGGGACCTGTATGCGATGCATCTGGATCATTTGTTTAACTCCCTGCCGGAAGTTGAGCAACTCAACAGACTGGCCAGGAACCACAAATGGGATCGGGTAATCGACTTTCGTTCTTCCCTTTTGGTGGAAAGGAATGTGCTCCTGATCACAGACGCCGACCTGAATATAGAATACGCCTCTGGCAATATTTATCAGATGAACGGTTACCGGTCTTTTGAACTTATCGGTAAAAAGCCGAATATGTTTCAGGGACCAGACACCTGTCAGAAGACTACCGAACGGATATCCAGAGCCATACAGGACCTCATGCCTTTCGAAGAGGTCATCGTAAACTATCGAAAAGATGGAAGCAAGTACCGCTGCTGGATAAAGGGCGAACCTATCTGGAATAAGAAAGGAGAACTGGTGAACTTTATAGCGTACGAGCGGGAAGTCGCCTGATTCTTCCATCCTTCTCCCCGAAAACACAAGGCCCCGGCAGTAATTTTTACTTCCGGGGCCTTTCGTATCTGCTCTAGTCCACCAGCGTCACCCTGAGGGTGTTCACCATACCCTTGTCCTTGATCGGCATGGCCGCAAGGCTGATGGTCATGTCGCCGGGCTTGACGAAGCCGCTCTCCTTGGCGATCCGGTGCACATCTTCTATGGTATCGTCCGTGGATACAAACTTATCGTAATAAAAGGCCTTGACTCCCCATAGGAGACTCAGGCGGTTCAATATGTGCCGGTTGGAGGTATAGACCAATATGCGGGCCTTAGGCCGCCAGGCGGAAATCTGAAAGGCTGTATACCCGCTGTTGGTCAGGGTGGTGATCGCCCTGGCGTCGATCTCGTTGGCCATGTTGGCGGCGTGATAGCAGATGGACTTGGTTATGTAGCGATTCGTCCTTACGTGCGGGTGTCGGGTCGGCACGGTGATCAGGCTCGAATTCTCAACCGTCTTTAGTATGCTACACATTTTCTGGACTACCTCGACCGGGTAGTTTCCCACGGAGGTTTCCCCGGAAAGCATAACCGCATCGGCCCCATCCATAACGGAATTCGCCACGTCGTTCACCTCGGCACGGGTTGGGGTCAGATTGGTGATCATGGTCTCCATCATTTGGGTTGCAATGATCACCGGAATTCGCGCCATCTTGGCACGCACCACCAGTTTCTTCTGGATTAACGGAACCTCTTCGGCCGGAATCTCGACACCCAGATCGCCTCGGGCCACCATCAGGCCGTCACAATTGTTAACGATCTCGTCTATGTTCTCTACTGCCTCGGGCTTCTCTATCTTGGCTATAATAGGAATCTTGTAGGCCGCGTGCTTGTCCACCAGTGCCTTCAGATCCAGCAGGTCCTTGCCATGCCGTACAAACGAAAGGGCGATCCAGTCCACCTCTTGTTCTATGGCGAAAATCGCGTCGCGTATGTCCTTTTCGGTGAGGGCCGGCAGGGATATGGCCGTATTGGGCAGGTTTACCCCTTTCTTGGATTTCAGGGGTCCACCCTGGATCACCCGGGCCCTGACCCGATCTTCCCCGTTCGACTCGACGACCTCGAAGATAAGCTTGCCGTCGTCCAACAATATGCGCTCTCCGGGCTTTACGTCTCTTGAAAAATGGTCGTAATTCATGTAGACCTGTTCCCGGGTGCCTTCGAAGGGCTCACCGGTGACAAAGTCGATTTCATCGTCCTTGGCTACGACCACCTCACCCGACATAACACCTACCCTGAGTTTGGGACCCTGCAGGTCGGCCAATATGGCGATGTTCTTCCCCAACTCCTCATTGAGTTCGCGTATTAGTGCAATCCGCTCGATTACATCGTCGTACTGGGCGTGGGAGAAATTGATCCGAAACACGTTGGCACCTGCCAGGATCATGTTCTTCAGGGTCTCCTTCTTGGAAGTCGCCGGTCCCAGGGTGGCCACTATTTTGGTTTTTTTAGAATCTGGCATGGTTAGAATATGATTACATCTTTGGTTTTAAGTTTATCAGGGTCTATGGATCCTGCCCACCGCACCCCTTGAAGTCCCTGAATCCGGTTCTTGGCCCGGGCATCTATGCCTTCTTCTTCCGACTCGATACGCAGGAAGTAATCGATATGGGGAAAATCCTCGATCAGGTAGCGGGTGGATCCGAGCTGGTGATCCTGGAAGAGGCCTACCGCGAAATCGTTTCCGCCTTCCGGCGATTCGTGTATGCGATTGGGCACCAGTATCCATTTGGCATAGTTGCGCTCGTCGTCGTATTCGAATTTGGGAATGTCCCCGAATCCCTCTACCGTGCAATCCGATCGCAATCGCCTGAGCCTGAGCCCAAGACACCTGTTTAGATTGAAAGCTAGCCAATAGTCCTCATTTCCGGACTGGATCCCGAGCAGCGCGTAGGGAACATCGAAATCGTCAGCTAGCTTGAGGACGGCCATAGAATATACAGGTTCGGAGCAAAGTTAATCGAATCACCTCGATCCGGTATTCCGGACATCATCCATTTTGTGCTGAAGGGCAAAAAATGCGCGTTTGGCCGCCTTTTCCTCAGCTTTTTTCTTGGACGTGGCCCGGCCTTTGGCCAGTATCCTTCGGTCTATATGCAGTTTAACACTGAAGTGGCGCACGCTGTCGTTACCCGTATCCTCGTATACCTCGAAGCGAAAAGGCTTCTTCTCCTTCTGGCACCACTCGATAATCAGGCTCTTATAGCTCATGACCCGACTCTCCAGCTGTTCGATGTCCACATAGGGCTCGATGACCTTATTCTGTATGAACCGTTCGCAATACTTGTACCCCCGATCCAAATAGATCGCACCGATCAGGGCCTCAAATACGTTACCGTGTATATTGTCACCGAAGTGGTCCTTGGAGATGCGACTCTCGACAAAAGCGATGAGTCCCAGATCCTTTCCCAGCTGGTTCAGGTGCTTGCGGCTCACGATCTTCGACCTCATCTTGGTCAGGTAGCCCTCATCCCCCTCAGGAACCGAATTAAACAGGTATTTCGAAATGATGGTCCCGAGCATAGCGTCGCCCAGGAACTCCAGTCTTTCGTAATTCAGAGGGTTTCCTTCCGAATCCCTGCGATTCAGCGAACGGTGAACGAAGACCTTGCGGTAGATCTCGAGCGACTTGGGTTTAAATCCCAATATGCGCTTCATTTCCAAAAAAAAATTCCCATCCTCCGGAGGATGGGAATGAAATATTTTGGAAGCAAATTTCATGGCGAAACGGTCTTTCAGCTGACCTTACCGAAGACGATACAGGCATTGTGTCCCCCAAATCCGAAAGTGTTGCTCATCGCAACGTTCACCTCCCGCTCCTGAGCCTTGTTCAGGGTGAGGTTCAGCTTGGGATCAATATTCTCGTCAGCCGTAATGTGATTAATGGTTGGGGGCACGGTATTGTGCTTAATGGACAGTATGGAGGCTATGGCCTCAATGGCACCCGCCGCACCCAACAGGTGACCGGTCATAGACTTGGTTGAATTGATATTGATACTGGTGGTATGGTCGCCAAAGACCTTGCTGATCGCCTTGAGTTCGGCCACATCACCCAGCGGGGTCGACGTTCCGTGCGTATTTATGGCATCGACGTCACCGGGTTTGAGCCCGGCATCATCCAGGCAATTCTCCATGACCCGGACCACTCCTATGCCGTCCGGATGGGGTGCAGTCATGTGATAGGCATCGCTCGAGAGTCCTCCTCCCAGCACCTCGGCATAAATGGTGGCTCCCCGATTTACAGCGTGTTCGTATTCTTCCAGGATCAGCGCTCCTGATCCCTCACCGAGCACAAAACCGTCACGATTCGCATCGAAGGGACGAGACGCAGTCGAGGGATCGTCGTTACGCGTGGACAGGGCGTGCATGGCATTGAAACCACCCATCCCGGCCATGGTTACTGCCGCTTCGCTACCCCCGGTCACGATCACATCGCACTTGCCGAGTCGGATGTAATTCAATGCATCGATCAGCGCATTAGCCGACGATGCGCAGGCCGAAACGGTGGTGTAGTTCGGGCCCATGAAACCGTATCTGATCGAGATGTTCCCCGGGGCAATATCCGCTATCATCTTGGGGATGAAGAAGGGATTGAATCGGGGTGTTCCGTCCCCCTTGGCATAGTTCATGACCTCATCCTGGAAGGTTTCCAGCCCTCCGATACCCGCTCCCCATATGACTCCGGTGCGAAACTTGTCCAGATGGTCCATATCAAGACCGGAATCCTCTATGGCCTCAGCAGCACTCACCAGCGCATACTGAGCAAAGCGATCGAGCTTGCGCACTTCCTTCCGGTCGAAGAAATCTCCCGGATTGTAGTTCTTGAGTTCGCAGGCGAATTTTGTTTTGAATTTTTCTGTGTCGAAATACGTGATGGGTGCGGCACCGCTCTTTCCGCTGCGGAGGCCTTCCCAATACTCTCCCAGTGTATTCCCGATGGGCGTGAGGGCACCCATACCAGTAACCACAACTCGTTTCAGTTGCCTCGTGTCCATATGTATCTTGTTATGGTTAAATTAAAAAAATTATCCATGCAGTTCGGAAACCGCATGGATAATTGCATAAGCCCCCTATAGGAGTCTTATTTAGCTTCTTCGATGTAGCTGATGGCCTGACCTACAGTAGCAATGTTCTCGGCCTGGTCATCGGGAATCTGAATGTCGAATTCCTTTTCGAACTCCATAATGAGTTCCACGGTATCCAGGGAGTCAGCACCCAGGTCGTTCGTGAAACTCGCTTCGGCAACTACCTCGTTCTCATCGACTCCGAGTTTGTCCACGATAATAGCCTTTACCCTTGATGCGATATCTGACATACGTATTTCTTTTAGATATTAAATGCAGGCAAAAATATAAAACTTTGGATATAAACCCTACGGAAGCGCATCGAATGTTAAGCAGTCCTTAAAATAGTACCGGATGGCCCCCCACCCATTTCATCCCGACGGCAGCAGATGAACGGTTCGGATAGTGCAGGCAGAAGGCAGTATCACCGTGATTGTGTACTTTCGATCTCAATACCCGATAGGACCCGCGTACATGAAGTCACCACCCAAACGAATCGTTCTCCTGGCATCGGGCTCAGGCTCCAATGTCGAGAATATCGCCACATACTTTAAAGATTCAACCAGTGTGATCGTCTCTGCCGTGTACTGCAACAACCCCGCGGCGGGAGTACTGGATCGCTGCAAGCGCCTGGGCATCCCGGCCATAACCTTCAACCGTCCGGCCTACCGCGAGCCGGACATGCTACCCGCTTTGCTCAGGCAGCACCGTCCGGATCTGATCGTGCTGGCCGGTTTCCTGTGGAAGGTTCCGGAAGCGTGGATCCGGGCGTTTCCTGTGCGCATCATCAATATCCACCCGGCTTTGCTGCCGCTATACGGAGGAAAAGGCATGTACGGCATGCATGTGCATGAGGCCGTATGTGCCGCCGGAGACCGGGAATCGGGCATTACCATACATTATGTTAACGAGGAGTACGACCAGGGAGCCATCATTGAACAGATCCGTGTCGATATTCCTGAAGGAACGGACGCCAAAGGAATCGCCAGTCGCATTCATCAGCTTGAGATGGAGCATTTTCCCCGGGTCATCGAATCCCTGCTGCATGAAAAAAGGTAAGATCAACTTGTACACCGATGGCGCCTCCAGGGGTAATCCGGGCCGAGGCGGATACGGACTGATCCTGGAGCTCGAGGGCTCCCGGCACAGACGGGAGGCCTCCGCGGGCTTTCGGTTGACTACCAATAACCGCATGGAACTGCTGGCCGTGATTGCCGGTTTGGAGCTGCTCAAAAGTAACGATTACGAGGTCTGCGTCTATACGGATTCCCGATATGTAGCCGATGCCGTGGAAAAGAAATGGCTGCAGTCCTGGGTGCGCAAAGGCTTTAAAGGGAAGAAGAACGTCGACCTTTGGCAGAGGTTCCTTCCACTACAGGAACGTTTCGAACCCCGCTTTATCTGGATTAAGGGCCACAACGACCACCCTCAGAACGAACGCTGCGACCAACTGGCCGTTGAGGCCGCACTCGGTGACGTACTCGAAATCGATCAGGGCTACGAAGACTCGGTCTGACCGGTATGGCAGGCTGTTAAGTCCAAGAGGGTATCCGCGACTAACCCGTATCTTTACCGCATAAAGGACAAGCATGAACCATCTTCTCATCGTCGGGACCATAGCCTTTGACTCGGTTGAGACCCCTTTCGCCAAAGCGGATCACATCGTAGCCGGTTCGGCAACCTATATCGGCCTTTCAGCCTCCATGTTTCGCTGCCGGCCCGCCCTGGTATCGGTAATCGGAGAAGATTTTCCTGAGGATGTGCTCAAGAAAATGGAGAGCCGCGGTATTGACCTCAGTGCGGTTAATCGAATCGAAGGCGGCAAGACCTTTTACTGGAGCGGCAAATACGGTAACGACCTCAACACCAGGGAAACCCTGGTCACCGATCTGAATGTGCTTGCGGAATTCGAACCGGTTGTCCCGGAACACCTCCGCGAGGCCCCCGTGGTCATGTTGGGCAACCTCGATCCCGACGTCCAGCTCAGTGTACTCGACCAAATGAAACGAAGACCCAGGCTGGTCGTACTGGACACCATGAATTACTGGATCAACCACTCCTATGTTTCTCTGCTTAAAATCATTTCCCGGGTGGATGTACTGGCGCTGAATGACGAAGAGGCCCGGCAGCTGACCGGTGAATTTTCGCTGGTCAGGGCGGCACAGCGCATACAGAAAATGGGACCTACCGTGGTGCTGATCAAGAAGGGCGAACACGGGGCCCTGCTTTTCAGCGGTTCTCAGGTGTTTTGCGCCCCGGCCTTCCCTCTGGAAGAGGTGTTCGATCCTACCGGAGCCGGCGACTCTTTCGCTGGAGGCTTCACGGGCTACCTGTCCCAAAGCCTGAATTTCTCCATGCCCAGCCTGAAGAACGCGGTGATTTCCGGATCCAACCTGGCTTCCTTCTGTGTGGAGCGGATGGGCACCGAACGCATGTGGGACCTGAGCCGGGAAGAAATACTGATGCGGGTGGAACTGTTCAAGGACCTCACCCAGTTTCAGTTCGAACTAGAAGGATGAATCCAACTATCCATCATATCACCCTTTTTCGCACATGAGCGAATCCATTAAACACGAATGCGGAATTTCCCTGCTCCGCCTGCTAAAGCCCCTGGACTACTACAGAGAGAAGTACGGCACCTCCCTTTACGGCATCAACAAGATGTATCTGATGATGGAGAAACAGCACAACCGGGGCCAGGACGGAGCCGGGTTTGCCAGCATCAAACTTCATATGGATCCCGGACAGCGGTACATCAGCCGGGTTCGCTCCAATGCCCAGACTCCCATACAGGACGTCTTCAGACAGATCAATGAGCGCATCGCACCGGTACTGGATAAGCATCCCGAACTGTTCAGGGATTCCGAAGCCCTGAAACGCATGGCCCCCTATGTGGGCGAACTATTCCTCGGACATGTGCGCTACGGGACCTTCGGACAGAACAGCATCGAGAGCGTACACCCCTTCCTGAGGCAGAATAACTGGATGCACCGGAACCTGATTGTGGCCGGCAACTTCAACATGACCAACGTGGAAGAGCTCTTTGAGAACCTGGTGGAACTCGGACAGCATCCCAAGGAAAGGGCAGATACGATTACCGTCATGGAACGCATCGGTCATTTCCTTGACGATGCCGTGGCCAAACTCTACAAAGAAATCAAAAAAGAAGGCTACACCAAGAAGGAAGCCTCGCCACTCATCGCAGAACGACTCAACCTCAAGAAGATTTTGGAAAGGTCGGCCAAGAACTGGGACGGAGGGTATGTCATGGCGGGGTTACTCGGCCACGGGGACAGTTTTGTACTGCGCGATCCCTCCGGTATCCGTCCCGCCTACTACTACCGGGACGACGAAGTTGTGGCCGTGGCCTCCGAAAGGCCGGTCATACAGACGGCATTCAACGCACCCTTCGAAGAGGTCCGGGAACTCGAGCCTGCCCATGCACTGCTGATCAAACGCAACGGAGAAAGTAAGGTAAGGCAGATCCTGGAGCCCAGAGAACGCAAGGCCTGTTCCTTTGAGCGCATTTATTTTTCCCGGGGAAGCGACCAGGAGATCTACAACGAACGCAAGGCACTCGGACAACGGGTATTTAAAAAAGTGCTGGACATCGTAGGCGATGACCTGACCAATACGGTGTTCTCCTATATACCCAATACGGCAGAGACTGCCTTCCTTGGCATGATCGGAGAGGCCCAGCGCTACCTCAATATTAAGAAGGAAGAACTCATACGCGAACTGGGGGCCCATCCCTCCTCCGAAGATATCCACCGCATACTCGAGGTTCAGCCGCGCATCGAAAAGGTCACCATCAAGGATGCAAAGCTGCGAACCTTCATATCCCAGGACGAGGGGCGGGACGACCTGGTCACCCACGTCTACGACATTACCTACGGTTCGGTAAAATCCGAGGACGACCTGGTGATCGTGGACGACAGCATCGTCAGGGGAACCACCCTGCAGAAGAGTATACTGCGCATGCTGGACCGATTGGGACCCAGGAGAATCATCGTGGTATCCTCGGCCCCGCAGATCCGGTATCCGGACTGTTACGGCATCGATATGGCCAAACTGGAAGACTTCGCGGCATTCCGCGCTGCCCTTTCCCTTCATAAAAAAAGAGGCACACTGGCCGTGGTGGAGGAAGTGTACCACAAAAGTAAAGAACTACTGGCCAGCCGCGAGCCGATCGAGAAGAATTGGGTGCAGCGAATCTACGAGGACTTCAGTACAGAGGAAATCTCTGCGGAGATTGCTGAGATGCTCAGTCCGGCTAATATCAAGGCAGAGATCAAAATCATCTTTCAGGAGGTGGAGGACCTGCACGTCTGTTGTCCCAAGAATCTCGGGGACTGGTATTTTACCGGAGACTATCCCACTCCCGGAGGGATGCGGGTGGTGCACCGGGCCTTCGTCAACTTCTACGAAGGCAAAAATCAACGCGCGTACTAAAATTTTGTAGTTCGTCGATAAAATTTGACATTTATCGTATATTTACGTCCCGCTCTTGTAGTGGGTTTACTTTTTGAACGCCATAGCATATTTGTTAAGTTCATGGTAAGATTTGGGGCAAAAAAGGTGGAAGAAATTCCGCCTTTTTTATTTGCCCATTTCCTTCCCCCGGCCGTTCGACTGATTTATTTCCGCTTTCGTCCATTTCGTGCGTTTCCCGGGATCAACAGGGCATATATTTGATTCACCAGAGCATAAGTAAGTTTAAGTTCATGGTAAGATTTGGGGCAAGGAGGTAGCTGTTCAGTTACCTCCTTTTTTGTGCATTTCATCCGATATACCCCATGGATCAAGGGATAAATATTTTAATATTTCCTTTGTTATTTCTTTTAAAGCTGGTAATTTAGATTTGCCATAGCATAAGTAGGTTAAGTTTATGGTAAGATTTGGGACGAAAAGGGCAGGAGACTGCCCTTTTCTATTTCACTGAATTTCAGTCCGCTACACCCAAACAAAAAAGCCGATAGCATTTCTGCCATCGGCCCCTCGTCCAGAAGTGTTGAAATTGTTTTCCTAGCTATTCGCGTCGAAAAGGACCTGAACCTTCTCCCAGTTGATGATATTGAAGAAGGCCTCCACATAGTCCGGACGGCGATTCTGGTAATTCAGGTAATAGGCGTGTTCCCAGACGTCGAGTCCGAGTATCGGACGACCTCCGCATCCCACCTCGGGCATTAGAGGGTTATCCTGATTCGGAGTGCCGCAGACCTCCAGCTTTCCTCCAGGGTGTACGCAGAGCCAGGCCCAGCCCGAACCGAACTGGGTAGTCGCCGCCTTGGCAAACGCTTCGCGGAATGCGTCGTAAGAGCCGAAGGAATCGTCGATCGCCTCGCCGAGGCTTCCGCCCGGAACACCACCTCCCTGAGGTGAAAGAATTTCCCAGAACAGGCTGTGATTAAAGAAGCCTCCTCCGTTATTGCGGACGGCCATATTGGACATATCGAGGTTTTCCAGTATGTCCTCTATAGACTTGGATTCCAGCTCTGTGCCCTGTATAGCATCATTGAGCTTGGTCGTGTAGCCGTTGTGGTGTTTCTGATGGTGGATTTCCATAGTGCGCGCGTCGATGTGTGGTTCCAACGCGTCGTATGCGTAAGGTAAATTAGGGAGTTCAAATGCCATTTTCTCGTATTTTTTGTTCTTGGCAAAAATACGGTTTAGGCCGCTTTAAGTCCAAGGACCCCGTAAATTAGTACTGACCAAAGCAAATGCATTTCATTGAACACTCCGTTTCAAATCTTCAGTGCGAGCGCAGGAACGGGTAAGACCTACCGGCTGACCCGGAACTTTATCGGACTGCTCTTGCGTTCCAGGGACCCCCTGTTTTTCAGGCATATACTCGCAATCACCTTTACCAATAAGGCCGTGGAGGAGATGAAAGAGCGCGTCCTTCAGAAGCTGCACCTGTTTTCCGGGGACGAAGGCGGGAAAGACTCCATGTTCCGGGAACTCCTCGATTCCACGGGGTTGTCCGAAGAGGCCCTGAGGCGGCGTTCGCACATTCTGTTGCGCAGCATACTCCACAATTATGCTTACCTGGACATCGTTACCATAGACCGTTTCAACCACCGACTGATTCAGACCTTTGCCCACGACCTCAGGCTTCCGCCGAACTTCGAGGTGGAACTGGACTATGAGGAACTGCTGGAAATGGCAGTTCTCCGGGTTATCGAGCGCAGCTCCGGCGAGTCCAACCTGCGTAACGCCCTAATGGATTATGTCAACACCCTGTTGCAAGAAGAGCAGAAATGGAGCATCAGCGCAAATCTGAAGGCCTTTGGCAAACGGGTTTTTTCCGAGGGCGACCTGCCCTACATGAAGGCTCTCGGGGAATCCGTCAGCCTCGACCTGACCGCATTGCGGCAACAACTGGACAAGAACAGGGTGCGTTTCAGGGAGCTTCGGAAAGAACGCTCTGAACAGGCACTCCGGCTTATGGAGGAGGCCGGCTACCCGGATTCGGACTACTCCCATCACTTCCTGAGCTTCATCAGGAAGGTAGGAGGAGAAGAGCTGAAACCGGAAAGCTTTACCGTTAAACGGGATGAGGCCCTGCCTGTGGGTAAGGGCATTTTTAAAAAGGGTAAACCCGGTTGCGATACAGAACTCCCTTTGCGTATAGGCTCCCTGTACCCCGAAATCAGGGATGCCTATTTCGCAGAAGTCTTTTACCAACAGGCCATCCGATCCCTCTATCCCACCCTGTTGCTTATCGAACTGTACCGGGAAGTCAGCGAACTCTATCAGGAACGGCAGCTCATTCACATCAGCGAATTCAACAAGAGGATATCGGAACAGGTTCGCAACCAGCCCGCCCCGTATATATACGAGCGCCTGGGTGAACGCTACCAGTACTATTTCATCGACGAATTTCAGGACACCTCGACCCTGCAATGGCAAAATCTGATACCCCTGATTGACTACAGCCTGAGTAACCCGGGCGAGAATGAGGAAGGCTCGGGCCTTTTCCTGGTCGGTGACGTCAAGCAGTCCATTTACCGCTGGAGGGGCGGAGATGTATTCCAATTCATGGCCCTGATGGAAGAGGCAGAGGCAAAAACACCGATCACCTTCGCTTACCCACCACGGCTTAGCGAGCTCGGCACCAACTACCGCAGCGGGAAAGCGCTGGTTCGTTTCGTCAACGCTTTTTTCACCTATGCGTTGGATTCGGGCGCCTCGCAAAGGTTGAAGAAGTTATTTGCGCCGGGCCTCGACATCAGTGCACATCGGGAACAGCAAGGCTATGTGAGGGTGGACGCCATCGATCCCTTCGAATTCACGGACGATAAACCCCGATTTTATGCCGCCAAAATGGCCGTGACCCTTGCCGAATTGCGCCAGAGAGGCTATCGTTTCTCTGATGTCGGCATACTCGTCCGAAGCAACAGGGATATCGAACGACTTACCCTGGAGCTCAAGCTTCTGGGCATACCGGTCACTTCGGAACGGGGTCAGAAACTGGGTGACTACCCGGCAGTCCGGTTATTTCTCTACCTCCTGCATTATGCCATTAATCCCGACCATAAACTCGCGGCCGGAGAGGCCCTGTTCATCTTGTGTTCCAATCAACCGGACCCGCACCAGGCACTCAGTTCGGCAGTCGACGATCCGATCGGTTTTCTTAAAAAGGAATACGCCTTTGACCTCTTGACTTCGCTGGACCGTGGCCTGAGCGTATTTGCCCAGAGGATTGTACCCCTGATCCCCGAAGAGATAGTGGAACCCGAAGCTATCGTGGCCCTGATGAATCAGCTCAGGGAATACGAGAAGCGGCCCGGACACACCCCCCTGGGATTCATCGAACTCTGGGATCGGAAGAAGGAAGAATGGTATGTGCAATCTTCCGGGGCGTTGGACGCCGTGCGTATACTGACCATTCACAAATCCAAAGGCCTGCAGTACCCCGTCGTCTTCCTTCCCTTTGAAGAGTCCCGTAACCACGGCAAGCCCGCCGCCTGGCTGCCCACGCCTGGAATCGAACCCGTGGATGCCCTGCTGTTCAGGCTTAATAAAGACCACCGGCGCATCTCGGCCTCTGCCGCCAACTACCTCGACAGCGAAGATCTGGCCGAACAGGTCGACCACTTCAACCTCTGGTACGTGGGCCTTACCCGGGCTGAGACGGAGTTGTACATCTGGCTGTCCGGAAGCGGGGATAAGGCCCCTGCGGCGGGAAAGGAGGGCAAGCTTTCCCTGCCGGGTGTCCTTTACGGATTCATCCGGGAACAGGGTATGGAAATCGGCTCCGGCCATTTGGCCGAATGGGGTGAACCCTGCGAGGGTACGACCAAAGGAATTCCTTCGGGACCGACCTTGTCGGTGAAGGCAAAACTGGATTTCGTGCTCCCACGGCCCCTGGACCAGGCCGATTCGGACAGGGGCGGGGGGCAAGATCCCGAACAGGGCAGGCTGCAGCGGGAATGGGGAAACCTGGTGCATGAATATCTCTCCCGCATTCGTGAACCGGAGGACCTGATTCGGCTCAGGCAGGAATCCCGACCCGGCGACGGGTGCAGCCCGGAGCTCTGGGAATCGCTGGACCGGGTTGTGCATCACCCGGAATTAAGCCCGTTCTTTGCAAAGGGAAATACCATACGCAACGAAATGGAAATACTCATGGCCGACGGAAGAGTGCTCCGGCCGGACCGGGTATATCTTGACGGCAACAGAGTCGGCATCCTCGATTACAAGACCGGGTCGCCCCAGGCCGGACACGAGGAACAACTCAGGGCTTATGGGAAAGCCCTGGAGGAACTGGGCCTGGATGTGCACCGCAGCGTCCTGGTTTACATGGGCACCCCAGTTGTCCTCAGGGAAATCAGTTAACGGAAATACTTAGCAAACCTATTTATATGTACACTCAGATCAAAGCCCACCTGGAAAAGGAATTACTGGACATAGAAAAGGCCGGGCTCTTCAAGCGCGAACGGATCATACAATCGCCCCAGGGCGTTGAGATCGAACTGGAAGACGGAAGCCGGGTGCTGAACTTCTGTGCAAACAACTACCTCGGGTTGTCCAATCACCCGGAAGTGATACAGGCCGCCAAGGATGCCATGGATGAACGCGGGTTCGGGATGTCGTCGGTGCGTTTCATATGCGGGACTCAGGACCTGCACAAAAAACTGGAGGCGGCCATCAGTACATACTACGGTACGGAAGATACCATCTTATATGCCGCGGCCTTTGATGCCAATGGAGGGTTGTTCGAGCCCCTGCTCACGGCTCAGGACGGCATCGTATCGGACAGCCTGAATCACGCATCCATTATCGATGGAGTCCGCCTGTGTAAGGCGAGGAGGTACCGTTATGCAAACAACGATATGGGGGACCTTGAAACTCAGCTGAAGACGGCACGGGAAGACGGCTGCCGCTTCCTGATCATTGTTACCGACGGGGTCTTCTCCATGGACGGACTGGTTGCGCCCATGGACCGCATCTGCGAGCTGGCAGAGAAATACGAAGCCATGGTCATGGTCGACGAATGCCATGCCACAGGATTCATCGGCCCCAGTGGCATAGGAACTCCTGAAGAAAAAGGAGTACTGGACAAGGTGGATATCGTAACGGGCACTTTGGGTAAATCCCTCGGTGGAGCCATGGGCGGATATACCACGGGCAAGAAGGAGATTATCGAACTCCTCAGGCAGCGTTCGCGACCCTACCTGTTCTCCAATGCACTTCCCCCGGCCATACTGGGCGGGAGTCTCAAGGTCTTCGAGATTCTCAAGAATTCACCGGAATTGCCGTCAAAAGTTAAGGACAACACCGCGTATTTCATGGAGAAAATGCGGAATGCGGGGTTCGACCTCATTGGCGGTGAAGCCGCTATAGTCGCCGTTATGGTCTACGACGCGGCTCTCTCGCAGCGCATGGCCGACGAGCTCCTGGAGCGCGGTATCTATGTAATTGGCTTCTTTTATCCGGTAGTTCCAAAAGAAAAAGCGAGAATCCGCGTTCAACTATCGGCCGCACACAGCAGGGATCAAATCGATCAGGCGGTGACGGCTTTTGTTGAAGTTGGAGAGTCAATTGGCCTTATTTAAAGGGGTTTATAGGCGATTTCGAATGATTAAAAAAAATAGTTTTTAGATTTTGTTAATATATTCGAACCGTTTACATTTGCCTCTGATAAACACTTAAACTTAAAATTTAACAAATGAAA
>CAZKAP010000042.1:0-27213 GCA_964550895.1 uncultured Flavobacteriaceae bacterium
AACCCGCGACCTCCACCTTGGCAAGGTGATGCTCTACCAACTGAGCTATTTTCGCAAATCGTATAAAGAAACCGGCTGGCGGCTCCCCAAAAAATTTTGGGATAGCAAATTTAATATTTTTCTCCGAATCGCGCCACTCCTTTTTTAATTAGGAAATCGCTTTGTTGTTCTTTTCCAGTAAACGCTTGATTTCGTTGAGTTTCATCAGGGCCTCTACCGGCGTAAGGCGGTCGATGTCCAACTGCAGCAGGTCCGATCGGATTTCGTCCAGCAGAGGATCGTCCAGCTGGAATATGCTGAGCTGCACGTCCTCCTCGGCTACGCGCTGCAGGGATTCCTCGATGTGATACGAGTCCCGGGGGGCCTCGAGTTCCTTAAGGAGTTTCCTGGATCTCTGCAGAACGGTCTGTGGCATACCAGCGAGTTGGGCCACATGGATGCCGAAGCTGTGCTCGCATCCACCGCGTACCAGCTTCCGCAGGAAAATCACCGAGTCCTTGTTCTCCTTTACTGATACGTTAAAGTTGTGGATACGCGGAAACTCTTCATTCATGCGATTGAGCTCGTGGTAATGGGTTGCGAACAGGGTCTTGGGACGCATGGGGTGATTGTGCAGGTATTCCGCTATGGCCCAGGCGATGGAGATACCGTCGTAGGTGCTGGTTCCCCTGCCGATTTCGTCCATGAGGATCAGGCTGCGGTCCGATAAATTATTCAGGATGGAGGCCGTCTCATTCATCTCCACCATGAAGGTCGATTCGCCTTGAGAGAGGTTATCGCTGGCACCCACCCGTGTAAACAACCGGTCTGTTATGGAGAGGCGGGCCGATGCCGCCGGAACGAAGGAACCCATCTGCGCCATGAGGGCGATCAGGGCGGTTTGCCGTAGCAGGGCCGATTTTCCGCTCATGTTGGGCCCGGTGATCATCAGTATCTGCTGTTCATCTCTGTTCAGCTTCAGGTCGTTGGGTACGTACGCCTCTCCCGGGGGTAGCGTAGCCTCAATAACGGGATGCCTTCCGTCGCGGATATCAATTTCTCCGTCTTCACAAAATTCCGGGCGCACGTAGCCGCGTTCTCTTCCCAGCTCGGCGAAGCCGCTTAGGCAGTCGAGCCGGGCCACGAGCCGGGCCAGGGATTGCGCTGGGGCGATGGCGGGCTGCAGGGAACGAAGTAAATCTTCGAACAGTCGGGTTTCCAACTGGGTTGATTTTTCTTCTGCTCCCAAAATACGGGCTTCGTATTCCTTGAGTTCCTCGGTGATGTAGCGCTCGGCATTGACCAGGGTCTGCTTTCGGATCCATTCTTCGGGAACTTTGTCCTTGTGGGTATTTCGGACTTCTATGTAATAGCCGAATACATTGTTGGACGCTATTTTCAGAGAGGTAATACCTGTGCGTTCGCTTTCCCGCTTTAATAGCTGATCGAGGTAGTCCTTGCCGGAATGTGCCAGACCTCGCAGCTCGTCCAGACCCTCGTGAAAACCGGTTGCTATAACAGGGCCCTTGCCGATCTGGGAGGCGGCATCCTCGTCCAGCACACTCTCGATATGGTCGATATAAGTGCCCATGTCCGGCCAGGCTTCGGCCATTTGATCGGAGGCCGGGTGCTTCCATCCCCTGAGCAATGGGGGGATTTCCATCGATAATCTGAGGGAATTTTTCAGCGATACCAGTTCACGCGGCGAAATCCGGTGGGTGGAAAGCTTGGACAACCACCGCTCCAGGTCTCCGATCCGTTTCAGGATTTCTTGTATATCGTTCAGAGAATCCGGTTGTTCGCAGAGAACTTGTACCAGATCGAGACGTTCCTCCAGCGTCTCGCGATCGATCAGGGGTTGTGCGATCCAACGCAGCAGCATCCGTCCGCCCATTGCGGTCCGTGTCCGGTCGATCACCTCCCGCAGACTGCACCCTCCTTCCGAAAGGCTTCCATAGAGTTCCAGATTACGGATGGTAAAGCGGTCCATCCAGAGGTAGCGGTCCTTTTTTATGGGCTGCAAACGGTTGACGTGCCCCAGCCGGGTGTGCTGCGTCTCCCCCAGGTAATGGAGAATGGCCCCTGCGGCAATCAGACCCGATCCCAAGTCGTTCCAGCCAAATCCCTTCAGGCTGTGCGTGCGGAAGTGCTTAAGCAGTGATTCCCTGGCGTAGTCCTCCTGATAGATCCAGTCGTCCTGGTAGTAGATATAGGGCAGCCCAGCCCATTCTTCGGATTTTTTGCGGATGCTCCGGTTCCACAGCACTTCCGAGGGTGAATAATGCTGCAGGCATTGCTCGATCCAGGCCCGTTCTCCCTCGGTGGCCAGGAATTCTCCAGTGGAGATGTCCAGGAGGGAGAGGCCCCAGTTCCTCCGGCCTTCGTATACCGCCGCCAGGAAGTTGTTCTTCTTTTGGTTCAGGATCTCATCGGCCAAAGCCACTCCCGGGGTGACGAGTTCGGTAACGCCCCTCTTTACAATGCCTTTTGTCAGTTTCGGGTCTTCGAGTTGTTCGCAAATGGCTACCCGTTTACCGGCGCGAACCAGTTTGGGCAGATAGGTCTGCAGGGCGTGGTGTGGGAATCCCGCTAAAGGGGTTTGATCTCCTCCGTTGTTGCGCTGGGTTAGGACGATATCCAATATGGAGGCGGCCTCGACGGCATCATCGCCGAAGGTCTCGTAAAAGTCTCCCACCCGGAACAAAAGTATGGCGTCCGGATGCCTGGCCTTGGCAGAGGCGTACTGCTTCATTAAGGGAGTTGTCTTACTTTTACCGGCCATAGGTTGCCTGCATTTAGGGATGCGAAAGTTTTCAAAAGTATGGAGCAGGTGCCTTCCTCAGGGAATCTTGTTAATAGTTAAAGTCCGATCGTTGAAAACTCCCTTCCGCAAACGAAAGAATGCCGAACTCGGTCGCCTGGATGCCGAAGCGTTTCGAAAGGCTCCCAAATACCCGCTGAGGTTGTTACTCGATGATGTGCGGAGCTCCCACAACGTGGGTTCGGTCTTCCGGACGGCAGACGCCTTCAGGATTGAGAAAATTCACCTGTGCGGGATTACTGCCCGGCCACCCCATAAGGACATACAGAAGACCGCACTCGGTGCTACCGAGAGTGTGGACTGGGAATACAGCCCGGACGTTCTGGATCTGGCCGACGAACTCGTTTCCCAGGGTTACGTGCTGATCGCCATAGAACAAGCCGAACACGCTACGGAATTGGGGGATTTTAAACCGGAGTCCGGACAAAAATACGTTTTCGTACTGGGCCATGAGGTCAAAGGAGTCCGTCAGGAACTGATCGATCGCTGCCAGGGAGTTATCGAGATTCCCCAGTTCGGTACCAAGCATTCCCTGAACATCTCCGTGGCGACCGGTATAGTGGTTTGGGATTACGTAACCAAGGTTCCCGGTCCCGGGCTGAATCCTTCCTGAGGAAACTTTTGGGTGTCACTGCCGAGTGAAGGAAATGGAGGATCGGTCGAAGTGGCGACCGTCTAAAAAAACTCCCGGTGGTTGGCCGGGAGTTCAAAGTTGAGTTAGTTATCTAGTCCAAAAGTTAAGCGATACAATATTGTTAACTTCTTCTTAAACGTCAAAAAACATTCGATGAAATGCACAATATTTTTTTGTCGGTCACGTTACCTCTCGTTTAGAACAGGAGATCGGACGTTTAAGATTCAGTAAAACAGCAAGTTAAGCTCCTTTTTGCGGTGTTGTAGGATAATACCCTAAAAGGTGCCTACAGGTATTTTCCCCAGTGTTCGGCCATGCTCTCTGCCATCCAGCGCAGGAGCGCAGTCAGGTGGTTAGGGTCGGCTAGAAAATCTACGGATTCCCTATTCCACCTAAGCGTGTGGGCGGCCTCCATATTGGGCAGGTACTGCTGATAGGTGTAGCGGATGCGTTCGAGATATTCCCGTTCGATAGCTCGCTCGTAGGGGCGGCCCCTGCGATCGATCTGTTCCAGCAGGAACTCTTCCGGCGCCTCCAGGAATACGAGGAGCTCAGGTGGGGTAAAGGTTTCCGCGATCAGTCGAAAGTATTCTTCGAAAAGGCGAAATTCATTGTTTGCCAGGCTATTGCGTGCAAACACCTGGCTCTTTTGAGGGTGGTAGTCCGATACGTAGACCGGTCCTACTTCCCGGCCTATTTCCTTCCAGTGTTGCACCCGGTCGTAAAGGAAGAACATTTCCACCGGAAAGGCGAATCGTTCGGGATCCTGGTAGTAGGAGGGAAGGAAGGGATTCTTGCCGAAGCGCTCCAGGATCAGCGGGACACCCAGTATTTCGGCTAACTTTTCGGCCAGAGTAGTCTTGCCTACGCCTATATTCCCTTCTATGCATATTCCGCTCAAACTGCGCAGCAGCTCCACAGGAGAGGAAAACAACGGCCGGGAAACGCGTTTAATGATGCTGCGGTCGGGGGTCTTCTTAAGGAGTTCTTCCACGGTTTTTCCCGTATGCGGGTCCGTGAGGAGGGGATCGATTTCGAACAGGGGGGCGAGCACGAATCGCCTTTCGGTATATCGGGGATGGGGTATGCTCAGGGGTTCACCGGAAATCGCCAGGTCTCCAAAGAATACGATATCGATATCTATGGGCCGGGAGCGGTATCCGGAAGCGGTTCGTTCTTCCTTTCCCAGGGCGTTCTCGACCGTCCTGAGGCCATCCCAGAAAGCACTCAGATCCATAGAGGTTTCTACCCGGACGACGGCGTTCAGAAAATCCGGTCCTTCGAAGCCCTGGGCTTTATTAGAATACAGGGAAGAACATGTAACGTTGCCGGTAGTGAACGCGTCTAATTGGAAAACCGCTTTCTGGATCAGGGCATAGCGATTATTCAGGTTGCTCCCTATCGACAGATAGCAGCAGGTGGGCGGGTTTGAGGAGTTCAAATCGGTCACCTTTGGTTATATTTGATCTTTAACAAATTTTGCTATGAATTTTTTGAGAAACTTTCTCGCTTCCGTACTGGGTTCCCTGGTGGCCCTTGGGATATTCTTCTTTATGTTCTTCGTATTTATGGCGGCCCTGGGCAGTTCCGAGGATGCGCCAAAGGTACGCAGCAATTCGGTACTCGACCTTGCCTACGAAGGGGTAGTCGTGGACTATGCACCCGGTGACAAGGACGATCCCTTTAGCACTTTCGGATCGCCTTCCGTGGATTTCGTCGATATCATTCACGCCATAGAAACCGCCAGGGAGGACGACAACATTCGTGGAATCCGAATGAATTCGAGCTTCTTTCTCGGTGGATGGACCCAGGCAGATGCCATCCGAAGCGCCCTGGAGGATTTTCGAGAGTCCGGGAAGTTCGTCTATGCCTATAGCGATATCTATACCCAGAAGGACTACTACATAGCCAGTGCAGCGGATTCGGTCTTTATCAGTCCGGTGGGATCAATCGAACTGAATGGGCTGGGAAGTGAGGTGCTCTACCTGAAGGAGCTACAGGAGAAAACCGGGGTGAAAATGGAAGTGATACGACACGGCGAGTACAAAAGTGCGGTGGAGCCCTTCCTGAACGATCGGATGAGTGCCGAGAACCGCGAGCAGATCAGCGAGCTCCTCTTTTCCCTTTGGGGACACATTGGTAGCCAGATCGCGGATTCCAGGGGGATTTCTATGGACGACCTCAATGATATAGCGGATCGGGTGGCAGGCCGATTGCCCGAGAATGCCCTGAAATATAAACTGGTGGACGCCGTGGTGTATCCCGATCAGCGCGACGCCTTGACCAACAAGCGCATGGGCCGGGAGGAAGGGGCCAAGATTCGTTCGATCTCCCTCGAAGATTACATGCAGGTAGCCTCCCGAAAGAAGAATTCTTCAAAGAACCGGATAGCGGTTATTCACGCCCAGGGCGAGATCTTCTACGGTGAGGGGGACGAGAATACCGTAGGACAGAACTCCATGACGCGGGCCATACGCAGGGCGGTTAAGGACGAAAAAGTCAAGGCTATCGTCCTCCGCGTGAATTCCCCCGGGGGCAGCGCGCTTACCTCCGACCTGATCTGGAGGGAACTGGAACGCGCCAAGGAAAAGAAACCCGTGTACGCATCTTTCGGAGATATGGCCGCTTCAGGAGGCTACTATATTGCTGCCGGTGCGGATAAGATATTTGCAGAGAATACCACCGTAACCGGCTCTATCGGGGTGTTTGGCGTGGTTCCCAACATGACGAAACTGGCCGGCAATATCGGGATCAACGCAGAGCAAGTGGGTACCCACAGCCAGTCCGTGACCTATTCGGTATTCGATCCTATGACGGAGGCCTTCCGCCAGCAGTTGTACGAAGACATCGAGAAGATCTACGATACCTTCATCACCCGTGTGGCCGATGGTAGAGGGATGAGCAAGTCGGAGGTCGATAAGATCGGTCGGGGGCGCGTATGGAGTGGAAGCACTGCCAAAGAACTCAATCTGGTCGATGAAATAGGCTCCCTGGACGATGCCATAGCTGCAGCGGCCCAAGCCGCTGAAATCGAAGACTATCGGGTTGTCCGCTATCCCCGTTTCAAGACGGGATTGGAGAAACTCCTGGAGGAACTCAGCAGCACAGAGGCCCGCATAGGCGAAAAGGTCCTGGAATCGCAGGTGAGTCCGGAACTCTACGAGGTCTATAAGCTCAGCCGGGATGTACAGAAAATGGAGGGCATACAGATTAGAATGCCCTATCATCTGACCATCAGGTAGTATGTCATTATCCCCCCGCCTGAGGCGGAAAGCACTGTCGCTCTATATCTATCTGAGTGCCTTGTTCCTGACCTCGCTGGTGGTTTCCAACCTGATATTTAAGAAGTTCTTCAGTTGGGAGCCCTTTGGAGAGGTGACGGTCTTCGGGGCCCCGCTATTCGAGTTATCGGTGGGTATATTGCCCTATCCCGTCACCTTCCTGATTACGGACCTGATCTCTGAGATCTTCGGGAAGAAAAAGGCTAACCAGGTGGTGGTGAGTGGAATATTTGCTTCGACCTTCTCCCTGTTGATCGTATTTACGGCCCAGGCGTCAGGGGCTACGCCCTGGTCTCCGATCGATGATGCCACATTCCAGGAGGTCTTTGGAAGTACCGGCATAGCGGTTTTTGCCTCCATGCTGGCCTATCTGCTCGCCCAGTTCGTGGACATACAGCTCTACCATTTCTGGAAACGCATTACCCACGGGCGCATGCTTTGGGTGCGCAATAATTTCTCGACGTTTTCTTCCCAGTTTATCGACACGACCACCGTGGTGCTACTGCTGTGTGTCTTCGGGGAGATCGAATGGGATCGGTTCCTGGGACTGGTGCTGGCGGGCTTTATTTTCAAGGTGATTATAGCCGCTCTGGACACCCCGTTACTCTACCTGTCGGTGTACGTCATACGCCGAACATTTAACTTAAAAATAGGGGAGGAGATTCGCCTGGATTAAGGCAGTTGTGTAATTTTCGTTAAACATTCACCTCTTTATGATGAAATTTCTCCGGAGGCTGCTCCTTTTGATCCTGATCCTGGTACTCCTGACTACGGTCGTTATCCCGTGGTTCTTCGAGGATAAGCTGGGCGAAGTCTTCAAGGAGCAGGTCAATCGTCAGATTCATGCCACCCTGGATTTTGAGCGGGTGGACCTGAGTCTTTACAAGGGCTTTCCCAATGCCTATGTTACTATTTCCGATCCCGTATTGATCAATAAATTCCCTTTCAAGGGGGATACTCTCTTCTCGGCAGGCAGGTTATCCCTGGAGATGTCCCTGGGGGAACTGTTCAATGGAAGAAACAGGCCGATAGCCGTCAAAAGGCTCGAACTGGAGGAGCCCGACCTGCGGATGCGGGTGGATCTCCTTGGCCGGGCGAATTACGACCTGGAAAGGCCCGGTGGTGCCCCTAAGGAAAGCGAGGAAAACGACAACAGCAAGGGGGGGATACGATTCGACCTGAAGCGATATGAGATCACCGATGGGCGTGTGGTCTATGACGATCTCAAGAGTGGCATGCACCTGGAGATCGGGAATATGATGCATTACGGCTACGGAGACCTTTCGCTGGAGACCTCTGAATTGCAGACCGAGACCGAGGCCAATGTGAGCTTCGAATACGACAGCATCACCTACCTCAAAGACAATCGTATAGCCCTGAGTGCCGGCTTTGGGATCGACCTGGGGGAAAGCAAATACGTATTCCTCAAGAACCAGGCCCTGGTAAACAACTTGCCGCTGGTGTTTGACGGTTATGTGCAAATGCTGGAGGAGGGGCAGGACATCGACCTGAAATTCAAGACCCCGTCTTCGGACTTCAAGAACTTCCTGGCCGTGATACCCGAGCGTTATGCCAGGGATATAAACAAGGTGGAAACGCAGGGAAATTTTGCAGTTAATGGCAGCCTTAAGGGGCTGGTTACGGACGACCGCATCCCGACCTTTGATATCAGGGTACTCGCGGAGGAAGCCGGTTTTCGCTATCCGGAACTGGAAAAGGCGGTAAATGACGTCAATATCGACGCACGTTTTTACAATACTACAGGGAAAGTGGAGGACTCCTATGTCGACCTGCGGAACCTTTCTTTTGACCTGGATGGCGACGCCTTCCGCAGTACGGCCCTGATCGAGCAGCTGACAGGGAACACACAGGTAAAGGCAGAAATCGAGGGGAAGATCAACCTTTCCAATATTGCGAGGGCCTATCCCATGCCTTCCGATTACGACCTCAAGGGAATATTGGATGTGGATGTTTCCACGGAATTCGACATGGAAGCCGTGGAAGAAAAGGAATATGCCCGGACACAGACACAGGGACAACTGAAGCTGAAAGAGTTTCGTTACAATTCGGATGAGTTGCGAAATCCGGTGGAAATCACCGCTGCGGCGGTCAACTTCAGCCCCAATCGCGTAGACCTCTCGGCCTTCGATGCCCGCATAGGCAAGACCGATCTGAAGGCCAGCGGGACGATCGACAACCTGCTGGGATTTCTCTTTAACAAGGAAGACATTTCGGGAGAGTTCGACCTGCAGTCCGGACAGTTTGTGGTCAACGACTTTATTGTGGACGAAGAAGTTACCGTCGAGACCGACAAGCCGCGGGAGAAGCAACAGGAATACACCGTCGAGAGAATACGGATTCCCTCCTTCCTGGACTGCCGAATCCGTGCCCGTGCGGACCAGGTACAGTACGACAATATGGCCCTGAGGCGGGTAAGCGGAGAATTGCGGGTCAGGAATCAGACGGCGGTCCTCAGCAACCTAAAGGGGGAGTTGTTCGGGGGCAATATCGCCTTGAGCGGTGAGGTTTCCACGGCTGGTGAGATTCCGTCCTTTGAAATGAAACTCGACGCCAATACCCTGAATATCGGAGAAGCATTTACTACCCTCAACCTCTTCCAGGCCCTTTCACCCATAGGAAGTGCCATGCAGGGCACGGTTTCCAGCAGTATGAATTTCTCCGGGTTGCTCAAGGACAACCTGACCCTGGAGATGGGAACCGTTGCGGGCCAGGCACAATCCACCCTTTCGAATACAACCCTGGATTCGCGGGGCACTCCTTTATTGCTGGCCCTTGACAGGGAATTCGATCAGATTTCATTCGACGACTGGAAACTGGACGGTACCCGGGTCGACCTTCAATTCGAGGACGGTCGCGTTCGGGTGAAGCCTTTTGAGGTCATGCTGCGGGATATACCCGTGACGGTCTCGGGCGGTCACGGTTTCGACCGTTCCCTCGACTACCAGCTGGATTTCGAAATACCCTCCAAGTATCTGGGGCAGAGTGTTACCAACCTGATCGTCCAGCTTAACGACCCCGGACTCCTGGACATGAAAATTCCCGTGCGAGCCGAGGTAGGGGGGAGTATCGCTTCTCCCCGGCTTAAGTCGGATCTGACCTTTGTCGTGGAGAACCTGACCAAGCGTCTTATCGAGCGGCAGAAGGAGCGAATGCTGAACCGGGGGGCATCCCGTGCGGATGATCTGCTGGAAGGCCTTCTGGGGAGTGGTAAAAAGACCGGTGACTCGGCTGAGTGGGACAGTACCCGGGCCAAAGTGAGCAGCGCCCTGGGGAAACTTCTGACCGGAAAAAAGAAAGACAGCACCAAGCAGCGGTAGTCATCAGCGAATGTTCAGCCCGATGTAGTAACCCTCGTGTCCCCTCAGGTTAAGGGCCAGCTGACTTTCGAATATCAGGTACTGGCCCCGTATACCCACGAGTGTGCCCGAAAACTCGGGTTGGCTGTCCAATCGGAAACTTTTGATTTTTGCAGGATACTCCCTTACGGGGAATGCGATGTCCCGGGCCTCGGGATTCTCGATTTCGTAAGGCCGTACTTCTTCGGGTAATAGCGTTTTCAGCTCTTCCCAGCAGGTCTCGAGGGATTCCTCTGAACGCACATCGGTAAGCATGCGTGCAGGAACGGTCTTATCGGAAACGCGCTCCTTCAGGGCTACTTCGGCCACCCCGGCCAGATAACGGTTCGGGGTTTCCACGACGGGCAGCGCCCGGGAAGCTCCCTGATCAAACCAGCGCGTAGGTACCTGCGTCTTACGAGTAACGCCCACCTTAACACCGCCGGTATCGGCTAGATAGACAATATGAGGTTGGAGTTGTATCTGCTTTTCGTAGGCCAGGTCGCGATCGGCCTGATCGAGGTGAGCCGTACTCAGTTCGGGTTTAATCAACCATTCTCCGGTTTGGGGTACCTCGAAGAAACAACTCTGGCAATAGCCCATGCGAAAGATGGGCCGGTCCTGTCCGCAGTTCAGGCACTCGTTTTTTAAGTGTTTGATTTCCAGTTTTTTTCCTTGGGTCTGATTCATTTGTAAGAAATCGGAACCCAATTCCCACAGGTATTGTACGGGCTTGCCGTCCTCAGTCCGCATTTTGCGGATTACCCCCTCATAAAGCATAAATACTGGTATTTGAAATGAATGTGTTAAAGCCTATTTTAGCACAGACGATCTAAAGATACCAAGAATGCCGATTCCTCTTTTCAATTCTATTGCCTCCTGGCTGTTGAAGAAACGGTATCATCAGATCGAACTCTTCCTGAAATATCCCCATGACGTGCAGCAGGAAGTCTTGCAGAGGCTGCTTCAGTTTGCCTCAGCGACTGAGGTGGGCAGGAAATACGGTTTTAATTCCGTCAGCAGTTACGAAGCCTTCGCCGAGCGGGTGCCCGTAGTTCGCTACGAGGACATATTCCAGCAGATCGAACGCACCCGGCAAGGGGAGCAGAACATCTTCTGGCCTACCCAGATCCGCTGGTTTGCCAAGAGCAGCGGAACCACTAATGCCAAGAGCAAGTTTATACCCGTGAGTTCTGAGGCGCTGGAAGACTGCCACTACAAATCCGGAAAGGATCTGCTGTGCCTGTACCTCAATAACAATGAGAATTCGCAGCTGTTCACCGGGAAAAGCCTGCGGCTGGGTGGCAGCAGGGAACTCTATCAGGACAACGGGACGTTTTTCGGGGACCTCTCCGCCATACTCATCGATAACATGCCGCTATGGGCCGAATTCAGCAGTACCCCGAGTTCCAAGGTTTCCCTGATGGCCGAGTGGGAATCCAAACTGGAGGCCATCATCGAGGAGACCATACAGGAGAACGTGACCAGTATGGCCGGTGTGCCCTCCTGGATGCTGGTGCTCCTGAATGCCGTGCTGGACAAGACCGGCAAGGAGCACCTGTTCGAGGTCTGGGACAATCTCGAGGTGTATTTCCATGGGGGAGTTAGTTTTGCCCCATATCGCGATCAGTACCGCAGCCTGTTGCCGCTCGACTCCTTCCAGTATTACGAGATCTACAACGCCTCCGAAGGCTTCTTCGGCATACAGGACCGCAACCACGCCAGTGATCTGCTGTTAATGCTGGATTACGGTATCTTCTACGAGTTCATACCGATGACGGAATACGGTTCTGCTGAGCCACGAGTACTACCCCTCTGGGAGGTGGAAACCGGGGTTAACTACGCCATGGTAATCACGACCAATGCCGGGCTTTGGCGGTACAATATCGGGGATACGGTGCGGTTCACTTCGCTGAACCCGTATCGGATCCGTATCAGTGGCCGGACCAAGCACCACATCAATGCCTTCGGGGAAGAATTGATCATAGAGAATGCAGAGGCCGCCCTGGCCGAAGCCTGTCAGCAGACCCAGGCCGATATCAGCGACTACACCGCTGCTCCAATTTTCATGTCCGGCAAGGAGAAGGGGGCTCATGAATGGATGATCGAATTCCGTCGCAAGCCCCGGGATATCGAACAGTTCACTGATGTACTGGATGAGAGCCTCATGAAACTGAATTCCGATTACGAAGCCAAAAGGTACAACAACATCACGCTGAGAAGGCCAACCGTTCATATGGCCTGCGATGGACTGTTCTATCAATGGCTGAAGTCCAAGGACAAGCTCGGAGGACAGCACAAGATTCCCAGACTATCCAACGACCGTGCCTATATGGACGAGCTGCTGGAACTCAATAACAGATTGACTGAAAAAATTTAAGAAACGGCCTTGAGCTTCTTGATGGTCTCCTGTCCGAGTTTCTCCTGGGCATAAGCCTGGGTTACGTGAAACTCCTTCTCTTCACTGCTGGGTAGCGTAAACATGGCATCCGTAAAGACGGCTTCGCACAAAGCGCGAAGACCTCGGGCGCCCAACTGATATTCCACGGCTTTATTCACGATGTAGTCCAGGGCCTCTTCGTCGATCTGGAAGTCGATCCCGTCCATGGCAAACAGCTTCTCATATTGCTTGATGATGGCGTTTCGGGGTTCGGTCAGTATGGCCCTCAGAGCGGTTCGGTCCAGCGGGTTCATATAGGTAAGGACCGGGAGCCGCCCTATGATCTCGGGTATGAGACCAAATTCCTTAAGGTCTTTCGGGATCAGGTATCGGAGTACATTTTCATGGTCCAGTCCGTCCTCAGCTTTGGAGGCGCTGTATCCCACGGCCTGCAAGTTGAGTCTTTTAGTGATGATGCGCTCTATGCCGTCGAAGGCCCCGCCAGCAATAAAAAGTATGTGTTCGGTATTGACCTCTATGAATTTCTGGTCGGGGTGCTTGCGCCCGCCCTTGGGCGGCACGTTGACCACCGTTCCTTCCAACAGCTTAAGCAGTCCCTGCTGTACGCCCTCTCCGGACACATCACGGGTGATTGAGGGATTATCGCTTTTACGTGCAATCTTGTCGATCTCGTCTATGAAAACGATACCCCGTTCGGCCTTTTCCAGATTGTAATCGGCAGCCTGCAGCAGCCGGGTGAGTATGCTCTCCACGTCTTCCCCTACATATCCCGCCTCCGTGAGTACGGTGGCATCCACTATGGCCAGGGGGACATTCAGCATGCGCGCAATGGTCTTGGCCATCAGGGTCTTTCCCGTACCCGTCTGGCCTACCATGATGATGTTGCTCTTCTGGATTTCGACATAGTCGTCCTTGGAACTGGGTTGCAGCAGTCGTTTGTAGTGGTTGTAGACCGCCACGGAAAGCACTTTCTTGGTCTGTTCCTGGCCGATGACAAATTCGTCCAAAAACTCCTTAATCTCCAGAGGCTTCCTCAGGACCAGGTCGGCATTGATGTCCTGGTTTTTGCTTTGCCGGCTCTCCTCCGATACGATACTGTACGCCTGCTCGATGCAGCGATCACAAATGTGGGCATCCAGCCCTGCGATCAGCAGGTTGGTCTCCGGTTTTTTACGGCCACAAAAAGAACACTCCAGATTTTCTTTTGGCATGGGTACAGGGATTAATCTTGATGTGGGAGCGGGTTTAGCTCGCCTCCTGATTACGCGCCAGGATTTCGTCTATCATACCGTATTTCCTCGCCTCATCCGACTTCATCCAGTAGTCACGGTCGCTGTCTTCGTATACCTTGTCGTAGGTCTGACCGGAATGCTTGGCGATAATGCGGTAGAGCTCTTCTTTGAGTTTGAGCACCTCCTTGGCCGCGATTTCAATGTCGCTGGCCTGCCCCTGAACACCGGAAAGAGGCTGGTGGATCATCACTCTGGAATGCGTGAGTCCGCTCCGCTTGCCGGCGGCCCCTGCGCAGAGCAATACCGCCGCCATGGATGCCGCTATACCGGTACAAATGGTGGCGACGTCGGGGCGAATGAACTGCATGGTGTCGTAGATTCCCAATCCGGCATAAACACTGCCTCCCGGGGAATTGATGTAAATCTGTATGTCTTTGCCGGAATCCGTACTCTCCAGAAAAAGAAGCTGGGCCTGAACGATATTGGCGACCTGATCGCTGATCCCCGTTCCCAGAAAGATGATACGGTCCATCATCAAACGGGAGAATACGTCAAATACGGCAATGTTCATTTGCCGTTCTTCTATGATGTTAGGCGTCATGGCCATAGGGTACATGCTACTTACGATCTGGTCGTAGTAGGTACTGCTGATGCCCTGATCCTTGATGGCAAAGTCCTTGAATTCTTTAGCGGGGTTCATAAAAGGAAATCCTGTTTTTAAGGTTCACTCTGGGTCGCATTAGGGGCCCGGAACTTACAACGAAAAAACGGCTGAAGCCGTACTTTTCGAAAGGTAAATATACTTATTATTTACTTCTTGCTGGCGTAGACTTCCTTGATGAAGTTGTCGTAAGAGACCTGCTTTTTCTTGAGGTTTGACTTCTCCTTGAACAGCTCAAGCATCTTCTTGCTCAGGATTTCCCGGTTGAATTGCTGGGCATTTTCCTGGTTCTCCAGCATTTGCCGGGCGTAGTTCTTCAGGAAGTCGTCGTTCATTCCCATGGCGGCATAACCCGACTGCGCCATCTGTTGCTGCAGATAGCCCATGGCGTGGTTTTCGAGTTCCTCGGGGCTCACCTCGAGTCCGTGGTCCTGGACAATGCGGGATTCGATCAGGTCGTATCGTATGCCTTTTTCCGATTTCTGATACTCTTCTCTCGCCTGTTCTTCACTCATGGGTTCTTTGGCAGAATTTAGTATCCATTTTACCAGGAACTCGGAAGGCAGATCGAATTCAATGCTGTCCATGAGCTTGTCGGTGATGTCGCCAAGGAGCTTCTGATCGGATTGCTGCGCATACGTACTTTCTATGTCCTGACGGATCTTCTCCCGGAATTCCTCCTCACTTTTTACATTTCCTTCCCCGAATAAGCGATCGAATAACTCCTGATTAGCCTCGGCCGGGATGCGCTCCTTGATCTCATTTATGGTGAATGAGACCTCGGCATTCAGTTTTTCCACCTCGTCGGGGCCCAGCCCGAGGAATGAGGCCAGCTGGTACTTCTCTTTGAAGAGTCCTTTGGTCTTCAGTTTAACAGTATCCTCCTTTTTAGCTCCTTTTAGTGTCTGTATGGCTTTCTTGCTGTCCAGGGTCTGCATTCGAAGCGCGCTGCTCTCCTTTTCTATTTGTACATCCTCGGCGAAAACCACTCCGTGAATCTCATCCGATTCACCGACCTCTTCCTTTTCCTTCGCTTCTCCAAACTGTAGGAGTATGTTCTCGATGCGCTCATCCACGGATTTGTCGTCCAGTTTAATCTGATACTGGACTATGGGCTTGCGGAAATTCAGGTCCACCTCGAAATCCGGGGCAAGGCCCAACTCGAATTCGAATGACAGGTTCTCCTCTTCCCAGTTCACATGGTTGTCCTGCCGGGGAATGGGGTATCCCAGGAATTTGATGCCTTCCTTGTCCAGGAAGGTGAACAGATTGTTTTGGATGAGTTTGTTGACCTCCTCCACGGTTACGGATTTACCGTATTGCTTGCGGATGAGCCCCAGGGGGACCTGCCCTTTTCGAAACCCCGGAATATTTGCTGACTTGCGGTAATCCTTGAGTATGGTATCGACTTTTTCCTGATAGTCGTCCTTAACGATGTCGATACGCACCAGGGCGTTCAGCGAATCGATCTGTTCCTTGTGTATTTCCATAGATTCGGGTTACTAAGAAAAATGAGGGCAAAATTACCACTTTTTTGTCAACCGGAACTGACCCTGCCGGATAGACCGCCACCGGCAGCTTACCATCTACAGATCGGTCAGGTCATTGAGACGATAGGGAACCAAGCCTGCGTTGCCTATTCCCCGTCCGCGGTTTCCACCACCTCGTCTTCCTTGAGCATGCGGAATAGGATCGATTGCAACAGCGAAAGCAACAGGCTGAATAGCAGGGCCCACCAAATGTTCTCTACGTCAAAACCGGATACGAGGAAGTCCGCCAGCTGTATAATCAGTGCGTTGATAATCAGCAGGAATAGTCCCAAAGTGATCAGGGTGACCGGAAGGGTAAAGATGATGATCAGGGGCTTGACCAGGAAATTCAGCAAGCCCAGCACCACGGCCACCAGTATGGCGGTCAGGTAGCTGTTCACTTCCACACCGGGGAGCATGTACGCCAGCAGCACGACAGCCAGCGCGGTCAGGAGTATTCTCAGTAGTGTCTTCATGTCAAAAAAAATAAGGGCCCCGCTAAGGACCCTTAAATTTAATGGTTTCGGGCCGGCTATTAAAGCCGGATCGTTCAACTCTTACTGTATGTACAGCCCGGTGTAGGAAAGCGGGTTGAGTTCCCGGAGTTCCGCACCGAAACTGTCTTCGATCACGCTGATGAATTCGTTGGCAACCACGGCATGTGCCCGCGGGGTAGGGTGTATCCCATCCAGGGAGAACGCACCGCCTGTGCCAAAGTCGTTGTTTAACAGGCTGCCATCCTCCAGCAGTACACCCGTCGTTAGCAGGCTCTGGTACAGGGCGTCGATATCGACCAGTGGTGTGTCGGTATTGGCGGCTACGGTGGCAATTATCTGGTTGAGTGCCAACCGGGCATTCTCGACTTCGGTCTGCTCCTCGGGTGTGAGGACCCAGTTATCTGCCAGGGGCACGCCGACTCCATTGACCGAAGTGGGGTCATTCGGATTGGCCAGGGTTCCGATGAAACTCGATGCGGGCAGGATGATCTTATCCTCCGCAGTAGCCTGTCGCATATTGATCAGGGCCGGATTGATGAAGGTCAGGTCGGTCAGGTCCTCATCCAGTATCACCGGAGCGTTTCCGGATCCGGCCTGGAAGCTGATCACCCGACGGTCGAATTCGGCCTGGTCGATCAGGTTGGCGGCCAGGGCCTGCTGCAGCCCGCCATTGTAGGCGGCATAGGCTCCGTTAACCACCTGGGCAGTGGCCTCGTCCAGGGGAACCGGGTTAAAGGGTACGGTATTGAAGTAAGGCACGTCAAGGATGCCGGGGACATTGGCTATCACTCCCTGTGCTCCCTGGGCCTTCATGGCCGAGATGGCGGCCGTCAGTGCACCGCCAACCACGTTGGGATCACTGATATCACTTCCACCATAGGTACTCGGGTCCAGGTTTCCGGCCTGGTTAATCCCGGCACCCCCTGATGCGGCATAACCCAAAACGTCATTATTCCCCAGCCAGATGGAGAAGAAAGTAGGCGATTGTGCCAACGCATCTTCCAGTATGGTGGCGGTTTCCGAAGAAGAAAACCTTGCAAAATAGGGATTGGCCGTTCCCTGGGCCACACCGGCAACCGAACCGTATCCGGGTGCGGCTATGTGATAACTCTTCGCACCGGGAACGCCCAGATTGTTGAAGCCTCCGCTCAGCTTATTGGTGACCTCAGTGGTGGGACTACCCGAAACAGGTACAGGCACAGGGTCTCCCGTGGCGAAGGAAAGGACCAGACGATTGCCTGCGATAACCTGTCCTCCCAGGGTAAGTCCTCCCAGGTTATCGGCCATCAGGGGAGTCCTGAAATCGCCACCGCCCGCCTCGCTGAAGGCAGTGCCCAGGAAGTTGGCATAGGAGGTTTGCTGGCCGTCTATAAAGAGGGCATTATCGGAGAATCCAGCGGTTATGGAGTTGCCCAGGGCCACATAGGTGCTGAAGTCAGCTGTGCCTGCGCTGGCCTGGAAATTGTCAACCGGCTGCTCCGGCGCTACATTGATAAAAAGGTCATCTTCCTGACAGGAGATCAGCATAAGTGGGATCAGGCCTGCCAAAAGCCATAGTCTTTTCATAGTGAAACAAGTTTAAGTTAGTAAGCAGGAACTGAGCACAGTAGCTCTAAACCTGCGTAATTTCCAAATCTAACAAAAAAAACATCGAAATATTATAAAAAGATCACCAAACGGCAGGCTTTTCTGTTGATATATGGGTATTGTGATCCCTCTTACGAAAGGAGAAAGGCGGTGGTCCGCTCGAAGAAGGAGTCCGGGTTTTCGGCGTGAAGCCAATGCCCCGCATTCCTCACCACGGCATCCGAGGCCTTTGGAAAATGGCGCCGGATCAGTTTCCAGTCCCCATCGACTATATATTCGGAGCGATCGCCCCGTATAAAAAGTGTGGGTCCGGAAAAAACGGCCTGATCGGGTAGGGGTTCCCCGATTTCCTCGAGCCGTTCCTTGAGGACCGGCAGGTTGCAGCGCCATCCCAGTTTACCGGGTTGTTTCCAATACAGGTTCTTGAGCAGGAATTGCCGAATGGACCGCTCAGGCAGGAAACGGGCGAGGGATTCATCTGCCTCCTCCCGGGTGCGCAGGGACTCCAGGGGAAGTGCGTCCATGGCGTCCACGATGTACTGATGGTGGGGCGGGTAGTACTTGGGGGCTATGTCGGCCACGATCAGTCCGCTGACCAGGTCGGGATACCGGCAGGCCAGGTTCATCGCCGTTTTCCCGCCCATGGAGTGACCGAGCACCTGAATCTGTTCCAGGCCATGTTGCTCACAATAGGCCCGTATGTCCTGGCTCAGCCAGTCGTAGTCGAAGTCCTCGGAATGGAAGCTGCGGCCGTGATTGCGCTGGTCGATCAGGTGCAGTCCGAAGCCCAGTCGGGAAAAGCGGTTGCCCAGTGTCTTCCAGTTGTCCGACATGCCCAGGAAGCCGTGCAGGATCAGCAGGGGTTTCCCGGTTCCAACGCGTTGGGAGTGAAGTGTATTCATGATGGCAGGCGATTCAGGTACATGGCAATGACGTTTTCCAGCCCCAGGTCTATGGACTCGCAGATCAGGGCGTGCCCTATGGATACCTCCAGAAGCCCGGGGATGTTCGAAGCGAAGTAGCCTATATTGTCCAGGTTCAGGTCATGACCGGCATTCAGGCCCAATCCGAGTTCTCCTGCACGTTTGCCGGCCTCGACGAAGGGCGCGATGGCCTGCCCGGCCTCGGCAGCGTATTGACGGGCATAAGACTCCGTATACAGTTCGATTCGATCCGTTCCTACTTCAGCGGCACCCTCTACCATGCGAACATCGGGATCCACGAATATAGAGGTGCGTATGCCCAGGGATTTGAAATGGGCGATGGTTTCCGTGAGGAACTGCCGATGTTTGAGGGTATCCCAGCCGTGATCGGAAGTGATGGCATCCTCGCCGTCGGGAACCAGGGTCACCTGATCCGGTCGTACGTCTTCAATGAGCCGGATAAATCTGGAGATGGGGTTTCCCTCGATGTTGAATTCCGTGGTCACAACGGACTTGAGCTGTCTCGCATCCTCGTAACGGATGTGACGCTCGTCGGGCCGGGGATGAATGGTGATGCCCTGTCCCCCGAATTCCTCTATGCGCCGGGCCGTGCGGACCAGGTCGGGCAGTGCTCCACCCCTTGCATTGCGCAGGGTTGCCCACTTGTTAATGTTCACGCTTAATCGTGTCATGCCTCGCTTTTGAGTCCGCAAAAATAGTCCATCACCGCCAGAACACCTTGCAGACGGTCGCCTTTCCGGTCTGTTAATGCGTTTCATAAATTAGCAGGAGATCGCCCGTTATGGGTATGGGAATTCGTAATTTCGACCCAGGTTAGCCTGCGTTATTATGCAATTACAACTAATACAGACGCTGCCCACCTTTGAGTTGGACCAGCACATCGAATGGGTACGCGTTTTCTTCGAAGAACATACGTATTCTCATATTGCCGTGGTGAATCAGGATCGCTTTGCGGGCATGATCGCCGAAAATGATGTCGAATGCTTCGAGGACCGGAACCCCCTCTCGGATGTGGTTTCCTCCCTGCAGACTTTCTTTGTTACCCCCCAGTCGAACTGGCTGGATGTGCTGGAGCAATTCGGGCGCAACGATTCCAATATCCTCCCTGTGGTGGATCCTCAGGGGCGGGTGATGGGATATTACGACCTGAACGAGGTCGTTGGCGGCTTTATTGAGACCCCATTTTTCACCGAACCCGGAGGCGTGGTGGTCGTGGGTGTGGGCATCAAGGATTATTCGTTCAGCGAAATATCGCAGATCGTCGAGGGCAGCAATTCACGCATACTGGGTGCCTTCATTTCGGACTCGCAGAACGATGTGGTTCAGATTACCCTGAAGTTGAGTGCGGGCAACCTAAACGAGGTGCTTCAGACCTTCCGGCGATATAACTACACCATCGAGTACGGGAACGAGGCAGATCAGTACATGGGTGAGCTTCAAAAGCGTAACGACTACCTCGGGAAATACCTCAACATAGGCGAATGAAGGCAGCCCTATACCTGCAGGTCTTCAAGGAGGAGGACTGGCCGTTCGTGCGCCTGTTCATGGACCGCTGGTCCCGTGAGGGAGGACAATTACTGGTGAACGATGCCTGTTATGCCGATCTGACTGACCACTGGGGGGAGAGTACCGGGGTCTATTCCTCCTTCCGCGATCTCGACCCGGGAGTCGATCTGATGGTCAGTTTTGGAGGCGATGGCACCATGCTCAGGGCGGCCACCTACTTGAAGAATGCCGATATACCCCTGGTGGGGGTCAATACCGGTCGCCTCGGATTTTTATCCACGGTTCATAAAGAAGCCGTAGACTACCTGGTGCGCCAGTTCATGGACGGCAACTACCGGATCGAGCACCGCCGACTCCTCAGCATAGAATGCCGGGAAAGCCCGGGCATATTTACCGATATGAACTTCGCCCTGAATGAGTTTGCCCTGAGCCGTAAGGATACGACCTCCATGATTACCATAGATACCCACCTCAACGACGAATTCCTGACTTCTTACTGGGCGGATGGCCTGATCATTTCCTCGCCTACAGGCTCGACGGGCTATTCCCTTTCCTGCGGAGGCCCGGTGATTTCGCCGGGAGTAAGGGCATGGGTACTTACGCCTATCGCCCCCCATAATCTCAATGCCCGCCCACTGGTCGTTCCGGACGACACCCGGATACGCGTGAGGGTAAGCGGCCGGGAGGATCACCACCTGGTTTCCCTGGATTCCCGGATCTACACCGTACCCAACGACTGGGAATTCACCATTCAGAAGGCGGATTTTATGTTGAAAATGCTCCTGCTTCCCGAGGAAAACTTCCTGACTACCCTGAGGAACAAGCTCCTCTGGGGAGAAGATCAGCGGAATTGAGGCCGGGGGCCGTGCAATATTTCAGGCCGATATCAGTTAGTTATACGGAACACTTTATGAAGTCAGGATCGCAGTCCTGCATTCTTGAACTATGAGAATACTGACGCTTTTCTTTTTGCTGATCGTCGTATCGGCCCGGGCGCAAACCTATGAAATCGGAGCTTTTATTGGAGGTACCAACGGTATAGGCGATATCGGCCGTACCAACTACGTGGATCCCAATGCCCTGGCCTGGGGTGCGGTCTTTAAGTGGAACAAGAGTCTCCGGTACTCCTGGAGGGCTAGCTTCACCCGCGGCAACCTGATCTTCGACGATTTCAGGTCATCCGATGCCAGCCGCCTAAACCGGGGCAAGAAAAGCAATAATGTGATCACCGAGTATTCGGTGGGTTTGGAGTTCAACTTCTTCGAGTTCAACCTCCACCGGCTGGGTCCGGCCTTTACCCCTTACCTGTATACTGGACTCACCTATTTCCGCTATGATTATAACTATTATGTAAATCCCACTTCGGATCTCAGGCCCCTGGATACTAACTTGCGGGAGGGTGCCCTTTCCATACCGATGACGGTAGGGGTCAAGTTTCGTTTGAATCGATTTCTTATCTTAGGGGCTGAAATTGGAGCCCGGTATACGCTGACGGACAACCTGGATGCGAGTAACCCCGAAGACCTGGAATCGCTTACGATATCACAGATCAATCAACGGGTTTTCGGAAACGTCTTCAGCGACGACTGGTACGTATTTACCGGGGCAACCTTAACCTATACCTTTGGACGAAAACCCTGCCAGGTCTGCTACGAATAATTTATCCCCCGTACTGGCAAAAGTACCCGAGGAAGGCAGGCCGCGCCATATCGCCATTATCATGGATGGAAACGGCCGCTGGGCGCGCCAGCGGGGAAGGCTCAGGGTCTTTGGCCATGAGAACGGTGTAAAGGCCGTTCGGGAGACCGTGGAAAGCTGCGCCCGCCTGGGCATCGATTACCTGACGCTGTACGCGTTCTCCACGGAGAACTGGAAGCGTCCCCCCCTGGAAGTAGAAACCCTGATGAAGCTCCTGGTGGCTTCCCTCAAGAAAGAACTCAGGACGCTGAAGGATAACGATATCAGGCTCAACTCCATAGGAAATCTGGAAAACCTGCCCAAAGCCGTTCGCCAGCACCTGACCGAGGTGATTTCGGACACGGCCGGAAATAACGGCCTAACGCTTACCCTGGCACTGAGCTATGGATCGCGGGAAGAGCTTGTAAATACTGTGAAGCAGCTTTGTTCCAAAGTTAAAAATAACCTAATTTCGCCCGACCGTATTAGCGAGTCTGTCATAAATGGCCATCTTTACACGCACGACCTGCCGGATGTGGACCTCCTGATCCGAACCAGCGGAGAGCAGCGAATCAGCAACTTTTTACTGTGGCAGATGGCGTATGCCGAACTCTATTTTACGGATGTGCTATGGCCGGATTTCAGGGAGTCCCATCTGGTGGAAGCCATCTTGAATTATCAAAACAGAGAGCGAAGATTTGGAAAGACGAGTGAACAGTTGGGTTCTCAGGTTGGGAAGGCGCCTTAGCTTTCCCTTTTTATTGGCCGCGATTCTCTGCTTTCAGCCGGATGCCCGCGGTCAGGTAATCTCCACAGACGACAGCAAAAGCTACATACTTGGTGGCATCAGCGTTACCGGCCTTCAGAGTTATAACGAACAAACGGTAATATCGTTCTCCAAGCTCCGGGTAGGCGAGGAGATCGAAGTGCCCGGAGAGCAGCTCAGCGACGTGATCAAGCGCCTATGGGACCTCGACCTGTTTACGGATGTATCGGTCTATCAGACCCGTCGGGTTCAGGATACCATTTATCTGGAACTGAACATACAGGAGCGGCCTACCCTGTCCGAAGTCACATTCTACGGTATTAAGAATAAGAAGATAATCGAACTCATCGACGAGACCGGCCTTAAAAAGGGGCGCAAGATCACCGAGAGCCTGATAGCCAACTCGAAGAATTACATTATTAATAAGTACCGCAAGAAAGGATACCTGAACGCGGCGGTGCAGATTTCGACCACCCCGGATACCGTCGGGATCAATTCCCGAAAAATGGTCGTCAACGTCAAGCCTGGCCCCAAGGTCAAGGTCAAGGACATCGAATTCGTAGGCAACGAGAAGTTATCCGACAAGGTGTTGCGTAGCGGAAAGGGGCTAAAGAAGACCAAGAAGCGAAAGTTTTATCGATTTTGGAAGGCCTCCAAATACATCGAAGAGGACTACAAGGAGGACCTGAAGAACATCATCGACACCTATGCCGAACGGGGATATCGGGACGCCCGCGTGGTATCCGACACCTTCGTCCGACTGGACGAGAAGAATATAGCCCTGAAGATCGAGCTTCAGGAAGGGGATCGGTACTACTTCGGGGATATCGACTTCGTGGGGAACACCGTCTACAGCGACCGGGCCCTGGCGCAGATTTTGGGAATCAAGAAGGGGGATCCTTACAATGGAGTCCTCTTGCGGAAGCGCATAGCCGATGACACCAAGCCCGACGCTCAGGACATCACCAACCTGTACCAGAACAACGGGTATCTGTTTTCGCGCATCAGCCCTATCGAAACCTCGGCGGTCAAGGATACCATCGACTTCGAAATCCGGATCATAGAAGGAAAGGAAACCTTTCTTGACCACGTATATGTGAAGGGCAACGACAAGACGAACGACCACGTGATCTATCGCGAAATACGAACCAAGCCCGGTCGTAAATACAGTAAAGAGGAGATCGTGAGAACCATACGGGAGCTCGGTCAGCTGGGATTCTTCGATGCGGAACAGATCACCCCGGATATAGAAAATCCGGATCCGAATGCGGGGACGGTCGACATTAAGTGGAATTTGGTTGAGGCGGGCTCGAGTCAGGTGGAACTGCAGGGCGGAGTCGGCGGTGGAGGTTTTATCGGTACCCTGGGACTCTCCTTCAACAACTTCTCCATGCAGAACATCTTCAACAAGGAGGCCTACAATCCCGTACCCATGGGCGATGGCCAGCGGTTTGCGCTCAGGCTACAGGCGAGTAGGACCTTCCGGGTCTACAGTCTGAATTTCACCGAACCCTGGCTTGGCGGAAAGAAGCCGGTGAGTTTCAATGTCAGCTTTCAGCGGACCCAGCAGTTTTCTTCCTCGTTCCGCAACGGGCGTATCGAAGTGGATCGCGACCGGGGATTCTCCATCACCGGCGTGAGTGCCGGGCTCTCCAAGAGGGTAACCTGGCCGGATGATTTTTTCGTGGTCTCCCACGCACTGAGTCTGCAGCTCTACGATTTTGACAACTTCAATAACGGGCTGTTCAACTTCGGAAACGGAAGTTCGAACTCCTTTACCTATTCCTTCGGGCTGTCCCGAAGTTCCCAGGGACCCAGCCGGATTTTCCCGCTCACGGGTTCCAATTTTGCATTTACTGCCAAATTTACCCCGCCCTGGTCCCTGATCACCGGAAAGGACTTCAAGGCCATACGTCAGGAGATCGACGATATCGGGCAGGAATTGCTGGAGATCGGTACCACGGATCCTGCGGCTCCCTCGCTCAGTCGGAGGCTGGAGCAGCTCGAAGAGGAGCGCTTCAAACTCCTCGAGTTCTACAAGATTAAGTTTCAGGGAGACTGGTACACCCGCCTGGTGGATAAGCTCGTGCTTCGGACCAACGGTGAATTCGGGTTTCTGGGCGCCTACAACAACGATATAGGTGCGGTGCCCTTCGAGCGATTCTTCGTGGGAGGAGACGGTCTGGGGAACTTCACCCTGGATGGAAGGGATATCATTCAGTTGCGGGGTTACGAAAACAGTTCGCTTACACCCTTCAGTACCAACCCCATCACCGGCCGCCTGGAACAGGACGGAGGAACGATATACAATAAATTCTCTCTGGAACTTCGATATCCGTTCACGCTCAAGCCCACGGCTTCGATTTACGGGCTCACTTTTTTGGAGGCAGGAAACTCATTCAGCAATTTTAGCACGTTTAATCCGTTTGACCTGAAACGATCTGCCGGTTTTGGCCTGCGTATATTTATGCCGGCCTTCGGGTTACTGGGAATCGACTTCGGTTATGGATTCGATCGGGATAATAATCCGGCATCCCAGCAGATCAGCGGTTGGCAGACGCACTTCATCATAGGCCAGCAATTTTAGGTCGATGAACGAATGCCCCGGCTTTAAAGGATGAGATTTTTATTTTTGGCATGGTTTTTTCCATAAATGCAATAATGAAGATGCGACAGCTATGGTTTCTGACACTCGCTCTGATTATAGGGTCGGGAACTTCCCTGGCCCAGCGCGGCGTACGCGTGGGATACATCGACGTGGAATACATACTGGAGAATGTAGAGGAATACCGTCAGGCCAACGACCAGCTCAATATAAAGGCGGCCAAGTGGAAGGAAGAGGTCGAACTGATGCGATCGAAGATCGAAGAGATGAAAAAGGACCTCAGGGCAGAGAAGGTGCTCCTGACCAATGAACTGATAGAGGAACGCGAGGAGGAGATCCAGCTGCTGGAATCCGAAATGATCAAGTATCAGCAGGATCGCTTTGGTCCGCAGGGAGACCTCGTTCTGCAGAAGAAACTGCTGGTGCAGCCCATACAGGATATGGTTTTTGCCGAAGTACAGAAAATTGGTCAGAACCGGAGGTACGATTTTATATTCGATCGTTCAGCGGATGTGGTCATGCTTTTTGCGGATAAAAGGCACGATCTTAGCGACGTGGTGCTGCGCGAGATCGGACGTACCAAGAAGATCAGTGCCTCCAAGCGCAAACAGGAGGAACTGGAGCGTATGGAGCAGCTGCGCAAGGAAGGCATAGTGGCACAGGAAGAAGAGAACCAGCAGCTCAAGGAACGCAAGGACGCCGTATCGAAGATTCGCGACGAGCGCCAGCAGGAACAGGAAGAACGCAGGGCCGAGCAATTGCGACTCAGGGAAGAAAGGCGGAAAGCGTACGAAGAGAGGAGAAAGAAGCTTCTCGAGGAGCGGGAAAAAAGGCGCCTGGAAAAATTAGAGGGAAGAGGGAAAGCTAAGGATAGCCTGCCCGAGGCGGCTAAGGATACCGTTCCCAAGTTGCCAAACGATAATAAACTGTAAACACCACAATTTAATTAACTGAGAAAATGAAACAGCTAGGTAAATTATTTATGGCACTTTGCGTGGGGCTACTGTCCTTCACCGGACTGCAGGCTCAGGACAAAGTCGCCCACATCAACGTTCAGCAGCTGCTGGCCGATATGCCGGAAATGAAGGCCGCTCAGGCCGAATTGCAGAAGCTCCAGGACGTCTACAGGGCGGATATCGAGAGCTCCATGACAGAACTCAAGAACAAATACGCCCTGTATCAGCAGGAAGCCGCCAATAAGACGGCCGATGAGAACAAGCGTCGGGCCGATGAGCTGGCCAGTTACGAGCGCAACATCCAGCAGGCCGAACAGACCGCGATGCAGGAAATGCAAAAAAAGCAAAAAGAGCTCTTTCAGCCGATCTCGGAAAAGGCTAAGGCTGCCATCGAAAAGGTAGCAGCAGAACAAGGCTTCCTGTATGTGATGGACTCCAGTCCCGGACTGGGGCTGATCGTAGCCAAAGGCAAGGATCTGCTTCCGGAAGTCAAGAAGGAGCTGGGCTTCTAAACCGGGTTATCGCAGCCTCATCTATTTAAATCGCCTGGAATATGACCGGGCGTTTTTTTTCGTGAATACACCTATAGGCATATTGGATTCAGGTATAGGCGGCCTGACCATCTGGTGGGCGATCAGGAATGCCTTGCCCGCTGAGTCCTTTGTTTATTTCTCAGACGGAGCCTACGCCCCGTACGGCGATAAATCGCCGGAATTCATAGCCGATCGATCGGAGCGGGTGGTCGAGATGCTCCTCGACTGGAACATCAAGCTGTGTGTGG
>CAZKAP010000043.1:0-25246 GCA_964550895.1 uncultured Flavobacteriaceae bacterium
CCTAGAATGACTGAACCAAAATCAGTAGTGTTGCCAATTACACCATAGGCCAATATCATTTCGAGGGCGCAAATTTAAACAAATAATTCGTGTTTTCTGAGAAATTTTCGTTCAGTACGATTTACAGGGAACCGCGGTTAACCGGGGCCTAATGCAGCAGGTGCATCTTGCTTCGCGTCCGCCATCCGGCGCGGGATTCGTAATCGACGAAAAAAACTTTGAGATCCGCCTGTGAGGCGTAATCCGCGAAAAAGACCTTCTTATCCGCACTCGAAGCGTAGTCCACGAAGTACCAGAGCCCTTCGTTCCCCCTCGCACGGCTTTCGTAAGGCACCTTGAATACCTTCAGGTCGGCCTGGGACTCGTAATCGACGACGAATACGGAGAAGTCGGCCTGGGACTCGTAATCGACGGAAAATATGCTCTGGGCATATGACAGGCCCGAGCAGGCAAGGAGTACGGTGAGGAACAGTCTTTTCACGTTATGGTACTTTACGGATGGGTTTTAGGCTTTCCGGGAGCAAATTACATACCAAAACGCTTTCGGACTCGCGCGGCCTATGCCCAGAACCGCATACTATCCTGAAAACCCCACCTGCGGTGTATCCTGCCAAGGTTTTACTAAAAACGGCAGCAGAACTCATTATTTTGGTAATTTCGCTCCCGTCATAAATCGAAATCCAAGGTATGCGCTGGATCGACGCTTTAGCCGAGAACACGGAGAAATGGAATAATTGGATAGGTTGGGGTGTTTTTACCATCGCTTTGGTGGTGTACAGCCTTACCGTTGAGCCTACGGGAAGTTTCTGGGACTGCGGGGAATACATTTCCACCTCGGCCAAATTACAGGTCGGACACCCTCCGGGCGCGCCTTTGTTCCAAATGATAGGGGCGTTCTTCGCCCTGTTCGCCTTCGGAAATGAACTGAAGATCGCCCTGATGGTGAATTTCATGTCCGTGGTCTCCAGTGCCTTCGCCATACTCTTTACGTTCTGGATCATAACCAATCTGCTGACCAAACTATGGATCGCTGAGGATGCCGCTTCGGGCGACTGGAACGGCTTCAAGTCTTTAGTGATCTTCGGTAGCGGGGCTGTAGGAGCCCTGGCCCTGTGTTTCTCCGACAGTTTCTGGTTCAATGCCGGAGAAACGGAGGTGTATTCCATGGCCAGTTTTGTGATGGCCCTACTGCTCTGGCTGGGACTCAAGTGGGTAGACCACATGCACGAAGAACGGGGAAACCGCTGGCTCCTGCTGATAAGCTTCGTAGTGGGCCTGGTATTCGGCATACAGTTCATGGGGTTTTTGGCCATTCCCTCCATCGGACTGCTGTACTTTTTTAAGAAGTATCCGGAATTCACCTGGAAACAGTTCATGCTGGCCAATGTAGTGGTGGTAGCCCTGCTTTTCCTGGTCTACAAATACAGCCTGACCTATGTACTCAAAATTTTCGGCCTGGGGGAAGTCTTCTTCATAAACCAGGTAGGCATGCCCTTTAATTCGGGTACGATCATAGTCGGACTCGCATTCGCCGCGCTGTTCTTCTGGGCCATTCGCTATACCCGGCAAAAGAACTACCCCATAGCCAGCCTGGTGGTGCATTGTGTGTTGTTTCTCTTTATGGGATTCTCCTGTTGGCTCATGCTGCCCATACGGGCCAATGCGATGACAGTGGTAAACGAGAATAATCCCGAAGATGCCCGTTCGCTGCTGGCCTACTACAACAGGGAACAGTATCCGGGAGTGGAAAGTCCGGTATACGGTTCGTACTACTCCGATCAGTTTTCCTCCGCGGATAAACCGCGCATAGACGACAAACCGAAATACGAAAAGGACGTTAAGAAGGGAAAATACGTTATTGTCAATGATTACGAGGACGCCCTGCAGGGATCAGATCCGGATCATGTGGGCCTGCTTCCCCGCATGTGGAGCGGCTCCCATGCCGAGAACTACATGACCTACTTCGGCCGTCTGGACTTCGATATAAAGAGGGAGTACATGGGTAATCCAGAGATTCGTAAGGGCATTAATCAGATCAAGGAGCTCAGGGACGACCCGAGGATCACCGCCGCCGAGTACATCCGGGTTCTTAACGATGCCCGGGACTACATCGAGGTCAAGCCTCCATCCCTGGCGGACAACATCCGTTACCTGCTGGATTTTCAATGGGGTTATATGTACGTGAGATACTTCATGTGGAACTTCGCGGGCCGACAGAATGACCGACAGGGTCGCTATGACGAAAACGGGAACTGGCTAAGCGGAATTCCTTTCATTGACAAAGCCCTGGTAGGACCGCAGAAAAACCTGCCGTCGGACATGAAGAACAACAAGGCCCGGAACACCTACTTCTTCCTGCCCCTGATCCTGGGGATCATCGGCCTGGTCTATCAGGCTAAATATCAGCCCCGCATGTTCTGGGTGCTTTTGGTGTTCTTTCTGTTTACCGGGCTCGCCATTCAATTTTACACCAATCCCTACCTTTTCCAGCCCAGGGAACGGGACTATTCGCTGGTCGGCTCGTTCTTCATCTTCTGCATCTGGATCGGTATGGGAGTATTCGCCCTGTTCCGTTATGCCGGTGCCTTCCTCAGGGATCGCATCGCGGCGCCCGCCTCGGTGCTTCTTTGTTTGCTGGCCGTCCCCCTTCTCATGGCTGTGCAGAACTGGGACGATCACGACCGATCGGGGCGCGAGACAGCACGCTCCACGGCCATGTCCTATCTGGATAGTTGCCAGGAGGATGCCGGAGCTATGCTGTTCACCATCGGAGACAACGATACCTTTCCCCTCTGGTACGCACAGGAAATCGAGGGATTTCGCACCGATGTGCGCGTGATCAACACCAGCCTTTTTGCCACCGACTGGTACATCGACCAGATGAAGAGGCAGGCCTACAACAGCCCGCCCATCCCCTCCGCACTGACGCACGATCACTACAAGTTCGGCAGCAGAGACCTCTTATATTACCAGGCGGTACCGGGTATGGAAGACCAGCGCTGGGACATCCGGGAATTCATGGAATGGGTGAAAAGCGATAAGCCGCAAACCCGCCTTAAATACCTCTTCGAACGACAGAACTACGATACCTCCGACTGGCCGGAATCGGATCTGAACATCGTGTATTACCCCACCCGAAAGATCCGGGTTCCGGTAAACAAGGAAAACGCGCTCAGCAGTGGACTGGTCCGCCCCGAGGACGCGGATAAGATAGTCGACTACATCGATTTCGAGCTGCCCTCGGTACTGACGAAGAATCGCCTGTTGATGCTGGATATACTGGCGCAGAACGACTGGAAAAGGCCCATCTACTTCTCAGGCGGAAGCTTTGACAACGCCGAATACCTGTGGATGAAGGACTATCTTCAACTCGATGGACTGGTGTACAAACTGGTGCCCATCTACACCGAGCGCAAGAGCTCCTACGAAATGGGTCGGATCGATAGCGACCTGATGTACGATATTGTAATGCGATGGGAATGGGGCAATTCAGGCGATCTGGACATCTATCACGATCCGCAGACCCGATCGCAGGGCATTTCCTTCCGCAGCAACCTCGCCCGACTCACCGAGCAGTTGATCGAAGAGGGAAAAACGGACAAGGCTGCCCGGGTTATCGATCTGGCCATGACGCACATCCCGGTCGAACCCTTCGGTTTTTATCCCTTCCTGGAACCCTTCCTGGACGGCTACTTCAAGGTTGGCAAGAGCGAAGAAGGTCTCGCGTTATTCGATAAGCTGAGAAATATCTACAAGGAGCGAATCGCATACTACCAATCTATGGACAAAACCGAACAGGAAGACCGGGTCGAGGACATCTTCTCGGAGATCCAGAATTATGTCCGCATCGTAGAAATCCTTACTTCCCATGACGAAAACGACAAGGCCATAGGGGAACGTGCCGAACAGGAGAATACCTTATTGAACCAGGAATATATTCCCTTCCTGGAAGACCTCCTGGGCTACGATCCGGGTGTTGAAGTGGAGGAAGAATTGCCGCTTCTGGAGGAAGACAGCCTGAAGGTGCGGGACTCCATACCCGATACTTCCGCTGCCGAATCGGGAGATACTATGGGTACGGCTCCCGCTCAATAGCGGTGCGCTCCATGACGGAATCGATCTTGTTTATGCGTATTCGTTGAGTTTACCGATCAGGGTAACGGCATCCTGTTCGCCGCTCTGCCGCCAGACCATTTCCCCCTTCTTGTAGATCATCAGGGTAGGAAGGGTCTTAATTCTCAGAGCCTGGGAGAGCTCTTTGTTCTTGTCCACATCGATTTTTACGACCTTTCCCCTGTCGCCCAGGTTAGCCGATACATCCCGGAGAATTTCGTGCATATTCTGAGAAGCATCGCTCCAGTCGGCATAGAAGTTGATCAGCACCGGTACATTCAGGTCAATGAGCTCACCGAATTTGGACATGGAATATCGTTTAAACTCCGGTAAAATTAAGAAATAAACAGTTTATAGAAAGTTATGCGGGTCGAAATGAAGCATGCATTGAACCCGCACTTACAAGACCTTCTTTTTCAAGGTTATGTGGGTGATCTCCGGCCAAATACCCACCCGCCCGGGATACCCGATAAAGCCGAAACCCCGGTTCACATAAATATACTTTCCGTCCTTTTCGTACAATCCGGCCCACTCGGGATACCGGTACTGAACGGGACTCCACTTTCCGTATTCGGGCAATTCGACCCCGAACTGGAACCCGTGGGTGTGACCGCTTAGGGTTAGCTGAAATTTCTTCTCGTGTCCGAGTACCTGAGCCCTCCAGTGCGAGGGGTCGTGGCTGAGTAAAACCTTGAAGACTGTATCGTCCAGCCCCTCTGTGGCCCTGTCCAGGTCCCCTTTCTTCACGAAACGCCCTTCACCCCAATTTTCGCATCCGACTATGGCCAGCTGCTGTCCATCCCGCTCCAGTATTCGGTGTTCGTTCCTGAGCGTATCGAAACCCATTTCTCCATGAAGGACCAGCAACTCCTCGAAATTCATCTCCTTCTCCTGGTCGTTGTTCCACTCGCGGTAATCCCCATAGTCGTGATTACCCAGTACGGCCAGCTTGCCCTCCCGGGCTTCCAGCGCTCCAAAAACATGGCTCCAGGGCAGCATTTCATCCGTAGCATCATTCACCATATCCCCGGTAAACACCACCAAATCCGAGTCCAGGGCATTGGCCATTGCGATCCCCCGGATCACCTCCTCCATTTCCCTGGAATTATCGGAATCGAAACTCCCGCCGTGAAAATCGGAGAGCTGGGTGATGGTAAAGCCGTCGAAGGCCTCGGGCAGATCCTCGAACTCGAGAACCTCTTTGAATATTTTGTACTCGAAGCGCCCCTTGTACATGCCATACAGCAGGGACCCGAAAGGAACCGAGGCCAGCAGTAAACCCAGTCCGCTCATGAATTTCCTGCGGCCCGGCATATAGGACTGGCCCTCGTGATCCAGACCAACGATGTGGTTCATGATGTACTGAATCACGCGAAAAACATCCTCGATCAGCATAAACAGCGCAAGGACAGCACCGAACACAAAAAATGCCAGAAATCCGCCAACAAAGAGGCCGGGGGTGCCTACCAGGGTCGATATATGCCCATCGGCCAGCTGCCAAAGGTAGTAATACAAACCGCCAGCCACTCCGACGAAACCCAGGATGTAGATAAAGCGCAGGAAGCCGCTACTAAACCATTGCCTGAAGGCCTGGTAGCCGTATATGCCCACGGCAAAATACACCGCGAGTACGATCCATAAACCCGAATCCATATTATCCATCTGTTCCTGCTGAACGATCGTACAAATTTATCCGTTTACCCCTAAGGACCAACGGTATCCGGCCGGGTTGCGTTACATTTAACCATTCCTTTACCGGATCTGGCCGTTGGAAGGCCCACATTCTCACTTATCCTGCACAACCATCCGCTTGAGAGTAAGCCCTATCTTTAAATTCCCGAAAAGCCACAGCTATTCGTAGCTTTATTTTCTATTCTGCAAATTTCAAGCCATGAGTTCGGATACCCTTCAAGAAAAACGTCTGTTTTTGCTGGATGCGTATGCATTAATCTTCCGGGGCTACTATGCCCTGATCAAAAATCCCAGGATCAACTCCAAGGGGCTGGACACCTCGGCCATTATGGGTTTCATGAATTCCCTCTTCGATGTGATCCGCCGGGAGAAGCCCGATCACCTTGCCGTGTGTTTCGACAAGGAAGGGAGCGCCGAACGCACTGAGCTCTACGCCGATTACAAGGCGAATAGAGACGAAACCCCGGAGGCCATTAAAATTGCCGTACCCTTTATCCACCAATTGCTGGAGGGCATGCAGATACCCATCATCGAGCAGGCGGGCATGGAAGCAGACGACCTGATCGGAACCCTGGCCAAGCAAGCGGAGAAAAAGGGGTATCGGGTTTATATGGTCACCCCGGACAAGGACTTCGGCCAACTGGTATCGGAGAACATCTTCATGTACCGGCCTGCCCGCATGGGAAACGGGGTGGAAATTTGGGGCATCCCCGAGGTACAGGAGCGCTTTGGGGTGGAGCGACCCGAACAGGTGATCGATTATCTCGGAATGATGGGGGATTCCAGCGACAACATACCCGGACTACCCGGTGTGGGCGACAAGACGGCAAAAAAGTTCATCGCGGAATACGGCTCTCTGGAAGGCCTCCTGGCCCATGCGGAGCAACTCAAAGGAAAGATGAAGGAACGGATCATGGAAAATGCCGAGTTGGGCAGGCTCTCGAGAAAACTGGCCACCATCAATACGGACTGCGATGTGACCTTCGACGAAGAGGCCTTCGTGCTTTCGGAACCGGACGAACAGGCCGTTATGAAGGTCTTTGAGGAACTGGAGTTTCGCCGCCTGGCCGATCAATTCAAAAAACTATACACCGACGATTCATCTCCTGCGGGGACCAAAGAGGATACCCCTAAGCCCACTTCCTCGCCCGCCCAGGCCGGATCCGGACAGTTTGCCCTGTTCGATCCGCAGGATTCCATCGCTACCGGATCGGGTTCGCGGAGTTCCATCTCCGAGAATCCGCATTTCTATCAACACGTTTCCGGAGGCTATGCGCGAGAGCTTTTTTTGCAAAGACTCATGGACCAGGAGGTGGTATGCTTCGATACGGAGACGACCTCCCTGAACCCCCTGGACGCCGAACTGATCGGAATTGCCTTCAGTTGGGAGGCCGGCAAAGGCTATTACCTCAGCTTTTCATCAGGAGACGCCGCCGTCCGGAACGAGCTCAAGGCACTGGTATCTTTCTTTGAATCGGAGACGATCGAAAAGGTTGGCCAGAACCTGAAATACGACCTCAAGGTTCTCCTGCGGTACGGTATCGAGGTCCGGGGACCGCTGTTCGACACCATGATCGCCCATTACCTGATCAATCCCGACATGCGGCACAATATGGATGTGCTTGCGGAGACCTACCTCAACTATACGCCGATTCCCATCAGCGACCTGATCGGGAAGAAGGGGAAGAATCAGCTCAGCATGCGGGACGTCCCCCTGGAACGGCAGACCGAGTATGCGGTGGAAGATGCCGATATCACCCTGAGGCTCTCCAGGCTGTTCCGCAAGGAACTCGAGGAATCCTCGGCCACACGGCTGTTCCGCGAGGTAGAAGTGCCCCTGCTGCGTGTGCTGGGAGACATGGAAATGGAAGGAATCCGTCTGGATAGCGAGTACCTTCGGGGGCTGTCCGACGCCCTCGACCGGGATATCAATCAGTTGGAAGGCACCATACAAAAGGAGGCCGGGGAGGAATTCAATATCGGCTCCCCACGGCAGCTCGGCGATATCCTGTTCCAGAAGATGAAGTTGGTGGAAAAACCCAAAAAGACCAAGACCGGGCAGTTCAGCACCTCGGAAGAAGTGCTTTCCGATCTGGCCCGGAAACATCCTATCGTGCAGCATGTACTGGATTACCGGGGACTAACCAAATTGAAGAACACCTATGTAGACGCCCTGCCGCAGGAAGTACACCCTTCGACAGGGCGGGTGCATACCGAATACATGCAGACGGTAGCCGCGACGGGGCGCCTGAGCAGTAACAACCCGAATCTGCAAAACATCCCTATTCGAACCGAGCGGGGTCGTCAGGTACGTAAGGCGTTCGTGGCACGGGACGAAGACCACATCCTGATGGCGGCCGATTACTCACAGATCGAACTCCGCATCATTGCAGCCCTGAGCCAGGAAGATAACATGATTGAGGCCTTCCGCAACGGGGAAGACATACATGCCTCTACTGCAGCCCGGGTATTCGGTGTGCCGATTTCCGAAGTAACCCGGGAGCAAAGGGGCAATGCCAAGACGGTCAACTTCGGAATTATTTATGGCGTATCCGCCTTCGGACTCAGCAATCAGACCGACCTTAGCCGCAGCGAAGCTAAAGAGCTGATCGATACGTACTACGCAACCTACCCCAAGCTCAGGGCCTATATCAGCGAACAAATCGATTTCGCTCGTGAACACGGTTACGTACAGACGGTGCTGGGACGCCGACGCTACCTGAAGGATATACAATCGGCCAATGCCGTAGTTCGGGGCGCGGCAGAGCGCAACGCTGTCAATGCCCCCATACAGGGGAGTGCTGCGGACATCATCAAGATCGCCATGATCCGCATACACGATTTTCTCAGGAAAGGTAACTTCCGCTCGCGCATGCTGCTGCAGGTGCACGATGAACTCGTGTTCGATGTGTACAGACCCGAACAGGAGGAAATGACCGGGCGGATACGGGAACACATGGAGAAAGCCTACGAATTATCGGTTCCCCTGAGCGTCGATATCGGGGTCGGCACCAACTGGCTGGAGGCCCACTAAATATGGCTTGAAACCCGGCTAGGTTGGATCGTCTTCACCGGCATAATTGCTTCGGATGGCCTCCAGGACACGCAGGAATACCCGGAATTCTCCTTCGTCTATGCCCTCCACGGCCAGCACGCGCAACTCCTGTGCCAGGGGGAGCGCCTGGCGGACGAGTTCACGGCCTTCCGGTGTCAGAGAGAGCCTGAATCGCTTGCGATCTCCGTCGAAACGATCCTTGCGAATGTAACCCTTCCTTTCGAGTCCTGAGATTACCCGCGACGTGGTAGCCCGGTTCCGGAAATCCGTTCGCACGATATCGGCCTGGGCGGCATGATCCCCGCATTCATAGATCTTGTGAAGGAGCACCCATTGCTCTATGGTAATCTCGATATCTTTTTCGGCAAATGCACTGAGGTATCGCTTCTGTATCTGTCGCAGGACCCGATCCAGATGAAGCCCTATACCCGATATGGGGTCGATCTTATGTAGCACCTGTTCGCTTTTATCCGGGAGAATTTGCCTTAGGCCGGCGAGAAAAACCCGTTTGATTTCAGCTCAAAAGTATGTATTTTCGTTGCATGAACAACATTTGAACTATGGAACCCAAAACCTCCCTGGCCGAACAGGCCACTCAGGACTTCATGCCGATCAACGGTACGGACTATATTGAACTGTATGTCGGAAATTCGAAACAGGCCGCTCACTTTTACAAAGCCGCCTTCGGTTTTCAGTCGCTTGCCTACGCCGGCCTCGAGACGGGTCTGAAAGATCGGGAAAGTTACGTCGTGGTGCAGGATAAGATACGACTGGTATTGACCTCGCCCCTGAAGAGTGGAACAGAGATCGGGCGTCATATCGATCAGCACGGAGACGGAGTCAAGGTCGTGGCCCTCTGGGTAGACGATGCGACCTATGCCTATAACGCCGCTGTAGAGCGCGGAGCCAAATCGTATATGGAACCCGTCACCGAAAAGGATGACCACGGCCAGGTGGTCAAGTCCGGAATCTATACCTACGGCGAAACCGTTCACATTTTTGTGGAGCGAAAGGATTACAAAGGAACCTTCCTTCCCGGCTACAGGAAATGGGAAACGCCCCACTACAACCCCGAGCCCGTCGGCCTCAAGTATGTCGATCATATGGTGGGTAATGTGGGCTGGAACCGGATGAATGAATGGGTGGCTTTCTATCAGGACGTCATGGGCTTCAAGCAGATTCTCTCCTTCGACGACAAGGACATCTCCACCGAATACACGGCACTGATGAGTAAGGTGATGAGCAACGGGAACGGCCGCATTAAATTTCCGATCAACGAGCCGGCCGAAGGCAAGAAAAAATCTCAGGTAGAGGAATACCTCGATTTCTATGAGGGCGAAGGCGTACAGCACATAGCCGTGGCTACGGACGATATCATAAAGACGGTGCGCGAACTGCGCAGCCGGGGAGTGGAATTCCTGAAGGTTCCCGACACCTATTACGAGGCCGTCCTGGACCGGGTGGGAACCATCGATGAGGACCTGGCTCCGCTGAGGGAACTGGGCATACTGGTAGACCGGGACGACGAAGGCTATCTGCTTCAGATTTTCACCCGCCCGGTGGAACCCCGTCCTACCATGTTCTTCGAAATCATTCAGAGAAAAGGCGCGCAATCCTTCGGAAAGGGTAACTTCAAGGCCCTGTTCGAAGCGATCGAACGCGAGCAAGAACTCCGGGGGACCCTGCATTAAGAAGCACAACATATGCCTATATATCACAGACTGGGGGAAATTCCCCCCAAGAGACACACCCAGTTCCGGAAACCGGACGGCAACCTCTATTACGAACAGCTTTTCGGCACCATCGGCTTCGACGGCATGTCATCCCTGCTGTATCACATGCACCGGCCCACCATGGTCAGTGACGTTCACCCCTCGGTAGACCTGAGGCCGGAGATCGCGGTGGACTCCCACATCCAATCGAGGAAGTTTATTGGATTTCAGGTGGCCCCTGAAAACGATTTCCTGGATTCGAGGGTGCCCCTGATGGTCAATTCCGATCTGATTATCGGACTTGCGGCACCGCGCCAATCCGTAACGGACTATTTCTACAAGAATGCCGATGCCGATGAGTTGCTGTTCGTGCACCGGGGTACGGGCACCCTGCTGACCCTGTTCGGTGATATCGCTTTCGAGGAAGGCGACTATCTGCTGATCCCCCGTGGGACCATCTATCAGATCCACTTCGACGGCGAGGACAACCGAATCTTTTACGTCGAATCGTATCACCCCATCTATACCCCCAAGCGCTACCGGAACGGTTTCGGACAGCTGCTGGAGCATTCCCCATACTGTGAAAGGGATCTGAAGCTTCCCGTATTCCGTGAAGCCGTTGACCAGAAAGGAGAATTCCTGATCAAGGTAAAGAAGGAGCAGATGCTACATCCCATAGTATACGCCTCCCACCCCTTCGATGTGGTGGGCTGGGACGGTTACAACTTCCCTTATGGATTCTCCATCCACCAGTTCGAGCCCATTACGGGTCGGGTCCATCAGCCGCCTCCGGTTCACCAGACCTTTGAGACCTCGGCCTTTGTGGTCTGTTCGTTCTGTCCCCGATTGTACGATTATCATCCCCAGGCCATACCCGCCCCCTACAACCACTCGAATATCGACTCGGACGAGGTGTTGTATTACGTGGACGGGGATTTCATGAGCCGAACCGGGATTGATCAGGGATACATTTCGCTGCATCCGGCAGGTATTCCGCACGGTCCCCATCCCGGGACCTACGAGGGTAGCATAGGAAAAAAATCGACCGAAGAACTCGCCGTCATGGTCGATACCTTCAAGCCCCTTAAACTGACCCGTCAGGCACTGTCCATTGAGGATCCGGGCTATCACAAATCCTGGCTAGAGAAGCAGTAAACTCATCTTAAGCTATTTATGATCCCTAAACCAGAATCCAACAGCGATTTTAGCATACACAATCTGCCCTTCGGCATTTTCTCAACTCCGGACCGTTCCCCCCGGGCCGGCATGGCCTATGGTTCATACATTTTGGACCTGCAGCTGCTTTCGGGCAAGGTAGAGATCGGTTTTGATGCTGTGGTATTCGCCCAGTCGAGTCTGAATGAGTTCATGGCACTGGGTAAGACCCATACCGTACCCTTCAGAGAAATGGTCCAACGGGGCCTGAGGTCTGAAGACCCGGTTTACGCCGATGAATCCCTTTGGGTACCCATGGATTCCGCAACTATGCACCTGCCCGTCCGGGTAGGGGATTATACCGATTTCTACTCCAGTATCGAGCATGCCACCAACGTCGGTAAAATGTTCCGGGACCCCGAGAATGCGCTGCTGCCCAATTGGAAACACCTGCCTGTCGGCTATCACGGACGTGCCTCGTCCATAATCCTGAGTGGCATCCCGGTTCGAAGGCCTAAAGGACAAGTACTGCCAAAGGGTGCAGACAAGCCGCTTTTTCAGGCCAGCAGCCGCCTGGACTTCGAACTCGAAATGGCCTTCGTTACCCAGACCGGCAATGCCCTGGGAGAACCCATCCCCGTGGACAGGGCGGAGGATCACATCTTCGGATTGCTGCTCTTCAACGACTGGTCGGCACGCGATATCCAGAAATGGGAGTACGTGCCTCTGGGCCCATTCCTGGCCAAGAATTTCGCCTCATCGGTTTCACCGTGGATCGTTACGCTTGAGGCTCTGGAACCGTTCCGGGTAGCCGGGCCCCGGCAGGAACCGGAGGTACTCCCCTATCTCAGAAATGAAGGACCTTCAAACTTCGACATCAATCTCGAAGTGGCCCTGCGACCAGAGGGTGGCGAAGAGAAGACCATCTGCCGGTCTAATTTCCGTTATATGTACTGGAATATGGCCCAGCAACTCGCCCATCACACGGTGAGCGGATGCAATATACAGCCCGGTGACATGCTGGCCTCCGGCACCATATCCGGGCCTGAAGAAGACAGCTACGGCTCCATGCTCGAGCTGTCCTGGATGGGTACCCGACCTATTGAACTTGCCGATGGCAGCGCGCGTACTTTCATAGAGGATGGAGATACGATCACCATGAGAGGATACGCCCAAAAGGGAGATATCCGGGTAGGGTTCGGGCAGGTGGAAACGAAAATCATACCCGCCCATGAATAAGGCACCGGGTATACGCACCGTCGATTTCGAAGGCATGGCTCCCCAGTTGGTGCATCGCTACCTCCTGAACTCCGTGGCCCCAAGGCCGATTTGCTTTGCCAGTACTATGGACCGGGAGGGACGGGTGAACTTGAGCCCCTTCAGCTTCTTTAACGTATTCAGCGCCAATCCGCCCGTAGTCATCTTCTCTCCTTCCCGTCGTGGACGGGACAACACCGTCAAGCACAGCTACGAGAATGTACTCGATGTGCCGGAGGTGACCATCAATATGGTATCCTACGACATGGTCAACCAGATGTCTCTGGCCAGCAGCGATTACGCAAGGGGAGTTAACGAATTTGTGAAATCCGGTTTCACTGAGGCCGCGTCCGATGTGGTGCGCCCTCCCCGCGTCGCCGAGGCCCCGGTGAGTATGGAGTGCGTCGTAGACCAGGTCATTCCCTTGGGCGACGGACCCTCCGCGGGAAATCTGGTACTCGCCCGAGTGCTCCGGATGCACGTGCAGGAAGGCATGCTTGACGCGCAGGGCTTACCCGATCCGGTCCTCCTCGATCTGGTTGGACGGCATGGAGGAAACTGGTATACCCGTACCCATGGGGAGGCACTTTTCGAAGTTCCCAAGCCCTCGCAACCGCTGGGTATGGGTGTAGACGCGCTGCCCGAACGCATACGGAACAGTCCGTATCTCAGTGGTAACGATCTGGGCATACTCGGAAATGCACCCGAAATACCGGAAACGGAACGGGCCCTGGCCGAGGCCGGCACACAGAACTGGAAGGCACAGGACATGACGGCCGCCCATAACAGGGTACAGGAACTGATCCGGGAAGGGAACGTAGAACGAGCATGGCTATACCTGGTGTTCCAGGAAAACCAAAACTATGGGTCGTAAGATATCAGACCGATTCAAGGACTATCTGGTGCCCAAAATGAAGTACGAGGGCGGCAAGGGTGCCCCCGATGGGGGAAGGGAAATCGTCAAACTCTCTTCCAACGAAAATCCACTGGGGCCATCGCCCAAGGCCATGGAGGCCATTGCCCGGGCGATAACCGGTCTTCATCGCTATCCGGATCAGACCGATGCCAGGCTGCGAGAGGCCCTCGAACGATTCTACGACTACCGGCTGGAAGCGGCACAATTCATAGGAGCTCCCAGCGGTTCGGAGATGATCGACCTGATCCTTCGTGCTTTTATCAGGCCGGGGGACGAGGTGATTCTATCCAACCCTTCCTTTTTACCCTATACGGTTTTCGCAGGTTGGTACGATGCCCGGGTTATTGATGTGCCCCTTTCGCCGGAAGACTACAGCCTGAATGTGGATGGCGTCCTAGCGGCAGTGACCGAGAAGACGAGAATTGTTTTTCTGACCAGCCCGAACAATCCAACCGGGACCTACATACCCCGTAAAACCCTGGAGGAACTGCTCGACCGTTTACCCGATGATGTCCTGGTGGTATTCGATGAAGTGTATGCGAATTTCGCTCTGGCAGAAGACTATACCATCGCACTCGCGTACGTGGAACAAGGCTACCCCATAATCGGACTCCAAAGCTTTTCCAAGCTCTACGGGCTGGCTGGCATTCGACTGGGTTATGGCTATACCACCCGGGAAATCGCCGATTATATCCGACTGATATGCAAACCCTTCATCCTCCCCCAGGTAGCCATAGCGGCTGGAATTGCCGCATTGGACGATCGGGAATACGTCAGGCAGAGCGTGGAAATTGTCACGGCCGGGCGGGACCGGATGGCCCGGTTGTTCGACAGGCTGAAAATCAGGCAATGGCCTTCGCAGGGTAACTTTATTCTGATCGACCCCCCGATACCGGCACCTGAATTCGTGGAAACCCTGATGAGCCTGGGGATTATGGTACGACCCATGGACGCCTTTGGCGCACCCGGCAAGGTGCGGATTTCCGTAGGGCTGGAAAGGGATATTGAGCGTCTGGAGGAGGCTCTTGAAACCTTAGTCAGCCGGGTATCTTCCCGCTGATCATTCCCGGGTAAATACCGCTACGGCGCCCCCGAAGGTATCGGGATCCAACTGATCACCCGAGACGCGAAAGGAATCCTGGCCCAGAGTTATCGCGACCGTACTGGATTCGCCGAGATCATCAGTTATGGTAAGCTGATCCCCTTCCAGGGACCAGTCAAAAGATTCCGTATCGCTCTCCTCGGGACAGGAAATCTGAAAACCGGTAACGTCGAGGTATTCGATCCGGGATACGGCCGAACCGGAACCGTTTTCTTCGAAGGTAAACCCCACCAGTACACAGCCCTGTTGATTGAGCTGGGCAAATACCTGCTGTGCCAGGATCTCCTCCGGGCTACCGGAGCTCTCGAACTCTACACCGGTCAGGGCCCACTCACCTACCAGAAGGGAAACCGAATCCGGGAGATCCGAATCGCCTTCGGAACTGCAGGAGATCAGAAATAGCAATGGAAGCAGCAGGAATAATCCGGATTTTTTCATGATACCATGTTTATACGACTAACGCTCAAGGCAGTCCGAAAAGTATAACAGCTATGCCACATGCAAGTGATCCCATTCCTGCTGGACTACGGGCAGCGGACTTTGTTGCGAACCAGGGCATACTGCGTATTGCCAACCCGCCATCGCCCCTGCCGGAGGTATGGGACATGGACGGGATTGGACTGCCGTTGTCCGTTTCCATAAATCAGGGTAACATAGGTAACGCCTTCCTGAATGTCCACTCGCCATGTACCCGATCGGGATCCGTAGTTCGCGCCCTGGGCACCGCCTCCGGAGGCCACCACACTAAACCCTCCGTCATAGTTTAGACTAAACCGGCCATCACGGCAGAAATTTACATAGGTAATCGAACTGGCTGTGTTATCGTTTACATACGAGGTCCTTTGGTAGAAGACCAGTTGGCTTCCGGCTACCCATTCAAATACCTCCCCTTTGGAACCCTTAGCTGCCGCTGGCTTGATTTCGGCCTGAGAACGCTCTGGGGCCTCGGCTTCGGTAAAATACGAACTCAGGTCTACCCCGTCCAGTCCGTGCTCCTTTCCGATCAGATAGAACGTGTAGGTTCCCGTCTCAGAGGTCAGTGTAAGGCCCGAAGGATTCACTGTACCCCGAAACGGATAGCTGACAGATCCAGTGTATACCTTCCCCCTTATGCCATTGCCCTCGCGAATCAGTTGCAATGCAAAAACCCCCTGGGTGCTCTGCAGTGTGCCTTCCAGCCGGTCTTCATCCTGTTCCCGCAGGCGCAGGGCCAGACTGTAATCGGGTGTACTGTAGGTTCCTGAAATTTCCCCGGCAGACTGAGCCCAACACGGAGAAATCCAAAATAAAGCGATCAGTCCGCAGGTGTAAAGTCGTATCATGGAAGGCGATATTTTTACCAGCGTTAAAGAAAGTAAATTGTCTTGAGATTCTCATTTGAAAAGGTCCGGAAAAGAGAGGTTTTTCCTTATTTTAGGCCAGGCCATTGTACGCCGACGACGCCTAGTGCGTTTTACATGGAAAAGCACTCGTAAATCTTAGCCCAATGAACAGGAAATTACCCGGAATACCCTTCGTGATTATGGCATGGGTGCTAACAGCATTGTTTTCGGGTTGTGAGAGCAAGCCTATGGAACGACCCGTTTACCAAGCCCCAGAATGGGAGAATCCTGAATGGGAAAATCCTGAGATTTTCGAGATCAACCGGGTGTACCCCACGGCAACCTTCTACCGTTTTGCCGATGCTTCTTCGGCCATGGACGGTTCGAACTGGGAGAACTCCCCGAGATACCGCTCCCTGAACGGCGACTGGAATTTCTATTACGCCGACAGCGTACAGGCCAGACCGACTGAATATTACAGGGAAGACTTCAGTACCGATGGGTGGGATACCCTAACCGTACCCTCCAACTGGGAACTCGAGGGCTATGGCATTCCGATCTACACCAATATCAAATATGTTTTCCCAAAAAATCCACCCTATATCCCACATGAAATGAACAACGTGGGTACCTACCGCCGGAGTTTTGATCTCCCGGCGGACTGGAGGGAACAGGAGGTATTGCTGCACTTTGCCGGTGTAAGCGGAGCCATGTACGTGTACCTCAACGGGCAGTTTGTAGGTTACAACGAGGGCAGCAAGACCCCGGCCGAATTCGACCTGACCCCCCATGTTCGGACCGGGGAGAATATCCTGGCCGTTCAGGTACTGCGATGGTCGGATGCCAGCTACCTCGAAGACCAGGACTTTTGGAGACTGAGCGGGATCGAACGGGATGTCTACGTTTATACCCGTCCCCGGGCGTCCATACTCGACTTCCGTGTAGGCAGTGACCTCAGCGGGGATTCCCGGGAGGGGCTTTTCACCCTCGATCTGCAACTCTCGAATCAGACCGAGGCGAGTAAACGCGTTACCGCAGGCATAGAAATCCTTTGGGATAAATCTCCGGTTTACCGAACGGAAAAATCCCTGACCCTGATCAAGGGCCCGAATTCCCTCACATTCGAGCATGCTATCGAGCAGGTACGTCCCTGGACGGCGGAAACTCCGAATCTCTATACCCTCCTGATCACCCTCAAGGACGAAGAGGGGAATACCCTGGAGGCTACCTCGGCCCAGGTGGGGTTCCGGAACATACGGATCGAAGACGGACAGTTTCTGGTCAACGGGAAGGCCGTTACCCTGAAAGGGGTCAATCTGCACGATCACAGCGAAACCAAAGGCCATGTCGTCGACGAGGAGCTGACACTGAAAGACCTTCAGTTGATGAAGCGCAACCACATCAACGCCATTCGATGCAGCCATTACCCCAAAGACCCCCACTTTTACAGGCTCTGTAACGAATTGGGCTTCTACGTGATCGACGAGGCGAACATAGAGACCCACGGAATGGGTACGACCAATCAGGGGCTGGACAAGGACGCGGAAGCCCAGTCCATACACCCTGCCTACCGCCCCGAATGGAAAGAAATGCACCTGGACAGGACCCTACGTATGTACGAACGGGACAAGAACCAGCCCTGTATCGTTATCTGGTCATTGGGGAACGAAGCCGGTAACGGCGAGAACTTCTTCGCTACTTACGACTGGCTCAAGCAAAGGGATGCCAGCCGCCCAGTTCAGTACGAAGGAGCGACTTCCTATGCCAATACCGACATACAGCCCCCCATGTACTGGACCATCGAGCAGATGATCGACTACGTGGAAAGCGGCGGGGACCGGCCACTGATTCAGTGCGAATACGCCCATGCAATGGGTAACAGCGTGGGTAATTTACAGGACTATTGGGAGGTAATTAGCCGATATCCCGGTATGCAGGGGGGCTTTATCTGGGACTGGGTGGACCAGGGACTCCTCACCCGGGATTCTCAGGGCAGGGAGTACTGGGCCTATGGCGGAGACCTGGGAGGTGAGGACATTCAGAATGACGGCAACTTCTGCATGAACGGAATCGTGAATCCCGATCGGTCCCCCCAGCCTGCACTGTACGAGGTCAGAAAGGTGTACCAATACATACATTTCGAAGCCGTGGACACCCGTCAGGGGATCGTCCGCATTACCAATGGTTACGATTTCATCGGTTTGGATCAGGTCGTATTCAGTTGGATGCTGTCAGAGAATGGCACTGAAGTTGCGCGGGGAGAACTGGGGGTAATCGACCTGGCACCCGGGGATTCCACGGAGGTGGAGTTACCGATAAAGGGCCTGTTCAAGGCGGATGCCGAATACCTGATAACCCTCTATGCCCGTTCGACACGGGAAACGGCTCTGATTCCGTCCGGGTATTTGATGGCCTACGAGCAGCTCACGGCCCGCAAATATCCATACCCAAAGGATCTACCAGGGAAAGCGGGTGATCCTCTGCAGGTTGTGCAGGATAACCGCAACCTGAGCGTGGAAGGCAGTCAGGTCCTGATTCAGTTCGACCGCAAAACGGGTGTGATGACCTTACTCGATTACGGACAGGGCAACCTGCTTCTCAGCGGACTGAAGGCAAACTTCTGGAGGCCTCCCACCGATAACGATTACGGATTTGATATGCCCGGGAAGCTGGGGATCTGGAAGAAAGATACCGAAGAACAACGGCTGAAGTCACTGAAGGCCAGAAAAATTGGTGATGGAAGCGTGCTGGTCTCGGCCCGTCACCAATTGCCCAATACCCGAAGTAACTGGGAGGTGGAGTACCGAATACACCCCGGTGGGGGCATCGAAGTTCAGACGGAATTGCTGGGGGTATCCCGTGCCCTGCCGATGCTGCCTCGCGTGGGCACCAACCTCATCCTGGACGATGCCTACAGCCGGGTGGAGTGGTACGGTCGGGGACCCCATGAGAACTACCCGGACCGAAAAACCTCGGCCCTGCTGGGCATGTACAAGTCCCGGGTAAGGGATCTCTATTATCCGTATAGCCGGCCCCAGGAGAACGGATACCGGACCGATACCCGCTGGGTCTCTTTCGAAAATGAATTCGGCCAGGGCATACGGATTTCCGCCCCGAATGCCTTCGGCTTCAGTGCACACCACCAGTACAATTCCGATTTTGACGGCGGGCCGACCAAGAGCCAGCGGCATACCACAGACATACTCGAAAGGGATCTGATCAGCGTGAACATCGATAGGGCACAAATGGGAGTAGGCGGTGATAACAGCTGGGGGCTGACGGCTCGCAAGCCTTACCTGATTCCCGCCCGGGACTACCGCTTCCGGTTTTTTATGGAGCCGCTGAAGTAGCCCACGGCTAGCAGCCCAAATGATATTTGTCATACTTTCGGAAGGACCTGCTTCCTAACTTCGAAGGGTATACTATCCTAAATATCATTTCATGCAATCCGTAAACCTAAATTCCAGGACATTGGGTGTGCTCGCCCTGCTTCGTGTTCTGGTGGGTTGGCATTTCCTGTACGAAGGTGCCGTAAAGTGGTATAATCCCGACTGGTCTGCATTTGGCTACCTGCAATCCTCGCAGGGACCGCTCAGCGGGCTTTTTCAGATGCTTGCACAGGATCCCTGGCTCGACCCGATTAATCTGGCCAACAAGGCCGTGCTTACCCTGGCAGGCATCAGCCTGATCCTGGGCGTATGGGAACGGATCGGCAGCCTGATGGCGGCCGGCCTCCTCGTGCTGTACTACCTGGCCCATCCTCCGTTTCCCGGACTCGAACAAATTGCCGTTGAAGGGAACTACTGGCTGGTCAACAAGAACCTGATCGAATGGGTCGTGGTCCTTTTCCTGTATCGGGTACCCACGGGTGCCTTTTTCGGCCTGCCTGCACTGCGGGGGGCCTCCACTCAAAATAGCATAAACCATGGCATGGAGTAGACGAGACATACTGAAAGGCCTGGGGGGAATACCCGTCCTGGGCGCCGTTTGGTGGGCCGGGGCCGACAAGGTCGTCGGTCAGCGCAGGGAACGACAGGCCATACTGGACCAGCTGGACATAGCACCCATCATTCCCTCCCCCTATCCGGACATCGAAGGGGAACCGCTGCGTATTGGGATCATCGGTTTCGGGGGCCGGGGTGAACACCTCTGCAGGGCGCTGGGCTTCGCGACCCAGGAGTGGTACGACGAGGTCCGCGAGCTCATGATCGAGGAACCCCAGATCACCGCCATTGAAGACTTCGAAAACCAGGAAAAATCGAACGTGCGCATCACTGCGGTCTGCGATGTATTCGACGTCCGGGCGAAGCGCGCACTGAATTCCTTTGATACGGAAGACAGTAAGATTCACAGGTACGACAATTACATCGACCTGCTGGACAGCGGCACGGTGGATGCCGTGATCATTGCGACTCCCGACCACTGGCATGCTCCCATGTCGATCGCGGCCCTGGAACGCGACATTCACGTCTATGTGGAAAAGCCCATGACCCACACCCTGGAGGAGACCTACAGGCTGAGGGAGGCGGCGCGCAATTCGAAAGCCGTATTCGTCGTAGGACATCAGCACCGGCAGACGCAGAGCTTCAAGACGGCTAAACACATCGTCGATCAGGGGGTGCTCGGGCACATCAACCTGATTCAGACCAACACCAATCGCAACGACGACAACGGTGCCTGGAACTACGAAGTTCATGAACTCGCCAATCCCGATACCATAGACTGGGAGGGCTTTCTCGGCGACGCTCCCAGGATTCCGTTTAACAAAGAGCACTTCTTCCAGTGGCGCAAGTGGTGGGCCTATGGGTCCGGTCTGTCCGGCGACCTGATGACCCACGATTACGACCGGCTGAACTGCGTGCTCGAGATGGGTATCCCGAAGCGGGTTACCGCATCCGGAGGCATATATACGCACCGGGACGGGCGCACGGTACCGGATGTGATGAATGTGAACATGGAGTTCCCCGATTACTTCCGCGGGGGCAGTCAGTGGAAGGGCAAGGAGAAAGGGATGACCTTCTGCTACAGCGCTACCCTGGGGAACACCTATAGCCGGCCCACGATACTCATGGGTCACGACGCCTCCATGGAACTGGGCAACCGGCTGACGATCTGGCCCGACGCCTATTCCACCAAATACCTGGATATGATAGAGGCGGAGCGGGTTTCACCGGCCAAGCCCATATTCCAGTTCGATCCTTCATCCGAGGTGCCGGATGCCATATCCTCGGCTACCTCTCAGTATTTTGCGGAGAAGGGATTGCTCTGGACCTACGTGGATGGAAAGCGTGTCGACTCGGCCTGGCTGCACCTGCGCGAGTGGATGAACGCCATCCGCAAGGGAAACGAAGTGAGTTGTGGTATACAGGAAGGGTTCGAGGAAGCCATCACGGCACATATGGCTGGTCTTTCCTGGAAACTCGGTCGGGCCATCGACTGGGACCAAGAGGCCCAGCGCGTAGTTCCCGTGGAAGGCATAAACTTTGACGAAGTATTGCTCGCGGACAACTGGTCGGATAAGGTCTCACCCGCCTGAAATAGCCGTTTTACGATAATCGCCCCAACGGGCACTCCATAAGGAAAGGAATCCTCCGCACGTAGGTAAGATTTACCGGGCGGAGGATTCTTTAATTATAGGATGCTAACGCATAAGTGAATCGAGGACTTCTGTGCGGACCACGTGCCCATCGAGCTGCTCGGGCGTCATCCAGGCATCCCGGAGTTTCTTGGCTGAAAACAGTTCGAGCTGGTCTCCGTTGTGGGGCGAATCCTCCTGGGAGGCATTCCCGTAACTCAGGAGGACCTTGGCCCTGGGTGAGTCACCGAACTCAATCACCCCGACCCAGGAATCCCCGCCGCCGGCGAACATGTTCGCGGCGTTCCGACCTCCCGGCCAGACCACCCGGAATACGCCCAGGGAGCCGTCGATTCCGTTAGCAGGCAGGTTGCGATCTCCCCGGACAATCCGGTAATAATCTCCCCAGGGGACATCGAGCCTTCCAAAGCCGGCTTCGATCTCGTCCGCACTCTGCTCCAGGAGGGCTACGGCCCGACCCGGATCCTTGATACCATCCGGTGTGGTAGTGGGTTGCCCAACATCCCAGGGCCTGACGAAATTTTCGTGATTCCATACCTGAAACTTATTGGCCCAGTTGTAAAACAGCAGCATTCCCCGGCTGTCCGCATCCGCTTCCCGGTCCCAGTTCTTAAGTACCTCAAACGCCTCCTGTGCCCGGGCCGATCCGGATTCACTAACTGCCGCCTCGAGGTCGTCCAGTATGCGGTCCGCAAACTCCACACGAGTGGATAGCTTGTACTCCACCAACTCGTCGAAGGTAATGGAATCGTCTTCCATCAGCATACGGGCCGAACGCTGGGGCCTGAGGTACATATGTACCGGTGACATATACGGCGGATAGTCTTCGGGCTGAAGTGACTGGGGTATGGTACTGCTCCAGGGCGGATCATTGGCATTCTGTAGCCAGCCACCGGAAGGGTTCTTTATCTTGGGAAGATCTTCATAGGAGTGGACCTCCGTCCATATATCTTCCGATTTGCCTCCGGGAATGATCCGGTTCCAGTAGTTCCAGTCACCCGAAGAACGCTTGGGTACCAGACCGTTAAACAGATAAAAAATATCTCCGTGTTTGTCGGCGTACATCACATTCCAAAAACCGATCTGTGCCATCTGGAGGGCCTCTTCGAATTCCTGCAGGTTTTTGCTGTTGATCATCCTCCAGTGCTGCAGCCCCCAGTTGGGCCGATCCTGCATCACCAGACGCAGAGCCAGGACTTTGGAGTCTGTTTTCTTCACCACGGGACCGTGCTGAGTGCTGTAGATCTGTATCTCCTTATTCAGCAGCCCTCCGTCTTCCTGTTTCACTTTAATGGTCTTGGTCGAAACCTCGAAGGGTATCTCCTCGCCGTCGAGCAGGTAGCCCTGGCCGCTCAGCTCGAGTTCGTAGGTGTCTGCATTATCGATGGTGTTATCGGTATGGGTCCACCCCAGGTGGTCGTTGAAACCTATACCTATACCGGGAAGCCCGACCAGGATTGCTCCGTACATATTGCGTCCGTCCAGCATCAGATGCGACTCGAACCAGGTGAATTCCCCTCCCCAGGGAAGGTGCGGGTTCTGAACCAGCATGGCGTTGCCGGAAGCCGAACGGGAAGGAGCTATGGCATAGGCATTGGAGCCCATATCGGGCCACTGCTGTACCCGGCCGAGTTCGTAACCGCCTATAAACCGGGTAAAAACCACGTACATGCCGTGCATGTTGATATCCTTTACGGTGATCGGAAGCAATTGCTTCTTGTCTTCCTCTATGGCGTCCGGGTGCGCTTCTGCATAGGCATTCATACCCCGCACAAAGGAATCCATTATGCTTGTGAGTTCAGGATCCTGTTGCGCCATCCATTCCTCTGCGAGCTCTTCGAAGCCCAGGGTATGAACCATGATGTCATTTTCAAGACCCGAAGGACCAGCGTATTCGGCCGAACGCCCACGGGATTTCGCATAGAGCTCCAGTATCAGGTTGGCATGGTTGTGCATCTGAGCCCAACCCTGAGCGAAGAAAAGCTCTTCCCGGGTATCGGCTTGTATATGAGGGACCCCCCATTCATCCCACTGAATCTGGGTCGGTTGATCGGGTTGCTCACAGGAAACGAGGATAGCAACTAATGCTGCCATCCCAAATTTGACAGAGTTCATAGCGATAATTGTGGTTTTAAAACTTTCATACAACAGCAATTTAAGAGAAATAATCCGCAGTGAATGGCTTATTAGGACGTGGTGTTGTTCGACCGACATGCACGCATTAGGTCGAATCGACTCTTTGCGAAACCCGAATCATTTGGAAGTATATTCTTACTGACATGAGGCTCGTTTTCACACTTCACCGATGAATTCGATCGATAATCTAAACGCAATGGAGAAATTCCTATAAATCCAACCGCTTATTCTACTTTAACGGAGTTAGTCTTCATTAAGAGATGGTTAACGGATAAAATTTACTCAATTCTGGAACACCCATATTTAATACATTGGCAACCAATTCGTGATTTTTTACGAATCAAGGAATCTAAGAACAACTAAATAACCGAGAGCAACCGATCAAACTCAATCCTATAGAAAGCACCACTACCCTTCACTGATCCCATCGCCCCAAGCCTTGAGATGCCCCCAATCTGTTTTTAGTACGATCAGTTAGAGTGACTGTTTACGGCCGTGCCTAGCTATGGCCTGGATCGAGACTCGGTTCCTTTTAACAATTAGGAAACTGTGGTCCTGAACAACAATTACCCCGGAGCAAACCGAAACGGCGCGGACTTTCTTCCCGCGGCCCCATCCTATAACCTTTTTCACGCTACAAACTCGAATCAAGTGCACTTTATGAAAACGTTGAAATTATTCCTGCTGATTTCCATTTTCACAATTATGGGCCGAGCCCAGGATTGTAACCCCATTAGCACCCTGGACTGCGCCAATATTGAGCAGGCGCTGCCGGTCGATCTGGATTTTACGACCCCGGGCGGAGAGCTGTCCGACTCGGGCTTTACCATGGTGATCGAACCCAGCGCAAGGCTTGCCAGTGACGATGCGATCGCCGATCCCAATGTCCCGGGTTATGCCCAATCCCTGATTAATCGAGGGGCCAGTGGACTGACCATTACAAGCACCAAAGGCATCCTGTTCAGCCAACCAACCGGGACGCCGAACAGCACGGAAACCAATTCGCAAATGAATGCACTGGGTGTGGGATTCGACGCACCCGCGACAACCTATAATGTTTCTCTCACACTCGAAAACCCCGATTTCTCGGTAAGTGCAGGCAATAATGCGCAACAGGCCGGTGCGTATTTCGGTCTGGACGAAGACCACTATGTCAAGTTGGTCCTGGTAAAAACCGGCACGAACAGCAG
>CAZKAP010000044.1:0-1547 GCA_964550895.1 uncultured Flavobacteriaceae bacterium
TCGTCCGCGGGGCCCTCGATCTTCACCGGAACCCCAATCAGGCCAAAGGGAGGAAGCCCGATACGGAGACGGAAGGCCATTACTCCATCGAGGGTCGTCTGTCCTTCCATCCGCAGCCGCAGGGGCCGGACCTTGAATTTGAAGCGTTCGATGTTCATTATGTGGTTTTCTATGGTCGATCGCATCCGAATCCCCGTTAGCTCCGCATCGTCCAACTCCGAATACCCCGACTCACCGGAAATCCCGCTGAGCAGTTTATACCCCCGGAACCGCAGGTTATCCGCTGTAACCACGCCCCCACCCTTCAGGGAAGGAAGTTCGGGAAAAAGCTCAGGATCCAATACCCCTTCCAAGTCGTAATCCAGGGAAATAAGCCCGCTGGCCTTCTCGGCGGCGGGAGCCAGTTCCCTGAATACATCCAGCGATCCGTAGGTCTTCTCAATATCCAGACGGCGCCCCTTGATTTTTAGGGAGAATAATGCCTGCTGTGGATCCACAGGCTTATAGTATCCTTCTACCCGAGCAGTTCCATTGGCCATCTCCAGGCGGCCGTTTCGAAGGAGAAGGGCCCCTTCCCTCAACGCCAGATTCGCATTCAGTCGGGAAATACTAAGGTTTTTATAAACCAGGGAATCCACTGCCGCCCCGATATCCAGGTCCAGGTAGTCCGGCACCGGAATCACCCGTTCAGCCACCCTATCGACCCGTTCAGACAATGCCCCTGCCTCACTATTCGTGCTGTCCGCGGCAAGTACTTCTCTTGAGGGAATAAACTCGTCCACCCAGAGGAATTCGGAATCCAGGTTCATTTTTCCCTTCAAGTTGCCTCGGGCACTCAGGGCATAGGCCAAATAATCCTCGAAATAGCCCTTCAGGTCCAGTCGGGACTCTCCGTATTCGAGTTTTAACCGATCGAAGGCCATCCTTTCGTTTTGAAACCAGAATGTCCCTTCCCGAATGATTATGGGAAGGGGTAAATCGTCGGATTCCATGATAACCCCGGTCAGCGAAATAGTACCCTCGTTCTGCTGATGCCCCGAGTCGGCACCCGGTTCCCGATCGGGCTCGATCCTTCCCCGGAGCGCGAATTCAGTTTTCAGGCTGCCGCTTCTCAGGCGGATGGGCAGATCGATCAGCCGATTCAACCCGGTCAGGTCTATGGAGCCGGAACTTTCGATGTCGTATTCGGGCCGGTCGAAGTTGCGCACGATGGCCTTCGCGTGGAATGGATTTCCTCCAAAACTGAAATCGAGCCGTTCCAGGTCCAACTCAGCCTGTGTATAGTCCGCGCCCGGGTTATTCAGTCTCCCATCGATCTCTATTTCTTCTAAGGGAACATCGAAACCACGGGTTGCCAAAAAACCGTTGCGAACGGTAAATATCCCATGGGTTTTTGGAAATCGCGAGCGTTCCGGCTGGTAGACCCCCTCGCTTCGCCATTCACTCTCCAGAGCACCCCCGAGGCGAAGGCCTGGGAGTTCCAGCGTCTGATCCAGGACATCCAGATCCAATCGCGACACAAAATGTGACTTTAAGGAGAGGGAATC
>CAZKAP010000044.1:1647-25083 GCA_964550895.1 uncultured Flavobacteriaceae bacterium
TTCCGGGACCAGTCTTCGTACTGAGGAGGAAGAATACTGACCACATCCGACAATTCACCCTTGCGGGTATTCATGATAAAATCGTAAAACAGCCCGTCTTCGAATATATCCAACCTGCCCTGAATACTGAAATCCAAATCATTAACCGAAATGTCGTTCTCATTCAGCTCTACGGAAATGGATTCCGTGTCGTAGACCGTTATGGAACGGGCGCTAAAGCGCTTGCCCTTTAAATAGTCCACCTGATCGATAGTCACATCTACGCTATCCACCTCGAAGCGCGAGCCCAGTCGGATCTGAGCGCCCTTAAGCCCTCCTTTTCCCCGATAATTCAAGCCCATAGTCTCGATGGCATATCCCGTTTCCCGGTCCTCGTAGAGCACCCGGGAATTGTCGATCACCAACCGGCGTATATGAAATGGAGAACCGGACCCCTCGCTTTGGGAGGTATCCCGATCGACCGGCTCAAGAGGTCGGATCACATCGAAATTCTCTCGTCCGAAACGATCGATCTTAAGCTGAATGTCGCCCCTGCTCAGTATAAGTTTATCGATCTCGACTGTACCTCGGAACAGCAGCTTAAACACGTTCACCCCCAAGGCCAGGCGTTCGGCCTTAATCAGGTGCTCCCCCCGGAAAGGAGTACCTGCCCCTAACTCCAAATCCGTGACGGTCAGGGTCAGGGCAGGAAAATAATCGAAGAAAGAGATATCGGCAGAATCAAATTTCAGCTCGCTGAGCAGATAAATATCGGCCTGTCGCTGGAGTTCTTCCGAGATACGTTCATCGAATACGGAGGATATAGCGACCATAGTGAGTACGACCAGTGCAGAAAAGGAGAGAAGTATTATACCGGAAATACGCGCAACCCGCTTAGGTATAAGTCGAACGAATCTAGAATATCTTTTCAACGATCGCAGGTATTACTATTCGGAGAAGTCCGAAATTACGCAAAAGAGCAGTTTGGCCGATTACTTCATTGTTAAGGATGTAGGGAATATCCTCTAGACTCTGTCCAAGGGAGGGAATTCTCAATTAATCGATATTCCAGATAAGGAATTTCTGTGGGTAACAATTGTCTTAAAACAGAAAAGAAAGGGGTTCAAAGGTGCAGTTAGACCTTCCGGGAATAACTGCCGGCCATTTGGATAGTTCTCTGTACGGATGAGCACGTAAAGTACGTCCAAATAGGATGAAGCCGGTAAGCGCAATAAAACCCGATCGGGTGATCCATGCTCCTGTCGGGTAGTCCCCTTGTGTCCAGTATCATAATCTTCACCTCATTGCGGATCTGACTAAAAATAGTATCCCTTTTTTCTCCCCTCTGATGACATTTCAGGTGGTGTCTCGATATAAGGTCGAAACACAATACTACCTGAAATGAAAGTCAACATCCTCTTTATCCTTGTCGCGTTAGCCCTGACCGCCTCCTGTGGCAACCGAAACTCCAACAACAACGATTTCGAAGATGAATTCTTCGAGGAATACTTCGATGAGAACGGCGAATTCGACGAAGAAGCCTTCTTCGAAGATTATCCCGACGGACCTCCGGCCGAGAAAATGGTCTACAGCGAGGAAAAAAATCGAAAAAAATCCGCCCGTAAGGGATGGTTCGGCAAGCGCACACGCACCCATTCCTTTCGAGACCCCAAGACGGGATTGGTCGTGAAGAACTACGATTATCCCGCCGACTGGAAGGTAATTTCCCGGGCCATGTACGACTTGAGTCCCCAGCTACCCAACTTCCTGATTCAGATCGAAGGACCCGATGGGCTTAAGGCCTTCAACACCCCGCTCAAGTACCACGTGATCTACAGCGACCCCAATCTCAGGGCCTACCTGCCGGAGAGTGTTCGCCGCATGCACCGGCCCGAGGTATCCGTGCAGCAACTCTCGAGGGAGGAAGTGAACCAGCGAATGGAGAAAACGGGATTCCGCCTAGTGGGAACACGACCAACCACGGAATACGAGAATTACGTAAGACAGAAATTACGCGAGAATGGAAACGGAAACCAGCGGTTGGAAATGTATTCGACACTTTGGACCGACGATAAGGGCCTGTCCGGTATAGCCACGGTCACCAAACTGGCCCTGGACATGCCCTTGACGGCCAATACCTATTGCACCCTCTGGCTCTACGCTACCGATTACACCTTCGCAGAGGACCAACAGGTTGGTGCCATACAGGACAAAATCGTTCAAACCGTAATCAATAGCACTGAGACTGCGGAATGGAAGCAATACGTTGAGGCCGTTAAACTGCAGCAACAACGGCAGAATCAGGAGCGCAGCCGGCAGAGTGCCATCGCTCACCAGAATCGCATGAATGCCCGCTGGGCTTCCTTTAATGCCCATCAGCAGCGCATGGCGGGAGTATCTGCGGCCATGGACGCCAACCACGCCTCTTTTATGAACCGGAACTTCGGTGCCGGTAGCAGCACCGGGCAACGCGACTTCGTGAACATGATCCACGGGGAGGAAACGGTGTACAATCCGACGAATGGTAAATCCTATCAGATTCAGCACGGAGCCAGGCAGTCCTGGATGGACAGCGAAGGCAACCTGATCCAGAACAACGACCTCTTTTACACGCCTAATGGTGACATCAACCTGAACAATCGGGAATGGGCCAAAGTCCACAGCGATTATTAATCTCATTTCAATACACCAATCATGAATACCAAGAAAGTACTGCTGGCCCTCATGGCCGTATTAGCCCTGAACGGCGCCTGTTCCTCAGACGATTCAGCCATCGGCTTTGTAGACGCCCTGAGTCAGAATTCCGATACCGGCACTCCCGGTGATGCCACCGGACCCTATCAGGATGTGGTAGTGGGTGTAACCCTTCCGGCAGCAACTCCGGTCGACCTGTCGGGAAGCAGCCTGTATTCCATGGGTGTTCAAAGCCCCCTGAACCGATCCGGAGGAGGGGTCGTGCCCTTTAATCCCGGAACGGTGGAGATCGCCTACCTGTTCGATGCCGAGGAAGAAGTGATCCTGGCCGGGTTCCTCACCGACGATCGCAAAGAAGTCTCCGTTGCTACTACCGTAGAAGTGATGTTGTATTTCTCCATGCTGAATCCGCTCCGCTCTACCGCCTACAAGAAGGCCTTTGCCGAACAGATCGGCGACAACCCGATCGTGACCAATTTCATAGCCGAATTGGAACCCCAGTTCGCACAAAACCCGCGCCTGTTCAGTGACGACGCCTTTTTCGATCAGCTCAATGAAGTGATCGGCAGGCTCACCGATGCCAAGACCATCGATGTGGGAGGAAAGATCTCATTCGACCCTATCGGCAAGAGCGGCATCAACATCAACGATGTGGCCGAACAGACCTTCTCCCTGACCAACAGCTACCCGAGGAGGGCCCATGCCTTCCTATACATTAAGTCCTACAAGGATCAATCCGGAAACGAGACCGTCGTAAACCCGGTGGTGGAAGGCAGCGACACCCCCACCACCACCCTTTCCATCCCCTTCAGCCGGCTGCACGAAGAACGCAACGAAGATCTTCAGGGACAGGTGCTGAACTACGTTTTCTGCACTCAGGGGGCACGCTACCAGTCCAAAACCTCCGGGGAAAAGGAGTTGGATATCATCGACGGTCGTACTTCAGAGACTTACGAACTCGCGGTAGTGGGTCCCGGGCGTGGAGCCGCTGACCGGGCACTCACCGACATCGAACGGGAAAAGCTGGAGGAACTGACTATAGAGACGTTCGTCATGGACTACTTTATACCTATCCTCATGGATATCGGAGGTAACCGGGATATCTATTCCGCCAAGGAGCTTCAGCAGGCCTCGGCTATCGCCGACGTGGTGGCCCCCATCCTGAAATCACACAATCCTACTTATGAGGCCGTTAAAAGCCAAAATTTCGAAACGGCCATCAACGAGTTCTTCCCCTTCCTCTACGGGGACATCCGACTCTCCAACGACCTGAGAAACATCCTCAGCAGCCTGTACGAACTGATCGACGATGGCTCCAGTCCGAATGCATTTATCCAAAACCAGGAACTGATACAGGAGGGCGAAATCCGATCCATAAAAATCACGGCCTTCCTGACCCGAGCGATGAAGGAGTCTGTGGGCATACCCTGCATTAACAAGCGCCTGGGGGTCTCTTCCACCCTGGAAAGCTGGGACATCGTGATACGCGAAGGCAAAGTCAAACTGAATCCCGATATTGTAAACACCGTCCCCTTCGACGAGCCCAGGCAAATCCGGGCTACGGTCTTCTACGACCTGCAGGACGGAGAGGAATTCGAATTCGAATGGAGCACTACTTCGCGCTTCGGTGGTGTGCTCAACGATTACGAAGGACAGGACGGCACTTCCTTTACTACCAAGAGCGACCGGGTGGCCTTCTTCAGCAATGCCTCCACCACTCAATTGGGCGACGGAGATAACCTCGAACAGGTGACCGTTAAGGCCTTCGTGGTCAAGGGAGGAGACCGGGACGAAATCGGAGAGGCCACCATCGACGCCAATGTAAAGAAGAAGCGCTTCGAAATCACCCCCGACGGCATAACCATAGGCGGAGACGACAAACTCGTCCTGCGACTGCGCCATACGGACGGCGTTACGGCCATCCCCAACGACGAATACGACTACCGAATTGAATGGAGGTGTTTGGGCAATCACGGACTGCTGTTGGGGCTCTCCACCAGCTACTTCGAAGAGAATCGAAACACTATAGAATACGAGGCCGATGATACCGAGACCGTCCGGGGTGAGGAAGAATTCCAGGCGTTGATCTACGCCAGGCGCAAGGGGACCAATGAACCCTATAAGCTGATCGACGACCCGGAGGCGACCATCACCATCGAAAATAACGAACAAGTGGTGTACGACTACGTAAATGTTTCTGTTCGGACTTCGGGACCTACCGTAACAGGGGACTTTACCAGCTTCGGAGTAGCAACCGTTTGGGCCTATGAGCCCTGGGCGGATAGTGACCCGCGCATACCGGAAGGGTATAAGGTCGAAAGCTACTCCATACGGATCATTGAACGCATACCGGATCTGATACCCTCCTGTACGCGGTCCAGTGGATTCTGGGCTGTAAACGAGGACTTCGAAAGCCGCCTTGATGAACAGGGCACCATGGCTGTAGTCTGCGGGACTTCGGGCATATCTTCCCCAACCTGGCTCTGGGACGGATCGAATATGGGCCCACTGATAGCAGGCGCAAACGCCACCAAGGGCTATGCCCAGGTGACCATCCGCCTGGTCCCCAGGGAAGCGGATTAAGTCCGATCGATAGGATGAAAATTTCGTAAATTCCCCCAACCTACATTCGGGGTATGGGGGAATCTACGAAACAAACAGTCGCATCCGCTTTACAGGGCATTCGAACCAATGACACCCGGGTACTGTCCGATTTATACCGCACAGTTTATCCCAAAGTCAGGGCTCATGTACTGAACAACAGTGGCCTGGAGGAACAGGCCAAGGACATCTTCCAGGAGGCCTTTATCGCCTGCTGGAGAAATGTTAAAGAAGGAAAAGTCAAAAGCGACAGCAACATGGAAGCGTATCTCTTTACAGTGGCCCGAAACAAGTGGACCGACCACCTCCGATCGGCCTATACCCGTAACCGGGTTTCGACCGATAGCCTGGCACCGTTGCAACTGTCCGAGGAGCCCCCGGAAGGTCAAATGGCTGTCGATCCCCGTATGGAACGCATGCGCACGGCCTTCGACAGACTCGGTGATACCTGCAAACAGCTGCTGACCCTTTTCTATTTCGAGCGGAAAAGTATGAACGAAATCTCGGAAACGGTGGGCCTGGCTCCGGCCTCGGCCCGGAATCAGAAGTACCGCTGCATGGAGAAACTCCGGGTACAGACCCTAGAAAGCCCGAATCATGGATAGATCGCCCAATAAGATGCCGGATAATCTGGTCGAAGAGTTCGACCGGTATTGGTTCGAACAGTTATCCCAGGCTGAACTCGAAGCCTTCAGGCAGCGACTGGAAGAAGAGCCTGAGACCCGTGAATGGTTCGAGGAGTACCGTCTTCAGGTACTGACCGTAGAGGAAGCAGGCCTGCGCAAACGCCTGGATGAATTTCACGAGGACGCCCGGACCGAAAGGAAACCGTCAGGAGTCCCTGTAATTGCCCTGGTGAGGCAATACTGGGCGGCAGCCGCCTTGATACTGGCCCTGGCTATACCACTTTGGATACAGTACAGCTCCGCTAAAGAGGAGCGGCTGTTCAACACCTTCTTTGTGACCGATCCGGGCCTGCCTACGGTTATGGGACGCAGCGACAATTTTCAATTCTACGACGCCATGGTGGACTTTAAGGCAGGGGATTATGCCGAGGCTATCGAAAAATGGGAAGCCCTGGCGCAAGCGAATCCCCCTAACGACACGCTGGACTATTTCCTGGGCGTCGCCCACCTGTCCGAAGGGCATACATCCCGTGCCATTGAATATCTGGAGCGGGTGATTTCGGATGAACCCGTTGCATTCCGGGACGACACTTATTTTTATTTAGGGCTTTCGCATCTGAGAAGAGGCCAGATCGATCTGGCCGTGAAATTCCTGGAGCAGAGTGAGTCACCCATAGCCAGGGAAGCCCTTGATGCACTCCGTTAAGACTATGAGAAACACCTTTACCGTTCCGATCGTCCTTGTGGTATTCCTGCTAGGACTGGGCATTCCTGTTTGGTCGCAGGTCACCAGCGGAGAGATCGAACAACGGCTGGAACGCCTGCTGATCGACGACAAGCTCCAGGCCTGTGAACCCTTAATACGCCAGCAACTGCAGCAGGGCGATCCATCCCTGAGCGGCAGGATGGTGTACTGGTTGGGCAAACTGGAACTGCAACGCGGCGACGCTAATGCGGTACCTGCGGCCCTGAAGCTGAACGACAGCCTGCTCGCCCACAGCGGGATCGCCGAGGCCCGATACTACAGCCTGTCAGGTATGTCCCGCCTTTACAATGAACTGGGCGATCTCAGCATGGCTACCGCCACGGGAAATCAGGCGCTGGAAGAAGCCCGGAAAACCAAAAATCCCGACTTTCTGGCCACCGCGCATTATTATCTCGGAGAATTCGGGCTGAGGACGGGAAGCCTGGAGCAATTCCAGGACAACACCCGAAAATCCCTCTCGTATATCACCAAGCATCCTCCGGGGACCTTCCGAATCGAGTCGCGCACCTATAATTATATGGGGGCACTGATGTATTTTACGGGACAGTCTGACAGTGCACTGTACTACTACAAAGAAGCCCTAGATCGAACGGAATCCCTTCCGGCCAGCAGTGAAAACAGGCTGTATTTCCCCGCTGCCATCAAGGCCAATCTGGTGCTGCTCTACCAGCGGTTAAACGAATACGAAAAAGCCCTGGAGCTCGCCAGGGAATGCGTAGTAATGAACAGTCGCTTTCTGAAAGAAGAACAGAACCACCCCCTGAGATTCCGTTCCCAGCGGAATCAATCCCTGGCCTATAGAAATCTGGCTTCACTTTATGAGCAGGTAGGTGACTACACCAACACCCTCTTCATCGCGGAAAAAGCCTACCAACAGGCCCAGACGGATTTCGAGCCCCAGTTGCTGGAATACTTCTCGGCAGTGACCCTGTACGCCGAGGCGCTGATCTCGAATCGGGAATTCGAAGCGGCCCTCGACGTCCTGGCAGAGGCCAAAAAATCCCTGGAGTCCATGCCACAGGAGAATGCCTTGCTGTATTCCAACTACCACAGCATCTCGGCCAGTGCCCACTTCGGACTGGGCAACCACCAGGATGCAAAGGAATTCTACGAGCAGGCTCAGGTATATTACGATCGGGCCCAGATTGATCCCCTGAGCAACGACCGCATGTTCGGATCCATCAACCTGGCGCTTTCCTATGGAAGACTGGGGGAATACAGCCGGGCTTACGCACTGCTCGGACAACTTGAAAAACTGCTCCGGGCGCAGCCGGAGGCCAATTCCCGGCTGATCAATACCGTTTTGGCCGCCACGACCCGGATTGCCTTATGGGCCGGGGACTATCCCGAGGTCATCGGCTACACGGACGAATTCCTGCGCCTGAATTCCCGGCTTAGTAACGACGCCGTCAGGGCCCAGCTCCCGGAAATTTACCTGAGTCGGGCCAAGGCGCGATTCTTCGGTCCAGACGGAGACTTTGTATGGAAACTGGCCCGGGCCGACAGTCTTCTGGAACGTGCGCTTGAGGTTATAGACAGTCGGAAGATCACCTACTCCACCGACGACAGGGCGGACGATCTGATCCGGGAAAATGCCGAGGTTTTCGACTTCGCGAAAACGATCAAACTGGAACGATACCGCTCAACCGGAGAAAACCGCCACCTGCGGGAACTCATCGGACTCCACGAATCCTCAATTTACCAGCGAATTCGCACCCGCCTGAATGCCCGGAAGTATGCACTGAGTTTCAACCTGCCTCCCGCCGTACTCAAAAGGGAAGAGGACCTCAGGACCGGCTGGGAGCAGGGTGACCAAAGCGTGGAAGACCTGGTGACCTACCGGGCGGACTGGGATGGATTCCTCGATTCCATAGCCGCCAGCCATCCCCGCTACTTCGCCCTGCGCTATGCCAATATCCGAGCCGATCTCAGCGATATACAACAGCACCTGAGCGAAGGAGTCTGCCTGGTTAGGTACCTCTTTGTGGACGGCGAATGGTTCGCCTATGTGCTGGATAGGGAGCATGAGTACCTGATCGAACTGGGCCAACTGGATCCCTCGGCAGACATCGCACTAATTTCCGACTACCGGTGCGAAACCAAACGCCTGGCCGAGTCACTCTCTCGTCTATACCGGGATCTCTGGGCGCCGCTGGAGAGCAAGATTCGAGGAAAACGCGTGGTGATCCTGCCCGACGGACCGCTCTACAACCTGAATTTCGAACTGCTGACTCCCAAGCCCATAGCGAACCTGGAGGATCTGAGGTCCCACAGCCTGCTTGACCGTTATATCTTTTCCTACCACTACAGCCTCCCGCTGCTCACGAAAATGGAGCCCACTCCGGGCCCCACAGGGAGTTTCATGGCCATTGCGCCGGGCTTCACTTCCGAGATGAAGCAATCCTACACCCGAGCCGTAGAAGATTCCGATCTGCTCGATGCCTCTTACCTCAGCCTGCTTCCCCAACCCTTTGTCACCGAGCTGGTCAGCCAAACCAGCCGGAAATTAGGCGGCAAGGCCATCCTAAACCATGAGGCCACCAAACAGCGGTTCTCCGCACTCGATTCGGGCTACTCCATACTGCATGTGGGATCGCATGCCGAATCCAACAACGTGAATCCCGACCTGTCACGCCTGCTCTTCGCCAAGAATCTGGCAGATACAACCCATATTAACGACAATAGCCTGTACGCTTACGAGATCTACGATCTGGAGCTGCCTTCGCGGCTCACGGTGCTCACGGCCTGCGAGACCGGTAAGCCGTCTTTTCAGCCCGGCGAAGGCATGGTTTCCCTGGCTCACGCGTTTGACTACGCCGGAAGCGAAAGCCTGATTACCAGTCTGTGGCGTATCGACGAAACGGCCAGTGCAGCTATACTCGATTCCTTTTATAAACAACTGGGCAGCGGCTTGAGTAAAGATGAAGCCCTGAGAAATGCCAAACTCGAATACCTGAGCGCTTCACGGGGACGTGGCTTGCACCCACAGTATTGGGCAGGACTGATCATCATGGGCGATCCCTCACCCGTGGAACTGCCCGGCTCCGGCAGCGGGTGGTGGATCGTACTTCTGGTTCTAGCTGTCCTGACCGGAGGCATCGTATTCTACAGAACACGGAAAGCCCTCCTTTAGAGAGGGCCTTCACGCTTGCTAAAATACGGCTCTGCTACCGTACTCTGGGGTCTAGCGGTTCAGGATCCTGCTCGTCGGGTGTACCGTCGCCATCGGAGTCCTGTACGCGTTCCGGTCCTACAAGGAGTTGCCAGCTTATGGGTAAAAAGGTGTTGACAACCTGTGCTTCGTACTCGGCCGTAGGGGCTACCGAAACCGAAACCGTGGAATAGGTAAAGCCCGCTACATAGGTGCAGACCACATACACCTGGGCCGTAAAATTCCCAAACTGGAGCAGTCGGGCTGAAAATACACGGGCGACGCCTCCGAAGGAAACATCGGTTGGGGGGGTGTTGCAAATCACATTGGGCGCGCCGTTGAACCCGTAGAAGTCAAACATGGTATTGATCTCATTGGCCACCACGGCATTGACGTCCACGGTGCCGGCAAAGCGGGAAGTAGGTACATACCTCCATAATACGTTGTTGTCGTTTCGAAAGACATTGACTCCCAGTGAGGCCGTATTGGGATCCGTGATCTCGAAGCCGGTGAAGCCCTGTGGCATGACAAAACCGATATAGGGCAGCTGGCTATGGATGAATTGTTGTCCGGGATTGGTGACCAGGGGAACCTCTGGAAGCGGAACCAGCCGACCGTGAGACAAGTCGTAATACGCCCCGGCGGCACCGGTAAGACCATTACAGGTTTCGGAGCGAAAACCCAGGAGGAATGCCTGGTTTCCAATGGCTCCATTGTCAGAGCTACAAGAACTCAGTGCGAATACAAATACTGAAAGTGCGAGGGTGATGGATCGTTTCATTGTTGGTGTTTTATTATCTATCGAAACGACACCACAGATGTCATCAAAAAGCCGAAAAAAATAATTCAGCCCCGAACCCGTCTTTGAACCAGGCTGATCAAAAGGTAAAAGACCAGGGCTACCACAGTCGAACCGGCCAGGCCATAGGAGACTGCCCGGAAGTATACGGCTGCCTCCGGGCTCCCCCGGAACCCCTCAGACAGCGAGCTGAAGTTGTAGCTCCAGTTGTCGGCCAGGTAGAAGCCGGCCACTCCCCAGCCGAGTCCTGCAAGAATGAGAACCTTAAATACCGCGGAAAAGACCTTCCCGTGTAAGGTCCGGGGCACATAGAGTGAGGAGGTGCTGAACCATACCGTGGCCGGAAGGGCCACGAAGCCCAACCAGGTCAGCAGAGTGCCGATGGGAACGAAGGGGTTATTCATCAGCGGGTACACCAGGTAATCCGCTCCCGTTACCAGCGAATAGACCGCAAGGATAAGCGCGAGAAGGGAAAGCGCGAAGAGTATACGTTGGGATTTCATATAGAAACTGGCGGTTAGGCCCGGAATATACAAAAACCGCCCATGTTTGCGGGGAGGTAACCCAGGTCATTGCAGGAATCATCGGCATGATGTATATTCACCTGCTATCGGGCTTTAAGGTATGGCTGATTCAGCTTTTCAATTTAAATACCGATATGATGCGACGACTCCTTATTCTACTCCTCTTCATTGGCCTGATCTGGGCCTGTAAAGACACTAAAAAACCCCAATCGGATCTTGTGGCCCTGCCGGATACTGCGGCTGAGGATGATACGGCCGGCACACATCCCGGCAAGAAGCTGATGGAAACCCAGTGCTATGTCTGCCACAGCCCCGATGCACCCGAAGACGAGGGAAGGATAGCCCCGCCCATGATCGCGATCAAGGCCCACTACCTGAGGGAGGAGACCACTAAAGAGGAGTTTATTGCAGACCTCTGGGAATTCGTTCGCCAGCCCGGCGAGGAAAAGGCCCGTATGCGCGGTGCGGTGAGGCGTTTCGGTGTAATGCCGTATCAGGCCTACAAAAAAGAGGACATCGAAAAGATCGGCGAATACCTCTTCGACTACCGGATTGAGGAACCCGAATGGTTTAAGGAGCATTGGATGCAGGGGCATGGAAAAGGTCACGGTAAGGGAAAGGGTAAGGGTCACCAGCGCAAACCCTATATCAATCGGGGAAAGGTTGCAGGGCCGCAAAGTGCGGAATCCCTGTCCGAAATCGGCCTGAACTATGCCATGGAAACCAAGAAGCTGCTGGGGCAGAATCTCATGGGAACCCTGCAAAAGGAAGGCACCCAGGCCGCCCTGAAATTCTGCAACGTACAGGCCTACCCCCTAACCGACAGCATCTCGCGTAAATACAAGGCCGTAATCAAACGGGTAAGTGACCGACCAAGAAACCCGGATAACCGCGCAAATGAGGACGAGTTAAAGCAAATTGCGCACTTTGAGGAACTCCAGGCTGAAGGAAAGGAAATGGAGCCCGTAGTGGCTGCGGAAGATGGATACCGCAAGTTCTACTACCCGATCATGACCAACAGCATGTGCCTGCAGTGCCATGGAGCTCCTGACTCGGACATCAGTAGTGAGACCCTGGCCAGCCTGCTCGAGCTTTATCCCGGGGACAGGGCCACGGGCTATGAAGTCAACCAGATCCGCGGTATCTGGAGCATAACATTTAAAGAAGACAAGAAATGAGCACTTTCAATGAACTGATCACATCCGACAAACCCGTTTTGGTCGACTTCTTCGCGGAATGGTGCGGTCCCTGCAAGATGATGGCCCCTATCCTCCAGGATGTCAAGCAGGACCTGGGTGAGCAAGTCACCATCATCAAAATCGACGTGGATAAGAATCAGCAATTGGCTGCCAAATACAACGTGCGCGGGGTCCCTACACTGATGCTCTTCCGCAAGGGCGATGTCGAATGGAGGCAATCCGGAGTGCTCGATGCCCAGAGCCTGGCCCGGGTGGTCCGGGAGCATCTGAACTAAATCATGGCCCGATAATCTATCGGGGTGGTTTCGGCCTGCATTGGACCCGGAGCAGCTGCCGTTCGCCGGTTTTTAGGTAAGATTTTTAAGTTTCATGAGGTACAACCCGTATATTAGGCAGCATTCAGGAGTGGGCCTTCTGTCCGAATCATTCAGTCACGAACCGCATAATACCTATGTCCCGAATCAAAATCCCAAGGCCAGCTGGATTAACCCGGCTGAGAAACATATCCCTGCTGATCTGGCTAATCGGCCTTACCGGATTCTCGCATGCCCAACAAGCGTCCCGTGAAGCCCTGTCCGAAATATATACCGCCTTCGATTCCATAGTGGGGGAGGAAAATCTGGAACTCTTCTACGGCCCGGTATTCCGGCAGGAAGCGGCCCCCAACCCGGATTCCCATGCGTATTTCCTCCAAGACGGGTACCTGAGAGGAGATGTGGTATTCGACGGACAGAAGTACTACGGACAAAAACTAAAGTACCACCTCTTTCTGGACGAATTGCTTATTTCGCCGAAGTTCAACAACAGCGCCCTGTTGGTTCAGCTCTCCAAGGATCTCGTCAGCGAGTTTGAAGTCAGCGGGCACCGCTTTGTACGGCTGAATCCGGAAGAAGGCGAAGAAGCTATGGGTTTTCTGGAGGTTATGATGGAAAAGGACGGTCATTTGCTGCTGAAGAAGCATCGCAAGAACCGGTCGAGATCCCGACAGGGCAACCTGATCAGCTTCCGGTATCAGAAAAGGACATCCTATTTTATGTACACTCAAAACCAGCTGATCCCCATCGACAACCGAACGCAATGGAATCGGGGCTTCGAAGGTGACTATAGAGACCTCGGCAGTTTTTACAGGGACCGCTACAGGGAATACCGAAACGATAAGGATCGATTCTTCACCGAGCTATTCAACGAATTTCTAAACCGGGCGGAGCAATGAGGATTTACGGATTAATTGCGGCAGCGCTGCTGCTGTGCCAGGCGACCATTGCACAGGAACTGGATAAGAAATACTCCTTCCGGTTTAGCGGAATAACCCTGGCTGAAGCCTTGCAGCGACTGGATGCGCAGACCGACTACCAGTTGTACTTTCAACGGGAATGGTTCGCTACTGACCTGATTGACAAAGACTACAATAATCGCGAGATCGAGTTCATCCTACAGGACCTTTTGGACGGGAGCACAGTCAATTTCTTTTTGTATCCGCCCGACAAGATCATACTCACCAATAATCTCACGATTTACGACGAGCTACCCGAGGGATTCTTCGGACGCGATAGTGCAGAGGCAACCAGTCTTGAAACGGTAAATAGTGCTGCTCCGCTCTTTACAACGAGGCAGAAGCAGACCAATGCACGCCGCGTAGCCGTTTACCGGGTAGGTAAACAACGAAGGGCCGACCCCCGTGCGGTTTACACGCTGACCGGAAGGGTAATCAACGAGGCGACGGGAGAACCTATCCCGGACATGACCATACTCACGCAAAAGAACCAGCTGGCGGCGGTTACGGATCTGGACGGAAACTACAGCATGGACCTGTCAGCAGGTTCGAATCTGTTAAAGTTCCGGGCACTGGGAATCGAAAATGAGGATAAGGAGATCATCATGTTCAGCGATGGGGTGCTGAACTTCACCCTGAGCGAGAGCCTGGAACAACTCGATGAGGTGGTTGTGGTCGGAGACATCTACAAGAACATAGAAGAGACCGCCGGGGCCGCCCAGGAAATCGACAGTGAAGAAAGTAAGACCGTACCCCTGGTTCTGGGCGAGCGCGATGTGCTTAAGGTGGCCACGGCCCTGCCGGGTATTTCGACGGCAGGAGAAGGCGCTACCGGCTTTAACGTGCGCGGTGGCCGGGCCGATCAGAACCTGTTCCTGCTGGATGGAGCCACTGTATATAATCCCCAGCATTTTTTCGGGATTTTCTCGGCGATCAATCCGTTTTCTACCGGAAAGGTATCGGTGTACAAAGGGCCCATACCCGCGAAATTCGGAGGTCGCCTGTCTTCGGTTTTTGACATCTCCAGCAAGGAGGGAAGCACCGACGAAATCCGGGGTGAGATGTCCATTGGTCCGGTAACGGGCAATCTGGTACTGGAGGCTCCTATAGTGAAGGACAGGGCCTCGCTGCTGGTGGGCGGACGGGGCGCCTTCGCCAACTGGATACTGCGATCGCTGGACGACGAGGATTTAAAGAACAGCGAGGCCGCCTTTTACGATGTCATGGCTACCTATTCCCATAAAATAGACGAAAAAAACCGGATCAAAGCCACGGGCTATTTTAGTCGGGACAACTTCAGCATTACCTCGGATTCCCTGTTCTCCTACGACAATGCGCTGGCCTCCATCAACTGGCAGCACAAGTTCAATGACAAGAACCTGGTGGATGTGCATCTGTCCCACAGCCGATATGGATTCAACATCGAATATGAACGGGGCGCCAACGACGACTTCAATCTGGGGTATCAGATCGACGAGACCAACGCCAAGCTCAATTTCAGCTATCTGAAGAACTCCCGGTTCAAGGTCAATTACGGACTGGAATCCAAGCTCTATGCGGTCGACCCGGGTACCATCGAGCCCCTGAACGACAACTCCAGCGTGCAGGCGCGCTCGGTAGAACAGGAACGCGCCCTGGAATCGGCTCTCTTTGCATCGACCAACCTGGAAGTATCGAGCAAATTCGCCGTCGACCTCGGCATTCGATACTCCTTCTTTGCCGCTTTAGGCGCGGGTACCCAAAGGGAGTATCAGGAAGGCCTTCCCCTGAGCGAGGCCACGGTTTCGGCCACCCGGGAATTCGATCAGAACGAAGTGATAGAGACCTATGGGGGACCCGAATGGCGTGTGGGGACGCGATACTTGTTGTCCCCCAGTCTTTCCATTAAGGCGGGCTACGACCGGGCCATACAGTACATTCACATACTTACCAACAATACTACCGTATCCCCCATCGATACCTGGAAGCTCTCCGACCTGAATATAGAACCCCAGCGCGGGGAACAATTCACCCTGGGGATGTTTAAGAACTTCGGAGCCAATAACTACGAACTCAGCCTGGAAGGGTTTTATAAAACCAGTGACAACGTCCTGGATTTCAAGACCGGTGCCGACCTGCTGATCAATGAAAATGTGGAGACCGAGGTCCTTCAGGGCGAAGGCCTGTCCTACGGGCTGGAATTCCTGATCCGCAAGAATTCCGGAAGGCTGAACGGCTGGCTGGGCTATACCTATTCCCGTTCGTTCCTGAAACTGGACAGCGAGTTTCCCGAGGAACGGGTGAACGACGGCGACTTTTTCCCATCCAACTTCGACCGCCCCCACGACCTCAGCCTGGTGGCTAACTACAAGCTTACACGAAGATTCAGCCTGTCGGCCAATTTCGTTTACCAGACCGGACGACCGGTTACCGTACCGGTGGGGAATTTCACCTTCAACGATTCGGAATTTGCGGTATTCAGCGATCGAAACAGTTTTCGCATACCGGACTTCTACCGACTGGACATCGGCCTGAACGTAGAGGGGAACCACAAACTGAGAAAGACCGGCCACAGCTTTTGGACCTTTTCCATCTACAACGTGCTGGGCAGGAACAACCCCTATTCGGTCTTCTTCGTCACCGAAAATGGGGATGTCAAGGCCCTGCAGAGTTCGATTTTCGCCATACCCGTCCCCTCCTTAACCTATAACCTGAAATTCTGATGGTGCACAACGTATTCACATACCGTTCGCTGTTCGCCTGCCTGCTTATCCTGTTCGCGGGCTGCACGGAACCCTTCGAGATCGAAACCCCGGACTTTGAGGATATACTGATCATCAACGCCAGCATCACTACCGAGCCGGGCCAGCAGGAGGTTTATATTACCCGCAGCTATGCCTCGGGAGAAGACGAGGTACAGGTATCGGGAGCCACCGTGGAAATCACGGTGAATGGGGGTGAGCGCATAAGCTTCGAGCAGGCCGAACCCGGACTGTACCGAACCGCAACCGATTTTATACCGGTACCCGGAGTCGATTATCGGCTCAGGGTGGTGGACGAAAACGGGGAGGCCTATGCCTCAGGTCCCGTCCGGCTTACCGAGCCCACGACCATAAATTCGATTAATGCCCGGCAGATCGTGAACGAAGCCGGAGAAGAGGGTGTGGAGATTACCGTTGATGGCGCTTCCAACAACCCCGATGCCCCATATTTTCGTTACGAATACGAAGAGACCTATCGTATAGAATCCTTCTTTAAGCCCCAGGACGAACTGGTGATTGTTTCGGAAGATCCCCCGCTGCTCGAAATTCAGAGTAAAGAACGGGAGGAGAGCATATGCTACGTAACCGAGGCTTCGAACCGCATCTTTATATCCGAAACGGACAACCTGCAGGAAAATGTGGTTTCGGACTACCCCCTCCGATTCATAGAACGAAAAGACCGTAGGGTCGCCGTGCGATACAGCATACTGGTCAAGCAGTATGCCTTGAGCAATGCCTCGCATCAGTTTTACCAGACCCTACAGCGATTCTCCAGCTCGGACAACCTGTTTTCTCAGCCGCAGCCGGGATTGATCGTGGGTAACGTTCAGCACGAGAACAATCCGGACATCAAGGTTATCGGCCTTTTCGAGGTCGTAAGCCTTACTCAGGAACGCATCTTCTTTAATTTCAGGGACATCTTCGATCCGGGACCGCGGTATCTGGGAGTCTGTGAAACCGAGACCTTCCTGCTCAGCGATCCTGAGTTGTTCGAACTCGTAAAATCAGAAGAAGTTTCCTTAGTGGAAGAACTACCCGGTGGTGGAATTGGTGCACCGGTCTCCATCAGCGTTGCCGACCGGGTATGTGTGGACTGCAACCTAACCGGAACCAACGTGGTTCCCGAATTCTGGGAAGAATGATGAAACCTACCGCCATGTTTACCCGACACGCCATCGCCCTTTTTCTTCTGCTTGCCGCCGGAGGAACGCCGTTCCATGCCCAGCAATCGACGAGTCTGCCTGTCGGACTGATTGACAAGGCCGGTCAGGAAGGAGTATATGTGCATTACAACAGCAACCTGCTCCTGACCGGGGAATACCTCCATTTCAGGCTCTACGGACTCAGTGAGCGTTTTAAAGGGGCCTCACCGCTGAGCAAAGTAGCCTATGTGGAGCTCCTTGACGAAAAAGGACAGCGCAAGCTTTTTCAGAAAGTAAGATTAAAGGATGGATACGGCCAGGGCGATTTCTTTATCCCGACCCGCCTCGCCTCCGGACACTATACGCTGATCGCCTATACGGCCTACATGCGGAACTGGAGCAGCGACACCTTCTTCAGCGATCCCCTGGTTATCATTAATCCGTACACCAACAATCAGCGGGTGTTCAGGGGAGGCGTATCGGAGCCTTATACCGAAAGCTCCCAGGAGGCCGCCATTATGCCGAACGCAGCCGGATTCGAACTGCGATTGGACAGGGAGACCTACGGCATACGCGAGAAAGTGAATCTGGACATCACCAATACCCGGGCAGGAGCTGGAAGCTATTCCCTGTCCGTGCGTCAGCTCAGTGACGGTCTCTCGTACGGAAGCCGTCTCAGTCCGGGAGCATATCTGACTCAGAATTTGAGGCCTCAGCCCGTAAGCACCAATGGAATTTCGACCCTGCCCGAACTGCGCGGAGAGGTCTTCCGTGGCAGTCTGTTCCCGCAGGATTCCGGTGTAGTAATTACCGACGAGCGCATCATATTCTCTTTGCCGGGCAGGCAGTACGAATTTCGGGTGATTCCCGTCGAGGCCGACGGCTCCTTTACGTTTTCCATGAATTCGCTCAATCTCAACACCGAATCCATATTCCAGGTGCTGGGGGGACAGTCCGCCCGCTATGAAGTGGAAATGGACTCCACCCCTACCCTGAATATCAATCCACAAAGCGTGCGACGCTTTCGACTGGATAAAAACCGAATGAAGGACCTGATCGAACAGCGGAGTGTGCAGAACCAGGTAGAGAATGCCTACTTCAACGTCAAACCCGATACGGTACGACTGGATAATTCCTTCGCACCGGTCTACGGGGAGGAAGCGGTAGAATACAACCTGGACGAATACACCCGATTCAAAACGTTTAAGGAAGTGCTGGTCGAGATCGTGGATAATGCATGGGTCGATACTGACCGGGACGGCAAACAGACCGTCTATATAAGAACGGGCAACCGCACCCGCGCCGATGTAGGATACGGCTCTTTGGTCATCGTCGACGGAATCATCGTGCAGGATCACCGTAAACTCATCGAATTCGATCCCGACAAGATCGAGACCATCCGGCTTTCCCGGAGGCAGTTCGTGTTCGGAGGACAGGTATTCGACGGTATCTTCGACGTGGTCACCTATGAGGAAGACTTCCTGGACAGCTATGCCTATGGAGTGAATACCGTAGAACTGGTCCGGCCATTACCGGAGAAAAAGTATTTCCGTCAGGATTACAGCAATCCAGGGCTATACAAGAACATCCCCGACTTCAGGAGACAGCTATTGTGGGAGCCCGACCTGCGACTGTCAGAAGAGACGACCTCCCTGAGCTTTTATACCTCCGATATCAAAGGCACCTTCGAGGTGGTACTGGAAGGTATCAGTCCGGATTTGCGACCTGTAAAACAAGTGCTGGTTTTCGAAGTGGAATAAAAGCCTCTATTAACGCTTGACCATGGCCGACTTCCAGGTCCAGGTAAAACTCTGGCCGGACACCTTACCGCCCTTGCTCCCGGTCTGCGTTACGTCGTACTTACCGCTGATCCTCTTTCCATCTGCAGAGATACGAATGTCGTAAAGCGTTCCGGAACGGCCAATGGCAGGTTCGCCCCAAGTCCCGGTCCACGTTCCGTTGCTTCCTGGCCGAAGGCTAATGACTCCTTTTTCCGATTTCACATAGGTATCGGAATAACTGCCCTTGAACCCTTCACGGTCCGGCATCAGGGTCGTGCTGCCCCAGCCACTCCAATAACCCGATCGGATGGCGTAGGTCGGATTCACAGGAGAAGAACCGGCTTCCTGTCCAAAGACCAGGTAGATTTCGTGGTCAAAAGCCGCGATGAGCTTCAATGCAGTCAGAGGAACCTGCTTCTTGGGCTCGTAACGCACGGTAAAAGTGTTGGTTACCATACCGGGCGTGTGATCGTTGACTCCCGAAGAACCTGTCGAACTGCTGAGTATCTTCAGATTTTCATTGTACTGGTAGGTCGGGTACTGATCGATCGACCGCACGTCTCCGGCATCGAAGAATTCTACGATCTTCCATTTGTATCCGCAGGGAGTGCTGCAATCCTCGCAATTCAGAGTGACCTGAAAGGTTTCACCGGATTGTAATTGGTTCAGGGATTTAGAGAAGTTCACCTTGACCTTATACCCCCCTACGCAGCCCGCGCGATAGGAGTAGTCAAAGGTAATATACCCCCCGGTAGCACCCAGATTGGCCTCCACCGGCGTCGTACGGCTGGGCTTTTCCACTACACCAAGGAAATTAATGCCCTGGGCCAAGGTCAATCCCAGTCCTAAAAACAGGCTGAATACAGAAAATAAGAGAGACTTCATCGTATACATTATTGGTTATCTGATAAAAGATACAAAAAAGCAATTGTCATAAATATCCGAATTCTGAAAATGGATTTGAGCATTGTGCTCTAATCCAGCGACTCTATACTGGGATCACCATTATAGATGTCCACCGCGTTTTTCCAACTGCCGTCCTCCTGTTTCTTCCATATCTCAACCCCTTTATTGAAGACCTTTTTGCGATTACCCAGGGTATCTACAGGAATCGTATAATAATTCTGAATTAAGACATAGCCGAGGTCACCACTTTCGGAGACATAGGCCTCCCTGGGCTCCCAGCGGATTTCGAATCCCGGATTCTGTAAGGATCTTTCCACCATGCCCCTGATACTCTCTTTGCCTTTCATACTGGGATCGTCCGGCGACATGATAATGGCATCTTCTGCCCAATAACTCATGACCTTTTCCAAGTCGCCGGCCTGAACGGAAGCAGACCATTCCCTGGAGAGCTGCATGAGCTTCTCTGCTTCGGCCTCCTGATCAATTACGGATTCCTGACAAGAGGCCAACAACAGGGCCGGAACGAATACATAGAATAACTTCTTCATGGGTTAGGGTTTAGATTAGACTTATTTTGTTGAATACAAGATAATTAAATTCCTTAAGCAGTATAGTGTTACCCTTCCATCAGGAAACGTATGGCCCCGGGTATGATAGAAATGTTTGCCGGGGTATAACCGACAAATTCACCATCGGCCTCGACTCCGCAAGAGCCTTGAGATTCCAGCAGCACCTTAGTCGAGGTGTGGTAATGCACCTGCGGATGAGAGATCCGGACGGCCCGCTTAAGCTTTCCCAGATTTCTCAGGTAATCCCATATGCTCAGGTTTCCGAAAATGGCGATCTGCATCCGTCCGTCGCTTAGCTTGGCATCGGGAGCTATGCCAATGGCATTTCCAAAATACCGCCCGTTGGCAACGGCCAACTGCAGCATCTTACCCTCCCATTGCCAGGCATCCCCCGTGCAGCGGACTTCCTTCTTAGAGTAGTTCAGAAACCCTTTTATGATTTGGATGAAATAGTTGAGACGCGGTCCCCAAAATGGGTGGGCCTTCTCCAGCCCCTGCACCACCTCGGCACCCAGGCCAAATCCGGCGATATTGATGAAGTAGCGGGGTTCCTCCTGGGATGGAAATTCGATCTTTCCCAGGTCTACCCGGACTGTGGTATCCGTTTGTAACCATTTAACGAGTTCCTCCACCGAATCCGTAATCCCCGCCGTTCGGGCGAAATCGTTGGCCGAGCCCAGGGGAAGCAGGCCTATGGCAGGGTATTCAGCCTCAGTGGCCCCGCTTTGCATAACCCCATTGACCACCTCATGCAGGGTTCCATCGCCCCCGACGGCAATCAGGTAATCAAAGCCTTCAGCGGTAACCTGTCTGCCAATTTCTATGGCATGTTTAGCCCCTTGAGTAAAGATGTACCTGGGCTCACCCAGCTGAGCCTTCTGCAGTTGCCGCTCGATGGCCGGCCATTCCTTACGAAGGCGATTGTTTTTGTTGTTGATGACAAAGACACACTTCACATGCTGAAGTTAGGGAAACCGTTGTTTACTCTAGAGGCTTCAGGGGCATTTGATCTCTGGGACTTCCCTGGTTCTTTAACCGGTTATGCGGGCAAGTTACCCGGTTATGGGATCGGAAGTTAGGAGGCCTGTCGGCCCATATACCTTTATCAGCGAACCTGTAGAGAACAGCTCATTCAAGGCCCGCCATGATCTTCAACTACCCCAGAGAGGGAATCTGCAAGATCAGGTTGGGATCCGGGCAAATGGTGCTGAACCGGGCAAGGTCCGACTTGGAACACACGCCGGGGTAATTGCCCTCGCTGTAATCCTCCAGATCGGTTATGATCTGAAAGTGCAAATGCGGGGCATAATTTCCGTTGGTCGGGTAATTACCAATCTTGCAAAATCGCTCCCCTCTGTAAATCCTGTCCCCCACCTGAATACCATCCAGAGAATCTGCCGACAAATGACCGTACAGGGTATAAACATCCGAGCCCTCCAGCCGATGCTTCAGGATGATCGTCGGGCCGTAATCCCCCAGCCCCTTGTTGTCTTTAACGCTAAACACCTCTCCCTCCAGAGGGGCGAATACCGGAGTTTCGCTCTCTATCCAAAGATCCACGCCCAGATGAATGCACCGCTGCTCGGCAGTACCGCTAAAGATCTCGCTCCTGCTGTAAATATCCCGTTCTTCCAGGTATCCGCCCACTCCTACCTTACGTCCGCGGCTGTGGATCAGGTCGAAAACATAGCGTTCCTGCTCCTCCGCATCCGCGATCACCTCGGGTGTGATCTCCTTGTTCTCTTTGGTAAAATCAAGGGGCAGTGAATTGAATTCGGTGATTGTAAAATCCAGTATGTTGCCGAATGTATGCTGATACTTCCGCAGTATATCGGTCCGGTTGATGTTCATCGGGTAAAAGCGCTATTAAAGAAGACGAGTGCAAAATTATGGAGGGAATCGCTAACCGGGTGCTAGCTGACGAGAAAAACTATTGCATCCTGAAGAAAGTACCTTGCGTGTGATTTTATCCTCAGCTGATCTACGGTTAATTTGGCAGGCTTTCATTGTAATGCTCCCCATACCTTAGACTAGAAAGCCCCTTAAGTGGGAGAAGACCAACGTCAAAAAACAGGGGTTTCTACAAAAAGCGTAAATCTGTTTCATCTCTAACCCCCAGTGATCTGTGGTAATGAGCCATATACTGCACCTGTTTAGCCCACTATTTAGCTCCTTATGAGCCATAACATATTGTTTTATAGCTCAGGATTATGCCTTATATTGAGGTATATCCTGTAAAGATGTAGCTCATGACTTGGAACTGGGAATTAAAAAACTGGCCAGTTTTTACCTATACACCGGATCAATTAAGCCGATATGAGAAGGAGTTTCTTCATAAAGCAGGAATGCTATTTGGCAGCTTAAAACATATCAGTGATGAAGATCGGGATGTACTCAAAATAAACCTGATCAGTGATGAAGCTTATAAGACTTCTGAGATTGAGGGAGAAATACTCAATCGGGATTCTCTACAATCTTCAATACGCAGGCAGTTTGGCTTGAAAACGGACAACAGGCGCATACCTCCGGCAGAGCAGGGTATCTCCGAAATGATGGTGGATTTGTATACGACTTATGATGTTCCTTTGACTCATGAGCAGCTATTTGAATGGCACAAAATGCTCACTAATTGGATAATCCGGTTAAAGTGACCACCTAAATCCGGGCCAAAGTGACCAGTAGTTT
>CAZKAP010000045.1:0-24834 GCA_964550895.1 uncultured Flavobacteriaceae bacterium
TCAGCCCAAGCTCTCTGCATTGGAACTCCTCGGAAAAGATGAGGTAGCCAATCAGGATCCCGTTGCAGCCTTTAGCGCCACACCCGATAACGGATCCGCTCCGCTGCCCGTGTCCTTCGATGCGGCCGCCTCCAGCGATGCCGACGGGACCATAGCGGCCTACGACTGGGACTTCGGGGACGGAACCACCGCCACCGGTCTCACCGCGGACCATACCTATGCCGTGGCCGGCACCTATACCGCCACACTAACGGTAACCGATAACGAAGGGGCAACGGATACGGAGACCCTGACCATTACGGTGAACGAGGTAGTAGCCAATGTGCCGCCTGTAGCCGCCTTCAGTGCGACTCCCGATAACGGATTCGCACCGCTGCCGGTGTCCTTCGATGCGGCCGCGTCCAGCGATGCCGACGGTACCATAGCGGCCTACGACTGGGACTTCGGTGACGGAAACACCGCCACCGGTCTCACCGCAGACCATACCTATGCGGCAGCCGGCACCTATACCGCTACCCTGACGGTGACCGATAACGAGGGGGCACAGGATACGGAAACCTTCACCATTACGGTGAACGAGGAACCCGTTGGTCCAGCCGTAACTCAATTCATGCTCATCGATGCGGATAACGACACCCAACTGTTCGCATTGACCAATGGCAGTGTAATCGACCTGAGCGTCATCACGCAGGGCCTAAATATCGCTGCTATGACCAACGACGGCGTGGAGAGCGTAATTATGAACCTGACGGGTCCGACCAATCAGACGCAGACCGAGAGTTTTGCACCATATGCCCTGTTTGGGGATAGTGCGGGAGACTATGCCGCCGGGGACTTCCAGGTAGGTATCTACACGCTTACGGCCATACCGTTCACGGCCAACAGCGGACAGGGTGAAGCGGGTACTCCGCTGACGATTAGCTTCGAGGTGGTCGATGGAGGAGGTAGTGCCAATGTCGGGCCCGTTGCTCAGGCCGCAGGAACACCGGATGCCGTGAATCCCCTGCTGGTGAACTTCTCCAGTGCCGGTTCCGGCGATCCGGACGGTACCATCGCAGCCTATAACTGGAACTTTGGCGACGGTAACGGTTCTGACCAGGCCAATCCTGCTCATACCTATGCGGCAGCCGGCACCTATACCGCTACCCTGACGGTGACCGATAACGAGGGTGCACAGGATACGGAAACCTTCACCATTACGGTCAATGAGGTAGCAGCCAATGTACCGCCTGTAGCCGCCTTTAGTGCGACGCCCGATAACGGATTCGCTCCGCTGCCGGTGTCCTTCGATGCGGCCGCGTCCAGCGATGCGGACGGGACCATAGCGGCCTACGACTGGGACTTCGGTGACGGAAATACCGCCACCGGTCTCACCGCGGACCATACCTATGCCGTGGCCGGCACCTACACTGCGACCCTGACGGTAACCGACAATGAAGGCGCTGTGGATACCGATACGATTACCATTACGGTAAACGAGGTAGCAGCCAATGTGCCGCCCGTCGCTGCCTTTAGCGCCACCCCGGATAACGGATTCGCTCCGCTGCCCGTGTCCTTCGATGCGGCTGCGTCCAGTGATGCCGACGGTACCATAGCGGCCTACGACTGGGACTTCGGTGACGGAACCAACGCGACCGGTCTCACCGCAGACCATACCTATGCCGTGGCCGGCACCTACACTGCGACCCTGACGGTTACCGACAACGAGGGGGCCACGGATACGGAGACTCTCACCATTACCGTGAACGAGGAACCTGATGGACTGGCGGTAGCTCGTTTCGCCCTTATAGATGCGGATAACGACACCGAGCTCAGAACCCTGGTGGATAATGACGTGATCGATATAAGCGTACTGACTCAGTCGCTGAATATTGAAGCCTTCACCAACGGCGGCGAAGAGAGTGTGGTCTTTAGCCTTACAGGTCCGGCAAACAACACCCGTATCGAGAGTGTCGCCCCTTATGCCTTATTCGGTGATCTATCCGGAGATTACTTCAACTTTGATTTCGCCCTTGGCAGCTATCAACTGACCGCAACCCCATTCGAGGGTAACAGCGGACAGGGTGCAGCCGGTACTCCGCTGACGATTAGCTTCGAGGTGGTCGATGGAGGAGGTAGTGCCAATGTCGGGCCCGTTGCTCAGGCCGCAGGAACACCGGATGTTGTGAACCCCTTGCAGGTGAACTTCTCCAGCGCCGGTTCCGGAGATCCAGACGGTACCATTGCAGCCTATGACTGGAACTTCGGCGACGGCAATGGCTCCAATCAGGCCAATCCTGTTCATACCTATACCGCCGCCGGCACCTACACCGTGACGCTGACGGTAACCGACAATGAAGGCGCTACGGATACCGATACGATTACCATTACGGTAAACGAGGTAGTAGCCAATGTGCCGCCCACAGCTGTATTTAGTGCTACGCCGGATAACGGACTCGCTCCGCTGCCCGTGTCCTTCGATGCGGCCGCGTCCAGCGATGCCGACGGTACCATTGCGGCCTACGACTGGGACTTCGGTGACGGAACCAACGCAACCGGTGTTACCGCTAACCACACCTATGTTGCGGCTGGCACGTATACTGCAACCCTGACGGTAACCGACAATGAAGGGGCCACGGATACGGAGACCCTCACCATTACCGTGAACGAGGTTGTAGCCAATGTGCCGCCCACAGCTGCATTTAACAGCAGCACCCTGAGCGGGCCTGCACCTCTGAGTGTTGACTTTAATGCAGGTGCAAGTTCCGATAGCGATGGAGTAGTTGTAGAATACGACTGGGACTACGGTGATGGCAACACGGATTCGGGAGTTAACGTGAACCATGTTTTCGCAAACCCCGGAACCTACACTGTGGAATTGACCGTAACCGACAACGAAGGCGCTCAGGACACGGCAAGTGTTGACATTACCGTGGAAGAGTCGCAGTCGCCCTCCGGTCCGGAAGTCGTACAATTCGTCCTTGTGGATGCGGATTCGAATACCGAGCTTCGACCGCTGACCAACAACGATGTTATTGTGCTGGCGGATTACCCCATGGCGCTGAATATCGTCGCGAAGGCCAGCCAGGAAACAGGCAGTGTTTCGTTCTCCATGCAAGGAGCAAAAACACATAACCGGCTTGAAAGTGTAGCTCCATACGCCCTGTACGGTGACACATCCGGGAACTACTTCGAAGGTGATTTCCCGCTTGGAAACTATACACTATCCGCCACCCCATACACCGGTGCTAGTGCTACGGGTGAAAAAGGAGACACCTTTACCATCGAGTTTGCCGTAATAGAAGTGAGTCCGTTTGGGCAGACTGTCGCGAAGAAGGAGGAGCCGATGATCATTTCACCCAATCCGGCCGTTGATGTGGTGACCATAGCGCTCGAGACGCCTGCAAAGGTGAACCAATTCGAGATCTACGACAACTCGGGCCGTTTGGTTAAAGTCGCGGATACCTCCGACAACAAATCGTTGGAGATCTACAAGTTCAATATCTACGAACTGCAGGATGGACTGTATACGATTAAGGCAGTGAATGAAAATGGAATTCAATACACCGAACAACTACTGGTTGTTAAAAACAAGGTCTTTATAAACCAAAACTGATAGGACCAAATAGTCTGAATAGATCCCTCCGGAAACCCCGGGGGGATTTTTCTTTCCACCGTGTTGATACCTTCAGATGCGCTGGGTTTGCCATGGGTTTTCACACCTGAAACCTAAGGCCGAGGCTTTGGTGAGGGCCGTTCACCTTGCCTAGTCTGCAAGTTTCAGAATCCGGAAGGCCCCCTGTAGGACCAGCACGAAAACTATGGAACCCGTAACCAGATCCGGAATTGCCGACCCCAGGACGTTTACCAGCAAAGCGGCAACGATCACCCCCAGATTGATGATGATATCATTCGAAGTGAAAATCATACTGGCTTTCATATGGGCTTCTTCCTTGCTCCGCGATCGCTGAAGGAGCAGAAGGCAAATACCATTGGCGATGAGGGCCAAAAGGGATATCTGTATCATGGTCTGATAATCGGGAACCCCTTCACGGCCAATAAAACGGCGCAAGACTTCAACAAAACCCAATACCGCAAGTATCAACTGCAAGTAGCCCGCTGTTTTGGCTATTCCCTTCTTTCTTGTCGCAGTACCCCCTACGGCTGCAAGGCTAATGCCATAAACCAAGGCATCCGCAAGCATATCCAGACTGTCTGCCATCAGGCCCATGGATCGTGAAATGATACCCGCGCTTATTTCAATCAGGAAAAAACCAAAGTTGATTAAAAGAACCGTCCACAATAGCCTGGACTGGTTCCCGGACTCCGCATATTCAACTTCAACTTCCTCTTCCGTTTCCAGCAATCGGGAACCCAGGTTTAGGCCCTTTAAGGCCTCTTCTATTTCCTGTGTTCCCGACCTGTGATACACATACAGTATCCGATTCGGAATATCGAACTCCAGATGAACGACCCGGGATAGACCGGCCAGCTTTATTCGGATCAGATTCTCCTCCGAGGGACAATCCATCTGAGTTACTTCAAATTTGGATTTACGGGTAACCGGCACTTTGAGCTGCACTTTCGAAATTCCTCAAAATTAGCACTTGCCTCCGAATGGAATTCCCATGCCCCGCGATACCGGACATCCACAACCCGGGCAAGCGGGATACTAGCCGTATCCGATGGTTTCCTCGCAACCCGTTCACAGAGCGCTTCATCTTCATCCGAAACGGAACCATCAAAAGCGATTTCCAGGGTGAAGGTCGTGAGAAAGCGCCCTGTGCGTTGTCGGGAAAGACAAGGGGCAGGCAGGAATTTTATAAGACGGATTTGTTATTTTTAGGGGTAATGGAAACTTACGCAACAGCCTTACTTTATGCCATACCGGCCTTTGTCGTCCTGGTGCTTATTGAAGTGGGATACGGGGCCCTGGTGAAGAACCAGAAACACCGCCTCATGGATACGGTAAGTTCCCTGAGCTCGGGGCTGACCAACATCATCAAGGATTCCCTGGGACTGGCCGTAATCCTGGTATCCTACCCTTTTCTGGCCGAACAGCTGTCGGTTGTGGAACTGCCCAACGAGTGGACCGTTTGGGTAGCGGCATTTATAGCGCTTGACTTCGCGGGCTACTGGAATCATCGACTCAGCCACCACGTTAACCTCTTCTGGAACCAGCATGTGGTCCACCATTCCAGCGAAGAGTTCAACCTGGCCTGTGCGCTCAGGCAGTCCATCTCCAATGTAATCGGGTATTTTCCCCTGATGCTGATTCCCGCGGCCCTGGTCGGTGTCCCCGGAGAGGTCATCGCCGTACTCGCCCCCCTGCACCTGTTCGGACAATTTTGGTACCACACCCAGCACATCGGTAAACTGGGCTGGCTGGAGTACCTACTGGTTACCCCATCCCAGCATCGGGTCCATCACGCCATCAATCCGGAATACATCGATAAGAATCTGGGACAGATCCTCTGCATATGGGATCGCATGTTCGGCACCTTTCAGGAGGAGTTACCGGAGGTGCCGCCCCAATACGGCGTACTGAAGCCCGCTCGTACCTGGAACCCCGTGGTGATCAATTTTCAGCACCTGGGGCGGCTGATCTTCGATGCCTGGCACGCCCGGAGCCTGTGGGATAAAATTCGGATCTGGTTTATGCCCACCGGATGGAGGCCTGCCGATGTGGCCGAACGATTCCCCCGAACGGCCATTGAAGACGTGTACAACTTTGAAAAATACGAACCGGAAGCCTCCTGGTTACTAAGGATATATGCCGCAACTCAGCTCCTGTTGAATACCTCCCTGATGCTGTATCTGTTTTATGCTTTTGGCGAGTTGGATAGAAATCAGCAGCTAATCTACGGATTGCTGGTCATGGCCGGTGTATTTGGTTATACTGCGACCATGGACAGGAAAACCTGGTCCTGGATCTGGGAACTGCTTCGGTGTGCCGTGGGACTTTATATCATCTACCTCACGAGTGACTGGTTTGGCCTGAATGCGTACTGGCCTCAGGGCAGCTATGCCGTTGCCCTGTATTTTGGGGGTACAATTGCGCTTACGACATACTTCTCCCTGTTCGAATTCAGACGGGATAAGTCCGGTATGTTCAGTGCTTCTTCATAAGTTCGGTATCCCCAATCCCTCTGCTTCCAACGGCTGAATATCGTGCCGGTTGGTTTTCAGCCAATAAACCGGGGGTACCCCCCGGAAGAAACGACCCGGCCTAGACGCTCACGGCCCGATTCGGTATCCCACAGGCCCGAAGACTCTCCAGTATCCGTTCAACGGTTCCGGGCATATCCTCGTCGAGTCCTACAGAGAACCGAACCAGACCGTCTGTAAGCCCCATCATTTCCTGTTCTTCTTCAGGGATTTCAGACGAGGTTGAGCTGCCCGAGGCACTGAAGAGGGTCTTGTGGAAACCAAGGCTTACGGCCAGGTATCCCACGCCTTTTCCCTGCAGGGACTGCATGAGTCGGTCGGCGCCATCCAGGCTACCGGCATCCAGGGTCAGCATGCCGCCGAAGCCGTATTCCTCTTCGTGTTGCCGCCCCATGACCTCGTAGTCCGGATGGCTTTCCAGCCCGGGATAGCTTACGGAGTAGCCGGCGCTTTCCAGCCCGCGGGCCAGCATCCACGCGTTTCGACTGTGCTGACGCATCCGCAATCGCAGGGTCTGTAAATTTTTGAGTAGGCTTGCTGAGCGGATGGAATCCAGGGTACTCCCAAGCAGCATGGCTGCACCCGAATTGACATCCTTGAGGGAGTCGATGAAGTCGTTGGAGCCGCAAACCACCCCGCCGAGGCAATCGTTGTTCCCGTTGATAAACTTGGTCAGCGAATGGATCACGATCTGTGCTCCCTGTATACGAGGTTGGATCACCAGGGGAGAAAAGGTATTGTCCACCACCAGCGGTATGCCTCGCGATTCTGCCTTTTGGGCCAGTGCATTCAGATCCGCTATGCGCAGCAGCGGATTGCTCATCGATTCACAATACAGGAGTCGCGTCTCAGGTCTCAGAGCCTGTTCCACCTCTTCCAAGGACTGCACATTGACGAAGGTCACCTCCACCCCTATCCTGGGCAGGAAGTTCTTCATGAAGGCGAACGTACCGCCGTATATAGTCCGGCTTGCCACGATATGATCGCCCTGACCGCAAAGCTGGAGCAGGGCAGCCGTTATGGCCCCCATACCGCTGCCAAATACGGCTGCGGATTCGGTTCCCTCGAGCGATGCCAAAGACTGTTCCAACATGTGATTCGTCGGGCTCGAGTGCCGGCTGTACAGGAAATGGGCCTCCCCCTCGCCGTGGAAGGTATCGATCATTTGACGGGCATTGTCAAAATTGTAGGTCGCACTGTCGGATATGGGAGGGTTGATTCCATTCCAATCGCGGGGTCCGGGGGAGTAAGGCCATAAATTCATCACAAGGATATTTGAATTATACTATGCAATTTCGGCAAGCATAGGATAATAATCAATAGATTATATATTTTGAAGAATATATTTCTATATAAAAACCTTTTTGCCAACGTATTTTCATAATTTGGAGTGCAAATAAACGGTTAACCGAATAATTTTCATACCCCCGATTATGCCTATGGTAAATCTGGACCTAACGGATCGCAAGTTGCTGAACCTCATGCAGGAACATGCCAAATGGACCACCAGGCAATTTGCACTCGTCCTGGGCCTCTCCAATACAGCCGTTTACGAACGGATACGGCGATTGGAAAAAAGGGGCGTGATTCGCAGCTATGTTGCCCTGCTGGATTCGGAGAAAATTGGCCGCGAATATACCGTATGGTGCCAGGTTCGTCTCGCCCAGCACGTGCAGGACAACGTGAGGCACTTCGAACGCTCCATCGCAGCCCTGAACGAAATCACCGAATGCTATCACGTCAGTGGCGATTACGACTACATCCTCAAGGTACAGGTCAGTGGCATGCAGGAATACCGGAATTTCCTCATACAGAAACTCACGGTGATCGAAAGCATAGGTAACACCCACAGTACCTTCGTGATCCAGGAGATTAAGCACACCACGGCCCACTTGCTTCCCGAGGACAGCTGAGCTCCGGAATTACTCGACGATATAGGTCAGCGAAACACTCCAGATCAGGTTTTGTTCCGGCGCGATTTCGGATCCGAGGTTCTTATTGATCAGCCCGCTTACGACCCAGGGTGTCTGATCGATCCGTACCGAAGAGGTCATGCTGAAGTAGTTTCCATTGTTTTCGTCCACCCTGAGATGAAAGACCTGGGGTTGAATGCTCCAGAGCAGGGAACGGAACAGGCGTACATCCAACAGGCTGGTGCCAAAGGAGATGTAGTGAATGTTTTTGGGACCCGCATCAAAACCCAGGGCGCCGAGATAAAAGAATCCGGTCTCCCAGTTCCTGGTAATCTTTAAAGTGGGGCCGATCTCCACGGCCAGATATTTTCGGGCCTCAAACAGGGTTCGGCTGCCGTTTTCGGTAGGTATTTCGGTGAGCTGGAAGTTCATCGAGGGTTCCAATCCCAGGGTAAACCGGAAGTTTTCGTTGTCCACGGCTGTGTAGATCACGGGGAAATCCAGCGACCACGGATTGGCATTGAGCACATTAATCCGAAACTCCGGTTCGAAGCTCAACTTCTTCCGGGCCATGCGCATATAGATAATCAGGGCCGGGTCCCCCAATGAGAACGAAGGTATAGGTGATATCCCGTTGTTGGTTACCGTCAGCCTGCCGGAAAAGTTATCGATAACCTGAGCTTGCAGCGGCATGGCTGTCAGTCCCAGCAAAAATAGCAACCCAACCCTGATCAGCATCAATCGCCTTCGTTTTCCTGCGGAAATCTTCAGCAATCGGTTTGAAATGGGTGGGATCGGTTGAATCATGTATGGGTCTCTTGCCGAACAAACGCTTGCCCTCGAATATAACGCAGAGCAGGCGAAAAAAAGATGGCAAAAGTCATTTGGTACGTAAATAAAAACACTTCCTATCAGGGGTTTCGTAAGCAGTATACGCCTATGACGACTCCCCCAACAGAGATTTATCTGCATCAGAATAAAAAGACTATCTTCCCGGAATCCAACCGCTCATAAAACCAACCATCAAACACCACAACGTCCATAGCATGCAAGCTTTGGCCTTGCCCTTTAAAAAAAGCCACGCCGGTTTCTGCCTGTTGATCGTACTCCTTCTGTCGCCTGCGATCGAACTGAAATCTCAGGTAATCGACGACTTCTCCGGGCAGTTCGTGCTGACCAATAACGGAATCTCTCCCATCCCCACCTTTTCTTTGGGTGAACCCGCCTTCAGTATCAACCTGAGGATGGCGCGACGGCGGTTCAGCTTCGAGCCCGAGTTCAATTTCGAATTCCTGCAGGGTATGCCCTGGGCCTTCGCCCTGCCCTTTCGTTATCATGCCGTGAAAACCGAGACCTTTAACCTGATACTGGGGGTAGAACCATCGGTAAACTTTCAGTCGCTCGAGGCACTGGCCGATGGAAAAACACGAAGGGTCATCGAATCGCGCAGGTATTTCGGCTTTCAAGTCGCCCCGACCTTTACCGTGACCCGGAACTGGTTCGTGAGCTTTTTTTACCTGCGGGGTTTCGGATTCGACGACGGACCCAAGCGGGCGCATTTCCTTTCCTTCAGTACCTCGGTGAACCGGCTTCGCGTTTCCCGCTATTTCTACCTCACCTTCCGCCCCCAGGTATTCCACCTTCGGGTGGACGATGAGGAAGGCTATTACACCTCGATGTATACCGAACTGAACTTCGGGGATTCTCCCTTTTCGCTAAGCACCACATTCAACAAGAGCCTGGACACGGAGATCTCACCGGAACAGGACTTTATCTGGAATGCGGCCCTGATCTATACGTTTAAGGGTTTGTAGGGGCGGTGTGGCCCGTTCGGCTTCCATTTCGCTGTAAATTCCCTGTCAAATCGTTCTAACTTCATCCATAGAAAACATCCGAAATGAAGGCACTATCCCCTTCGGCCATATTGGCCCTCTCTGCTCTCCTGTTCTTACCAGGGCCGACCCTGACATCTCAGAGCACCACCCAACCCGGAGTCCGCGTCCTGGAGCACGCCATTTTTGTGCCCTATTCCAGTTCCTACCGCACCCTCAGGATCTATACACCTCCCTCCTACCGTGCCGGAGAACAGCGGTACCCGGTTATTTATGCCCTCGACGGGCAAAACCTCTTCGACCGGAAGACCAGCTATGCCGGGGAATGGAAGCTGGACGAAACCCTGGACAGTCTGGCCCGCAAGGGGTATAAAGAATCCATAGTGGTGGGCATCGATAACCACGGAGCCTTCCGTGGGCAAGAATACAATCTGTACGAGAACGAGACGTTTGGACCCGGACTGGGAGGCCCGTTTCTGGAATTCGTTGCAGAGCGGGTAAAGCCCTTTATCGACTCGCAGTACCGCACGCTTTCCGGCAGGGAAAACACCTTCCTTATGGGCTCTTCCCTGGGTGGAATCATGGCCTATGCCGGGCTCTGCCAGTATCCCGAGGTCTTCTCCGGGGCGGGGGTATTTTCCCCCTCCTTCTGGATCTCCGAGTCCTACTTCGAACTGCACCTGCAGAAGTCTGCCTTGAAAAACGCCACGGTATATATAAGCGTGGGGGAAGAGGAGGGTCCTGCCATGGTGAGGCCCTTTCAACGCATGAGGGACACCCTTCACGCCGTGGAGGCCCGACAGAAAGACACCCCCGGCGGTCAAATCCGCCTGAAAACCCGGGTTTCTCCCGGTGCCACACACAGCGAATCCTCCTGGTCCGAAGAGTTCGTCAGGGCCTATGCCTGGTGGGCTGAAGAGCGGTCCGCCAGGGATAAAAAATAATTTATTCGGCCGGGCAAACTCTTTTGCATATCAAGGGAATAATTGTACATTTGCAGCCCGATTTACTCGGGGAATCCTGATTCTAAAGAGTTTAATAGTGGATACGTTAAGTTATAAGACCCTATCGGCCAACAACAAAACCGTTGATAAGAAATGGTTGCTGGTAGACGCCGAAGGCCAGACACTGGGCCGGCTTTCCTCCAAAGTAGCCAGACTGCTGAGAGGCAAGCACAAACCGAATTTCACCCCTCACGTGGACTGCGGAGATAATGTGGTGATCATCAATGCCGACAAGGTTACTTTGAGCGGAAAGAAGTGGGAACAGAAGACCTACATACGCCATACGGGATATCCCGGAGGCCAGCGATTCACTACAGCCCGGGAGCTCCATGATAAAAGTCCCGAGCGCATGGTCGAAAAGGCCGTCAAGGGCATGCTGCCCAAAAATCGCCTGGGTGCCGAAATATTCCGAAACCTGAGGGTGTATTCCGGCGCAGAGCACCAGCAGGAAGCACAGAAACCTGAGCCCATAAACATAAACGATCTGAAGTAACATGGAAGTGATACACAAAATTGGCCGAAGGAAGAAGGCCGTAGCCCGTGTATACCTGAAGGAAGGAAGCGGCAACATCGTGGTGAACAATCGACCCCTGAAGCATTACTTTACTACGGATACGCTCCAGTACAAGGTGCGTCAGGCACTGAACCTTACTGAAAACGATGGCAAGTACGACGCCCAGATCAATGTATTCGGCGGAGGTATTACCGGACAGGCCGAGGCCATACGCCTTGCCCTGTCGAGAGCGCTCTGCGAGATCGATGCTGAATACCGGGGAGTGTTGAAGCCGGAAGGCCTCCTGACTCGCGATCCACGCATGGTGGAACGCAAGAAGTTCGGTCAGAAAAAAGCGCGTAAGAAATTCCAGTTCTCTAAACGTTAATATATCCGGTGCTTCGGCACCTTAATCTCGTTCATTGAAAAATTCCCCATTTCGGGGAAATGCATACCGACCCGAGCACCCCAGGTGCGAAGGTCCGTTAGTTTAGCATCTAAATGCCCAGGGCGACCGGCCGTATGCCGCGACCACCGGGGTATTGCTTTTCACAGAACGTAAACTAATTGAAAAATGGCAACAAAAGTCGAAGTCAAAAAATTACTAGACGCAGGTGTACACTTTGGACACCTCACACGAAAGTGGAACCCCAACATGGCTCCTTACATCTACATGGAGCGAAACGGTATTCACGTAATCAATCTGTACAAAACGGTAGCTAAGCTGGAAGAAGCCCAGCAGGCGCTGAGCAAAATTGCCGCCTCCGGCCGCAAGATACTTTTCGTTGCGACCAAGAAACAGGCTAAGGATATCGTGGCCGAGAAGGTCGCCAATGTAAACATGCCCTACATCACCGAGCGCTGGCCCGGAGGGATGCTGACCAACTTCGTCACCATCCGCAAAGCCGTGAAAAAGATGGCGGCCATCGACCGGATGAAGAAGGATGGCACCTTCAATACCCTCTCCAAGAAAGAACGTCTCCAGGTAGACCGACTGCGGGCGAAACTCGAGAAGAACCTCGGGTCCATAGCCGATATGACCCGCCTGCCAGGTGCGATTTTCATCGTAGATACCCTCAGGGAGCACATCGCGGTTAAGGAGGCACAGAAGCTGAATATCCCGATATTCGCCATGGTCGACACCAATTCCGACCCCCGCCCTATCGATTTCGTGATTCCGTCTAACGACGATGCGGGTAAATCCATCGAGATCGTCATGACCGCCGTAACTGAGGCCATAGCCGAAGGACTTTCAGAGCGTAAGAATGACAAGTCGGCCGACAGCGAAGGCGGAGACACTGAAGTGGCCCATACTGCGGGTAAGGAAGAGAATTCCGCCGAACCCGCAGCCAAAGAGGAAGAGGCTACCGTCGAGGCCCTGGTCGCAGAACCCGCAGTGGAAGAGACTCCGGTTCAGGAAGAACCTGAAGTAGAAGAGGCTCCTGCAACCGATGAAACCGCCGAGGCCCAGGTCGCAGAACCCGCAGTGGAGGAAACTCCTGCCACTGAAGAACCGGTAGCGGAAAAAGCTGCTGAGGCGGTGGCGGAAGCGGCTGCCCCCGAAGCCGAACCCGAAGTCGTGGATCTGACCACGATCGAAGGGATAGGCCCCAAGGCCGCCGAAGCCCTGGTGAAAGCCGGAGTGGACAGCTTTCAGGCACTGGCGGATCTGACCCCTGAGAAGATCAGCGAAGTGCTGACGGAGGCCAGTTCTACCCTGGCCCACCTCGACCCGACTTCCTGGCCCAAGCAGGCCGGCATGGCTGCCGAAGGCAAGTGGGAGGAACTCAAGGAGTGGCAGGACAATGTTAAGGGTGGGGTGGAATAACTTAACGTTCCCCTAAATACTTTCCCGTACAATGTCATTTATTTTACATACAATTTAAATCCAACAACACATACGATGGCGAACATAACCGCAGCAGAAGTAAATAAGCTGAGAAAGAGCACCGGTGCAGGCATGATGGACTGCAAGAAGGCCCTGGTCGAGGCAGAGGGCGATTTCGAAAAGGCAATCGAAATCCTGAGGAAGAAGGGGCAAAAGGTAGCCGCCAACAGGGCCGACCGAGATTCCTCCGAGGGTGCTGCCATTGCGAAGGTATCCGGAGACCACAAGTCCGGAGTGATCATTTCACTCAATTGTGAAACAGACTTCGTGGCCAAGAACGAACAGTTTGTGGCCCTGGCGAACAACCTGGCCGAACTGGCGCTCGCCTACGATTCCAAAGATGCCTTCATGGACGCCGATTTCGGAGGGATGAAGGTGTCGGAAAAGCTTACGGAGCAGACCGGGGTGATCGGAGAGAAAATCGAGATCGGCAGCTTCGAAAAGCTCGATGCTCCTTTCGTAGGTTCATACATACACGCGGGCAACAAGATTGCGACCCTGGTCGGACTGTCTGAGTCCGTGGAAGGCGCCGAAACCGTTGCCAAGGATGTCGCCATGCAGGCCGCTGCCATGAATCCGGTGGCGCTGAATGAGGAAGGGGTATCCCAGGACGTCATCGAGAAGGAAATCGAGATTGCCAAAGATCAGTTGCGACAGGAAGGCAAGCCCGAGGAAATGCTGGACAACATTGCCAAGGGCAAGCTCAAGCGTTTTTTCAAGGACAATACCCTGGTGAACCAGGACTTCATCAAGGACAGCAAGATCAGTGTAGCCCAATACGTGAAAAACCTGAAAAGTGACCTGCAGATCACCGGTTTCCAGCGTGTGGCCCTGACCAACTAATTCACAGGGATTTCCCTGAGCCAAGCACCGCCCTCCCGGCGGTGCTTTTTATTTGCGTCTGTCCGGCACCCCGGGATATGGGCTTTTCAGGACGATTTTTGTGTATTTTTGAATGCAGAAAATCACCCCATGAAGTACAAGAGGATTCTTTTAAAGCTCAGCGGAGAAGCCCTTATGGGCGAACAACAGTACGGAATCGATCCCGTCCGGTTGAAGGAATACGCCGAGGAAGTGAAATCCATCGTAGACCTGGGCGTGGAAGTAGCCATAGTGATCGGAGGAGGGAATATCTTCCGGGGGCTGCAGGGGGTCGGACAGGGAATGGACCGGGTACAGGGCGACCACATGGGCATGCTCGCGACGGTAATCAACGCCCTGGCACTGCAAAGTGCCATGGAACACGCGGGTATGGACACCCGTGTTCAGTCGGCCATACAGATCAATGAGGTGGCCGAACCCTTTATACGAAGAAGGGCCATGCGACACCTGGAAAAAGGCCGGGTGGTGATTTTCGGCGGTGGTACCGGCAACCCCTATTTTACTACCGATTCCGCCGCGGTGCTGCGGGCCATCGAGATCAAGGCAGATGTCATCCTCAAGGGTACTCGGGTGGACGGGATTTATACCTCCGACCCCGAAAAGGACAGCTCCGCCACCAAATTCGACAACATATCGTTTGCCGAGGTACTGCGCCTCGGTTTGAAAGTAATGGATACCACTGCCTTTACCCTGAGCCAGGAAAACGACCTGCCCATCGTGGTCTTCGACATGAATACCCGGGGCAACCTGACCAAAATCGTTCGGGGCGAGGAAATAGGAACCACAGTGACAGTAATTTAATGATAATCCCATGGAAGAAGAGGTAAAGTTTGTCCTTGATTCGACAAAAGAGAGTATGGAAGCGGCCATCCAGCATCTGGATAAGGCCTTCATGAAAATCCGGGCAGGCAAGGCCAGTCCGGTTATGCTGTCCACGGTCATGATCGATTACTACGGGACCAGTACTCCGCTGTCCCAGGTGTCGAACATCAATACGCCCGATCCGCGCACACTCACGGTTCAACCCTGGGAAAAGTCCCTGCTGGGTGAAATTGAGAAAGCCATTATCAACTCCAACCTCGGGTTTAACCCCATGAACAATGGGGAGAGCGTCATCATCAATGTACCCCCGCTGACCGAAGAACGCCGCAAGGACCTGGTCAAGCAGGCCAAATCCGAAGCCGAAGATGCTAAGGTAGGCGTGCGCAGCGCCCGGCAGGAAGGCAATAAGGAAGTCAAGAAGCTCGAGCTATCCGAAGACGTGACCAGTAATGCCGAAGTGGACATACAGGAGATGACGGATGCCTACATTGAGCGTATTGAAAAGGCACTCGCGGCCAAAGAGGACGAAATCATGACCGTCTGAGGCCGGGAAACCCTTTCTTTTTAGCAGGTTTACATAGGTTCACTGACCTACTTTTTTTTACCTTTGCCAACCGGAGAAAAAGGCAATGCTAAAAGAGTTTCTGCAGGGTTTTTGGGGCACTGTGGCCCGCATCATTTTGCGCAATCCCATTGCCTTACTTTCTGGACTCCTGTTGATAACCATCTTTCTTGCTTTTCAGTGGAGGCATCTGGAGGTTTCCAATACGGAAATCAGTGTGCTTCCCGCCCATCATCCTGAAATTGTCAAATACGATAAATTCGTAGCGCTTTTCGGAGAGGAGGACAACGCTATTGTTCTCGGCATACAGGACAGCTTGCTGTTCGAGCCGAAAATGTTCAACGAATGGAATGACCTCTGCCGCCGCATCGAGAGCTTCTCCGATGTGGTATCGGCGGTTTCCACGGCGAATCTGCAGGAGCTCAAGCGGTTCCGGGAAGAGGAAAGCGGTCCGTATGAATTCCGGCTGGATCCACTCCTTACAGGCCCCCTTACCCGCCAGGGGGAGGCGGACAGTTTGCGCACCTACCTGTTCGACCAGCTTCCTTTCTACGAGGACCTGATCTTCAATCGCGAAACCCAAAGCGTTCGCATGGTGGCCTATCTCGACAAGGACCTGCTGAACACGGACGTGCGGAATCAGTTTATACTCAGGGAGCTCGAGCCGACCATTGCCTCCTTCGAAGAGGAGACGGGCATGGACGTCAAGATCTCCGGCATGCCCTATGTGCGCACCTGGAACAGCAAGCTGCTCACCAGCGAGATCGGCAAGTTCGTACTCGCCGCCCTGTTGGTAACCTCCTTGATCTTTTACCTGTTTTTCCGGAGTTTCCGTGCCACATTCATCTCCATGTGCGTAGTGATCATAGGGGTGATGTGGTCTTTCGGCATCATCGGCCTGTTCCGCTTCGAGATCACCATACTCACGGCACTCATACCCCCGCTCATTATCGTGATCGGCATTCCGAACTGCATCTTCCTGATCAACAAGTACCAGCATGAGGTAAAGAAGCACGGCAATCAGGCCCTGTCGCTCCAGCGGGTGATTGTCAAGGTGGGCAACGCCACGCTGATGACCAATGTGACCACCGCCTCCGGCTTCGCTACCTTCATTATACTCGACAGCGATCTGCTCAAGGAATTCGGTATCGTGGCATCGATAAATATCCTTTGCATCTTTATGCTATCGCTGCTGATCATCCCCATTATCTACAGCTTTATGCCGCTCCCCAAGGACAAGCACCTCGAACACCTGAACCGCAAGTGGATCGGGAAATTCGTCGCCTGGATGGAGGGCCTGGTCCGGGATTTCCGACCCGGGGTCTACCTGACCGCCCTGGGGGTCCTTATCCTGGGCGTAGTGGGCATCTTCCAGATGAAGATCACCGGGAGCCGCATCGAAGACCTGCCTAAGGACACTCAGTTTTACGAAGACATCCTGTTCTTCGAGGAAGAATTCAACGGCATCATGCCGGTAGAGGTCGTGGTCATGGACACCACCCGTAATCGCAGTATGTACAAGTCTTCTACCCTGAAGAGAATCAACCGGCTCAGCGATAGTATTGCACAAACCCCCGAGCTTTCCACCCCATTTTCGATCGTCAACGTGATCAAGTATTCGAACCAGGCGTTTTTCGGAGGGCTGCCCAATCAGTACCGCTTACCGTCTTCCCAGGCGAACTCCGCCATCATGGCCGCAGCCAACCGAAGCGAGGGTAACAGTGGATTGCTCAACAACCTGGTGGATACAACGGGCCAGATCGCCCGCATCACCACCTTCATGCAGGATGTGAAAACCGACCGCATGGAGCAGATCGAGCGGGATCTGCTGAAACTGATCGATGAAGTTTTCCCCGGAGAACGCTATCAGGTGTACATGACAGGCAAAGCCATGTTGTTCCTGAAGGGGACCAAATACCTGGTCAAGAACCTGGTGATCTCCCTGGCGCTGGCCGTGGTGCTGATCAGTATTTTCATGGCCTACCTGTTCCGGTCGGCCCGAATGATCCTGATCTCACTGGTGCCCAACCTGCTCCCGCTTTTGATCACCGCCGGGCTCATGGGCTTCTTGTCCATTCCGATCAAGCCCTCAACCATACTGGTCTTCAGCATCGCCTTCGGCATCTCGGTGGACGACACCATACACTTTTTGGCGAAATACCGTCAGGAGCTGGCGGCCAATAACTGGCACATCAGGAAGTCCGTATATTCAGCCCTTAGGGAAACGGGCATCAGCATGTTCTACACCTCGGTGGTCCTGTTTTTCGGCTTCTCCGTGTTTACCATTTCCAGTTTCGGGGGTACGGTGGCCCTGGGTGCACTGGTCTCGGCAACGCTGCTCTTCGCCATGCTGTCCAACCTGGTCCTGCTTCCGTCGCTGCTGCTTACCTTCGAGGAGGCGGTGACCAACCGAAAGACCTTTAAAGAACCTCATATTGACATACTCGCCGAATCCGGGGAAAACGATGCGGATTCCGAAAACTAAAACCTTCCTGAAGATGATGAAGACAACGCCTATAAAGGATTTACTCCAAAGCAAGGATCTGAACCGGGACGTACAGGTGGACGGATGGGTCAGAACCTTTCGCAGCAATCGCTTTATCGCGCTGAACGACGGCAGCAGCCTGGCAACCATACAGTGCGTGGTGGACTTCGAGAAGTTGGACGAAGGCCTGCTGAAGAAGATCAGTACAGGCGCGGCCCTGAGGATCACAGGCCAATTGGTGGAGAGTCAGGGACAGGGACAGCCAGTGGAAATACAGGTCCGTTCGCTGGAGGTACACGGCGGAGCCCATCCCGAAGAATACCCGATACAGCCCAAGAAACACAGCCTGGAATTCCTCAGGGAAAAGGCCCACCTCCGGATACGCACCAACACCTTTTCCGCAGTCATGCGGGTGAAGTCTGCCCTGGCCTACGCTATACATACGTACTTCGTAAGGGAAGGCTTCTTCTATATGCACACGCCCATCATTACCGGTTCCGATGCCGAAGGAGCCGGGGACATGTTCCGGGTTACCACCCTGGACCCCAAGAATCCTCCCCTGACCGAAGAGGGCGAGGTCGACTTCAAGGAGGACTTCTTCGGCAAAGAGACGAACCTGACCGTATCGGGTCAGCTGGAGGCCGAGGCCTACGCGATGGGGCTCGGCAAGGTATATACCTTCGGACCGACCTTCCGGGCCGAGAATTCGAATACTTCACGGCACCTGGCCGAATTCTGGATGATCGAACCGGAGATGGCCTTCTACGACCTGAATATGAACATGGACCTGGCCGAATCCTTCGTCAAGTTCGTGCTGAGCTATGTCCTGGAAAACTGTGAGGAAGATCTCGAATTCCTTGAAAAACGGCTTCAGGACGAAGAGAAATCCAAACCCCAGGATCAGAGGAGCCCAATGCCGCTTAGGGATAAGCTCCGATTCGTGATCGAAAACCCCTTCGTCCGGCTCACTTATACCGAGGCCATAGACATACTGAGAAACAGCAAGCCCAACAAGAAAAAGAAGTTCGAATATCTCGTGGATCAGTGGGGGGTGGACCTGCAGAGCGAGCACGAGCGGTACCTGGTGGAGAAACACTTCAAGTCCCCGGTGATCCTGTTCGATTATCCGGCGACCATCAAAGCCTTCTACATGCGGCTTAACGACGACCGCAAGACCGTGCGCGCCATGGATGTGCTCTTTCCCGGCATAGGCGAGATCATAGGGGGGTCTCAGCGGGAAGAACGACTTGAGGTCCTGGAGGGGCGAATCGACGAAATGGGGATTGACCGGGATGAACTCTGGTGGTACCTGGACCTGCGCAAATACGGAACAGCCGTTCACAGCGGATTCGGACTCGGTTTCGAACGGTTGGTATTGTTTACCACAGGTATGAACAACATACGGGACGTAATCCCCTTCCCGCGCACCCCTCAAAATGCTTCTTTTTAAGCGGGATACGAACGGGCGCTTTCGAAAGGAATCGATAAATTTATAAGGGTTAACCTTTCGTCATGCTCAAGCAGAATTTACAGTTCAAACTCTCGCAAAAACTGTCGCCGCAGCAGATACAGCTCATGAAGCTGATCCAGCTGCCGACCCAGGCGTTTGAGCAGCGATTGAAGCAGGAGATAGAGGAAAATCCGGCCCTGGAGAGCGGTAAGGCAGAAAACGAGGAGTTGTCCTACGAAGGGGAGCTCGAGTCGGACGAGGGGGCCGAATCCATAGCCACGGACGATATCAATATAGACGAGTACCTGAGCGACGACGAAATTCCGGATTACCGAACGCATTCCTCTAATTACTCGCCCGATCAGGACGAGAAGAGCATCCCTTACGCATCGGGCACGACCTTTACCCAATACCTGATGAACCAACTCTATACCACGACCCTGGACGATACCGAATGGGGCATAGCCGAGTTTCTCGTGGGGAGCATAGACGAAAGCGGCTACATCCGCCGTCCCGTGGAGGAGATCACGGACGACCTGGCCTTTTCGCAGAACATTTTCGTGGAACAGGAAGTCGTGGAAAAGGTATTGCGTAAGGTCCAGGAACTCGATCCCCCGGGCGTGGGAGCCCGATCGCTTCAGGAGTGCCTGATCCTGCAACTCCGGCGCAAACCGCAGACGGACTCCGTCCGGCGCGCCACCGACATCCTGGAGCAGTCCTTCGAGGCGTTCTCCAAGAAGCATTACGACCGCCTGACCCATAAATTCCAACTGAACGAAGACCAGCTCCGGGAGGCCATATCGGAAATCGAGCGCCTGAACCCCAAACCCGGCGGATCGTATTCGGGAAATACCCGGGTGATCGAACACATCGTGCCCGATTTCACCATCCGCATCGTGGACGGAGAACTCGAGCTCACCCTGAACAGCCGCAATGCCCCGGAACTTCACATATCGAAGTCGTATACCCACATGCTGGAGGGCTATAAGAATGCCCGGAACCGGTCGAAGTCCCAGAAGGAAACCGTGATGTTCATCAAGCAGAAACTGGACGCCGCCAAGTGGTTTATCGACGCCATCAAGCAGCGGCAACAGACCCTGTATGTCACCATGAGTACCATCATGGAGTTACAGAAGGAATACTTCCTCACGGGAGACGAGCGCAAGCTCCGTCCCATGATCCTCAAGGACATCGCCGATACCATTGGCATGGACGTGTCTACGGTATCCCGCGTCGCTAACAGCAAATACGTGGACACTCCTTACGGAACCAAGCTGATCAAGGAGCTTTTCTCCGAGTCGGTCAAGAATGAACAAGGCGAGGATGTATCCACGCGGGAGATCAAAAAAATCCTGGAAACGGTAATCGGGGAAGAAGACAAGAGGAAGCCCCTGACCGACGAAAAGCTCGCGGGTATACTCAAGGAACAGGGATATCCCATAGCCCGAAGGACGGTAGCCAAATACCGGGAACAACTCAATATACCGGTTGCCCGTTTACGAAAGCAGATCTGATGGCCCGTTTCGTGTTCACAGCGGCGACATACATTTTCCATCCGCTCTTCACCCCCCTGCTCGCAGCACTGGCTTACTTTGTAGTGGGGCCCTATCGGTCGACCAGTCCCGGACTCGAAGAACTCATCCTGCCCCTGATGGTGCTCACCCTGGTACTTCCGCTTTTGGCCTTTGCCCTGCTGTTTCAGATCGGGGTCATCTCCTCCCCGATTTCGGCCACCCTGAACGAAAGGGCTTATCCCCTCCTCATTCATATCGTGCTGCTCAGTGTATTGGTATATCAAATGCTTCCCACCCAGGAATACCGGACCCTGATCTACTTCTTCGTCGGCCTGATCGGCAGTTCCCTGGCGGCACTCGTCCTGATTCCTCTCCAGTTCAAGATCAGCCTGCACATGACCAGCCTGGGCAGTATTTGGATGTATCTGATTGCACTGGGCATCCACTACGAGCAGAACATCACGCTCACTATAGCCCTGTGGTCGGTAGTCTGCGGATTGGTGGGTACGGCCCGGCTCTACCTCGGAGCGCACACCCGCTGGGAAGTAACCACAGGCATGCTATTGGGCGTATTCTCTCAGCTGTTCACGCTGAAATACTGGCTTTGATGATCCCCTAGAGTATATAGAAGTAGATTCCTATGCCGAAATTCCTAAGGGCCACCGGTTCGCCATTAAGCCGGAGATCGTCGTTAAGCAGGGGGGTAAGCCCATAGTACAGGCGAAAGTTAAAGGTATTGTAGCCGATGGAACTCGTGAGGCCCCATTGGGATTTGCGCATGTCCGTATTTCGGATGCGACTCCGCCCGTTATCATCGACGCGAACCCAGTGGCTGTCGAAAACATAGCTGTAAGTGATTCCGGCATGAAACCTCCAGAACCTGTAGGTATCCGGACCCGTTCCCCGAAACCGAATCTCGAAAGGGAATTCGACCGCATGCGCGCCTATCTTGCTCCTGCGATACTCGTCGTTATCCAGTATGCGGTAGTCGATGCCATCGCCCGACTCCTCCGCCCCTATATTTGAATAGTAGGCCGATACCGAATACCCCACGCCCTGGGCAATGGACAGTTTGCGATTGGATGTCAGCGCCCATTCACGAAATGCGCCCAGATTCATGGTATAGGAGAGGCTTCGCTGTATTACGTCCTCCGGCTTATTGGTCAGCACATTGTAAGTGACCCCGGTATAGAACAGGTCCTCGAGGAAGAATTCAACGGGCTCCTGAGCTCGAAGCCCGTTCAGGGCGAAGACCAACAATACCCCCAAGCCAATCCGAAAACACCTCATGCAACAAAAATAGTACAATAAAAAACGCCCCCATTTTCCGGAGGCGTTTCCATTTTTTCAAACTTCGTTGGCCCTACCTGAGGTTCATCATGGCATCTCCTTCCGAAGTCGTATAGTTGACTTTCAGTGCGTTTACCTTACGCATTTCCTGCTTGATGTCGGAAACCAATCCCATATTCGCCTCCCGGTCCACTTTGAGGGAGACCGTGATCTTATTCTGCAAGGCTTCGTCCCGCGTGGCGCGTTCCGCCAGTATAAAGGGACCTACATCTTCCACGCTGGCGAACTTATCGTTCAGCTGAATACGGGCCTCCGTACCGAATTGGTCGGCATACTGATCCGTGGGAGCTCCCACATAGATCGTAATAACGAGATCCTTCTTCTCCAGCTTCTTGACTTCCGACGCCTGAGGAAGCGTATTGTTTACCATGATCGAACTGTCCTTCATGGTGGTCACCGTCATGAAGAAGAACAGCAGCATGAACACAATATCGGGCAGCGAGGCCGTCGATACTGCCGGGGTATCCCCTTCTTTTTTCTTTGCAAACTTCGACATGACTTAATTCGATTTGGTTTCTGCTTCGGAAAGCTTCTGCGGGAACAGATCCTGTATCCGCTTCACTTTTTCCTTAAGGTCGTCCCGCACTGCCTTGGGCGTCTCAGGATTCGAGTACAACTCGTCCATTTCCGTAAAATCCCTGCCGTAGAGTCGCTGGGCCTCCCTATTTCTAAGGGTATTGTAGGCAGCAACGAGTTCGTTTTGCACGGTTACGTAGGTCGAATACTTGGTTTCCCGGTCGTTCTTCAAAGAGATAATCGCCTTCTCGGGATTATCCGAGGAGTTCGGATCCCGGCTTCCCTTGCAATACGAGCAGTATTCGGGAGTTCCGGACGGAGCCCCCCCGTTGTCCAGGAAAGCGATGGCGGCCTCTCTCAGATCGCCTATATCCATCAGGTTTTCCTCGACCAGTAACTGCCCGCGCTTGTTCAGACTCACCGTAAAGATGTTCTTCTGCTTGATCACAACATCCTGTTGGTTCTCTGGCGGCTCTATGGGTGGCAGCATACGATCCAGTCCGGAGTCGGTTTCTATCGTTGTCGTTACCAGGAAGAAAATGAGGAGTAGGAAGGCAATATCCGCCATCGAACCCGCATTCACTTCCGGTGCACCTTTTCTTCTTGGCATGATACTATCTTTATCTTCGGGTTACTTTAAGCAGAGCCGGCAGTACCGTCATGGAGGCTATAGCCAGGAACAGCATGCCGAAAAATACATTCAGCAACATCCCTATGTTCTTCACCGTGCCTTCACTAACCGTAATGTTTCGCTGGGCAACTGCTTCCACCACTGCGGCTTCTTCGCCCGCGAGGGCGTATCCAATAACGGCAATTACCGCGAGTGTTCCCACACTAACCAGAGCCCGCTTCAGTCCCCCGGGGGTACCGATAAGCTTGCGGAAACCGAAGAGCACAGCCATAACCGCGGCTGCGGCCAGGAGAATGTACATCAGGGTAAACATCAGGGTCAGGGAACCGCTCTCGACAGCCGCAGGATCGTCTCCACTGGGTAACTGGGTCCACAAAACGAAGGCCAGTACACCCACTAAGATCAGAGCTATTTTAATTATCCTATACATGTTGGGCTGTCTTTATTATTTCTTGTAAGCGGCCAGCATGTCGATCAGGGCGATGGAAGAATCCTCCATGTCGTTCACGATGCTGTCGATCTTAGCAATAATGTAGTTATAGAAAATTTGAAGGATGATCGCCGTGATCAGACCGAATACGGTCGTCAGCAGGGCCACCTGTATGTCTCCTGCAATCAGCGAGGCAGAGAGGTTACCTACGGCAGCGATCTTCTGGAAGGCCTGAATCATACCGATTACCGTACCCATGAATCCAAGCATGGGAGCGATGGCGATGAAGAGGGAAAGCCAGGAAACGTTCTTCTCGAGCTGACCCATCTGCACTCCTCCGTAGGCCACTACGGCCTTCTCGGCAGAATCGACGCCTTCGGAGGCGCGGTCCAGACCCTGATAGAAAATGGAAGCTACGGGGCCCTTGGTGTTTCGGCAAACCTCCTTGGCAGCCTCGACTCCTCCGGAGCTCAGGGCTTCCTCGACGGCGGCCTTAAGTTTATTTGTATTTGTGGTAGACAAGTTCAGGTAGATGATCCTTTCGATCGCCACTGCCAGTCCCAGGATCAGACAGAGGAGTACAATACCCATGAATTCAGGGCCTCCGGCGATAAACTGCTCCTTGAGAACCTGAGTAAAACTTTTCTTAGCTTCGCCGGCCGCTTCCTGGAAGGGGGCTGCAGAGGCACTCGCAGTACCTATGAAATACACTCCGGCAGTAGCCAGACCAAACAATATTTTTCTCATCTGAAATAAACTTAAATTTTAGTTAGTTAACGAGTTAAAGATATAAAAAATTATAAACCGCGTACGGCGCGTTACTAGCAGAGAGGAAGGGATTCGAACCCTCGATACACTTTTGGTGTATACACACTTTCCAGGCGTGCGCCTTCGACCACTCGGCCACCTCTCTAT
>CAZKAP010000046.1:0-24433 GCA_964550895.1 uncultured Flavobacteriaceae bacterium
GGTACTGGATGCTCAGGCAAACTTCCGCATACCCAAGTACAAGGCCGCTCTTAAGGTGGGTGCTTCCAACCTCCTGAACGAGGAATACGTAACGGCCTTCGGTACGGGTAATATAGGTCGGATCGTTTACGCCTCGCTGACCTTCAACTAGACTTTATTGCAATTGAGATATGCAAGCGGCCGCCATGGGTGGCCGCTTTCTTTTGTGCCTTTCCGGATAAAAGTCGGATCAATCCCCTTTCAATTTTGGCCGAAGAGTTTTTCCTGTGGGGGGAACTTTCTATCTTTGCTGCCAATTTGATGGGGTGCACAGAACCCCGGTGTGATTCAACCATATACTGTACGCAATAATGACCCAGGTAAAAGGCAAAGTAGCTCAGATCATCGGACCCGTTATCGACGTTTCTTTCGAGGCCGATGTAGAAATCCCACACATTTACGATTCACTCGAGATCAATCGCAAGGACGGAAGCACACTAGTCCTTGAGGTACAGTCCCATATAGGGGAGAACATGGTGAGGACGATCTCCATGGATTCCACCGACGGACTTAGCCGTGGGGTAGAAGTTATTGCCACGGGCAATCCCATCAAGATGCCCATAGGGGAAGACATATACGGTAGGCTGTTTAATGTCGTGGGAGACGCCATCGATGGCATGGAAGACCTGCCTCGTGATGGCGAGAAGGGCTTGCCCATCCACCGCCAGGCCCCTAAGTTTGAGGACCTGTCCACATCTACCGAAGTCCTCTTTACCGGAATCAAGGTAATCGACCTCATTGAACCTTATGCCAAAGGGGGTAAGATCGGACTGTTCGGTGGGGCCGGTGTCGGTAAAACCGTACTGATACAGGAACTGATTAACAATATAGCCAAAGGCCATGGTGGCCTGTCGGTTTTCGCCGGTGTGGGAGAGCGTACTCGCGAGGGGAACGACCTGCTGCGCGAGATGCTGGAGTCTGGCATTATCAAATATGGCGACGACTTCCTGCACTCGATGGAAGAAGGCGGATGGGACCTCACCAAGGTGGACAAGGCGGCCATGAAGGAGTCAAAGGCTACCTTCGTTTTCGGCCAGATGAATGAGCCTCCCGGTGCCCGTGCCCGTGTCGCCCTTTCCGGACTGACCATAGCCGAGTACTTCCGCGATGGCAGCGGCGAAGGCCAGGGCAAGGACGTACTGTTCTTTATCGACAACATATTCCGATTCACCCAGGCGGGTTCCGAGGTGTCGGCCCTGCTGGGTCGAATGCCGTCAGCGGTGGGTTACCAGCCCACTCTGGCCACGGAGATGGGCGCCATGCAGGAACGAATCACCTCGACCAAACGAGGATCCATTACTTCAGTTCAAGCGGTTTACGTACCCGCGGACGATTTGACTGACCCGGCTCCCGCCACCACCTTTGCCCACCTGGACGCCACGACGGTACTATCGCGTAAGATTGCCGAGCTGGGCATCTATCCGGCGGTGGATCCTCTCGATTCAACCTCGCGCATCCTTACCCCCGAGATTCTGGGTAAGGACCATTACAACTGTGCCCAGCGCGTGAAGGAGCTGCTGCAGCGCTACAAGGAGCTGCAGGACATCATCGCCATTCTCGGTATGGAGGAACTTTCGGAAGAGGATAAGTTGGCCGTTGGCCGTGCCCGACGGGTACAGCGTTTCCTGTCCCAACCCTTCCACGTAGCCGAGCAGTTCACAGGCATACCCGGTACCCTGGTGGATATACAAGATACCATCAAAGGGTTCAACATGATCATGGACGGGGAGCTGGACCATCTGCCCGAATCGGCCTTCAACCTGAAGGGTACCATAGAGGAGGCAATCGAGGCCGGAGAGAAGATGCTGGCCGAAGTAGAATAAGGCCCCTGAAAGCACAAGTTATGTACCTAGAAATTGTCAGCCCTGAGGCGACCCTGTTTACGGGAGAGGTAGAGGCGGTAACCGTACCGGGGGTACTGGGCGAGTTCCAGATTTTGAACCACCACGCGCCCATTATCTCCCTGTTGACTGAAGGGGGTGTCAGAATAAAGGGGAATGTGTCTCCCGGCGAGCAATATCAGGACCGTTTCCGCAAGGATGCCTCCGGGAAATTTGTGCTGGATATCCGAAGCGGAACATTGGAATTCAAGGACAACCGCCTCGTTATACTGGCGGATTAGCCCGCTTCGGATCGGATCCTGCTAAACGGGCATTTGTCGCCCGAATAACTGGCATATGGACCTTCCGGATAAACTCAGAAACTTATTAGAGAAACGAAGGAGGGAGGGAATCCTCCGGATGCTGGAGTCCCCGGGTTCATGGGTCGCTGATTTTTCCACAAACGATTACCTGGGCCTGGCGCGCAGTCCGTTGAGCGGAGGGGAGGCTGCCTCCCATTCGGGCTCGGGCGGTTCTCGCCTCCTGGGCGGAAACAGCAGGGAAATCGAACTTTTGGAACGCGAGCTCGCCGATTATTACGGGGCCGGTGATAGTCTGGTCTTTAACTCGGGCTATGATGCTAACCTGGGCTGTTTATCCAGCATTCCCCAGCGGGGGGACCTGGTATTTTACGACGAATTATCTCATGCCAGTATACGGGACGGTCTTTCCCTTTCCCGTGCAAAGTCGGTGAAGTTTGCACACAACGACCTGGAAGACCTCCGGGAGCGCATGCGGCGTATACGGGAGGCCGGGACCTTCGATCAGGTCTATGTGGTAACCGAATCGGTCTTCTCCATGGACGGTGACCGGCCCGACCTGGGCGAACTGCTGGAACTCTGTTCAGAGCTGAATGCCCTGCTCATACTGGATGAGGCGCACCGTTGGGACCTGCACGATTCGACTCAAAAGTATCCGAGGTACACCGAGCATCCCAACCTGTTCCTTCGGCTGGTTACTTTCGGCAAGGCCATGGGTTTGCACGGTGCTGCGGTTCTTTGTAACCGTGATCTCAAAGACTACCTGATTAATTTTGCACGGAGTTTTATCTACACCACTGCCCTTCCCCCGGGTCTGGCAACGGATTTGAGTCGTATTCACAGGGAAGCCCGTGAAGGACGGCTTCAGCCCAGGATCGAATCGCTGAAACGGGTGATTGTGTTTTTTCAGGAACAGGCGGGAAGGCGCGGACTTATGGGTCGAATCGTCGAGACCGAATCCGCGGTGCAAAGCCTCAGGGTTGGCGGTGTTGCGCGAACCCGGGAACTCGCAGAACTCCTCAGGGATAGCGGCTATTTTGTGAAGCCCATCTACGCGCCTACCGTACCCGAAGGAACAGAGCGCCTGCGCATTTGTTTGAATTCCTTGCATACTTTTGCAGAGTTGGAACGGCTATGGGACATCGTGGCCGAATACCTCTCAGAATGAAGCTTTTTGTTACGGGGATCTCCACCGAGGTGGGGAAGACGGTGTGTAGTGCCATACTTACGGAGGCGCTTTTTGCGGATTACTGGAAACCGGTGCAGGCAGGGGATGTGGACTATGGCGATAAGGACCGGGTATCGAGCTGGATATCCAACGACTCCAGCACCGTACATCCGAATTCCATTGCCCTGCGTTTCCCCATGAGTCCTCACGCCTCCGCGGATTTGCAGGGAGTCGATTGTCATCTCGGCCTGATCCGTGAGCCGGATGCGGCAGAAAATCTCGTGATAGAGGGTGCCGGAGGCCTTCTCGTTCCGCTTAATGACAGGGAAACCATAGCCGACCTGATCCGCCCGGACCATCAGGTGGTGCTGGTATCCCGACACTACCTGGGGAGTATCAACCATACCCTGCTCAGTATCCATTATCTGAAGGCTCTTGGGCACACGCCCTGGCTGGTATACAGCGGAAACGAACACCCCACTACCGAAGGAATCATTGAGGCACGTACCGGGGTACCCGTCCTGGGCAGGATCGATGAAGAAATCGTCATCGATCGGGAAGTCGTCAGGGAATATGCAGAGCGATGGAGACCGCGGCTTGATGAGTTGATGTCAACCCGTTAAAGGCAATATTATTGCGAATGAATGAATCGCTGTTAAACCGGGACAGGGAAGTACTCTGGCACCCGCTTACGCAACACAAGACGCACAAGGGGTTCGTCGCCCTGGAACGGGCCCGTGGGGCCCGTTTGTGGGACACGGAAGGGCGTTCGTATATAGATGGCATTTCGTCATGGTACTGTGCGGTTTATGGCCATTGCCATCCCCGTATACAGGAGGCCGTCCGCGATCAGTCCCGGCGCCTCGACCAGGTCGTCTTCAGTAGCTTTACCCATGATCCGGCGGTGCGCCTGGCGGAAGAACTGATCGAACTGCTGCCCGATAATCAGGAGAAGGTATTCTTCTCGGATAACGGCTCTACGGCCACGGAGGTAGCGATTAAACTCAGCCTGCAGTACCATTTCAACCTGGGGCGACGAAAATCTGTCCTGCTGGCATTTGAGGACGGCTTTCACGGCGATACCTTCGGGGCCATGTCGGTCTCCGGCTTATCGGTATACAACGGACCCTTCGAAGATTTTTTCCTGAAGGTGGAGCGCATACCTCTTCCCACCCCGGAGAACATCGATGATATCCTGAACAGGCTCGAGGAATTCCTCTCGACCGGAGAAGTCGCCGCATTCATTTACGAACCCATTGTACAGGGTGCTGCCGGTATGAAAATGTATCAGGCCTCCCTGCTCGATCGCATTCTCAAGAAAGTACACGCCCACGGCGCCCTGGCCATAGCCGATGAGGTGATGACGGGTTTCGGCAAGACGGGAGAGCTCTTTGCCTCAGACTACGCCGTGGAGCAGCCGGATTTGATTTGTCTGTCCAAGGCCCTGTCTGCCGGCATGCTGCCCCTGGCCGCCACGACCTGTACCTCCTCGGTCTTCGATGCCTTTTACGACGATTCCCTCGCCAGGGGTTTCTTTCACGGACATACCTATACGGCCAATCCCGTGGCCTGTGCCGCAGCCCTGGCCGGTCTCGAGCTCCTGCGTTCTGAGGAGATGCAGGAGGGCATCGCACGAATCAGCCGCTACCATACGTCATTTCATCAGGAAATGAGGGGGCATCCCATGGTGCGAAACTCCCGCCATATAGGAGTGATTTATGCCATGGAATGCGCGGTGGACATGGAGCGCTACGGACCCGTGCGCGATAAACTATACCAGTACTTCATGGATAGCGGCGCTTTTTTAAGACCGCTGGGCCCGACGGTTTACTTACTGCCGCCCTATGTGACGACGCCCAATGAGCTCGAACAACTCTACGGCGTGATTCGCGGGGCACTCCAAAAGTTACAGGATGGCGAACTCTGAGCCTATACTCATCAAAGGATTCGCTTCCATTTCTCCCCTGGGTGAAGGGCTGGATGAGGCCTGGGATGCCTATGCCCTGGACCGGCACTTCCTCAGGAAGCAGACGTTCGGAGGTCAGCGCTACTGGGTGGGATCCCTGCCGGCCCATGTGCATTCTGCGGTTCAGTCCGTACGGGAACGCGAACCGGATTATGCCGGTCTCGACGATACCGTGCTCATGGCCATTTACACCGGCAGGAAGCTGCTGCCTGAGCTTAAGAAATTTCATCCCGGTCGCGTCGGGATTAACCTGGGTTCCTCCCGGGGGGCCACACGCCTGTTTGAGCAGCATCACGCTCATTTTCTGGAAGGAGAGCAGCTATCGCCTATGGTATCCCCCGTCACCACCCTGGGGAACCTGAGCAGCTGGCTCGCCCACGACCTGGGTCTGCTGGGACCGACTATGAGCCATTCCATAACCTGTTCCACCGGATTGCACGCCGTGCTCAACGCCATCGCATGGATCCGGTCGGGCCTATCGGATGCCGTGCTGGCCGGGGCCAGTGAGTCCCCATTGACTGCCTTTACACTGGCGCAGATGAAGGCATTGAAGATCTACTCCTCTCTGGAGGGGGACTACCCCTGCCAGTCCCTGAACCTGGATAAAGACAGAAACACCATGGTGTTAGGCGAAGCCGCCTCCCTGGCACTGCTAACGAAAAGCAGAAGTCGGGATGCACTCGGGCGTATAGATGGACTGGGCTTCGCGACTGAGCCGCTTCAGCACGCGGTATCCCTTTCGTTGGATGCCATTTGCTTTCAACGCTCCATGGAAATGGCCCTGCAGGATGCGGGAATAGGTTCGGAGGATATTGATGTGTTGGTGATGCACGCTCCGGGTACCCGGCTCGGCGATCGGTCTGAGCACCAGGCTGCCAGGGAAGTGTTTCGTAACAAGTTGCCGTTCCTGACTACACATAAGTGGAAACTGGGCCACACCTTTGCTACCTCGGGACTGCTGGGCATGGAAATGGCCCTGCTTATGCTTAGGCACCAGAAGACGATCCCGGTTCCCTTTGCTCCCGAACAGCGACCTCCGGCCCGCATTCGGAAGGTCATGGTCAATGCGGTAGGATTCGGCGGAAATGCGGTGAGCCTTATACTGAGTACACCGGATTTATAGTAATTTTCAATAAAAATTATGGACGGCTTCTTGGATTTGACATTGATCGAGCAGATCTACTGGACCGCTGCTATTGCCGGCACTCTCTTGCTCGGGATATTGCTGGTCATGACCCTGCTGGGAGGCGACATTGCCGATCCGGGAGATACGGACGCCACCATAGCCGCCGATACCGGCATAGATTTCCAGTTTCTTTCGTTGAAGAACCTGGTGGGATTTTTTACCCTATTCGGATGGTCGGGACTGGCCTGTCTGGACTCTGGTCTGTCCACTGCACTCACTGTACTTATATCCGTGGTCTGCGGGGCCCTTATGATGCTGATCATGGCTTCGCTTTTCTACTACCTGAGCCGGATGCAGAGCAGCGGTACCTTGAAATACCGCAATGCGTTAGGCCAGATCGGGGAGGTATATCTGACCATAGGCGAGAAACGCAGCAGCATTGGTAAGATCAGTATCGTGGTACAGGGCCGTCTTTGGGAGCTGGATGCCATAACTGACGAACAGTCGCCTCTGGTGCGCGGAAATATAATCAAGGTCAGGGAGGTGACCGATAACGGCATTTTCATCGTTGAAAAATTAAAACAGGAATAATGGAACACATACCCTGGCAGTTGGGCGGCGGAGCAGGAGTCTTTGGATTCGTTACGGCGGTGCTCTTCATCTTCGTGATTATCATATACTTTATCCGTCGCTATAAGCGCTGTCCTTCCGATCGGATACTGGTCGTTTACGGTAAGGTGGGATCGGGCAGTTCGGCCAAGTGCATACACGGCGGGGCTTCGTTCATTTGGCCAGTATTCCAGGACTACGAATTCCTGGATCTGACTCCCATGTCCATAGAGGTGGACCTGGTCAATGCGCTGAGTAAGCAGAATATCCGGGTCAGTGTCCCCTCTCGATTTACCATAGGAATATCCACCGAGCCGGGTATCATGCAGAATGCCGCAGAGCGTCTGCTAGGACTGGGGCTGTCGGAGATACAGGACCTGGCCAAGGAGATTATCTTCGGTCAGTTGCGATTGGTGGTGGCATCCATGGATATCGAGGAGATCAATTCTGACAGGGACAAGTTTCTGGCCAATATCTCTCAGAGTGTGGAGTCGGAACTGAAGAAGGTGGGACTCAAGCTAATCAACGTAAACATTACCGACATAGTCGATGAGTCCGGATATATCGAGGCCCTGGGTAAGGAGGCTGCCGCTCACGCCATCAACGCCGCGCGTAAATCGGTTGCCGAGAAAAACCGCGACGGTTCCATAGGGGAAGCCAATGCGGTCCAGGACGAACGCACTCAGGTCGCCGCGGCCAATGCCCGCGCGGTAGAAGGAGAAAACCTGGCCAAAATCGACGTGGCCCAGTCCGATTCGCTCCGCAGGCAACGCGAGGCGGAAGCCGAGCGTGCGGCCATCGCCAGTGAAAAGGTACAGACGGCACGGGCCCTGGAAGAGTCATATGCTGCCGAGCAGACCGCGGAAAAAGCGAGGGCCGAACGGGAGCGAAGCTCACAAATGGCCGACGTGGTCGTCCCTGCGGAGATCGACAAGAAGAAGGTGGAGATCGAGGCCGAGGCGGAAGCCGAGAAGATTCGGCGCAGGGCGAGGGGTGAGGCGGATGCCATATTGTTTAAGGCCGAGGCCGAGGCCAAGGGAATATTCGAGGTGCTTACCAAGCAGGCCGAAGGACTGGATCGCATCGTTAAGGCGGCCGGGGACAGTCCCAAGGATGCCGTATTGCTCCTAATAGCCGAGAAATTACCGGAGCTGGTCGAAAAGCAGGCCGAGGCCATTAAGAACATTAAGATCGACAAGGTCACGGTCTGGGATTCGGGAGAGGGCAAGGACGGCAAAGGTTCTACGGCGGGCTTCATATCCGGACTCTATAAGTCCGTTCCACCGTTGCAGGATATGTTTAACCTGGCCGGGATGGAGCTTCCGGAATACCTGAAAGGAAAGGACACACCGGAGCGGCACGAGCCTTCCTCCGGGGAAAGCAGGGAGGACGCCGGATCCAAACGGGATGAGCCGGATTCGGAGGACAAGCCTGCCCGCTCCGAGTAACTTATCCCCTTTATGACATCCATACTGGTCTATATGGGCTATTCTGCCTAATTTTAAATTCTAATTCAACCGGATGAACCACACATCTAACCCGCTCTCCAAGGAGCAGATCATCGAGATATACAATACGCCTCTTATGGAGCTGGTGTACCGGGCTGCTACCGTGCACCGCGAGCATCACGACCCCAATAAAATTCAAAAATCCACTCTGGTTTCCATCAAGACCGGTGGATGCCCTGAAGACTGCGGATACTGTCCCCAGGCCGCGCGTTATCATACTGATATTGAAGGTAACGGACTAATGACGGTGGAGCAGGTCAGGGACCGTGCCCTCAAGGCTAAAGAAACCGGCAGTTCCCGGATCTGTATGGGGGCTGCATGGAGAAATGTGAAGGACGGACCCGAATTCGAGCAGGTGCTGGATATGGTGCGTACGATCAATAAACTCGATATGGAAGTCTGCTGTACCCTCGGTATGCTTACCCAACGTCAGGCGGAGCGACTCGAGGAGGCCGGACTGTATGCCTACAATCACAACCTGGATACCTCGGAGGAGTTCTATGAGGAGGTGATCTCGACCCGGGGCTACCAGGATCGTATCGATACCATAAATAACGTTCGCAAGACTAATATCACCGTCTGTAGCGGAGGTATCATAGGCATGGGCGAATCCCTGGAAGATCGGGCGGCCATGCTGCACACCCTGTCCTCGTTTAACCCTCCGCCGGAGTCGGTTCCCATCAATGCACTCGTTGCCGTTGAGGGCACGCCCATGGAAGACCAGAAGCCTGTAGACATTTGGGAGATGGTGCGTATGGTGGCGACGGCGCGGATTGTCCTGCCCAAAACTCAGGTGCGACTTTCGGCAGGCCGAAATGAGATGAGCCACGAGGGGCAGGCACTGTGCTTTCTTGCAGGGGCCAACTCCATTTTCGCCGGCGAGAAGTTGCTGACCACACCGAACCCCGAAGAGGATTCAGACATGAAGCTCATTCGTGCCCTGGGGCTAGGCCTGCAGCAACCCTTCGAGCAGCACCCTCAACGCCCGACCGTGGAGGCCGAGGATTCGCTGCTCGAGCCTCTGAATGAGAAGCCGAAGTGGACCCGGCCCGATCACAAGATTGACCGTAACGAAAAAGCCCGGGTAAAGAGGTAATTTGCGTACCTTACCCCCGCTATTTTCAAAAGACATATGGCTGGTTTATCGCTCCAAGATGTACCCCGGGTGGGAACGCTGTCCAGGGAGGAATTCCTAGAGGGCTATTTCAAGCCACAGAAGCCTGTGGTGCTGACCCGACAGTTCGACTCCTGGAAGGCCGTTCAGAACTGGAGCCTGGACTACTTTAAGAGGATAGCCGGGGATGTGATGGTACCCCTGTACGACGATCGTCCGGTCTCCGCAGATGAGAAATTCAACGAGCCCCATGCCCGTATGCGCATGGAGGAGTACATCGACCTGCTGAAGTCGGAACGGACCAAGTACCGTATTTTCCTCTGGAACCTGCTCAGAGAGGTGCCTGAGCTCCAGAACGACTTCGAGTATCCCGACCTGGGACTGAAGCTGCTTAAGGGCCTGCCAATGCTTTTTTTCGGAGGTATGGATTCCTTTACCTTCATGCACCACGACATCGATCTGGCCAATATTTTCCATTTCCACTTCGATGGAGAAAAGGAGTGTATACTGTACCCTCTGGAGGAGGGCAAGTACCTGTACAGGATCCCACATTCCCTGATAACGCGGGAGGACATACAGTTCGATAAGCCCGATTTGACGTCCTGGCCTGCCCTGAAACATGCCAGGGGCTATCGCGCCCGGCTGAAGCATGGGGAAATGCTTTACATGCCTGAGGGATACTGGCATTATATGAAGTATGTGACTCCGGGCTTCTCGATGAGTCTGAGGGCATTGCCCCGAAGGCCCAATCACCTGGCACAGGCGGTGTATAACGTTTTTGTCATGCGCCATTACGACAACGCCATGAGGCGATGGAGGGGACAGCAGTGGCTGGACTGGAAAAACGAAGAGGCGATCAAACGGACCCGTCCCTATGAGCGGAACCGGAAGACTGCCTGACGAATTCCTGTATGAGCTCGGGTTCCCAGCCCCGATATATCAGGTAGTTCCAGAATTTCTTTTGAGCCTGTGTCCCGGAATCCGGTTGGATGGAATCCCAGGCTTTGGAGGCGACTTCCCGGAAACGCTCCCGGTACTCGTCCTCGCCTAATTCCCTCAGACCGCTGCGTATGTTGTAATCGCTCAGGCCGCGAGAACGGAGTTCCATCTTTATGCGTACCCTGCCCCAGTGCTTCTGGTTGAATTTTCCCCTGGCAAAGGCCTTACTGAAGCGTTCCTCATTCAGGAAGTTGTCCGAGATCAGTTCCGCTATGATGTGAGCCCGGGCATCGCCATGCATACCCATATCCCGCAATTTCCGCTCTACTTCCTGATGACAGCGGTCCTGGTAGGTACAATAGCGTTGGAGGCGATCCAGCGCCTCCTGAACCGTAAAGTTCCTTTTCCCTCTCAACGAATTAACTGCTTTGCTCCAAAGGTAAAGCGGTTGGTCCGCACATCTCCTGCGGGGATAAAAAAACCCCGCTTCCATATGGGAGGCGGGGTTTCAGACCGGCTGTTTCAGGCCGGACGTACGGTTTTGCCTTGCTTATCCTTAAAACGGTATTCTAAAAACTTATAGGCATCCCTTGGCAGGATGCGTATCCAACGCTTATATCGAAAGAACCACTGTATCTGGATGGAAGGCAGCCCGCATTTAAGATATGCGGCGATAAAGGGGTGTATGTTTAGTGTTAGTCCCTTACTTTCCTTTCCTTTTTTTGCATCAATGATGCGTTCCAGGTCGTGATGGATCTGGTCGATAATGGCGATAGGAGCCTCGATTTCGGTTGCCGAACCATCCGGATTGGCTTCGCTGGTCTTGATATTCATCTCCGGCCGCACGCGCTGCCGGGTAATTTGAACCAGTCCGAATTTGCTGGGGGGAAGGATTTTGTGTTTGGCGCGGTCGTCGTCCATCTCCTTGCGAAGGTGGTCGTATAATCTGCGTCTGTGTTCGCCCTTCACCATATCGATGAAGTCAATGACGATGATCCCTCCCATGTCCCTGAGTCGCAATTGTCGGGCAATCTCGGTAGCTGCCAGTAAATTGACTTCCAGTGCAGTGTCCTCCTGGTTCTTGGCCCGGTTGGATCGGTTTCCACTGTTTACGTCAATAACGTGCAACGCCTCGGTATGCTCAATTACGAGATAGGCGCCCCGGCTCATGGAGGCGGTTTTGCCGAATGAGGTTTTGATTTGCCGTTCGATTCCGAATTTCTCGAATATGGGGGTGGCTCCGTTATAGTGCTTTACGATCGATTCTTTTCCCGGTGCAATTTCCATCAGGTACTCCCGTATGTTGTCACACAATACTTCGTTGTCTGAGTGGATGCCGGTAAAACTGTCGTTGAATACATCGCGGAGAATGCTTGAAGCCCTGTTCACTTCGACCAGGACTTTGGATGGGGGCTTCGCTTTCACAAGCAAGTCACACATCTCTTTCCATTTTTCGAACAGGCTGGACAGGTCTTTGTCGAGTTCGGCTACTTTCTGTCCCTCGGCCACGGTGCGTATGATTACACCGAAACCCTTGGGTTTAATGCTGGTAACCAGTCTCTTGAGGCGGTCTTTTTCTGCCCTGTTAGAAATCTTCTGCGAAACGGAAACCCGATCCGAAAAGGGAACCATCACCAGATATCTGCCCGCTATGGACAGTTCCGAACTGATGCGTGGACCCTTGGTGGAAATGGGTTCCTTAACAATTTGAACGAGTATAGGTTGGTTGGCTTTGAGAACCTCGTTTATACCTCCGTTCTTGTTAATGTCTTTCTCGTTGGGGAAATTTTCCAGGGAATAATCCTTAAGCTTTCCCGTCTGAACCCCCCTCATAAACTTCAATAGGCTCCTGAGTTGCGGACCCAGGTCATGATAGTGAAGAAAGGCGTCTTTTTCGTATCCGACGTTCACGAAAGCTGCGTTCAGGCCGGATACGGGTTTGCGGATCTTCGCGAGGAAAATATCCCCCACGGAGAATGCATTCTGCCCCTCTTCCTTGTGTAGTTCTATAAGTTTTCCGTCTTTAAGTAAGGCAAAATCGACCGTATCTTCCTTGGTTCGAATTATTAATTCACTACTCACTACGAATCGATTATATATACCTAAAGGAACGAGTCCCTCAAGTGTTTTGTTAAACAATAAGGCAATGCAGTCACTGGGAGATCATTCTCCTGTGCTTCTGCGGGTCAATATGTCAAAGAACTTATGTACTAACGGAAGAATGTTACTTCTTCTTGTGTCGGTTAGCTCTCCTCCTCTTTTTTCTTTTATGAGTCGCTACCTTATGTCTTTTACGCTTTTTACCACTCGGCATAGTTCACTTCTTTAAATAAATAATCAGCTTTCTTACTCGCTACCGTTAACCTGAACGTTGGTCTTTACGCCTTCAACAAACACCTTGGCAGGCTTGAAAGCAGGGATGTTATGCGCGGGTATCTTTATGGTAGTATTCTTGGAGATGTTCCTTCCGGTCTTTTCGGCCCGGGTCTTGATAATGAAGCTGCCGAAGCCTCTCAGATACACATTGTCTCCGTTCTCGAGAGAGGTTTTTACTTCTTCCATGAAGGATTCTACAGTCGCCTGGACATCACCTTTCTCGATGCCTAATTTTTCTGATATTTTTGATACAATATCCGCTTTAGTCATTGTGATTTGTTTTTTAGGGATGCAAATATAGACATTAAAACGGTAGTTTTTGCTAACCACCTTACATTAAGACACATAAAGACCCCGCTTTCTTATGCAAAATGAGGACTTCGCCGCCGTGGTGGTCGATTGGTACCTGAGGAATAAAAGGGAACTGCCCTGGCGTCAGACTACAGACCCCTACAAGATCTGGTTGTCCGAAATCATGCTTCAGCAGACCCGTGTGGCCCAGGGCCTGCCGTATTACGAACGATTCCTGGAGGCATATCCTACCGTGTCGGATCTGGCTTCCGCTACTGAGCAAGAAATACTAAAACTATGGCAGGGCCTGGGATATTACAGCCGGGCGCGCAATCTGCATGCCACGGCGCGTTATATTGCGGAAGAACTCGGAGGCAGGTTTCCAGGGGATTACAAGGGCCTGCTGAAGCTTAAGGGGGTGGGTCCCTATACGGCCGCGGCCATCGCTTCGTTCTGTTACGGCGAGGTGGTTCCGGTTTTTGATGGCAACGTATATCGGGTCCTCAGCCGGTATTTTGGGGTAAGGGAGCCGGTAAACGGGTCTGCCGGCAGGAAGGCCATCGAGCATCTGGGACGAAATGTGTGCCCCCCTGTTGATATCGCCAATTACAACCAGGGGATCATGGAATTCGGTGCTGTGCAATGCAAGCCGAAATCCCCCGAATGCGATAACTGCCCCCTGGCCCGGGGTTGCCAGGCCCTCGCACAGGATCGGGTCGCCGAACTTCCCGTGAAGCTCAGAAAGTCCCCGGTAAAGAAGCTCTTCTTTAACTATTTGGTGTTCAGGGACGGTCGCGGGTTTACCCGCCTGCAACAGCGCGGAACGCAGGGAATCTGGCCCGGTCTCTATCAGTTTCCACTCTGGGAAACCGAAGAGCGAAAAAAGAAAGAAGATGTTGCGGTTCATCTGGCCGACTGTTACGGTTTAGAGGCCGAATACATCGATCTGCTGGATACCAGGGTGCATAAACTCTCGCACAGGCACATAGAAGCGGATTTCTGGTTGGTGGGCTATCCGGGTTACCTGGACGGGCATGAATCCCTCTCCTGGCAGAGTCTCGAACAGTACCCTGTACCCGTGCTCATCGAACGTTTCCTGGAGACGGTTGATTTTGATTAAATTTGTTTAATTCGAAATTATGACTGGAACACTTAATAAGGTAATGCTCATCGGGCACCTGGGAGACGACGTAAAGATGCACTACTTTGACGATAAGAACTGCATAGGAAGGTTTCCCATTGCCACCAACGAATCGTACACGAACCGACAGACCGGGGAGCGGATCGATCAGACCGAATGGCACAATATCGTAGTGAGGAACAAGGCCGCTGAGATTTGCGAACGCTACCTGAAGAAGGGTGATAAGGTATACGTGGAAGGCAGGCTTAAAACGCGTCAGTGGCAGGGAGAAGACGGGCAAACCCGATACACAACGGAGATACACGTACAGGACTTCACCTTCCTTACCCCGAGGAATACCGAGGGTGGTGGAGGAAGCCAAGGCCATACCGGTGGAAGCGAGGCACCTGCCCGGGCCGGATCCCCTGTGATGAAACAAGAGCAGCCCGCACGAACGGACGAGGGTTCCCCTGAAGACGATCTGCCGTTTTAGGCATTAACGAAAAGTACCCGGATTGAAACCTCCCCCTTTAGCGGCAGTATGGGCTTCCCTGGTGGACGCAGGGCCGCTGTTGGCGGAATCGGCCGTACTGATATTGCTTCTGGCGTGTTCCGCGCTTATTTCCGGGGCCGAGGTGGCATTTTTCGGCCTGGGTTCCACCGAACTCAAAGCCCTCGAAGAAGAAGAGTCCACGAGGGGTAAGCTGATCGTTCAGCTGCTGGCCCGCCCCAAGAAATTACTGGCCACTATACTCATCGCTAATAATGCTGTGAATATCGGTATCGTGCTGCTGTACAGCCACGTCGGATCCGTGCTTCACGTGAGTGAGACCTATCGGTTCCTCGACCTGGTGAAGTACAATACCCTGATCGATATCACCGTTGCCACGGTATTAATCCTGACTTTCGGCGAGATACTGCCCAAGGTATACGCAAATCGCAATCGACTGGCATTTAGTACATTTATGAGCATACCGGTTTATGTGCTGGACGGGTTGTTTTCGCCCCTGACCCTGCCATTGAGGAAGAGCATGATCTTTATTCAGAATCGACTGGGCCGAAGGCCCACGCAATTCGGGGTTGACCATCTCTCCCATGCACTCGAACTTACCTCGGAAGGCGACACTACCCACGAGGAAAAAAAGCTGCTCGAGGGGATCGTTACCTTCGGAAACACCGACACCAAACAAGTGATGCGTCCCAGGATCGACATCTTTGCCTTGCAGGAGGACATGCCGTATTCGCAGGTGCTCAAGGAGATCGTGGAGCAGGGGTACTCCCGCATACCCGTATATTCTGACAGTATAGATCAGATAAAAGGAGTGTTGTACGTCAAGGATTTACTGCCCTATATCGAAAGAAAGGACCTGGATTGGGTCTCTTTGATCCACGAGCCGTACTTTGTACCTGAGAACAAAAAGCTGGACGACCTGTTGCTGGAGTTTCAGGAACAGAAAAAACACCTGGCAGTGGTCGTGGACGAATACGGAGGGACCTCGGGAATCGTGACTCTGGAGGACGTAATCGAAGAGATCGTTGGAGATATCAGCGATGAATTCGACGACGAGGAATTGCACTTCTCGAAGTTGGACGATTACAACTACGTGTTCGAAGGCAAAACGACCCTGAAAGATTTCTACAGGGTAACCGGTCTTGAGGATGACGAGGCCCTGTTCGAACAGAACAAAGGGGAATCGGAAACCATAGCCGGCTTCGTTCTCGAACTGGCCCAGGGTTTTCCCAAGCGGGGCGAGACCATCGAATTCGAATCGTACCGTTTCGTAGTGGAAAGCCTGGACAGAAAGCGACTTAAACAAATAAAAGTCACCCTGCCCCATGAAAAGAAATAGCTGGTTGCTGCTTATACTGCCTCTGCTGATGCTGTCATTCGGATGTCAGGACGAACGTCCGGTGCCCAAGCCCAGGGCATTGCTCCGGCTCGACTTCCCGGAGCCGGCCTATGAGGCGTTCGAGAACATGAAGGGGTGCGGTTTTGCTTTCCTTAAAAATTCATTGGCGGCCGTACGAACCGAGGAGAATTGCAGCATGGAGATTTCCTATAGGGGGATGAAGGGCACCATCTTCCTTACCTATAAACCGGTCGAGGACAATATCGAGAGCTTGCTCAGGGATGCCCAGAAGCTCTCCTACGAGCACATGTCCCGGGCCGACCGGATCACCGAGCAGCCCTATGTCAACCCTGAGGCCGGTGTTTATGGAATGTACTATGAGGTGAGCGGGAATGCCGCTTCACAGTCGCAGTTCTACGTCACCGATAGTACATCGCACTTCCTGACGGGAGCCCTCTATTTCGAGTCGGTACCGAATTACGACTCTATACTTCCAGCAGCCCAGTACCTGAGGGACGATATACGGGTATTGATGGAGAGCATAGAATGGAACCGATGACTGGGATTACTCGGCCAGCAGGGAATCCGCCTTCCTGAAACTCACTTCGTACAGGCTCCTCAGGCCTTCAACCTCTTCCATCTGGGGACCTATCTGGTCCAGTTGTTCCTGACTTAACGGCTCCACTCCATTCATGGATCCCGCGAAGGTTTCGCTGTATGCCTTCATCCAGTCCATCATGCCGTTGTAGGCACTGTCCAGTTCCCTGATCGATTCCAGATAGGCTTCTTTCCGTTCTGCCTCGTCGGCCCGGGCCTTCAGGGCCTCGATCTTCCCGGAGACGGCCATGGTCTTTGGCATGATCTCGTCGTGTACTTCTATCATTTGGGCCAGTTTCTCACGGGCTTCCTGTTGTTCCTTGTCGACCTGTCCGCAGGAAGCTGCCAGAGCCAGACAAATCACAGGTATCCATAGTCTCATAACACTAGTTTAGGCAAATTTAGGGCACAAAAAAGCCGGGTCGAAATACCCGGCTTAAAATTTAAGTGAGGATGCACTATTTAAAGTCTTCCTTGCTCACCCCTTCGTTGATCTTGATCTCGGAGACCGTGAAGTCGATCGCCTGAGGACCGGCCTCCTGGGTAAGTACATAAGGGAATTTAACTCCGGCAACGTCCTTGTAGTCCTTGTACTTGATGGTCACCTTTACCTTCTGTCCCATCGCCTCCTGTTCTTCTATGGTCTGGACTTTGTAACCCGTTTCCACATCGTAATAGTACTCCTTGCCCTGGTATGTGATCAAGTAGGCATTGTTGCCGTCTACCTTGGCAATTTTCTCCAGGGTGGCACCGCCGTTGGCAACCCACTCGGTTTCAGGGAAAATGCTTGACTCGGCCTTCATGGAAGCCAGCTGGTCTTCGTTGAGGTCCATTTTACGGCCCTGAACCAGCGTGTATCCCGTTTGCCCGTCGTAGACCTGCTTGGTATAGGGTGTACCCTGCAGCTTAACTTCTTGCATGAACTCGCTGTCGCTTCCCTTTTTCATTTCCATATCCAGGGTCATCCCCTGAACACTGGCCTGAGCATACAGGGCATAGGTGTCCACGGCCGCCAGCTTTTCTTCACCTCCGATGGCACTGATGTACGCCTTCAATACCGTTTCTGCGGTGACTCCTGCTGGAACGGGCACCTCGAATTCAGGCTTATCGATACGGCTGGCGTATTTGTCGAAATAGAGTACGGGTACTTTTTTACCCTTGAACTCCATCATTTCGAGTTTGTCGGCTACATCGGCACCTTTGCCCACGACGACGATTCGCAGTTTACTGGTGTCGAAAATCTTCTTCGCTGCTGCGGTAACCTCCTCAACCGTTACGGCATCCAACCTGGAGAGGTAGGTTCGGTAATAGTCCTCCGGCAGGTTTTCGGTAATGACATTCAGTGCATAGTTTGCCACGGTCTGCGGCTGTTCCAGGGAATTGATAAACTGACCCTTAAGCTCCGTTTTGGCTTCTTGCAGTTCTTCTGCAGTTACCGGTTCGCTGGTGATCCGGTCAAGCTCCTGAACGATCTGAACCACGGCACTGTCAGTAACCGCATTTCTCACCTGAGCCGTTGCCCTGAAGATACCTGGGGTATACTTGTTAGAAGAGATGTTTGAGTACGAACCGTAGGTATAGCCTTTATCCTCACGAAGGTTCTTGAAAAGTCGGGCATTGGCCCCTCCACCGAGGATTTTATTGGCCAGTTGCGCCGCCAGATAATCGGGATCGTTTCGCTTGAGTTCCATCAACCCCTGCACGGTGATTACGGACTGTACGGCAGCCGGCATATCTACGAAGTTGGTCTGATTGTACTGTACGGCTTTAGGCATGGCGAAAGACTCGACGGGCGGTGCAGCCTTCGTCCAGGGCGTGAAATACTTCTTCACCCACTTGCGCGCATCTTTAAAGTCGATATCGCCAACGATAACCAGGTAGGCGTTGGCGGGTACGAAGTAGTCGCGATAAAACTTCTGAACATCTGCCAGAGTTACCGAATTCACGGACTCTTCGGTCAGGTATTCCCCGAAGGGATGCTCCACACCGTAACCCAGGGCCGAGTTCACACGGCTCGATACCGCGCTGGGATCTTTTTCCTGAGACTTCAGCCCTGTAATCAATTTCTCCCGTTCCTTCTCCAGCTCCTCTTCCGAGAATATCGGATTGATCGCCGCATCGGCCATCAATTCCATGATTCGCTCCGAATACTTGGAAAGGCTGGATGCGAATGCACTCTGCGAATTAATGTTCAGGCTGGCCCCGAGGAAATCCACTTCTTCGTTGAATTCGTCCTTGGGGATACTGGTGGAACCATTGCCCAGTAAGGAGGATAGCAGGCTAGAAACTCCTGCATTTTCTCCCTCGACGATGGGGGCATTATCCAATGAAAGCTGAATGGTCACCCGGGGAAGTTTATTGTTCTCGACAACGAGTACCTTCAGTCCGTTCTTAAGCTCAAAAGATTGTGGTTCCGTCAGGTTAATGGTGGGTTCAGGACCGGCTTCGGGTACCTTGGAACGGTCGATCTGGCTCCAGCCCAGCAGGGGGAGCAGTACAATAGCGATATAAAGGATTTGCTTTTTCATGATTTACTTGGATTCAGCTGGTTTAGGAAGGTATTCGAGTTCGAGTCTTTGATTGTTGTTCAGGTATTCGCGTGCGACCCGCTGCAGGTCCTCCCGGGTAATGGATTGATAGATATCAATCTCAGAGTTGATCAGATTCGTATCGCCATAGAACATCCAGTAATCCGCCAGAGATAAGGCTATCCCCTGTACGCTGGAGTTGGAGGTCACGAAGTCGTTTTCGATGATATTCTGCAACTTCTGGAAGTCCCTTTCGGAGATCAGCTCATTTTGCACCTTCACGATCTCGGCGTCGATTTCCTTTTTAAGGTCTTCAAGTCCGGTGTCTCCCACGGGCAAGGCAAACACGGCGAATACGGAATAGTCCTCCTGAGCCTGGTTAAAGGCGGCTACCTGCAGGGCCATCTTTTTCTTGTCGACCAGCTTCTTATACAGTACGGAACTCTTCCCGTCGCTCAGGTACGTGGAGAGCATCTGAAGTGCATAGGCATCCTTCTCTTTCTCCCCGGGGGTTCGATACGCCAGGACAATCGCGGGAATCTGAATGTTGGGGTCGTAAAACGTATCGTTTATAGTCTGAGTAATGGGATCCTCGACGACCTTCTGGCGGCTGATGGGTTCTCCTTTAGGGATTTCCGCAAAGTAATCTTCTACCAGTTTCTTGGTCTTATCGATGTCGATGTCCCCGGCTATAACCAGGGCGGCATTGTTGGGTACGTAATACGTATCCCTGAAGAATTGGAAATCTTCGAGCTGACCGCTTGCCAGGTCTTCCAGCAATCCAATGGTCGTGATCTTGTAGGGGTGTTTCTGGAACATGTTGTCCGAAACCTCGGCGAAGAGCTGGCCGTAGGCGCTGTTGTCGTAGCGTAGTCGTTTTTCTTCCTGTACTACCTCGCGCTGGGTGTTGACGCCTACGGTATCGATTACGGGGTGAAGCATACGCTCGGATTCCAGCCAGAGACCAATTTCCAGTTTGTTGGAAGGCAGCTGAATGTAATAATTGGTCACGTCCGAAGTGGTGAAGGCATTCCAGTTACCTCCGATGGCACTGGCGATCTTCATGAACTCGCCGCGTCCGATATTCTTGGAGCCCTCAAACAACAGGTGCTCGAAGAAGTGGGCATAGCCGCGCTTGCCTTCCTTCTCGTCCTTACCACCTACGTGATACATGACGTTAACCATAACGGTGGGAACCCGGTTATCCTGGTGGAGGATCACGTGGAGTCCGTTGTCCAGATCGTACTCCTCAAATGAGACCTGCTGGGCACTCAGCGTGGAGAAGGCCAGGCAGGTAAGAATGGCGAAATAAAATGATTTCATAATTGAATTTTGGGATGAAAAATATGGATTAATCCTTAGAACCTCATAATTAAGGAAGTAAAGAAAACGTTGCGAATATACGACGGGGAACCATACCAAATCAGGGATCTAGCTGACGATTTAATATCTCCGGTTCAGTTCCTGTTCGATCAGCCGCCGCCGCTTTTTAGTCTCGGACGCCTGCAGCACTATAAAATAACCGCCGAGTGTAATGAAGAGCATGGATATCTCCGGCTGGTCCGGCTTCGACCAGGCCACTATGAGAATAGCCGCTGCCCAGCAGAGGGCGGGAATAATATTGTATTTCCAGAGGCCCTGTCTGGCACGAATGAGTTGATCACGCTCCAGGCCTGTGTAATAATCCCTGTAGTTCCTTCCCCTCAGGGCGCATTTCAGGTAGTTTACGAGATTACGCATAACTTAATTTGGCAGTGAGTTGGCTTATGAGTAGCATGCTATGCATTTTTGTTACAGTGGTGAACTGTATTTTTCGAATCTCCGGGGTTTCAAAGTGATGCCAGGTTAGTTTTGTGCCCAGCCATCCGGAATTCAGGGACTTAGCACGGTCCTTTCTCCGGGTTTTTCTATGCGAAACTTTGGGGCGAATTCGATTAATTGAAGTATATTTGCCCCCGCTAAGAGCGAAAACGTTCCAAATAATCAGATATGTACGCAATTGTAGAGATGGCAGGGCAGCAATTTAAGGTTGCCAAAGACCAGAAAGTGTACGTTCACCGTCTGGATAGCGAAGAGGGCAACAAAGTTACCTTTGATAAGGTGCTCCTCCTCGACGATCAGGGTAACGTCACCGTAGGCGCCCCGGTCATAGAAGGTGCAGCCGTTGAGGCAAAAGTCGTCAAGCACCTGAAGGGAGATAAGGTACTCGTCTTCAAGAAAAAGCGGCGCAAGGGATTTCGCAAGAAAAATGGCCACCGTCAGGCGCTCACCGAGATCGTGATCGAGGGTATCGTAGCCCAGGGTGCCAAACCCGCCGAGCAGCAGGCTAAGAAAGCTTCACCCGTTAAGGAAGAACCGGCACCTGTTGCCCAGGAAGAAAAGCAGACAAAAGAACAGGCTCCGGCATCCTCACCGGAACTGGAGTCCATGACCGTGGCCCAGCTTAAGGAGGTAGCAAAGGAGAAAGGAATCAGCGGAATATCTTCCATGAAGAAGGCCGAGCTGATCGAAGCGATTAAGAACAGTTAAAAAGTACTCTAGAAATGGCACACAAAAAAGGAGTAGGTAGCTCCAAGAACGGTAGAGAATCGGAGTCGAAACGACTCGGGGTTAAGATATTCGGTGGCCAGATGGCAACGGCGGGCAATATAATTGTACGCCAGCGCGGGACGGCGCACCATCCCGGAGAGAATGTATACGCGAGCAAGGATCACTCCCTGCACGCTGCTATCGACGGTGTCGTTCGCTTTCAGAAGAAAGCCGGCGGCAAGTCCTACGTGTCCGTAGATCCCGTCGAGTAATAAATTAAGAGGATTATAGATGCAGAAGGAGTGGCCATATACCGGCCACTCTTTTTTTATCCAAAAGCAAATAAAGGGCTAGTACCTGAGTTCAAATCCCGCAAAGGCTCCAAAGGGATGCCCGGGACGAAGTCCCGCAGGTACACGGGCCACGGCATAGGTCTCGTCCAAAAGGTTAATCACATTGGCGGTAAGCGAAAGGTTCTTGTTCAATCGGTATTTGGACGAAAGGTCTAAAATGAAGTTGGATGCCACTTTCTCATCTGATGGGATATCACCAGAACCGGCCAGAGTCCTGAATTCTCCATTAAAGCGACCGCTCAGGTGGATTTCGTAGCGTTCGTGTTCGAGCGATATGGTGGCATTGAACTGGTGGCGGGCTATATAAGGGAGTTCGTCTCCTGCGGATACTTCTCCCCAGATGTCGTTGTTACTGCCAAAACTGTTGAGGAATTCGGTATCGGTTAGCGTGTAGGCCAGGGTAATGGGGAGTCCCAGCTGGTCGTTGGTCTGCAGGGGATCGTAATTTAGTAATACTTCGAGTCCCCTGACATTCACTTCGCCGGCATTAAACTGATCCAGAGTGCCGGTCCCTCCGGTGGCCGCCAGGTCACTGCCCAACAGATTGCTGTAATCGTTGAAAAAACCGACCAGTTCCCCGCTGAAAGCTCCAAACCCGAAGCGGGTACCGAGTTCGTAATTGATACTGGTTTCAGGATCCTCACCCGGCTGGTTACTGGGCGGGGAGAACCCTCGATGTACCCCTCCGAATACTTTGACCTCACCCAGGTCGTAGTTCAACCCGATACCGGGTATCAGCACTTCCACCCGATTGCGCCTTTCGGCCAGATCCGCCCCCGTTCGATCGACATCGTTAGTCCCGTAATTTAGGCGTCCGAGTTCGATATGCTCATAACGGATACCGGGCATAACCGTTAACTCCTTGTATTTGAGTTTATACTGGGCATAGGCAGCGAACGCTCTGGCCTCGCTGATGCGGTTGGCATTCGTCCCGGGTATACCGGCATTGACCTGTTCCAGATCGCCGTCGATCATGGCATAGTCGTCTATCCATTGAAAGCGATCCTCCTGATCATAGTGGTAGCGGAAACCGGCCTCCAGGTCGTGGTAGGCGTCCTCTCCTTCCCAGTGGTGGTCGAGTTTAGTCTGCACTCCCGTGGAGTAGTATTTGCGGTTGTTGGCACGGAGGTTCATGAAATCGTCCCCATCGCTGTTGATATTTCCCCGAACCAGGTCGTAATGGCCCTGAAATCCGGCGGTATCCTCCAGTATATCTGAAATTCCGACACGCTCACCGTCGAAGGTGACGAAATCCACCTTGTACCAGTTCCTGCTGAATTCATTGTAATATCCCGTAGTCGTAATCCGGGAATTATCCGAGAATTTCAGAGTATGGGTACCCATGAACTGCAGGTGGTCATTGGTCATGACATCCTCCTGCGACCCGGCGTACCTTCGAAAGGGATTGGTGTCGAAGTCCTCCTGACTCAGCCCGAGGTAGGTCTCGTTGGAGGTCTCGTCGGAATACTGAAATTTGACTTCGAACTCCTGCTTCAGTGCGGTCTTTCTTCCAATTTGTACATTGAATTTGGCCACGAGGTCATTCTTGTCGAAGCCCGTGTTGTCGTCGTTATCCAGGTTCTTGAATCCATTGGAATTGTAGTTCAGGTACTCGATGGAATAGCCAAATACTTCCCCGCTGTCCCCCAGCTGAGCGTGAACGCGTCCGCTCTGGAAACTCCCGTAGCTGGAATTGATAAAGGCTCCGAAATTCTCCGGCACCTCAGTGGAAAGCATATTTATGGCTCCACCGGTCGTATATGGGCCGTACTGAACCTGACTGCTGCCCTTGAGGATTTCCACGGCCTGCATACGGGCTATGGTGGGAAAGTAGTAGGCCGATGGTGCGCTGTATGGGGCGGGAGCGATCAATACCCCATCCTCCATTATGGTGATCTTCGCGCTCCGCTCCGGTGAGGTGCCCCTGAGGCTGATATTGGGGCGCAGGCCGAATCCATCTTCTTCGTATACATTGACCCCGGGAACGGAACGCAGGGTACGGTTGATGTCTGTATAATTGAATTTCTTGATTTCCTCAGGTGAAATGTAGTATGCAGAACCGGTGCGATTCCGGGCCTCGAATTTGCTGCCGAATATTTTCTTGGCCTCCACCACCACATTCCTCAGTTTGATGGAATCCATGGGTTTTACGGAAATCTGTGCGAAAAGGGAGGTGCTGC
>CAZKAP010000047.1:0-21619 GCA_964550895.1 uncultured Flavobacteriaceae bacterium
CGGGATGCCGTCGGAAATCTGGGATTCCTATTTACCGACCGGCCCCTGAATATCCCGATCAAAACGGTAATAACCTCCGAGCTGCTGGATTCGCTGCCAGACTTGCAAAAAAGCCTGCGGCAAGTGGTAGTAGCACCTCTTCACGAGGGATCGACAGCATGGGAAGACGTTGAGTTTCATTACCGGGCCCGCGGATTCGAACGCTATCTGGTCGTGGGAAATTTTCGCAACGATAGCCTGAGTGTCCTGTACACCCACCCCCAGGGGAGCAAACCCGGGGCCTACTATTATTTGGATCGCCTCACTCTCTTCGGAGTGGAAGCCGGACGTCCGCAACCGTCCTATCGGCTGGATACCACCTATGTTTTCAAGGACATACTCTTCGAGTTCGATCGTTATGAAATCGACAGCACCGGACAGGAGGACCTACGCAATATGTATTACTACCTCAGGGAACGACCGGACTACCACATCTACATAGCCGGACATACCGATGGGCTGGGAAAGGATCGCTACAATCAGGAACTGGCCCTCAAGCGCGCCCGGCGCATAGCCGAAGGACTCAGCGAATTGGGGATAGCGTCACACCGCATACACGTAGAGGCCTACGGAAGCCTGAGACCGGTCGCCCCGAATCAAACCGATACGGGAAGGCAGCTAAACCGCAGGGCGGAATTCGTGCTGAGGCGGCGGTCCGGGACCCAGAATCAGGAGCGGTAACCACAGAAAATGGCGTATCTTTCCAACACTCGAAATTCCGGTACCATGAAGCGATTGCTACCCCTGTTGGGCATACTGGCCTTGCTGGGTTCTTCCTGTCAGAAGGAGCAGGTAGACCTGATCATCTACAATGCGAACATCTACACCGTTAACGAGGATACGCCGAAAGCGTGCTGTCTGGCGGTCCGGGATGGCCGTATCGTGGAGGTTACCGAAAAGGCCACCCTTTTCGATAGGTACGAAGGCTTGGAGATGTTCGATGCTAAAGGCGCGACCCTGCTGCCGGGGCTTATCGATGCCCATTGCCATTTCGTCGGTCTGGGGCAGAACGAATTCATAGCCGATTTGGTCGGTACGGCCAGTATGGACGACGTACTGCATAAGGTCCGGCAATTCGACAGCATATATGGCCCCCAGGTGATCCGGGGCCGGGGCTGGGATCAGAATGACTGGGAGGTCAGCGAGTTTCCGGACAACGAAGAACTTTCTCGTTTGTACCCCGATCGTCCCGTAGTGCTCGAGCGGGTTGATGGTCATGCCTATCTGGTCAACAAAAAAGCACTGGAGATGGCGGGGATACATTCGAATACCCGCGCCAGGGGCGGAACGATCGTCATGAATGATGGCAAACCGAGCGGGGTTCTGATCGATGGTCCCATGCGCCTAGTGGATCGCGTGTTACCCGAACCATCACGGGAAGAACTCACCCAGGCAATACTCAGGGCACAGGACATCTGCCTGGAAAATGGCCTGACCACCGTTAACGACGCCGGGCTTCCGCGCGAGCAGATCGAACTGATCGATAGCCTGCAGCAGTCCGGGGACCTGAAGATACGGGTATACGCCATGGCCGCGAACAGTCCGGCCAATGTCAACCACTACCTGTCTACCGGCCCGTACAGGACCGACCGCCTGAATGTATCTTCCTTCAAGGTCTATGTGGACGGTGCCCTGGGCTCACGTGGGGCGACCCTGAAGGAGCCGTATTCGGATCAGGACGGGCACTACGGGGAAAACGTGATTTCCCCGGCGGCTTTTGTGCAACTGGCCGGACAGATTGCCGAGTCGGACTTCCAAATGAACACCCATGCCATCGGGGATTCCGCCAATTATCTCGTGCTTAAGACCTATCACGAACTCCTTCAAGACAGACCTGACAGGAGATGGAAAAATGAACACTCCCAGGTCGTCGACCTGGAGAATGACCTGCAGTATTTCTCGGAAAACATAATCCCTTCCGTGCAGCCCACACATGCAACCAGCGATATGTACTGGGCCGAAGACCGTCTGGGGCCTCAACGCATCAAGGGGGCCTATGCCTATAAGACCCTGCTGGACCAGGCGGGTGTACTCCCGCTGGGTACGGATTTCCCGGTGGAACAGGTCAATCCGATGTACACGTTTTACGCGGCGGTTGCCCGTAAGGACCTCAAGGGATATCCGGAAGGCGGATACCGAATGGAGGAGGCCCTGAGCAGGGAGGAAACCCTCAAGGGGATGACCATCTGGCCGGCCTATTCAAACTTCGAGGAAGGTGAAAAGGGAAGCATAGAGCCGGGCAAATGGGCGGACTTTACCATCCTGAGTGCCGATCCCATGCAAGTGCAGGAATCGGAGATTCCCTCGATTCTCACTACCCGGGTGTACATAGCCGGGGAAATGGTCTACACTCAGAAATAGTTCAGCCCTCACCGTACCCTGCCGCTAATACCCAGGGTAAGTCTTGAAGAGATTACGAAAACTACACAAACACTTTATATAGGTTGTAAAGTGTAAGCATTCGTTGCATTGAATTTCCGTTCTATGGGATAGGTTTCGTTATTAGCCTCCAAAATGAAACCCTATGTGTGGAATTGTATGTGCATTCGAATTGAAAGAAAAGGCCGAAGACCTCCGGCCCCGCGTCCTGGAACTGTCCCGGCGACTCCGGCACCGGGGACCCGACTGGAGTGGGATTCACAGTTCGGATACGGCCATACTGGCGCACGAACGACTAGCCGTCGTGGATCCGGCCTCGGGCAAGCAGCCCCTGACCAGTCCCTCCGGCACCCGGATACTGGCGGCCAATGGCGAGATCTACAACCACCGCGAGTTGAGGAAGAGTTACGGCGAGGACTATGCATTCAAGACGGAATCGGATTGCGAGGTGATCCTGTGCCTCTACGAAAAACTGGGAGTGGAATTCCTGGACGAGCTCAATGGTATTTTCGCCTTTGCCCTCTACGACCAGGACACGGATACCTATCTGATCGCCCGGGACCATATGGGCATTATCCCGTTGTATATGGGTTGGGACCGCAACGGCACATTTTATGTCGCATCGGAACTCAAGGCCCTGGAGGGCCAGTGCCCCCGCATCGAGTTGTTCCCTCCGGGGCACTACCTGATTAGCGGAGATGAGGCTCCCGTTCGCTGGTACCAGCGGGATTGGATGGAATACGATTCGGTCAGGGACAATCCTACCAGCATAAGCGAACTGCGCAAGGCCATGGAGGACGCGGTGCACCGGCAGCTCATGTCGGATGTTCCCTATGGCGTATTGCTCTCCGGAGGATTGGATTCCTCGGTGACTTCGGCCATAGCCCGGAAATTTGCGCAGAAGCGCATCGAGAGTGACGACACCGCGGAGGCGTGGTGGCCCCGCCTTCATTCCTTCTCCGTGGGCCTGGAGGGGTCTCCCGACCTGGCAGCAGCCAGGAAGGTGGCCGACCGTATCGGTACCGTTCATCACGAAATCAAATTCACCATACAGGAAGGCCTCGACGCCATCAGCGATGTGATCTATCAGCTGGAGACCTATGATATGACCACCATCCGAGCTTCCACTCCCATGTACCTTATGGCCCGGGTAATCAAATCCATGGGGATCAAGATGGTGCTTTCGGGCGAGGGGGCGGATGAGTTGTTTGGGGGATACCTGTATTTCCATAAAGCTCCCAATCCCAGGGAATTTCACGAGGAAACCGTTCGCAAGCTCAGTAAGCTCCACATGTACGACTGCCTGAGGGCCAACAAGTCCCTGGCGGCCTGGGGCATCGAAGGGAGGGTACCGTTCCTGGATAAAGAGTTTATTGATGTGGCCATGCGGATCAATCCGGCCGATAAGATGATCACCCCGGAGCGCATGGAGAAGTGGGTTGTCCGTAAGGCCTTCGAATCATACCTGCCGCAGGAAGTGGCCTGGAGGCAGAAAGAGCAATTCTCCGACGGAGTGGGTTACGGTTGGATTGATACGCTGAAGCGGGTGGTGGACGAAAAAGTGACCGACGAACAGCTGGAAAATGCCCGGTTCACCTTTCCGGTGCAGACCCCGCAGAACAAGGAAGAGTACTATTACCGTTCCCTGTTCGAGAAACACTTCCCCTCCGAGGCCGCTGCCTTAAGTGTTCCCCAGGAGCCCTCGGTGGCCTGCAGCACCCGCATCGCCCTGGAATGGGACGCTGCATTCAGAAACATGAATGAACCCTCGGGACGCGCCATAACCAGTGTGCACGAGGACGCTTACAAAGAGATTTAGTTGGGAAGGAAACGACCCGGGAACCCCGAATCGGGACTCCCGGGTTTTCCGATGTTCCACGTCCGGGTCAATCCGGTTTGGCCGAGTTTCCACCGACGTTTGCAGGCGGGGTCATTTTCCACAGTTCCGTGTTGATAACTTGAGGGGTTTAAACGCTCAAAACGTGCATATTTACTGGTATTTCGCTATATTTGTCAGATTTAAATTTTGGCGAAATTTCAGAGCAGTTTATGAGCAAAGAAAAGAAGATGAATTCCTATTCGGAGGACAGCATCCAGGCCCTTGAGGGCATGGAACATGTTCGGATGAGGCCCTCGATGTACATCGGGGATGTGGGTACCCGGGGGCTGCACCACCTGGTCTACGAAGTAGTCGACAACTCCATCGACGAGGCAATGGGCGGACACTGCGACGAGATCAGCGTATCCATCAATGGGGACAACTCGATCACCGTCCGGGATAACGGACGGGGCATACCCGTCGGAATTCATAAGAAAGAAGGTGTTTCTGCGCTGGAAGTGGTCATGACCAAGATCGGGGCAGGGGGTAAATTTGACAAAGATTCCTACAAGGTCTCCGGTGGACTGCACGGGGTAGGGGTTTCCTGTGTGAATGCCCTTTCCGATACCCTGAAGGCTACGGTGTACCGGGATGGGAAGATCTGGCAGCAGGAATACGAGCGTGGCAAGGCTCTGTATCCGGTGAAAACCGTTGGGAGCTCAAACGAACGGGGCACGGAAGTCACCTTCCATCCGGACAGCACCATCTTTACCCAGACCATCGAGTTCAGTTACGACATATTGGCCAATCGCATGCGGGAACTCGCCTACCTGAACAAGGGGGTGCGTATTTCGATAGTCGATACGCGTCGCAAGGACGATAAGGGCGAGTACATACAGGATTCCTTTTTCTCTGAAAAGGGACTCGTCGAGTTCATACAATTCCTGGAGGACACCAGGGAATCGCTGATCGATGACGTAATAGCGATGGAGGGGGAGAAGAACGGTATACCCGTTGAAGTCGCCATGAGTTACAACACCGGCTTTACCGAAAACCTGCACTCCTACGTCAACAACATCAATACAGCTGAAGGCGGGACTCACCTTTCCGGATTCCGACGCGGTCTTACGACCACGCTTAAGAAATACGCGGATTCCTCCGGCATGCTGGACAAGGTGAAGTTCGAGATCTCCGGGGACGACTTCCGGGAAGGTCTTACGGCCATCGTTTCGGTCAAAGTGGCCGAGCCCCAGTTCGAGGGGCAGACTAAGACCAAACTCGGTAACCGGGAGGTGAGCAGTGCAGTAAGCCAGGCCGTCTCCGAAATGCTGACCAATTACCTGGAGGAGAATCCCAAAGACGCCAAGAAGATCGTCGAGAAGGTGGTCCTGGCGGCCACGGCCCGACACGCCGCAGAAAATGCGCGGAAGATGGTCCAGCGCAAGAGCATTGGGGCCGGGGGAGGCCTGCCCGGGAAACTCACAGACTGCAGCGAACAGGATCCGGCCAAAAGCGAGGTGTTCCTGGTCGAGGGAGATTCGGCTGGTGGTACGGCCAAACAGGGTCGCGACCGGAATTTCCAGGCCATACTCCCGCTCAGGGGAAAAATCCTGAACGTCGAGAAGGCCATGCAGCACAAGGTGTTCGAAAACGAAGAGATCCGAAATATCTATACCGCCCTGGGAGTAACCGTAGGGACTGAGGAAGACAGCAAGGCACTTAACCTGGAAAACCTGAGGTACCACAAGGTGGTGATCATGTGTGATGCGGATGTGGACGGGAGTCATATCGAGACCCTGATCCTGACCTTTTTCTTCCGCTATATGCGTGAACTCATTGAGAAGGGCCACGTGTATATCGCCACCCCGCCACTCTATCTGGTTAAGAAGGGGAGCAAGCGCCGCTATGCCTGGAACGACAAGGAGCGTGACGCCATCCTGGAAGAAATGAAGGGAGGAGCCAGTGTACAGCGCTATAAGGGTCTGGGTGAAATGAATGCCGAGCAACTTTGGGACACGACCATGAATCCGGAATTCAGGACCCTGAGGCAGGTAAGCATTGAGAATGCCACCGAATCGGATCGGATCTTTTCTATGCTCATGGGCGACGAGGTTCCGCCGCGAAGGGAGTTCATAGAGAAAAACGCCGTTTACGCCAACATAGACGTATAAAATACTGTGTTTCACAACAAAAACTCGCCCCGGCAGGGCGAGTTTTTTAGTTTAGGCCCGTTTCAATCCTGAGAATAAGCCATGAAAACCATCCGTCATTTCGCCTTCGTTCTGCTGGTCTTCTCCCTGGTCCACGGGCTCCGTGCCCAGTCGGGACTCAACAACATATTCGCGGCGGGACTCGAGGATGCCCGTCGATTTAGTGCATCGTATTTCGACCCGCTCAATGAGTCTATAGTATTTACCACCTCCTCTGGCTGGTATAATAGCGCGAAAGCCAAGCCTCTTGGTGGTTTCGAGATTTCCGTAATCGGTACGGTTAGCGGACTCAACGGGAAGACCGAAAAAACCCAGTTTTCCCTGAATACTGGCGATTACCAAAACCTGCAATTCGCTTCGGGTCCTGAAACCCAAATCGTGTCCACAGCTCTCGGAGATCAGGTGGGTATAGGGGTGTTCGTTGAGGGTGCCGGAGGAGCCGATCGACGCGATTTTCAGTTACCCACAGGTCTGGGCTCCGATATCAGTTTTGTACCCACGGGCTATGTGCAGGCTGCTGTCGGGTTGATCAAGGGAACGGAGGTTAAGGCGCGTTTCCTGCCTAAAGTTGGCTTCCAGGGAACCCGGGTAGGGCTAATCGGTGCCGGGATACAACACGATTTTACCAGTCACATTCCCGCAGATAAACTCTTGCCGATAGCCGTATCGGGCGTAATCGGATATACACGGGTAAGCGGGGAGTACGATTTTACGAATTCCGATATCATCAGCGGTTCCGGACAGCGAGTCGATCAGGCCCTGAGCGTTTGGAATTTTAGTGCCGTAGTTTCGACCAAACTGCCGATTATTAATTTTTACGGGGGTCTGGGCTTCACGACCGGGACCGCCGAAACCTCCCTGTTGGGCACCTATGTGGTCAGCGAGGGCCCATTCCAACAGACCTATACCGACCCCTTTACTCTGGACAACCGCTACAGCGGATTCACTGGAACGGCGGGTTTCAAACTCAAACTGGGTTTTATACGCTTCCATGCCGATTATCAACTCTCGGAATTCAGCAATGTTACGGCGGGGGTTCATTTTGGATTCCGCTAAATTTTACAGATATTCCATTAGTCACTATATTCCCCCTTCGGATTTAGTAAACACTCACACTAAATAACCATCAAAAGGGAGCCCCCGGCCTGCAAAGACCGGGGGCTTATGTATAGGGATGTTCTCCAGATGATATCGAAACGGGTTATTCCTCCCGTCGGGCGAAAACGCCTCCTTCTGAATATTCGAGTTGTTCGGCCTGTTCGTTTCGGGTCAGAAGCAGCTCGACCGGGGGGCTATCCGTGCCGTAATAGTTTAGTCTATACCCATTAGGGTGTTTCTCCCAGCTGAAATCCGTGTAGTATACGAGTTGATAGTCGACGAACTCCTGATAGCGGCCCAGATATACGTCGTTGAAGATCCATTCGCGTGTTAAACGGGATCGGCCCTTTTCCGTGTCCTGTTCGACCCACTCGCTGCGGACCCAGATACCGAGTATGGGATCATTGTTTTCAGGTATCTCTGTGCAGTTACTAGCTAGCATGATACCGAGCAATGCCAGGAATGAGAAGAACTTCTTCATAGCAAGTAGGTAGTTTGGGTTCGATTTGGTATAAATAGAACGCACCGCCCCCCGGTCCTATTGGTTTTTTTCGACGTAGGAATAATTAATCGACGAATCGAAGAACGGTACGATTTTTCCGATGAATGGAGTGTGGATTATTCGATGAACGGATCACTGGACTTATGAGAATTATCATGTTTGGGATCCTTGCGAATGCCCTAATTTTGCCTGAGTAATCTAGTAAACCCATCAATATGAAAGTAACGGTAGTCGGTGCAGGTGCCGTAGGCGCCAGTTGTGCAGAGTATATCGCCATGAAAAATTTCGCTTCCGAAGTGGTCCTTCTGGACATTAAGGAAGGATTCGCCGAAGGCAAGGCCATGGACCTGATGCAAACGGCCTCATTGAACGGATTCGATACCCGGATCAGTGGAGTCACCAACGATTATTCGGCCACGGCCGGAAGTCAGGTAGTGGTCATAACATCGGGCATACCCAGGAAGCCGGGCATGACTCGGGAGGAGCTAATCGGAATCAACGCCGATATCGTCCGAACCGTGGCCACCAGCCTGAACGAGCAGTCTCCGGATGCCATTTTTATCGTGGTGAGTAACCCTATGGACACCATGACCTACCTTACCCACAAGACACTGGGTCTCCCTAAAAACCGGATTATAGGAATGGGCGGGGCCCTGGACAGTGCCCGCTTCAAGTACCGACTGGCGGAGGCCCTGGGGGCTCCCATTTCGGATGTGGACGGGATGGTTATCGGTGGCCACTCAGATAAAGGGATGGTTCCCCTGATCGGTCATGCTACCCGCAATAGCGTCAGGGTGTCCGAATTCCTGGATCAGCAGCGTTTGGAGCAGATCGTGGAAGACACCAAGGTGGGTGGAGCCACATTGACCAAGTTGCTCGGCACCAGTGCCTGGTATGCCCCGGGTGCGGCGGTATCAGCCCTGGTACAGGCCATTGCCTGCGATCAGAAAAAGGTGTTTCCCTGCTCGGCCATGCTGGAAGGGGAGTACGGATTGAGCGATATCTGCATAGGTGTGCCCGTTGTGATCGGTCGTCAGGGCATCGAACAGATTCTGGAGATCGAACTCGGCGAAGAGGAGAAAGCTAAGCTTCAGTCCAGTGCCGAAGGTGTCAGCGCCACCAATCAACTGCTTTAATTCGGGCGGATCGTATTGAGATACCATAACCAATAGGGGTCGCTGAGGCGGCCCTTTTTCGTCTGCGCCGCCCGGTTTGGACTCCTGTCGAAGCCTGTTGGCATTTCCTAGCGGAAGTAATATATTTGCAGGCCATTAAAAGCCACGTGGCTAAAAGCTTAAAAACATGCAGAATAAAGGATTAATCCGACTCTTTGCGCTTCTTTTCGGGCTGGTGAGTATTTACCAGCTCTCCTTTACATTTATCTCGAGCAAGCTGGAGAGAGATGCCAAGGCCTACGCAACCTCTGAGATCGGAGTGGGAGAGGGAGATTACCTGGATAAGCGGCAGAAGCTGGAAATGGAGTATCTGGATTCGATCGGGGAAATCAGCGTCCTGGGCTACACCAGCTATGACGATGCTAAGAAAAAGGAACTGAACAAGGGTCTGGATCTCAAAGGGGGCATCAACGTGACCCTGCAGATCTCGGTACGTCAGATTCTGGTCAGCCTGGCCAATGAGACGGATAATGAGGCCTTCAACCGCGCCCTCCAATTGGCCGATGAGCGCTCCGAGAACAGCCAGGATACCTATGCAGAGTTGTTTTTCCAGGCCTTTGATGAGGTCAAGGGAGATTCGAACCTTTCCGATCCGGACATCTTCGCGAACAAAAGACTGGCCGAGAAGGTCGATATCGACATGACTGACGAACAGGTACGTTCGGTAATCCTCAAGGAGATCGACGAGGCCGTGGACTCCGCCTTCCGGGTGTTACGAGAGCGTATCGATAACTTCGGAGTTACCCAGCCCAACATTCAGCGGGTAGGGAGTTCTGGGCGTATCGTCGTCGAACTGCCCGGTGCCCAGGACGTGGACCGAGCCCAGAAACTCCTTTCAAGTACCGCTCAGCTGGAATTCTGGGAGACCTATCCGAGAAGCGAAAACGCCATTACCGAGTTCATGGTCCAGGCCGATCAGAAACTGGCAGAGCAATTCAAGGCCGAAGAAGAAACGGACAGCACGGCAGTGGCTGTCGACTCTACCTCTAATATCGACCGGGTTGCCGACCTTCTGAGCAGCACCGAGGAGGATTCCACAGCCGTTGCCGGACAGGCTAACCCCCTGCTCGAAAAATTGTCCCTCGCCCCTCCCGGCAGCAATGCATTCTTTGTAGCCGCCGTCACGGATACGGCCGAGATCAGCAGTTACCTGAGCAAACCGGAGATCCTTAGGCTTCTGCCTCCTGCGATACGCTACTCCAAATTTGCATGGGAAAGACCCACTGAGGATTCCGAGGTGGCCCAGCTTTTTGTGCTGAAGTCCAACAGGAACAACAAACCCCGCATCAGCGGTGACGTGGTGACCGATGCACAGGCGACCTTCGATCAGTTTGGGAAGCCCGCCGTTAGTATGAGTATGAATACCCGGGGGGCACGGGAATGGGAGCGACTCACTGGCGAGGTTTTCGAACAGCAGAACGGGATCGCCATTGTTCTGGACAACAAGGTGTACACGGCTCCCGGGGTTTCAAAAGGCCCCATATCGGGCGGAAGGTCTGAGATAACGGGTCAGTTTACCCCAGCCGAAACCAAGGATATCGCTACCATCCTGAGGGCGGGAAAGCTGCCGGCCAAGGCGGAGATTATCCAGTCGGAAGTAGTTGGGCCCTCATTGGGTAGAGAGGCCATCAAGGCCGGTTTCAATTCCTTCCTGATCGCGATGATACTGGTATTGGTCTGGATGGCGTTCTACTACGGCAGGGCGGGTTGGTTTGCCGATATCGCCCTGGCATTGAACATACTCCTGATATTTGGGGTACTTTCGAGTCTGAGGGCTGTACTGACGCTGCCGGGTATTGCCGGTATCGTTCTGACCATTGGTATGTCGGTCGACGCCAATGTGCTGATTTTCGAAAGAATAAAGGAAGAGCTCGATCGTGGAAAGGGTATGGCCCAGGCCATCAAGGACGGATTCGATAAGGCCATCTGGTCCATCCTCGACGCCAACATCACGACCTTCCTGACGGCGGTGATCCTTTTCTGGGTAGGTTCCGGTCCGATCAAAGGATTCGCCACTACCCTGATGATCGGTATTGCCACCTCCCTTTTCACGGCCATATTTGTCACCCGACTGATCATAGAGTCTTATCTCGAGGGCAAGAAGAAACGAACTTTGGCCTTCTGCACACCCACGACAAAAACCTGGCTGAAGAATTTCAATTTTGCCTTTCTGAAGAACCGGCGTTGGGCCTACATGGTAAGTGGGGCGCTGATATTGATCAGCCTGATATCACTGGGGACTAAAGGTCTTCAACAAGGTATCGACCTCCTCGGAGGACGTACCTATGTGTTGCGTTTCGACAGAGAGGTGAATCCCCGTGAGATTAAAGAGGTTCTGGTAACCGAGTTTGGCACGGGCACTAACGTCAAGACCTACGGGAGGCAAAACCAGGTTAAAATGACTACGTCATACAAGATCAGGGAGACCGGACTCGAGGTGGATAAGGAAATACAGGAAAGCATGTTCGCCGCCCTGACTCCATTCCTGCCCGACGGCTACAGCCTTGAGGACTTTGTAGAGCAGAACGAAAATAAAACAGTCGGGATACTGGAATCGGTTAAGGTGGGTCCGACCATTGCCGACGATATTAAGAATAATGCCTATATGGCCGTGCTGGGATCGTTGATCATCGTGTTCCTGTACATACTGGTGCGCTTCTCCCGCTGGCAGTTTTCGTTGGGGGCGGTTACCGCCGTATTTCACGATGTACTCCTGGTGCTTGGACTCTTTTCCCTTATCGGGGAGTTTATGCCCTTCAGCATGGAGATCGATCAGGCCATCATTGCGGCTATACTGACGGTGATTGGTTACTCCCTGAACGATACGGTGGTGGTCTTCGACCGGATTCGGGAAACCATAGGCCTTAAAGGTTGGAACAACGGTGAACATGTAAATGATGCCCTGAACAGTACGCTAAGCCGTACACTGAACACCTCGCTCACTACTCTGATCGTATTGATCTCGATCTTCATCTTCGGAGGAGAGAGCCTGAGGGGATTCATGTTTGCCATGATCGTCGGTGTGATCGTCGGTACGTATTCCTCGGTGTTTATTGCGACTCCTGTGATGTTCGAGTCACTGCCTGCTTCCACAAAGGATGGCAGCGCCAAATCGGACAAGGACAAGAGAAAGGTACGCACCAGGCCCCGCAAGGAAGTAACCGCCTGATATAGGTGAAAAGCTAAAGAACAGGCCCGCCGGATTCCGGTGGGCTTTTTTTATAGGATAACGGCACATGATCCCCTGGGACCCGGCCGCAATTCGAGTATGTGGTCGGGTTGGATTTCCAGGTGATCTTCATGCGATACCCAGATCAGGGCCGCCCCGCTGTATTCACAGAAAAGCCGTACAAGGCGGGTGTAGTGCTCAGTTTCTTCCTCCGACAGACCTGTGGTGGGTTCGTCCAGTATCACCAGGGGCGGATGCTTTACCAGTGCACGCAGGGTCATAATCAAATTCCTCTCACCCTTGCTGAATGAACGAAAGGATGCGTCTTTTCGGCCCTCCATTTCCAGGAGCCGAATCCATTGCAGGCTTAGTCTTTCTTCTTCCTCCGTAGGAGGGGAGTACAATCCCAGGGAATCCTTGAAGCCCGAGGTCATCATCTGGAAGAGGGTCTGGTACCCGCTGAAGTGTTCGACCTGGCCCGGGGTGAAGTATCCCAGCAACCGTTTCAGTTCCCAGATCGATTCGCCCTGTCCTTTCCTTTTTCCGAACAGGGTGATATCCTGACCGTAGGCCTTCGGATTGTCCCCGGCTATCATCGAAACCAGAGTACTCTTGCCGCTTCCGTTGGGACCCTTGAGCAGCCAGCGTTCCCCTCGGCGGACGGTCCAGTTCAGACCGCACAGGACGGCCCGGTTCCCATAGGACACCTGCAGGTTACAGATACGAACGAGTTGTTCTCCCGTGTAAACAGGAGCCGAGACCGGAGGAGGGGGAATAACCACCGGAACATCTACGTGCTTAGAGCTGGTCTGGTCGGGTTGTATGCTCGAATATGAATAGGGGGCAGGACCCTTCACCGCATATACGTTCTGCGTCAGGTCGGGTAGGTCGGAAAGGCGATAGACCAGAAAAATCCACCGCATACGATCAGATCGCTCTTTAATGGCCTGCTCCATTTCCCGTCGGGCCTCCCCGTCGAGGTGCTCCCAGGGGTCTACCAGCACGGCGCAGGGGGCATTGCCGCCAAGCAGATAACGGAAGACGGCTAACTTCCGCTGGCCGCTGCTTAAGTTACTGAGCAACGGGCCTCCTGCTTCGCTCAGGTCCGAGCGTTCGTAGCGGTATTCCTGATCGATCCAATGCTGAATTCGTGTGTCCGAAAGGTACCAGCCCGAATCGGGGACCCCCTTGGTCATGGCCGGCACACGCCCTTGTTTCAGGTCCTCGACAACCGAATCGGGACGAGTCTGAGTAGTGAGCAGGAGGGAAAAATGGCGCATGCACCTAAGATAGTTAACCTCTTGTCCTCAGGGCGAATCCGATTTGGAAAATACCAGGCGATCCCCCGCCTGCAGGCCCAGTCGATCGGAAAGTCCACCATTGATCTCGAACACGAATCGGGCAGGACCTTCGGAAGGAATGCTCCGCTCTTCAAGAGGCCGGGCATTCTTAACAATATTCAGGATGGTGGAGTCCGCCCTGACGAAAATGATATCCAGGGGTATTTCGGTATTTTTCATATAGAACGAACGCATGCGCTCGTCCGGGAATACAAAAAGCATTCCCTGGTGATCCTCCATAGACTCACGATACATGAGGCCGGTCTGTATTTCGTATTCGTTTTCGGCAAATTCGATATCGAAGTTATGCAGGGTACTGTCTTGCCGGGCCCGAAAGGAAAGTGTGCCTTCCCGGGTAAAGGTTATGGGAGTCTGTTCGAGAGATTTGGAATTTTTCTTCCTTTCGCAACCCGCGGAAAGAACCAGTAGGAAAATACCCAGCAGGGTCGATGTCGCACGAAATGTCATGAATTCAGGATCAGATTTCGGTTCCCGGCTTGGGGCGGAACATGAAATACAAACCGATCAATACAAAGGGAATACTCAGCCACTGACCCGTGGAGAACCAGGGTAGTACTTCCTCAAGTCCTCCCTGCCCGCGCTTGTAGTACTCCAGGATAAAGCGGATGGTAAAGACAGTAGCCATCCAGAAACCGAAAAGATAGCCTTCCTTATTCTTACGGTTGGTCCTCAGGTAAAGGAAGTAGTACATGACCAAGAATACCAGTATATAACCGAAGGCCTCGTACATCTGTACGGGATGGCGGTACGGAATCTCTGCCAGTACCTGACTGAATGCCGGATCGTCGGTCAGCGCCTGATAGGCTTCATTCGGGTTGCGTTTACCGGTGAGTTTCATGGCGCGTATAACGGGCATGTCCTGTGAATCCCTAACAAAACGGGTCGCAAAAAGGAAAGAGGAATCCTCTATTATCTTCCCATTAATTTCCGAATTGAAGAAGTTACCGATCCGGACGAATGCCCCACCTATGGCCGTGGTAATCGCAATTCTGTCCAAGAGCCAGAGTACGCTCATGTCCGGATACTTCCGGGAGAAGAGGTAAAGGCCCACGATAGCTGCAACGGCCGCACCGTGGCTGGCGAGCCCGGTAAAACCGGTGAATTCATAGCCGTTGATCAGGCCGAAAAGGGTTGAGCCGCTGTTTTCTCGTATGGGAAGCAGGATCTCCACAAGGTGCTCGGAATAGTAGGCCCAATCGTAGAAGAACACATGTCCGAGTCGTGCCCCCAGCATTATCGATATCACACAATAAACGAACAAGGTGTCGAGCCGGTCTTCCGGCTTGTTTTCGATCCTGAAAATCCGCCTCATCAGGAAGAAACCCAGTACAAAGGCCGCGATCCAAAGCAGGTTGTAGTACTTGATCAGTAAAGGGCCCAGCTTGAAAAGGGTGTCGTTCGGGTTCCAGTCTATGCCGAGGATGTACATGAAACGGTTTTGTCGCTAATATAGGCAAATGGACCCACTCAGGGCTTCATAAAACCGGCGTCCGGCGTGAAAAAATCGTAAAGCCTAAACCCTAAGGAACCGGATCGTACCCACTGCCTCCCCAGGGATGGCATCGGCTGATTCTTTTCAGGCCCATGAGTCCGCCTTTCCAGGCACCGTATTTGCGCAAGGCCTCGATCATGTAGTGGGAACAGGTGGGCTGATACCGGCATGCCGGGGGGAATAGCGGTGAGATCGCCGACTGGTAGAAACGGACGAGGCCTATAAGAATCCTTTTGATCACTTAGCGCGATTTACGTTCGTAAGTCGTTCCTTCCCGGGCATCTTTGAGCTGAATACCCAATTCTCCCAGGTGGTCCCGAATCTGGTCCGAGGTACGGAAGTCCCTGTCCTCACGGGCCCGGGTGCGGAGATCGATTATCAGGTCCATGAGCCCGTCTACCAACTCCGTATCTGAGGCCACCTCTTCTTCCATCTGTAAGCCGAGTACGTCGAACACATAGCCCTTCATGGTTTCCCGGACCCGTTGGAGGTCGGCTTCGTTCAGGCTTACTTTACCTTCGCGGATCTGCTGAATCTGCTTTACGCCTTCGAACAGTAGCGCTAACAGTATGGGCGTGTTGAAGTTGTCGTTCATGGCCGAGAGGCACTCCCGGGACCATGCCTCGGCATCCCACCCGCTTGAATGCTCAGAGGCGGACAGCTCGTCCAGGACTCTTACCCCCTCCATAAGACGGTGGTAGCCCTTTTCGGAGGACTGCAGTGCCTGATCGCTCAAATCCAATATGCTCGTGTAATGGGCCTGCAGCATGAAAAAGCGGACTACTGGCGGGCTATAGGCCTTACTGATCAAATCACTGCTGCCGCTGAAGAGTTCGTTGGGGTAGATGTTGTTGCCCGTGGATTTCGACATCTTTTTACCATTTAGCGTAAGCATATTGGCATGCAGCCAGTAGCGTACCGGTGCCTGGTCATTGGACGCCTCGGCCTGGGCGATCTCGCATTCGTGATGGGGGAACTTCAGGTCCATTCCTCCTCCGTGTATATCGAAGGTCTCACCCAGGTATTTGGTGCTCATGGCCGTACACTCCAGGTGCCAGCCTGGGAATCCATCTCCCCAGGGCGAGGGCCAGCGCATGATGTGCTGAGGTTCTGCCTTTTTCCACAGGGCGAAATCCGCCGGGTTCTTCTTATCAGACTGAGCGGCCAGCTCGCGGGAATTCGCCAGCATGTCCTCCAGGTTGCGGCCACTCAGGATACCGTAGTTATACTTTTCATTAAAGGCCACCACGTCGAAATACACCGAACCGTTCGACTCATAGGCATAGCCCTTTTCGAGTATGTTTTCAATGATGCCGATCTGCTCTATGATGTGGCCGGTGGCCGTCGGTTCTATGCTGGGCGGGAGCAGGTTGAGTTTAGCCAGTGTCTGATGGAAGTCCACCGTGTACTGCTGTACCACCTCCATGGGTTCGATCTGTTCAAGCCGGGCCTTCTTGGCAATCTTATCTTCTCCCTCATCGGCATCGTTCTCCAGGTGCCCCGCATCGGTTATGTTCCGGACATAGCGCACTTTGTACCCCAGGAATTTCAGGAAACGAAAGATCACGTCGAAGGACATGAAGGTCCGGCAATTGCCCAGATGTACATTACTGTACACCGTAGGCCCGCAGACGTACATGCCGACATATCCCTCTTGCAGGGGAGTGAATTCCTCTTTGGTTCCGCTCAGCGAATTGTACACATATAGAGGCTGCTCCGGGTAACGCGACATAGTTAAAAGGAAGTATTCAGTTTGATGTAATCGAGGAATGCCCGCTGAAACTTCTCCTGACCGAACACGCCGCCGTATTCCGCAGTAACGGTACTGCTGTCGACATCGCGTATGCCCCGGGAATTCACGCAGAGGTGCTTGGCGTCAATTACGCAGGCCACATCATCGGTACCCAGTATGGATTGGAGCTCTTTGACGATCTGACGGGTAAGCCGTTCCTGAACTTGGGGGCGCTTGGCGTAGTAGTCCACGATGCGGTTCATTTTCGACAAGCCCACTACGGTCCCTTTGGAAATGTAGGCGACATGAGCCTTGCCGACGATGGGAAGAAGGTGGTGTTCGCAGGTGGAATAGAGGGTAATGTTCTTCTCCACCAGCATTTCCCCGTATTCGTATTTGTTTTCGAAGGTAGATGCACTGGGCTTTCGCTCCGGCTTGAGGCCACCGAAAATTTCGTTGACGAACATCTTGGCCACCCGCTTGGGGGTTCCTTTGAGGCTGTCGTCGGTCAGATCCATTCCCAGGGTTTCCAGTATATCCCGAACGCTGTGCTGTATGCGATCAATCTTTTCCTGATCACTGAGTTCGAAGGCGTCTTCCCTGAGTGGGGTTCCTTCCGAGGAACCGTAGTGTCCCCATTCCAATTCTTCTGATTTCACCTTTTCCATTCCGTTACTGCGCATTCGGATGCGTCCGAATCGAAGCGCAAATTTACACATATTGAAGGGATTGCACCCCACAGGGTCATGGCTTTTGGCCATCCCATACCCGAATGGTTAGCCGTTAGCCGAACCTCAATGAGGCTTCAGTCTGTAATTACGGTCATTCCTGACGAAATCTTAACCCGGAGTTGAGCGCTAATAAGGACAGTCGGTAAAAATTTGACCGTATTTTTGCACGACGGCACACTAAACCGTCCATTTTTGAGTTACGGTTATTAGGATAGAATTGGGGCCTAAACAGGCAGATCCTATGCGGACACTATATCGTTTCCTTTCGTTTTTACTGGCGGCGGCCGTAATTGGGCCCGTCTATACGCAGAACTCTACCTCCGATTGCATCGAGGCCATACCCATATGCGGTGACCTGGAAGACCCGGCGAATCCGGGGACGCTTCTGACCTGGGGCAATGACGGTGGAGGTGATATCGATGATTTTGACGGACTCACTGCGGTCGGATGCCTGGAGAAGGGAAGCGTGAATTCCGGCAATGTCGAAGGCAATGCCTCCTGGTTTGTCTTTAGAGCGCAACGCGACGGGGAGCTGGCTTTTGATATCCGAAGACTCACCGCCACATCGGAATTTGATTTCGCCCTGTTTGGCCCGGACCCGGACCCGGACAATTCGACCTTCTGTGCCGAACTCGGTGCCGGAAATGTGGACCCCATCCGTTGTAACTATGAGCGAAATGCTACGGACTACACCGGTATAGGGACCAACCCTGCCGACGGGACTCCCGGAGCGCCCAATGTGGTCGGCAGCAACAACACCTATGACGAGCCCATACGGGTCCTGGCAGGGGAGGTGTATTACCTCTTCGTCAACAACTTCAATACCAACCTCAATCCGGACCCTGAGCCCTTCAGCATAGAGTTTACCGAGAATCCATCCGATGCAGGACAGACCGCGGTACTCGATTGTGAATTCGGAGTGGAGCTGGGCCCGGACATCGTGGCCTGCGAGGGGGACACCGGCATCGAACTCAGTATTCCCCAGTCCTACCTCAGTCCGTATATCACGAACATCAGCTGGTCCCGGGATATCGAGGACGATGGTGTGGTGGACGAGGTGATACTGGCTGGCGGGGTGTTTACCGAAATTACCATAGACAGCCCGGACGGTGGCAGGTATTTCATTTCGGTTCAGACCAATCTTCCGGGTAACCCTCTGTTTTCTGATGATGTGCTGGTCACTTTTAACGGGGTGCCCGATCCGACCCGATTTGCCTTAGACCTCAAGGACGACCTGGACAATCCGGCTGGTGATGGCTTAACGTATAACCTGTCCATCCTCCTGGAGCCTCCCGGGCCGGGAGAACCTGTTGTGAACAGTACGCTGGAGTATGCGCTGATCCCTTTCGAGGAAAGAAACAACCCGAACTTTGAAGCGGATTTTCAAAGGGACCGCAGGTTCCTGGATGCCCCCGCCGGGGTGTATGTGGTGCGGGTCCGCGACACGGAAGGATGCGACGAGGAAACCCTGTTTGAAACCAGTCCCGTATTTCTGGCGGGCTTTCCCAGGTTTTTCAGCCCAAACAATGACGGGATCAACGATACCTGGGGGCTAAAAGGGCTCGATCCCTTTAAGAACTGGAATTATGTGGTATTCGTCTTCGACCGCTACGGAACCTATCTGGCTCAAATAGACGACAATAATGCAGTTGAGTGGGATGGAACGGTGAACGGCAGGCCCCTGCCTTCTTCGGATTACTGGTTCCGGCTTATCTACTTCGACCCGGACGGCAATCCGGTGGAAGCCCGAACGGTTCGTTCGCACTTCAGCCTGCTCAGGGACATACTTCCGAATCGATAGATACCCGGTCCTTCACTAGAAATTAGCGATATAGCTTACGGAGAAAATCACCTGTTTGCGTTCCCGGCTAATCACGTTATCCGGATATCCGATCTCGATGGGAAAAATGTTGTTTGTCACCTGGGAACTGGCCAGGGCGATATCTAAACGGCTGTTATTTCTCAACCGGATGCCTATACCCCCGCTGAATTCCTCGAGCTGCCCCTCATCGGAACCCGTAAAAGGTCCTTCCGCCAGGCGGTAACCGGCCCTCAGGCTCAGGGCATCCCCAATCCGAAACTCGTTACCCAGTCGATACTCCCAGGCCGCGGCCAGATTGTCTTGTATAAACTGATTCTCGCCGGCGAAGAAGGCATCGTTGGCAGAACCCAGCTGGGCCGTGCTATAGTCCCTGTATATCAGGTCTCCACTGACCAGGGCAACCTTGCCAAAGACCAGCGCGCCGCTCAGCGAAGCCTGTCCGGGTGCCCGCATTCGGTATTCCGGAAATACGTTGGCGATATCGAAGTTGATGAACTGAATGTCCGGGTCAGCCAGGTTGCTGTTAACGCGCTGGGAGGTATTCTCCGAGATCCAGTAATAGGTCGGGGACTGTATGCTCGCCCCCAGTCTCAGCACCTCGGCCACCCGTGCGATAAACCCCACCTGTGCGGACACGCCGGTACCTTCCACACCAATGCGGTTGTCGAAGATGCCCGAACCATTCAGCGGTGAGTTCTGCGCATAACCGCTTTCCGTGATCAGGGTGGTTTGTTCCCGATTAATCCAGTGCCCGTTAATGGATCCGCCCAGGTAGAAGCCCTTGCCGAACTGCAGTCCCGTGTTCAGGATGAGTTTGGCCGTTTCACCCTGGCTGAAGATGGAGATGGCCTGCCGAACCTCCTGGTAGTCTGCGTTGGATACATAAGCGGTGTTGTTGGGATCACCCGGGTCAGAGGGAGAAATGAACCCGCCCTCCAGGCCCAGGAATGCCTGTTGGTCTCCGAAGCCCTGTATGGCTCCGATATCCAGATAATCGTCTTCGATAAAATTGAGCTGGCGCTGCAGGGCACTGAGGGGTACCCCCTGTGCAAACCCCAGGAAGTAGGTGTCCAGTCCGGTTGAGGTTTGTCCTATGGCAAGGAACTCGTCGTCGAAGTTCCGAGATTCTTCGTAATTCACCCCGAAGCTCAGCTTTCGGAGTCCCCGTGTATTGCCGTAATCGATTACGAAAACCGCACCGAGCTGATTGATGTCTACGTGGTCTTCCCGGGTAGAATTCAGGGTACCGTTGTAGGTGGCATCGTTTCGCATATTGGAGTAATAACCCGAAATGGCGAACTGCGAATTGTTGAATACGGCAGAACCCGCCGGGTTGATGTTCAGGGCAGACAGGTCGCCCCCCAGTGCACCAAATGCGCCTCCCATAGCCTTGTATCGCGCCGAACCCGTCAGGTTGTTCACGCTGTACCTCAGCACGTCTTCAACCGTCTGGGCCTGCCCGAAACTCAGGGACATCAGCGCACAAAGAATCCATAGGTTATTACTTTTCATTTTCCAGGTATTACGTTTCTGATAAGATGTTTGGGCAGGTGTTTATCCGCGGCCACCCCGTCCTCCGCCGGAACGGCTACCTCCTCCTCGGCTGCCACCGCTGCTGCGACTGCCACCACTGCTGCGGCTGCCTCCGCTGCTTCGGTATCCTCCGCTGCTTCGGGAACTGCTGCTCCGGTTATAGCCGCTGCTGCGTGAGCTTCGCGTACCGGAGTTGTATCCGCGACTGGTGCCCGACCTGCTCGAGGACCGGTTGTAGGTAGACGACCTTCTGAAGGGGTTTGTTCCCCGAACACTAGAACGTGTTCCACTGTTGTACGAGCGGTTGTTGATACTTCGATTCTGCCTACTGCTTCGGTAGTAGGTATTTCTTCTGAATGATTCCGAACGCGAGTTCAGATTACTCCGTGTTGTTCTTCCGCTGGTAAAGGCATTGTAGCCTCTGGGCGTATTCAGATTGGACCGCACGCTGGAGTATCGGGAACCGATTACACCCGTAGCCGTGCGCACTCCGCGGTATCCTCGGTTAAAGCCGACGTTCGCGTAACCAGGACCCCAGCCCCAGTTGTTCCAGCCCC
>CAZKAP010000048.1:0-19986 GCA_964550895.1 uncultured Flavobacteriaceae bacterium
ATTTAAGAGTTGTTTCCTAACTTAATTTACTGTCCAGTTTTTTGGGGTTATTACACAACGCATGCTGCTGTTCGAAGTACGCGGAGATGGGATCGGAGGCGGTGCCTGACATCATGAACCTTTTTTTTAGTAAACGTGCGGAAGGCGAAAGGCCAGAGCCATGACCTTCATTTCTAAACATTTAGATTAAAATAAAGGTTTGGATTATTTGGAATATAAGGTAAATCCTGTATACCTTAACGGAGCTGGTCTGAATGAAAAGTAGCCCCCGGCCTTTCCTTCAGGATCAAAAATCGCATATGATACGGATTGTCGTTATAATGGACAGGTCCTGTGTGATGGGTGCATCCACCCGTGAAGGAGAAGAACTCAGGGCCGAACTGCTTCCCAACGGGTTGCCCATGGCCATGGAGAACCTCCTGAAAGCGGAGAACATTGCCGGAGATGAGTCTTCCTGGCTCGAACCATCAAGAGGTGCCGAAAAGAGCAGGTATGTGATTACCCGAAACGAGGAATTCGATACCCGGGGGGAGGACGTCTTTGTTATCACCAATCCGCATCTACTCATAGAACGCTACGAGTATTCCGACGACGAACTTCTGATTGCAGGCGGATTAGCCATGTTTGATCTATTTATTCCCCATACTCAGATCCTTCAGATCGCCCTTATTGAGAAACCCATGCCGGGCGACCTGGTATTCGATTCATGGAAAACCCATCCCTTCGAACTCCAATCCACGGAAGAATGGGTAGGATTCAGCGTGTGTACCTACCAGGCACTCAATCCGGAAGAAGTGACGGAATATTTGGGATAAGGGCTTTCATTACCCTTCCGGCAATATAGACTTCTCCTATCGGGGTATAATGGGTTTGAACCGGGTCCGATACCTGTTTAGAATACGTTAAAGACCGGCCGGAAGCGGCAAGAATTTAACTACCTTCATAAGCGTATCAAAACCAATAGACATGAAAAATTCAGTTAACTCCCGGGTTCCCCGAATGAAACGATTTAACGGTCTACTGCGATTCAGCGGGCCAACATTAGTGGGATTGGCGATTCTGCTCACTGCCGGCTGTACGACCATCACAGCGGAGGAATGGGTGCTCACCGACGAGAACACCAACCCCAGCAACATTTCCATGCCGTATTGGTCGGCTATGGTAATCGACAAGGACGGAGGAAATTCTTCTGACGGATATCTGGTGGTAGATGGAGCCGGAAAAAATGAAATGAAAAAGGTGTGGAATGTTCAGAGCCACGATTTCAAAAAGGAGGCTGAGGAGAAGTTATGGGTCCGGTTCCGCAGTCTGGGCGAGGAGGTGATGATGGTACAGGTGACTACTTTTGATAAAGGAGAGCGCAACATAGAGCTGTTTCCCGTCCGCAAGTCGGCCGAACACGAATACCGGGTGTATTCCTTCGACAATGACGAAGCCATGGATTGGGCGCGGGAACATCCCGTGATGAAAGAATTGGAAGGACACATGAGTTTATCCAGCTACACCATCAAATTCGATGCCTATGCCGCCTCGAACCATCCTGAAAAAATTGTGGATTTCATGCGTGATATTGCCAACTCGGTCCGTTATGATTCCGATGCCTATTTCGAACTCAAGGGGTTCGAAAATTTGGACGCGCTCATGGCTTACCGTGACCAAAATATGGAGAAAGCGGAATAGTTACATCAATGGTAAGCCTCCTATGCGGGCGACGGTGTTTCAGAACCCTCCCACGGATCCTTGTGACCGGTAATTTCATTACCACAGTCCCGGGAACCCACACCGTATAGCTTCGGACGGCCGATCGACCTCACAGGTTCCTATTGTACGGCCGGATCGTAAACGGCAACGGCAATCTTAGAGTCGGCCGTACCGTAATACAGAAACCAGCGATCCTGAAAGAATATGAGGCCTTCCACAAAACAGACCTCGTTGACCTCTCCGAGCTTTTCGTAGGGCTTATCCGGTCGGATAAGGTACGTATCGGTCCGGTCCCTGAGCAGATATGGACGCTCTTTATCGAAGAGTGCCTGACCGGCTGCGTAGGTGAATACCGGTAAATCCGGATCGTTGAAGTTTTCCGCATTGCTGCTGTTGTATATCAGTACTATCCCATCCTCCTTGTACAGTGCGTACGGTCCGGGCTCCACAAGACGGCTGTCAAACATCCCCCTGCGGGGATGGAGAACCGATATGCGTCTGCCGCCCTCGGCATCCTCGGCCACAGTCCAGTCGGTCAGGTTATCCGAATAGGCCATAAAGAGGTTGGTATCCCCGAAATACATCCAGTACTTCCCACCGATCCTGCGGGCGACGATTCGATTACCCACCCGCTCCCCGACTATGGCGCCGGCCTTTGACCAGGTATCTTCGTACTTTTCATCCTTGAGCACAAGGCCGTGTTTGGTCCAGCTTTTCAGGTCGGGGGACGAAGCCAGGCTGAGGCGGGCTGTCTTCCCGTCGTAGGCAGTGTAGGTCATGAAATAGCGACCGTCCTCCCGTTCTATGATTCTGGGATCCTCGACCCCATCGAAGTAGCAGAAATAACAGTCCTGGGAATTCGCATCGGGTAACTCCTCCTGGAATTTGCGGTAGTTCCACTCCCGGTTTTTCATCGCATCATTGGCCGGGTAAAAAACCGGTTCGGACAGGCGGGAAAAGGACAAGCCATCCAGGCTGTACGCCATGCCTATGCGTGAGGTTCCCAGGCTGTCCTGTGCCCGGTACAACAAAAATACAGTGTCATTGCGAACCACCGCAGTCGGGTTGAGAACGTTTCGGGACTCCCAGTAAACCGTACGGCCCGTTATCGGATCTCGGAAGGCCAGATCGGTAGAAGGTGTGAGTATGGGGTTAAGACTGTCTGCTTTTTCGAAATACGGAAAGGCCCAGGAGTCCGGATTGGCTTCAGGCCCGGCCTGACAGGCCGCCAGCAGCAGTACGCAAAGGAGCGGGAAAGGATTCTTCATCATGGGATATAAGTATGCCGGCTGTAAAACGACTACAGGGTGGGTTGACACGGAATCGGACTGCGGTCTTGAAAATTCCCTGACTGCGGTCTAGTTGGCCGTTCGGATTCCACTCAGAAGGTACGAAAATATCGTTCCGGTCGAAGTAGGCCGATTGAATGAGGGATGGCTGAAAGCTATTTACGCCTTAAATTGCAATTGAATTAAATATTAGAATCCATTTACCTATGAGAATTATATCCGTTATACTGTCGCTGGTGTGTATCGCTTCCTGCAATCAGGTGGCTTCAGACAAAAAAGAATCCCTGAGTGAGGTGAACACTACCGCCCTGGTGGATAGCCTGATCGGTGTATCCATGGATCTGGAAAAGGCTCAACCGGTCGCCATGCTCAATGCCTCGTTCGAACCTAATCCGGAAGAACTGCTGGTAGTGGAAGGTGCGGTTATCGATGTCTGTTCGAAAAAGGGCTGCTGGATGAAGCTCGACCAGGGAGATGGCGAATCGGTTCGGGTGACCTTCAAGGATTACGCCTTGTTCATGCCCCTGGACCTCGCGGGAAGCCAAGTCGTCGTCAGGGGGATCGCCAGGAAGGATACAGTCTCTGTGGACGACCTTCGCCACTATGCCGAAGACGCCGGCAAGTCTCCCGAGGAGGTCGCCGCCATTACCGAACCCGAAATTAAGATCAGTTTCGAAGCGGACGGGGTAGCCATACTCAGGCAGCCTTAGGTTGCCCCTGGACTAAAAGGTCGCAGTTCTCGGGCCATTCAGGCCTTGTTGTACAATTTGAAAATCGGGCCGCGAAGCATCCTGCCCGAGTCTGAGAGGATAAAACCAATGGTATCCGCTACCCGCTCCGTTGGGACCCAATTCCCGAAATCGGCATCCGGCATCGCCTTTCGTGTCGCCCCGGTATCCAGAGTGCTGGGCAGGATAACGGAGGCACTGATCCCCGTTTGATTGGTATCGGTATTGATGTAATCCGCGAGTTGGATTAACAGCGACTTGGACATGCTATAGCCGACGATATGCTTGCCCTCGGAAGGCTCAAGGGCAGCGCGCGATGCAATCAGTACGATGGAGAGGTTTGGGGCCGAAGTGGAAGCTGCCTTCAGTACAGGCTGAACCACATTCCAGGCCGTGAAGAAATTCAGGTCAATCATATGGTTAATCTGATCGGGACGGGTATCCGTAAGCCCTCCCATGTCAAAGCCACCGGCCAGACACAAGACGCCGGACAGGCTTTCATCCTCGCTTTGAATCACCCGATCAATCCAGGCGGAAGTTCGCTCTGCATTTAGTAGATCCACGGATTCGGTATGCAGACGTTCGTTGGAAATAAATTGCGGATCCCCATGGGGACCAATACTGGCGTATACGGTGTACCCCCGATGGAGTAAATCCTGGGTTACGGTTTTGCCCAGGTTCCCATCGGCTCCGGTGATTATGATTGATTTTTTCATCCTGTAGATTTGTTGCGGCAAAAATACGTCCTGCAGGGCGGTACCCCCAAATCCCTGGTGTATCAGTTCTTACTGCTGCCCGGTATTCAAGCCCGGGTAAGGATGCCGCGTCTCCAAACATTAGGTAAGATCGACTATGTCTCGTATGGCATCGTCGATTCTGACGCCTACTTCCTGCAACATCTCGAGGTAATCGGAGAGCTCACCCCGGTTCGGCTCGTTACCAAGGGTCTCGAGGAGCATCATCAGGGAAGAAACAGGGCCTCTCAGCTGGTGGACCTGCTTATAGGCTATTTGCTCGAGCTGACGTCGATTCGCCTCCAGTTTTTCGTGTGCCCGCTTCAATGCCGTTATTTCGTGCCCCACGCAAAGTATGCCCTCGGCTTCTTCCAGACTATTCACCATCAGTGAAAACTCCCATTGCGTCCATTCGAAGTCACCCTGACTGTTCAGGGGCTTGCGCAGTCGCACTGCCTGGGCGCGTTCCGGTGAACGCATGCACAGTTTTACAGCGGCCTGGCAGCGGGCATGATCCTCTTCGTATATGGAGTCCATCGAATGACTACCGATAAACTCAGTTCCCAGATAAGCAAACCGCTTCCGGAAGTGGTCGTTAACATAAGTATAGACCCCTTTCAGATCAGTAATAGCCACGGTGAAGACACCTGAGCTCTTCAGAAAGTCGGGAATACGGTCTCGCACATTCATGATACTGGAATAATAAGTCTAATTTATGAGAGATTATTCCCATTTTTAAATATATTTTTTTTACTTATATAGTAAAGGAGAATCGGCTTGTCTGCCTGGCCCATAAGCGCAGTCTACCGTATGGCGGTCTCCTCTAAAAAAGATATAAGCCATTGTATTTAAATTCATTACAAACCACTATTCCCAAAGTGTTCTCTGTAGATTATTCCTGTATTTTATCGAAATGATAAATCGCTGTTAAGCCTCTTTTGTTAACTTTTTCTTTTGCCTTCAGTTACTATCTTTCTTTTCTGTCGGTGCACTTACGCCTTACTCGGTCTATACGATGGGGGGTCGGATCGCCGTTAATAAAGGTGAGATGAAAGTGAACGGCGCAGACATCGAATGGGAATACCTGATCACGGCCTGGATTTTCGGAATGGTAGTTGTATTTGCCATCCGGCAAATCGTCGTGTTTACGGTCAGAAACATTGCTTATTTCCCTGAAAGCCCCCCGGAAAGGGATTTTTCTATTAAACGGGAAGTAACATGGGCTGCGATTTGTGCACTAATAGGAGTCGTTGTACTGGTGCTTTGGAACATTAATTTTTTCGAATCCCTGTACGTTAAATTCCGCCTGTTCATGTTGGATCAGAGGGCATGAAGGGCGCATCAATCAAAGAACGCTATGGTTAAATGGAAAACATTGGGAATCGTCATCTTCATTTCCCTCCTATCATCGATTGGACTGGAGATCTTTCAACACGGAACGGCCTCCATGAGTCAGGTACTTTCTTTGAATTTTGAAAGCATACAGCTGATCGCTGTTTATACTTTTATATATTCCGTGATCCTGCTGGTATTTATTACCCTGTTTCGTTTTCTGGCGAAAATCCTTTAGGCTATCGAAAACCTTCAGCTCAATCGAGCTCAGAAGGACCGGAGGACTCCAGCTGCAGGCTGTCCGAGTCCGTGGCAAATGTAATTCTTTGAGTGTAGGCCTTACTGTCGATCTGTTCCCTCAGGTGTTCCATCTCCAGGCGATGCTGACGCCGGAGTTCTTCCAGTCGGGTATCGAATTCCCGCTGGCTGATTCCGGGTGAAGTAGTCAGTGATCCTATGGTCCCCACCAGGCTGTACAGGAAGCTAAATCCGATAACCCCGAGCAAAACCATAAAAACTTTCCTGTCCCTGCGACCGTTTCCCCTGCTCAAGTGGGCTTCTCCAGACTCCGGACCCTTTCCACTCCTCCGGGGACGGGCGTCTATGGACAGGTGTTTGAGGAAGGTTTCCCATTTCTCCTCCTCCTGCAGGAAAAGTTCCTTGAACCCGCCTCCCTCAATGAATTCGGAGGTACGGGGCGTGGCGGAAAGCATGAAAATGCGGGCGCCATTTCCGCTGATAACATCGAAGAGTTCCCGGTCGAATTCCAATATCTCGTCAAGGATCTCCAAAACGAACTCCGGCTTGTAGTTCGGGTTCAGGAATTCCATATAAATCTCCTCGGGTTGGATGTAGTCGTCCCTATCCATCGTATACCGAAGGATGCGGTCTTTGAGCTCCGATTTGTAGAATTCGGTCATAGTATTCCCGTCCGGATTGAATCCGACTCTAAATTAGCACTTTATCGGTGTACGAGCAATGAGTGCGTTCAGCAGACCCAATAATCAGGCAAAGGGAATATCAGTGAATTTCTGCCGTCAGTCCAGCCTCCAACAGGCCCGAGCATCGGGGCTTTAGGTCGTCCAGCGAACCGGTTTTGACCGTACATTTACCGTTGAAGTGAACGATTAGGGAACACTGTTCGGCCTGAAGGGGGCTGTGGTCGCATATCTTGACCAGGGTATCGATAACGTGGTCAAACGTATTGTAGTCATCATTGAACAGTACCAGTTCCCGTTCGAGGACCTCCTCTTCCTTAACCGCTACTTCTTCCCACTTTTTTTCCTTGGTGGAGTACGTAACCTTCATGCTCCTAATTTACATATTTTGCTGAAACCCAATTGTTTTTTGACTTTTCTTTTTCCCTCTCAAGCCCCCAATCGGCGGCATGCCTATCCATAAGTGCCAGGTCTTCGAGATAGAATCCACTGAGAAAAAGGGAGCCACCGGGTTTCAGGCGGCGCCGGTATACAGGCAACTGAGCGATGAGTACATTGCGGTTGATGTTCGCAAGAATGTGACTGTAGCGCGCTTCACTCCGTTCCCACTCCTCTACGGGCATTACCCGGACGCTCTGGCTCCGATTGAGTTGCAGATTTTCCCTGGTATTCTCGATGCACCAGGGATCGATATCCGCCGCATCGATCTGACCTGCACCCCTCTTCTCTGCGAGTATGGCCAATATGCCCGTACCGCAGCCCATGTCGAGAACTTGCGCATCGGCAAAGGACTCCTCCAGTAAGAACTCCATCATCAGATGTGTTGTTGGGTGATGTCCGGTACCGAAACTCATCTTGGGCTGAATCACTAGTTCGTAAGGCCGGTCGGACGGTTGGTGAAAGGGTGCCCGGATTCGGCATAATGGGGAAACGTCGACCGGGTCGAAGCCCGATTCCCAGATTTCATTCCAGTTCTTATCTTCCAGCCGGGTGCTTTCTATGGTCATCGAATCCCCGTATTCCCGGACGGCAATCAAGTCCAGCAGATCTTCCTTTTTGTAATCCTCTGTGCGTATATAGGCCTTAAGCCCCGTTTCCTCCTCTGCAAAGCTATTGTATCCGAGGTTATCCAGTTCGGCTATCAGTATATCCTTCCAGCCCGTTCGTTCGGGGAAGCTGAAGTGTACCTCGATAAAAACAGACATGGATTCGTACTAAATGCCCCCGAGGATGGCGATGAAGTCATCTGCCTTCAGGGAAGCACCGCCGATCAGGCCTCCATCAACATCGGGACCCCCGAAGATCTCCCTGGCATTTCCGGGTTTTACACTTCCCCCGTATAGGATACGTACCTTTTCAGCTACTTCCCCACCAAAACGGGATCGAATCCAGGAACGAATGAAAGCATGCATCTCCTGAGCCTGTGCGGGACTGGCGGTTTCCCCCGTTCCGATAGCCCAGACCGGCTCGTAGGCCAGAATCATGGATGACCACTGTTCGGCATTCAGGCCGGAGAGGGCGTCGTTGAGCTGGCTACTGACCACGGCTTCCTGCCTTCCGGCCCTGCGGTCTTCGAGCAACTCCCCGAAACAGAAGATTACTTTTATGCCATGGCGAAGCGCGGACTCTACTTTCTTCCTCAGCATTTCCCCGTCTTCCCCGAAATACGACCTCCTCTCGGAATGACCCAGTATTACGTAATCCACGCCTACCCCCTTGAGCATGGTCGGCGAGACCTCTCCGGTATATGCACCGCTATCTTCGAAATGCATATTCTGGGCGGCTACCCGGATGGTTGAAGACTGAAGCTGTCGAACGGCAGAATCGAGACTGGTAAACGGAGGAGCCACGATAATCTCGGCTTCGACATCCGGGCACTTACCCGTAATTTCAGAGAGAAGCACTCCGGTATCTTCCAGGTTCTTATTCATTTTCCAGTTCCCGGCTACAATGGGCTTTCGCATAGTGTTCTTTGTTAGTGTTCAGGATTATTCCAGGTTACTGATGGGCAACTCGTCCACATCCTTGTAATGCACCTTCTTCTCGATTATTCCCCGGTTCAGAACCAGGAAACCCGGATTGGAACGCACGATCGTCTTTATGGTGGTCTCGTCCATCAGGTAGTATTCGAAATTCAACTCGAATTCTTTGACGAAGGCCTTCATCTTATCCGGATCCTCAGGAGTTATTCCAACGATGGTAAAATCCTCGATGAAGGCGTGATCCGTAACGGATTTCATAATCTCTATCTGCTCCTCTTTAAGCTGGTCAATGCTGTGAGAAATGACCATGAGAAGTTTGGGGTCTTCCAGAAAGTATGCCGTAAAATCGGTATCTCCCTTGAGGATGCTGAAGTTCTTGATTGGGGGCTCGTAGCCTTTTTGAATCAGCCGGGTCTTGACTTCCTTGCCTGTAAAGGTACCGTGATCGGGATCGTCGGGGAATTCCCCAAGGGTAGTGACCACGTGCTCTTTTCCGTCCTTTTCAAATATCCAGTCGTATTCATAAACCGGCTTAGGCGCCTCTTTGGGTACAGCCATGCCCTCCGGTATGCTGTTCCCCTCCCGGTACGGCCTGAAGTCCTGAATAGGGAGGTGATTGAGTACTCGCACCGTTACCAGTATGCAAATAATAAGGGCACTCCCAATAACGTTCAGTTGAAAACGAAGTCCGGATGGGGGGTTGATGTACCTCCGCTTCCAGATGAGGAAGGAAACGGCCAGCAATAAGATCACATCCTTGGCAAAGGACTGCCAGGGGGTGAACTTAATGGCGTCCCCGAAACAGCCGCAATCCGTCACCTTGTTAAAGTAGGCCGAGTAAAAGGTCAGGAAGGTAAAGAACAGGATCATGGCCAGCAGACTGTACAGGGTCAGGTTCAGGAAACTCCGGATCAGGAGCATGACCCCCAGCAGGATTTCCACGAAGATCAGGAATACGGCGAGGTCCAGCGCGTAAGGAACCAGCATGGGTAAATTCAGGACTCCCGGACTGAAGTATTCCTCCAGTTTGAAGGCCAGTCCCATAGGATCGTTGAGTTTAATGGCCCCGCTGAAAATGAAGAGGAAGCCCACAAAAAACCTTACGATTAATACCCCAAGTCGCATTATTAGCTGTTTAAGTGAATTAACGCAAAAACCGAGTAATTTATGATATCCTGATAGTTGGCGGCAACGCCCTCGCTAACCTCAGTTACCCCCTGATTGTCCTCGATCTGTTTGACCCTGAACAACTTTTGCAGGATCAGATCGGTCAGGGAGGGAACGCGCATATCCCTCCATGCCTCACCATAGTCGTGATTCTTGCGCTGCATAAGCTCCCGGGTTTCGTGTAGTACCCGATCGTAGTGACCGACCGCCTCATCGGCACTCAGGTCCGGTTCGGAGGCGACGCCCAGTTCAATCTGTACCAGGGCCATAAGTGAATAGTTGACCAGCCCCATGAACTCCGGCACTTCTCCTTCGTCCACCATGCGCTGCTCCAGCTGTTGCAACTGCCTGATGCGATTTGCCTTAATATAAAGCTGATCGGTAAGGGAAGGCAGCCGGAGGATCCTCCAGGCCGTCCCGTAATCCCGGGTCTTCCTTACGAACAGTTCCCGGCATCTTTTTGTCTCCCGGTCGTACTCCTCCAACGTCTTCTTCACGGTTTCCATCTGCAAACTGCAATTTGCATAAAAATCGGCACTTTTGTCCACTAATAACACTTCAATTTTCAATTCATGCGAAAGCCTTTCGTCTTGAATATATCAGGAGAACTTCTCGATCTGTCCACGCCCCGTGTGATGGGTATACTGAATGTCACCTCAGACTCCTTTTACGACGGCGGCCGCTACCTGAAACCCGAGGACGCCCTGAATCAGGCCGGACGCATGCTGGAAGAAGGTGCGTCGATAATCGATGTGGGAGGCTACAGTTCCCGCCCCGGGGCGGAGCACATCTCCGAGGAGGAAGAGCTGAAAAGGGTAATTCCCGCCATACGGGCCATCAAATCGGGCTTTTCGGACGCCCGGATATCCATAGATACCTTCCGCAGTGAGGTGGCTCGTGCTGCAGTACAGGAAGGGGCGGCCCTGATCAACGATATCAGCGGGGGGCAGGCCGATAACCTCATGCTCAGCACGGCGGCCCGCCTGGGCGTTCCATATATCGGCATGCACATGCGGGGCACACCGAAGACCATGACCCGGCTCACCGAATACGAGCAGGTAACCCGGGATCTGGCGCACTACTTTTCCGATATGAAGGCCCGGGCGATCGCGGAGGGTATCACCGATCTGATCATCGATCCGGGCTTCGGGTTTGCCAAGACTCAGGAACAAAACTTTCAGCTCCTGCAGGAACTGGATCACCTTTCATGGCTCGAACTCCCGGTGCTGGTAGGTGTCAGCCGGAAGTCTTTTATCTACCGGACCCTCGAACGAACGGCCGAAGAGGCACTGAATGGGACTACGGTGGTCCACACCCTCGCCCTGCTCAAGGGGGCTCACATCCTCAGGGTGCACGACGTAAGCGAAGCTCAGGACTGCATCCGGTTGCTCGAGGCCTGCGGGGCCTGGAGGTAAGCTCCGCCCCGTCACAGCGATTCCCTTTCTGAGCAGTTATATTTAACTTTACCAAAAGGCATTATACTTGGAAATATTCAAAGTCCTCCAATTCCGGATTACCGATTTTCTCGACATCCTATTAATGGCTTTGCTCCTGTACTATGGCTACCGACTGCTGAAGGGCACGGTTGCCATTAATATATTTATCGGTCTGGTGCTGGTATGGGCTTTCTGGAACATCACAGAACTGCTGGGGATGAAAATGATCAGCAGTGTGGTCGGTGGTTTTATTCAGGTCGGGTTTATCGTACTGATCGTTGTATTCCAGCAGGAAATCCGGAAATTTCTGCTGTTGATCGGCTCGACTAACCTGGCCACTCGGATGAAATTCATGCGGTACTTCCGGTTCCTCAAAACCGAACTCAACGAGACGGATCACACCCAAATCGACGTTATCCTGCGGGCCTGCGAGAAAATGGGTAATGAACGAACAGGAGCGCTGATAGTGATCGAACGCCAGAATTCGCTGGATTTCGTAAAGACTACCGGGGACAAGATGAATATAGAGATTACCCAGCCCATCATAGAGAGCATTTTTCACAAGAGTGGGCCCCTGCACGACGGAGCGGTGGTCATTCAGGGAAATCACATCACCGCAACCCGGGTAATCCTCCCGGTCTCCAACGACCGCACCATTCCCCTGAAATACGGCCTGAGGCACCGGGCCGCTGTCGGCATCACGGAGCGCACCGATGCCCTCTGTCTGGTGGTCAGCGAGGAAACGGGGGACCTGGTATACATACGCGACAAGCAATTTGTACCTTACTCCTCACTGGAAGAACTCTCTTCCATGATCAAAACCGATTTGAATTAAATGTGAATTGCCTGAATTGTCATAGGGAACTGGAGCAGCAGGACGATTACTGCCCGGGCTGTGGCGCCAGGGTGATACGCAAGCGACTGACCGTCGCCGGTCTGCTCGGCGAAATCATGGCCCATTTTACCAATTTCGAGTATGGGCTGTACCGGACGATTATCGATCTCACCATAAGGCCGGAGCGAGTAACCGTGGGCTTTATAGAAGGACTCCGTAAACGCTACCTCAAACCCGGCTCCTACCTGGCCCTGAGCCTGACGCTGTCGGGTATCATCGTCTTCTTTATGCTGCGCGCCAGGGATCAGATCAGCTTCGATGCCGTAGCCGGTAGCCAGGAGGCGTCCCATCTGGCCAAAAAGATGTTCGATAACATCAATGACTTTCAGGCCCTTTTGTTTGTATCCTATATTCCCATGGCCGCCATTGCCAGTTTCCTGTGTTTCCCCGAACGGCGTTTCAACTTCGCCGAGAGAACCGCAATCTTTACTTATGCCGTTTCGCATTTGAGTATCCTCACCTTCCTACCGCTATTGCTCATTCTTATCAGTGACCCCCAGGATTACATCGCCATATCGGTGTATTCCCTCCCGCTGCTTTTCGTAACCATGGGTTATTACATCGTGCGGGCCTCCGAACTCAGCGTACTGGAACAGCTGCCCCGGCTACTGGTCTTCCTTATGCTCATGTTTGTGTTCTATATTGGAGAGAGCATACTGATCTTAATCATCTTCCTGCTGACCGGGACGCTTAGCCCACAGGATTTCCTGCCGGCCGCACAGGGTTAATGCCCACAATCAAAGCTATTTTTATATATTCATCGGGTATTTGGACTTCAATGGAAACAAGCGAAACTCGTATTCCTGCCAAAGCATTGAACTGCATCAGTTGCAATAACGAACTGCTGCCAGGTGGAATGTTCTGCCCCCATTGTGGCGCCAGGGTCATCTCCAGGCGCCTTACCATTTTAGGTCTGATACAGGAGTTGTTCTCGAATATTTTCAACCTGGAAACCGGATTTTTGAGGACCCTGATCGACCTGACCGTACGGCCTGAAAAGGTTACCGTGGGCTTCATTGAAGGAGTAAGGAAGAAATACCTCAGGCCCGGCTCCTACCTGGCCCTGAGCCTGACGCTGTCCGGGGCGCTGGTGTATTTTATCATTAAGGCCAAGGACCGGATCAATTTCGACGCCATGGTTGCGGAAGGTCAGTCCTCGGAAGGCATGATGAAAGCTTTCGAGGCGACTATGGATTACCAGGCGTTGCTCAATGCCTCCTACATTCCTATGGGGGCCATCGCCAGTTTTATGTGCTTCCCTGACAGACGATATAACTTTGCCGAGCGAAGTGTGATTTTCACCTACGGAATCGCCCATTACAGCATTATTATTTTTCTGCCAACCATCCTCCTACTGATATATGCACCGGAGGCTTATATGACGGCTTCCCTCTACGCCCTGGCCCTGCTTTATTTCGGCTTTGGCTTTTATGTATATCGGGCATCCGGCCTTGGTATGATCGAGTTGATCGGCCGCCTAACGGTCTTCTATGCGATTATGCTGGTCTTATTTTTTGGACTCAGCATCGGCATCAATGTCATCTTGCTGTTGACCGGGGTGCTGGACATTCAGGATTTCGTACCGAAAAACCCGGGTTAATGGTACCCGCGGGCTCGTGATCCCGGGTGCTTCTCAGGCCGCCTCCTCCTGCTTGAACTGGGCCTCGTAGAGATCCTTGTAATAACCGCCCTTCTGCAGCAACTCGGAGTGCGTACCCTTCTCCACGATCCGCCCTCCGTCCATGACCCAGATGGTGCTCGCTTTTTTTACCGTGGCCAGGCGGTGAGCAATCACAATACTGGTACGGCCCTTGGTAATTTCCTCCGTAGCCTTCTGTATCAATTGTTCCGAGTAGGTATCTACCGAGGAAGTGGCCTCGTCCAGTATCAGGATACTGGGATTGCTCACATACGCCCTGAGGAAGGCAATCAGTTGACGCTGGCCGCTCGAGAGCATGCCTCCGCGCTCCTTCACATTGAAGTCGTAGCCTCCCGGCAGGCTGCTGATAAAGTCGTGTATGCCGATCTGACGGGCAGCACGCTCGATATCTTCCGGGGTGATCGACGGATCGTTCAGGGCGATGTTCTTGCCGATGGTATCGGCGAACAGGAAAACATCCTGAAGGACGATGGCGATATGGGATCGCAATGCGGCTAGTTTCCAGTCCCGTATCTCAACGCCATCGATTCTAATGGAACCCTCCTGTATGTCGTAAAAGCGGTTGAGCAGATTGATTATAGTGGATTTACCCGCACCGGTGGCACCCACTATAGCGACCGTGGAACCCGCGGGGACCTGCATGGAAATCCCATGCAGTACATCCTGCCCCGGTTTATAGGCAAAACGTACCCGGTCGAGTTCGATATCCCCTCGTACGGTTTCCGACTCAAACGTACCCTCGTCGGGTATGCTGCTTTCGGTATCGAGTATCGAAAAGACCCGATTGGAGGCTACCATTCCCATTTGAAGGGTGTTGAACTTGTCGGCTATATGGCGAAGCGGACGGAATAACATGCCCGTAAGGAGAATAAACGTAAAGATGAAGCCGTACTGATCCGCCCCCTGGGCCCCCATGACATTCTGCAGACCTCCGTACCAGACCACTATACCCGTTGCCACCGAGGCCAGCATTTCGGCTATGGCAAAGAATATGGAATTGTACCAGATCGTCTTCAGCCATGCCTTTTTATGGAATTCATTGATGGCGGAGAAGCGTTCCATCTCCCTTTCCTCCCGGGTAAAGAGCTGGACGATCTTCATTCCCGAAAGGCGTTCCTGCACGAAAGAGTTGAGTTCGGACACCCGGGCACGTACCTCGACAAAAGCCACCTTCATAGAACGCTGGAACCAACGGGTGACCAGCATCAGTACAGGCAGGATGGTAAACACAATCAGGGTAAGCTTCCAGCTGATTACGGCCATAATTACCGCTACGACAACCATTTTTAGCAGATCGGCTATGATGGTAAAGAACCCCTGGCTGAAGATCTCGCCGATCTTCTGGAGATCGGAAACAGCCCGCGTGACCAGCACGCCGATGGAGGAGTTGTCGAAATACGTCATCTTAAACCGAAGCATCTTGCGATACAGGGCGATCCGCAAATCCCGGATCACCGATTCACCGAGCCAGTTGGCGTAGTAAGTAAAGAGAAGCTGGCAGATTACCTCTCCCAGGAGTACCACGCCCATCAGGACGACCAGCTCAACGAGCTTCTCCGCATCCATACTGGTGATGGCCACATCGACCAGGCGCCCCACAAGTACGGGTGTGAGCACGGCAAAACCGGACAGCAGTATGGCCGCCAGTGCGACGCCGGCGAAGACTCCGCCGTAGGGTCGGGTATACCTCATCACCCGGCTGAACAGCCGGAGATCGAAGGCCTTGCCTGTTTCCTTGGATGCACTCATAACCAAATTTCGTCGGGATAGGTAACGCGGGTCAAATATAAACCTTTTGCAGGCACCGATGCCCCGGCTTTGCCTCGGTTTCTGCTTTCCAGGACTTCCTTCATCCATGACGCTTCGCGCTTGCCCTGACCGACCTCCAGGAGGGTACCCACTACTGCCCTGACCATGTTTCGCAGAAAGCGGTCGGCCGTGATGTGGAATACCCAATGGTGTTCGGATTCCCGTTGCCATTTCGCCTCCTTCAGATCGCAGTAAAACGTTTTTACATCGGTATTCGTTTTGGAAAAGCATTCGAAATCACGCCGACCCAAAAGGAAACGGGCCGCTTCGTTCATGCGGCCAAAATCGAGTTTCCCGTAGAGGTAGTGAGCCCGACTCTCCAGGAATGGATCGCGGCGGGTGATCAGCCAGTACTCGTAAGTCCGGGTCAGTGCATCGAAGCGGGCATGGGCGCTGTCCCTGACCGGAACGATCCTTGAGACCGCGAGGTCCTGAGGCAGGAACCGATTCAGTCGGTGTGCCAGTTCCCCGGCGTCCAATGGCGCTTCGGAATCAAAATGAGCGGGCATCATACGGGCATGTACACCGGCATCGGTTCGGCCGGCCGCGGTCAGGGGAGTCTTCACTCCCAATAGCGTCGACAGGGCCGACTCCAGCATGGCCTGAACACTATCGGCGTTCGGTTGCCTTTGCCAACCGCTGTAGCGCTCGCCGAGATAGGCGCATTCGAGAAAATATCTCATGGCTTTGCCTTAGCTTTACCAAAGATAAGCCGGGACTCCTGACCGAACGGACCGATTCCATGAAGATCCTATTGCTCTCCGATACCCATGGTTATCTGGACGAAGCCATCCTCAGGCATGTGGGATGGGCGGATGAAGTATGGCATGCAGGCGATATTGGATCCCCGGAGGTGACCGATAGCATCTCCCGAATTCGTCCTTTGATTGCCGTTTACGGTAACGTAGACGGTACGAATATTCGCAAGGAGTTCCCCAAGGACCAGAAGTTCTCCAGAGAAGGCGTGCAGGTGTGGATGACCCACATAGGAGGATATCCCGGGCGGTTTCCCGCAGCGATTAGACAGGAGCTCCGGAGACTGAAACCCGACCTGTTCATCTGCGGGCATTCCCATATACTCAAGGTGATGAAGGATCCCGAAAGTTCAGTCCTTCACATGAATCCCGGAGCCTGCGGGCGTCATGGGTTTCACCAGTTGCGAACCATGCTGCGCTTTGAACTGAAGGGCGGCGCCATCGAGTCCCTGGAAGTTGTCGAACTCGGAGCCCGTTCGCATCTGTGAGACCGACCGGGTTTCAAAAAAAAACCCGGTGCCGAAGCACCGGGTTCACGCACAGTTACTAAGATATCCGATTTAACGTAAACGATCCACTGATTTTACGAGATCCTCGTCCTTTTTGATCGCCCTGTTGGCAAGGACCAAAAGGACAATAGTCAAAACAGGACCCAGCATCCCAATACCCTTCTCTGGGGCATCTGCCCCTCCAGATAGACTTAGTGACCGGTAAACGAAAAATCCTAGTAATATGAGTTGAAGCAGCAAATTCAGACGGTTCAGTACGAATTGCCGCTGTCGGTCCGAAAACTGGAAAATAGTAACCCCGGCTAAAATGGAAGACATCCCGGCCAGGACCATCCACCCGGTACTCTCGTACAAATATACAGCCGCTCCCTCTGGACCTTTGCCTATGGGTGCCAGAAAATACAGTAGTCCATTGGCCAATGCGGCCAGGCTCATGTATAGGGTCTGAATTCTTTGGATCATTCCGGTTGAGATGTGGGCACAAATTTAGTTAATCCGAAAAAACCCGTTCCTAAAAAAATATTTGTACATTCGCAGAGTTATATAGTCCGAGCACTTACCCGGGATTCTTCATCCCCTTTTGCCCTCTTAGACTTATCCTTTACTTATTCCGTATAACACATTCTTTTAATGTTTGACATTGCAGATTTAAAGGCAAAGAAACTTGCCGAACTTCAGGAAATCGCCCAGGAGTTAGAGGTACCCAGATTTAAGTACCTGAAAAAACTGGATCTGGTTTACCAGATACTCGACACCCAGGCCACTAATCCCAAGGCCGCCGTAACCGTCGAAAATTCAAGCCCTTCCACCGAAGAGCAGAAAACCGAAGACAGCAAGCCGGCTCCTAAGAAAAGAGGCCGAAAACCCCGTCAGTCCAAGGAGGAAGATGCGGACAGCAGCACAAGGGATTCCGGCAAGGAATCCAAGGGAGAGCAAGATGCCCCCAGGGAGCGGGAACGCAACACCCGGGAACGCGGGCAAAATCCCAGGGAACGGGATACTCGCGATGGGGACGCTGCTTCCGGAAGGAAAGACAACAGCAGCTCCAACGGTCAGCACAAATCCGGAGGGAAACCTCCGCGAAAGAGCCAAAACACCCCTTCGGGCAACTGGCAGGACAAGAAAAACATGAATTTCGACAAGGACCTTAAGAACCGGTATAAGGAGCCTGAGTACGAATTCGACAGCATCATAGAGAGTGAAGGGGTACTGGATATAATGCAGGACGGCTACGGTTTCCTGCGCTCCTCCGATTACAACTACCTCTCTTCACCGGACGATATTTATGTGAGTCAGTCCCAGATCAGGCTCTTCGGGCTTAAAACCGGAGATACGGTCCTGGGAAATATCCGGCCTCCCAAGGAAGGGGAAAAGTACTTTCCCCTGATCAAAGTAAGCAAGATAAACGGACTGGATCCCCAGGTCGTGCGCGACCGGGTCTCATTCGAGCACCTGACCCCCCTTTTTCCGGACGAAAAGTTCAACCTGGCGGAAAAGCAAAGCACCCTCTCCACCAGGATTATGGATCTCTTTGCGCCTATTGGCAAAGGACAGCGGGGTATGATCGTATCCCAGCCCAAAACGGGTAAGACCATGCTGCTCAAGGATATCGCCAACGCCATCGCGGCCAACCATCCCGAGGTATTCCAGATCATACTCCTGATCGACGAACGCCCCGAGGAAGTCACCGACATGCAGCGCAATGTCCGGGGTGAGGTTATTGCCTCCACTTTCGACAAGGAAGCCGCGGAACATGTACGGGTGGCCAATATCGTGATCGAAAAGGCCAAGCGTCTGGTAGAATGCGGGCATGATGTGGTTATACTGCTGGATTCCATCACCCGGCTGGCGCGTGCTTACAATACGGTGCAACCGGCCTCGGGTAAAGTACTCAGTGGAGGCGTCGATGCCAACGCCCTGCACAAGCCGAAGAGATTCTTCGGTGCGGCCCGTAACATCGAGAACGGAGGCTCCCTGTCGATTATAGCTACGGCCCTGACCGAAACCGGATCCAAAATGGACGAAGTGATCTTCGAGGAGTTCAAGGGCACAGGTAACATGGAGCTTCAACTGGACCGAAGGATTTCGAATCGCCGGATATTCCCTGCTATTGATCTCATTTCCTCTTCAACCCGAAGAGACGACCTGCTGCTGGACGAGAATGTGATACAGCGCATGTGGATCATGCGAAAGTATCTGGCAGACATGAACCCCATCGAAGCCATGGAATTCATGGAGCAGCGAATGAAGCAAACCCGAAACAACGAGGAGTTCCTCATGACCATGAGCGAATAACGACTGCAAGACGTTTATAATAATCCAAAGCCCGGTTCGATTTTGACCGGGTTTTTTTATCCCCGGGTCTCAAACCATCTCACGAAATGCACCGTTGACCGAAAGTTAAGAGCCGTTGACGAAACTCAGATCCCTTGTGCTTATTTTGCATCGTAATTTTAATTAGAACGCACAGGTTTAACCCAAATCCGAAACCATGCTGACTTTCCTCATTATCTGGTCACTGTACGAATTGCTCAGCCGCAGGAACCAACCCAGTTACCTCGACATCCCCGTTTACTCAGAACGATACGACAAATCAGTGGATTAATTAAAGCGAAAGGGCCGTCTTTTCTTATGGGTCCATGGTGCCGAAACCTATAAAAAAAGCCCTGTTTTCCGCGGAAAACAGGGCCCTGTACTTTGCGAAACGAACAGACTACTCCAGGCCGGCTACCTTCAGGGTAAGCTTACTCTTCAGGTTGGCAGCCTTGTTTTTGTGAATGATATTGTTCTTGGTCAGCTTGTCGATCATGCTGATTACCTTGGGAAGCTGTTCCTTAGCCGCTTCCTTGTTCTCTTCCATGCGCAACTTCTTTATGGCGTTGCGGGTGGTCTTGTGCTGATACCGATTTCGGAGGCGAACGGATTCATTCCTTCGTATCCTCTTTAAAGCTGATTTGTGATTTGCCATTTCCTTAATGTAATTCGTTTCGCTTGTTGTAGCCCGTAGGGGAATCGAACCCCTGTTACCAGGATGAAAACCTGGCGTCCTAA
>CAZKAP010000049.1:0-19572 GCA_964550895.1 uncultured Flavobacteriaceae bacterium
CCCCCAGGGCGGGAACGCAGCAAGGGTATGCGGTTGTAGCGGTGCGATGCAACGGCTTGCCTTTTTTTCTTTCCGCAAACGATAATTCCCATAATCCGCTGTTATGAATAATAAAGTCGTACTGGTCACCGGTGCCTCCTCCGGGATTGGGCGTTCCATCAGCCTTGCTCTGGTCGGGGAGGGGTATACTGTCTACGGTTGCTGCCGTTCGGCCGAAGCCTATCCGGAGATCACTGAGTACAGGCTACTGAGCATGGATGTGACGAAGCCTGAACAAATCCGAAAGGTCCTGAACCAACTGATCGGGGAAAGCGGACGACTGGATGTCCTGGTGAACAATGCCGGGAAAGGAATCACGGGCCCGGTAGAGACCACCCCGATTGAGGAAATGGAGCGGGTTTTCGACCTGAACCTTTACGGTCCCATACGGGTGATACAAGAGGCGCTGCCGCATATGCGAAGGCTTGGCAATGGCGGTACCGTGATCAACATCAGTTCGATAGCGGGCTATATGGGGCTTCCATTCCGGGGAGTGTATTCGGCCTCCAAATCGGCTTTGAATATGATAACTGAATCGCTTCGTCTCGAATGCAGTCAATCCGATATACGTTTCTGTACGGTCGATCCGGGCGATTTCGCCACTGAGATTGGCCAACGCAGGTATCATGCGCCTAACACTCCGGATTCTCCTTATTATCAGACATACGGGCGCATAATCGAAAGCATAGACGAAGATGTCAAGGCGGGGACATCTCCTGATATACTCGCAAAATCACTGGTCAGGCTGCTGCGTAAAAAAACACTGAGGCCGCACTACAGGATAGGTAAACCTCTACAGGTGTTTTCCATTACTCTGAAAGGGATACTGCCTTCCAGAATATTCGAAGGACTGCTCAGAAATCACTATAAGTTGTAGCTTTACGAATCTAAACCTTATTCACATTTTTTATGAAGTTCTTTATCGATACCGCCAACCTTGAACATATACGAGAAGCCCAGGAACTTGGAGTACTCGACGGGGTGACTACCAATCCTTCCCTGATGGCAAAGGAGGGTATTACAGGTAAGGACAACATCATCAATCATTACCGAAAAATCTGCGACATCGTCACGGGTGATGTCTCGGCGGAAGTCGTAGCAACGGATTTCGAGGGCATCGTCAGAGAAGGAGAAGAACTCGCGGCCCTACATCCCCAGATCGTGGTTAAAGTTCCCATGATTAAAGAAGGCGTCAAGGCGATACGGCACTTCTCAGAGAAAGGCATAAAGACCAATTGTACCCTGGTATTCAGTTCCGGTCAGGCGCTGCTCGCGGCTAAAGCGGGTGCCTCCTATGTTTCACCTTTTATCGGGCGTCTGGATGACGTTTCGACGGACGGCCTGAACCTCATAGCCGATATTCGTTTGATATACGATAACTACGGCTACCAGACCGAGATTCTGGCGGCATCGGTGCGGCACACCATGCACGTAATCAAGTGCGCTGAAATCGGCGCTGATGTGATGACGGGTCCCCTTTCGGCCATAGAAGGTCTTCTTAAGCACCCCCTTACCGATTTAGGACTGGAGAAGTTTCTGGCCGATTACCGCAAGGGTAATCCTTCCTGATTAATCTGATTTGCACTATTGAAGATCAGGCGGTCGGCCTATTCGACCACTGTGGCAGGTTGGCGGATCTTTTGGTCAGGCGCCTTATAGCCTCTGTTTAGTGTAGGTAGGGGATAATTGATATTGGCGAAGGCTTCCAAAATCTTGCCGTCCCTGACGATCACACATTTGTTGAGGCTTTCTATAACCAGTTTGTTCCTAAGGGACTCAAAATCCTCCGCACGGAATTGTTCCGTGGGTTCCATCTCGTATTTATCCAAAAGTTGCTTCCATTGGCGGGCCTCGGTACGCAACGCTATGCCGATGTAACGGAATTCGCTGTTTGACTGCTTGAGCGTTTTGATACGCTGCATCATTGAGGCCAGGTGCCCTTCCTGATTTCCTGTCCAGAAGTACAGTACCACGGGTTGGGTAAATGTTTCTTCCCTGAGAATGGTTTCCTGATCGTCCTTATTCAGGACAACGATGTCGGAAGGTAGAGGGTTACCCGCCTGCAGGTTTTGGATGCCTTTAAAGAGGTATTCGATTTCCTTCTTGTGTGCCTGACTGCTGGATAATTGATAGTATTCATCGAGGAAGGATTCCCATTTCACAGAAATCCGAGGGTTCTGCAGCAGGTAATCCATGGCTACATTTCGAAGCAGGTTGTTGCGCAAGTTGTGCTCCAGCACGAGGCTGTCAATGAGGTTCATCTTATGCTTGCCGAGATGCAGACTGGGCACTTCCCTCCGGTGCCCTTCTGAGCAGCCATCCACACACTTCGTGTAAGCTACATTCCCGATGTGGTACTTCATGAACTCGTAATAGGGCCGAAAATAACTCAGTTCCCGATTGTTGATATTCAAGTTCTTCCGGTAATCATAGAAGGAACCGGGCAATGCACTGAAGCTGTCCTCTCCAGTGACTCTGTGATGGTAGAAGGGATACTTTTCCCGATATATGTAGTTGTCGAAGTCGATGGCGGCCCGGGCCATCCGTACAGCTGCAGGACTCCACTGCTCGGACTGAGACAGGCGCTCCATTTCGCGAACTTTTTTTTCGCGGAGACTCTCCACGGCTGCATTGAATTCTGTGGGGTTCAGCGGATAAAAACTATTCACTTGTTCAGCCTCGTTTTCATAGGCCAGGAACATGGAAATTAGGAAATTATTGATACCTGATCCGGTGCCGGAGAAACTCAGGGACTCATCAAATTCTTTGGTGTTCAGACGAATTCGGATGCTGTCTCCCTGTTCGAGGTAAACGTACTGCTGTTCGGGATAATGGTAAAAATGGTAAAGGCCGTCTCCGATTTCCGGAAGGACGAAGGTAAAACGATTACTCGCATCTAGCCGGGCGGAATCCACCACCTGATCTCCCTTGTACAAAACGACGAACTCATCACTGGGATTAACGATTTCACCGGATAGAAAAACCGTATTCGAACCCTGGTTGGAAACCTGGCATGAAATGAGTAGGAGGGGAAGTAAAGGAATTGCGAGTATATGTTTCTTCATCCGCACTTTCATAAAGAACAAAGCTATGTATCGTGGGTGTTAAGCCTTGTTAAACCCTAGTTAAATGTTGCTTCTTGCCTAACTGCTGCAGTTTAAGCGTATTAGGTAGTGGTGAATTCGCCTTTACTGAAGGTGATTGTTTGTCCATGGCACGGGATTCCAGCCGGGATTTAATAAATGGCTAAAAACAGGTGGAAAAATATCATTTTTCATTAAAAACCCCGGACTAAATCCCTTTCGGGCTTCCTGCGATGGAGGGAATACCTATTTTTGGCAAAAATTTGACATGCTCACAGTTTCCAACCTTTCCGTGCAATTCGGCAAGCGCGTACTCTTCGATGAGGTAAATATCACCTTCAGCCCGGGCAACTGTTACGGAATCATAGGAGCCAATGGGGCAGGAAAGTCCACCTTCCTCAAAATCATTTCCGGTGAAATCGACCCTTCCTCCGGACACATATCCCTGGAGCCCGGAAAGAGGATGTCGGTCCTGTCACAAGACCACCAGTCCTGCGACGACTACACGGTTCTGGAGACCGTTCTGAGGGGAAATAAACCGCTCTTCGAAATCAAGACAGAAATCGATGCGCTTTATGCCGATTATTCGGACGAAAACGCCGAGCGCATAGGCGAGCTGCAGGTGGCATTCGAGGAAATGAACGGATGGAATGCGGAGAGTGATGCGGCCGCCCTGTTATCCAACCTGGGAATCCCGGAAGATCTGCACTATTCGATGATGTCAGAACTGGACAACAAGGTTAAGGTACGCGCGCTGTTGGCGCAGGCTCTTTTTGGTAATCCGGACGTCCTGATCATGGATGAGCCTACCAACGACCTGGACTTTGAGACCATAGGCTGGCTCGAGGACTTCCTGGCCAACTACGACAATACGGTAATTGTGGTATCCCACGATCGACATTTCCTGGATTCGGTCTGCACCCATATAGCCGATATTGATTTTGGCAAGATTAACCTGTATTCAGGCAACTACACATTCTGGTACGAAAGCAGCCAACTGGCCGCAAGGCAGCGCGCCCAGCAGAATAAAAAAGCCGAAGAGAAAGCCAGGGAGCTTCAGGAGTTCATACAGCGGTTCAGCGCAAATGTGGCCAAGAGCAAGCAGGCCACTTCCCGAAAAAAAATGCTCGACAAGCTCAAGGTGGAGGACATCAAGCCCTCGAACCGCAGGTACCCGGCGATTATATTCGATCGGGAACGAGAGGCCGGAGACCAGATTTTGAACGTCGAAGAACTCAGCGCCGCCTCCGAAGACGGTGAGTTGCTTTTCGACAAGATCCACCTTAACCTCGCCAAAGGGGACAAGGTGGCGATCATCTCCAGGGACTCCAGAGCCAGCACGGCATTCTACGAAATCATCAACGGAATCCGGGAACCCTTAAGGGGGAATTATCGGTGGGGAGTAACCACAACCCAGGCATACCTGCCACTGGACAATTCCAGTTTCTTCGACCAACCGGTAAGCCTGGTCGAATGGCTGCAGCAATGGGCTCAGACCGAGGAAGAGCGTGAGGAGGTATACGTACGCGGTTTCCTGGGAAAGATGCTCTTTAGTGGCGAGGAGGCCCTGAAAAAGTCTGATGTACTCTCCGGGGGGGAAAAGGTGCGTTGCATGATCAGCAGGATGATGTTTCAGCGAGCCAACGTACTGATGCTGGACGAGCCTACGAATCACCTCGACCTTGAGAGTATCACTGCCTTCAATAATTCCCTGAAGAAATTTCCCGGGACCCTGCTACTCACCACGCACGACCACGAATTCGTGCATACTGTCGCCAATCGCATAGTAGAACTGACCCCCACAGGAGTAATCGACCGCTATATGCCCTTTGATGACTACATCAGCGACAAGGGGATACAGGAATTGCGAAACAAATACTACGGCTTGCAGACCGTCTGATTATGCGTTGTAGTATTTGCTGTTCCAGATAACCGAATTGAAATTTTTTCCCGAGGCGAAGCCGAAGTAGATAAAAACAGCAATCACGGATTTAAAAACGAAAAGGAACAGGATCAGTTTCTCGACCATTCCGTAGTCCTTGGTAAAGATGTTCATCGGGGTCAGCAGGGTGCAAACCACACTGACCATAAATACCAGCACCATGAAGTTGGATAGGCCTTTGAAGGGCCATACCAACCACCTGCGAAGCGGATGAAGGTCACCTCCCCATTTGTGGATCAGATAGTAATGGCCGTTGCCCAGGGGAGCAAAAAGCATGGGATCGTCTTTATCCTCCAGCTTAAACATTTTTGAGGGGGCCATGATCTTAAATGCATCCAGAGAGGTATCGTGCTCATCCTCCAGTCGGCGAATCTCTTCGGTCGCCTCTAGAGGTAACTCTCCTCTGAAGTAGCTCAGGTCGAGGAATCGAAGCCGGTAGTCGATGCACACCTTCCTTATGGTTTCCACGGAATATATCCGGTCGACATCCAGCTCATCGATCAGCAGGCCACTCTCGGCTGTTCGCGCCCCATCCGATTTGGGATCGGTATAAGCCGCTGGCGATAAAGATGTTGACGGGACGGATTTCTGAACGGAAGACAGGACGTCCTCCAAATTAAGGCCTTTTGCACTCATAATCTGTTTCATAGCAATTGATGTAAAAATATAAAGATGGTTCAGAAATAAAAAATTAACATCTGCTTTGTTCAGGTTTTCATTCAAACTCGATGAAAAAATTGTAGTTTGGCGATCCTGTCAGAAACGGGGACTACGAGACATGATTTGTAAACCAACCATTCCCGCCCTGCTGCTGGTGTTTTTTTGCCTTTTTATAGCAGATGAACTCCACGCTCAGGCAACCATGCTAACCGGAAACGGTGTAGGTATCGCGTCGAGGAACTCCTCGGACCGAATTACTGAGGGTACTCTGCTGAACCGTCATGCCACACTGAAGCGCGCCTTACTGAAAACACGCCTGGATGATAAGCTTACCCAGGTGGCATCCTACACTATACTTGCGCCTACGGATCAGGCCTTCTTCGAACTCCCCGGCGCGACATTTAACAAATTGCTCACCAGCGAGGACTATAGGGAGCTGGAAAATACCCTGAGATACCACCTTATTCCAGGAAGTTGGGATTCCATCGAGATCATCAAGGCTCTGTGCAATGAAGAAGGAAGGGCAAAGATTCCTACATTCCACGGGGATTACCTGACCCTGCAGGTGAAGGGGATGCGAGTTTTTTTGATCGACTCCGCAGGCAATCAGGTAGAAATTATGCAGGATGCCTCCCTGGTAACGGAGCGAAATGGTATTGTAATCCACAGCATACCCCAGGTACTCATCCCTCCCAGTTACGAATAATCTGTGGATAAATAGCTCATTATAAATATTATAAGAGCCCTTATCTCAGCTGCGCACTGAACTGTTTCTCCATAGAATCTACGATGCGTTTCACCACCTTGTCTATGTGTTTTTCGGTAAGGGTCTTTTGGTTATCCAATAGGGTTATCCTCAGTCCGTAGGCCTTCTTGTCCTTGCCCAGTTCCTTCCCCTCAAAAACATCGAACAATTGAACGGAACGAATCAGTTTCCTGTCAATAGGATAGATGCTTTTCTGCAACTCGGCGAAGCTTACGGATCGGTCGAGCAACAGAGAAAAATCGCGAAACACTTCGGGGTATCTGGGTATTTCAGTGAATTGAATACTGGTATGGCTTAAGGCTGCCATAACGGATTCCCAGTACACCTCTGCAAAAGCCAGGGGAATATCGATGTCGAATCCATCCAGCAGTTCCGGGCTGACTTGAGTGATCCGGGCGAATTCCACCCGGGAGTCTCTGTCCGCCAGAGTCAGGGTTTCGCCTTCGGGCCCCGTATGGGCGCTTTCTTCGATGGCGGAGTTTAATCCCAGTTTGTACAACAGGGACTCCACCACGCCCTTGAGTTCGAAAAATCTCGAGGTCTTTGGCCTGGGAATCCACTGGTCGGCCTTGCCCGCACGGGCACACCAGATTCCCAGGACCGCCTTCTGCCGAAATTCCCTCTCCTCCATGAGGTAGGTGTGGCCGAATTCGAAAAACATCAGTTCCTGTTGCTTGCGATTCAGGTTGTGCGAGACTACCTGAAGCCCGGAGGTTAGAAGCTCACTCCGCATTTCTGCCAGTTCACTGCTCAGGGGATTGATCAGACGGACCGGACTCCCAGGTAACTCTCCCCGGTCCGACACGGGAACCAGGCTGTTGGTCATGATTTCTGAAAAGCCCTGGTAACAAAGTAGTGCAGCGATTTCCGATCGTAGCTTTTCATTCATATCGGCCTGATATGGCGGAAGGGAAAATGAAAAGCCCGTGCTGGATTTGATGTTGTTGTATCCATATACCCGGAGTATTTCCTCGATGACATCGATCTTGCGCGTGACGTCCTGACGGTACTGAGGCGGGCGAAGGCTCAACTGACCGGCCTTCTCGTCGAGAACGGCTATGTCGAGACTCTGCAGTATGGATCGTATAACCTTATCCGGGATGTGTCCCCCGGCGACGCGTCGAACGTCGTCGTATGACATACTTAGCACCTGATGAACCGGGAGTTGTCCATGCAGATCCCAGGCCAGTGATTCCACTTGCCCTCCGGCGGTACGTACAATCAGATCGGCTGCATAGAACAGGAAATCCAGGACACCGTTGGCATCGATGCCACGTTCGAAACGGAAGGAGGCGTCTGTACTCAGACCGTGTCGCTTGGCCGTCTTGCGGATACTGATGGGATCGAAATAGGCGCTTTCCAGAAAAATGCCTGTAGTCGATTCGCTCACTCCGGAATCGAGACCCCCATATACTCCCGCAATACATAGCGGCTTTTCCGCATCACAAATCATAAGGTCTTCGGAATGCAGGATGCGTTCCTCTCCATCGAGCGTTGTGAACGGGGTTCCCTCGGGTACCTGGCCCACCCGTATGGTCTGACCGGCAATTTGATCCAGATCGAATGCGTGTAGGGGTTGTCCGACATCGTGGAGGACGTAGTTGGTGATGTCCACAACATTGTTGATGGGCTTCAGTCCAATGGATTTGAGCCGATTCTGTAACCAGGCAGGGGAGGGAGAGACCTCGAAACCCCGGATAATCAGACCTGCATAGCGGGGCGCCCGATCGGGCGAATCGACTTTGACCTGGAAATCCGGTTGTTTATGGGATACTTCATAACGCGGGTAGGAACGTGGATTCAAGTCCTTGTGGATTCCCTTTTGAATCAGCCCGGCCCTCAGATCACGGGCCACACCGAAATGGCTCATGGCATCGGATCGATTGGGAGTAAGTCCGATCTCGATTTGTATGTCCCGATATACCTCGAAAACCTGATCGCAGGGCGTACCCGGTGTGAGTTCCGCATCCAGTACCATGATGCCCTCATGGGATTGGCCGAGACCCAATTCGTCTTCGGCACAGATCATTCCCATGCTGACCTCTCCCCGTATTTTTCCTTTCTTGATATTCCAGGAATCTCCGTCTGCGGTATACAGTGTGGTCCCTACAGTAGCCACGGGGACTTTTTGGCCGGCGGCAACATTCGGGGCGCCACATACGATCTGTACGGGCTCTCCGTCTCCCAGATCGACCCGGGTGAGCTTGAGCTTGTCCGCATTCGGGTGTTTCCTGCATTCCAGCACCTCTCCGACAATGACGCCTTTCAGACTTCCTGGAATCGATTCGAATTCCTCTAGGCCTTCTACTTCCAGGCCCAGATCCGTGAGTATGGCCGAAACCTCTTCCGGACTTTCATCCACTTGCAGGAAGGTCCTGAGCCACCCGTACGAAACTTTCATACCGTTGTGTTTTTCGCCGACAAAGATAGAGATATGCCTGTCAAAATGCTGGTGCAGGCTTATTCGTCAGGATGATGGGCGGAAATCAATCCACCCGTTTAATATACGAAGCAATATGATCGCCCACCTCCCGGGTACCATAGCCCGAATCGGCATTGAGGTCCGGAGTAACCACACCGGCATCCAGGGACGATTGTACGGCCTGCCTGAGTTCATCAGCTTCTTCCTGCATATGCAGGTATTCGAGCAGCATGGCCGCTGAGAGCACCGAAGCTATCGGATTGGCTATGTTCCTGCCTTTGGCCTGGGGGTAGGAACCGTGGATGGGTTCGAACAGTCCGTTTTCCGACCCTATGGAGGCCGAGGCCAGCAGTCCTATGGACCCGCCGATCACACTTCCTTCGTCCGAGAGGATGTCGCCGAACATATTTTCCGTGAGAATCACATCGAATTGGGAAGGATTCAGCACGAGCTGCATGGCAGCATTATCCACGAACAGGAAATCCAGTTCCACCCCGGGGTAGTCTCCGGCGAGTTGGCTGACCACCCTTCGCCAGAGCCTGGAAGACTCGAGCACATTGGCCTTATCGACCAGGGTGAGCTTATTCCTGCGATTGCCAGCGGCTTCGAAGGCCAGTCGGGCGATTCTCTCAATTTCCCCAGCGTGATATTCGCACAGATCTGAGGCGGTCTGCTGGTCCGGGCTGAGTTTCTTCTCACCGAAGTAGATTCCTCCCGTCAATTCCCGGTAGATAACGAAATCTGTCCCGGATATGATCGATTCTTTCAGGGGGGATTTCCCCAGCAGGCTTGGGTAGGCCTGAACGGGTCTAATGTTTGCGAACAGCCCCAATTCCTTGCGCAGCTTCAGCAGTCCCTGTTCAGGACGTACCGGGGCATCGGGATTGGAGTCGTAACGGGGATCCCCTATGGATCCGAAGAGTATGGCATCCGAAGACCTGCAGATATGGAGTGTTTCGTCCGGCAGGGGGGTCCCGGTCTCGTCTATGGCAATGGCCCCCACCAGCGCCTCATTAAATTCGAATTGATGTTTGTACCGGCTCGCTATGGCCTTCAGGCATTTGACCGCCTCAGCGGCTACTTCTGGCCCTATGCCGTCTCCGGCAAGCAGGGCAATGGTCTTGTTCATGAGATTCAAAGTCGTTTTTCAAATGCGTCGATTTCCGCCTTTTTACTGACCAGGAAATCGATGTCGTCATAACCGTTTATCAGGCACATTTTTTTATATGCATCCAGCTCGAAAGTGCCCTCATAACCGAATTCAGGCACACTCAATGACTGCAGCTCCAGGTCGACCACAAATTCCAGGGAAGGATCCTGTCCCACGGCCTCCAGCAACCGGGTTACATCCGGACCGGGCAGCTGTATGGGAAGAAGTCCATTATTCAGGGCGTTTCCTCTGAAAATATCGGCAAAATAGCCGGATACCACTACCCGAAACCCGTAATCGGTTAGAGCCCAGGCCGCGTGCTCGCGGCTCGAACCACTGCCAAAGTTTTCACCGGTTAGAAGGATTTGCCCCTTGAAAGTAGGATCGTTGAGAACAAAGTCCTCGATCAGGCTTCCATCCGGCTGGTACCTCCAGTCACGGAACAGGTTATCTCCGAAGCCTACCTTATCCGTTGCCTTGAGGAAGCGGGCGGGTATTATCTGGTCGGTGTCTATATTCTCCACGGGCAAGGGAACGGCCGTTGAGGTCAGTTTCTTAAAAGGTTTCATGTGCAATTAGTTTAGTACAACCTTACCGTATATGGCCGCCCTGGCGGCAGTCAGGGGACTGGCCAGGAGGGTTCGGGCCCCCGGTCCCTGTCGCCCCTCGAAGTTGCGGTTGGAAGTCGAAACGCAATACTTTCCAGCCGGAATCTTATCCTCATTCATACCCAGACAGGCCGAACAGCCCGACTGACGGATTTCGAAACCCGCCGCCTGGAATATGGCATCCAGACCCTCCTCCCGGATTTGGGCAGAGACCTGCTGTGACCCGGGGACAATCAGCGCGGTAACGTCCTGATGCTTGCGTTTGCCCTGGATTTCTTCGGCTACAATGCGAAAGTCCTCTATTCTGGAGTTCGTGCAGCTGCCAATGAATACATATTCAACGGGATGTCCCAGGAGATTCTGACCGGGTTCAAGGCCCATATAAGCCAGGGATTTACGAAAAGAGGGATCGTCCGTTTGCGGTATGAGGTCTCCAATAGCGACTCCCATGCCCGGATTGGTCCCATAGGTAATCATGGGGGCGATGTCATCGGCATGAAATCGGTGTTCCTGATCGAATACGGTGCCCTCGTCGGTCGGCAGGGTTTTCCAGTATTCCAGCTTTTCGTCCCATTCGGCATCTTTGGGGGCGAACTCCCGGCCCTTCACATAGTCGTATGTAGTTTGGTCCGGGGCGATCATTCCTCCCCGCGCACCCATTTCTATGCTCATGTTGCAGACGGTCATACGGCCCTCCATGCTCATATCCCGGAACACTTCCCCGGCATACTCGACGAAGTACCCGGTACCGGAATGGGTTCCCAGCCGCGCGATGATGTACAGTATCACATCTTTGGGCAACACCCCTTCCCTAAGCGTACCATCTACGGTTATCCGCATTTTTTTGGGTTTGTTCAGAAGCAGGCACTGGCTGGCAAAGACCTGGGCCACCTGACTGGTTCCTATTCCGAAGGCAATCGTACCGAATGCCCCGTGGGTTGAAGTGTGACTGTCTCCGCAGACCATAGTCATGCCGGGCTGGGTGATGCCGAGTTCAGGAGCCATCACATGCACAATACCCTGGTAGGGATGTCCCAGGCCATAGAGGGTAACCCCATGTTTTTCACAGTTCTCCGTAAGCATGGCCACCTGTTTACGGGAAAGGGCTTCCTGTATGGGCAGGTGCTGATTCTGCGTGGGTACATTGTGGTCCGCCGTTGCTACCGTTCGTTCCGGTCGAAACAGGCCCAGTCCGCGTGATTCGATTTCCGAAAACGCCTGAGGGCTGGTTACTTCATGAATCAGGTGCTTGTCTATGTACAAGATGTCGGGACCGTTGTCTACGCTGGAAACCACATGGGCGTCCCAGACTTTGTCGAAGAGGGTCTTCTTCATGTAACGCTGTCGATTATATTATCCGGTAGTGCTGATACCCTTGATCTTCATGATTTCCTGGATATCACCGTCGATTACTTCTTTCTTGCGGTCGGCGAAACGCAAAAACTCCTCATAAACCTCGTCCAGTTGGAGTTTCGTTAATTCGTAACCCAGATTCTTCGCCCGGTATGCCAGAGCTGCCCTTCCGCTTCTTGCCGTGAGTATAATGGCCGATTCGTTTACGCCCACGTCCGCAGGATCGATGATCTCGTAGGTCTCGCGATTCTTGATCACCCCATCCTGGTGGATACCTGAGCTGTGGGCAAATGCATTTGCGCCTACTATGGCCTTGTTCGGTTGTACGGGCATGCCCATGCTTTGTGAAACCAGCTGGCTGAGCTCATTCAGCATCTTGCTGTTGATTCCCGTGTCCAGGCCCAGCGCAGGGTGTTGCCTCATGATCATGACTACTTCTTCCAATGAGGTATTGCCCGCGCGTTCTCCCACTCCGTTTATGGTACACTCGATCTGTCGGGCCCCGTGCTGTACCCCGGCAATGGAATTGGCAGTGGCCAGTCCCAGATCGTTATGGCAGTGGCAGGAAATAATGGCCTTTTCGATGCCCTTTACATTCTCTACCAGGTAACGGATCTTGGCGCCGTAATCGGCAGGAAGGCAATAACCGGTGGTGTCCGGAATATTCAGAACGGTTGCCCCTGCTTCGATCACGGCCTCGCATACCCGCGCCAGAAAATCATTGTCGGTGCGTCCGGCATCTTCGGCATAGAATTCGACATCATCCACAAAAGATTTGGCGTAGGCGACACATTCCACCGCGCGCTTAAGGATATCCTCACGGGTCGAATTAAACTTGAAGCGAATGTGGGAATCGGAGGTTCCAATACCCGTATGTATTCTGGGTTTTTTCGCATGCTTCAGCGCGTCGGCCGCTACTTCGATATCCTTCTTGACCGCCCGGGTGAGGCCGCAAACTGTCGCATTTTTCACGAGCTTTGCGATTTCTTCCACCGACTTAAAGTCCCCGGGACTCGAAATGGGAAAACCGGCTTCGATGATATCAACTCCCAGTTCATCGAGTTTTTCCGCAATAACAAGTTTTTGGGAAGTATCCAGTTTACAGCCCGGAACCTGTTCCCCATCCCGGAGGGTCGTATCAAAAATGTGTACCTTATCTTTAGCCATAGCAGATGCATAACGAATATTCGAAGATACTAATTTCGGCTTGCACCAAGGCCCTCCGGGACTCTAGCATAGGCTGCCTAACGGATGTCCGACTACAGCTTTTCAAAAGAAAATCCTTCAAAGGCAGGAGATTACTAAGACCGAACCTACGATGACCATTCCGACCAAAGATCCTCTCTTTACGCTGATCAAATCCCTGTCGAAGTCGGAGAAACGCCAGTTTCGATTGTATGCGGGCAGACTGGGGGTGAATCAGGACGCCAAATTCATCGCCCTGTTCAACCTTATGGAAAAAATGTCGTCCTACGACGAAGACAGCGTACGCCAGAGCGGTATCGTATCCCGTTCCCAGCTGGCAAATTTAAAGGCACACCTCTATAAGCAGATACTGATCAGCCTTCGATTGAATCCGGCTAATCGGGACCTGCCCCTTCAGATAAGAGAACAATTGGACTTTGCCACCATACTCTACCACAAAGGGTTGTACCGCCAGAGCCTTAAAATTCTGGACAAGGCAAAAAATATGGCGCTACAACACGAAGAAAAGAACATCGCCTACGAAATTCTGGAGTTCGAGAAACTGATCGAGACCCAGTACATCACCCGCAGCATACCGGATCGTGCCGAGGAACTGAGTCGTCAGGCGAGCGATCTCTCCGCCCAGAATGAACTGGCCAGCCGTTTCTCCAATTTGTCTTTGCTTTTATACGGTCAGATGCTCAAGGTGGGTTATGTCCGGAATGACGACGATCTGGAGCGCGTGAAGAATTTCTTTCGCAGCCACTTGCCGGAATACGATCCGAACTGCCTGGGATTCCGTGAGCGTTTATGGATTTTCAAGGCACACCTGTGGTACAGCTTCCTGATACAGGATTTTCTGGGCAGTTATAAATACGCCCGAAAGTGGGTGGACCTGTTCGAGCAGTACCCGGATATGGTGCGCCGGCATCCGGTCTTCTACCTCAAGGGAAATCACTATCTCCTGGAATCGTTGTTTCTGGTGCGCTACCGTTCTCAATTCGTGGAAACCCTGCAATTTCTGGAAAAACGACTGGACGGCAAGGATTTTCCCTCTTCGGATAACATACAGTCGCTCAAGTTTCTGTATCTCAGCAGCAACCAACTGAACCGGCACTTCCTGGAAGGCACCTTCGAGCGCGGACTGCAGTGGGTGCCACGCGTGGAATACGGTATCGAAAAGCACAAGGGCCGGATTGACGTGCACCATGTGATGCTGCTGTATTACAAGCTGGCGTGCATGTACTTCGGCAGTGGAGATCACAAGAACTGCATACGATATCTGAACCGGATCATTGGAAGTAAAGACCTGAAAATGAGGGAAGATTTGATGTGTTTTGCGCGCGTGCTCAACCTTGTGGCCCACTACGAAGCCGGAATGGATTACCACCTGGAGATTCAACTCCGGAGTACCTATAAGTTTTTGATCAAAATGAATAACCTGCAGGCCGTGCAGCGGGCCATGATCAAATTCCTCAGGGGGCTGGGTGACATGTACCCCGGAGAGCTCAATGCCGCATTCCGCGGTTTATACGAGGAACTCCGGGCATATGAAAATCATCCGTATGAAAAAAGGGCTTTCCTCTACCTCGACATCATCAGTTGGCTCGAGAGTCACCTCCAACAACGTCCTGTGGCCGAAATCATCAGGGAAAAAGCGGCACTGCTCACTCGCTAGATTGGGCGTCGGGCAGCCATTGTCGGCAGGCCTTCCATATGGCCAGTGGTGGAAGTGGGGCCAGGATATCGACCTCTTCCTCCCGGGTAGGGTGGGGTATCCGCAAGCGGAGTGCGTGCAGGCAAATACTGCCATCGGGATTGGAACGACGGGCACCGTACTTCAGATCTCCCTTAATGATGCAGCCTTCGGCGGCCAGCTGGGCCCGGATTTGATGAGACCGGCCCGTTACCAGGTCGATCTCCAGCAGGTGGAAATGATCGAGGCTACCTCTATATCGATAGCTCAGTATGGCTTTGCGTCCTCCTTCGACCGGACCGGGAAAAGCACGGGTTTTATTCGTTTTGGGGTTCTTGACCAGATAATGCTCCAGCCTTCCATGGTCTTCGCCGGGCCGATTTTCTACCAATGCCCAGTAGGTTTTGAAGGGACTTCCTTCCTTAAAGGACTGATTTAAGCGGGTCAGGGCCTTGCTGGTACGGGCAAATACGACCGCGCCTGTGGTCGGACGGTCCAGTCGGTGAACCACGCCCAGGAAGACGTTGCCGGGTTTGTCGTATGTTACCCTTATGTACTCCCGGATCGCATCGGGCAGTATGGGGTCACCCGTTTTGTCTCCTTGTACGAGGTCTCCGGCTCGTTTGTTTACGGCAATCAGGTGGTTATCCTCGTAGAGGATTTCGAGTGGGGCCACAGGTTTCATGGAGTGGCCTAATACTGTTCTTCGGTATTCGGGAAATCCCTGGACTTGACATCCCCTACATATTGTGAAATGGCCGACCCCATGGATTCGTACAGATTCAGGTACCTTCGCAGGAAGCGGGGATTAAACTCGTGCGTCATGCCCAGCATATCATGTACCACCAATACCTGGCCATCGACACCGCCTCCGGCGCCGATACCGATAACCGGAATATGCAGTTCGCCTGCTACTTCCTCGGCCAGGGCGGCTGGAATTTTTTCGAGCACCACGGCAAAACATCCCAGTTTCTGTAAGAGCTTGGCATCGCTCTTGAGTTTTCTGGCCTCGGCTTCCTCGCGCGCCCTCACGGTGTAGGTACCGAATTTATAAATGCTCTGAGGGGTGAGGCCCAGATGTCCCATCACCGGTATCCCCGCCTGTATGATGCGCTTAACCGAGTCCTTGATTTCCTCGCCTCCCTCGACCTTGACGGCATGGCCGCCGCTCTCCTTCATGATCCGGATGGCCGACCTCAGGGCCTCTTTGGAATCGCTCTGATAGCTGCCGAAAGGGATATCCACCACCACCAGGGCCCTGGACGCACCTCGAACGACGGAGCCGGCATGGTAGATCATCTGATCGAGAGTAATGGGGACGGTGGTTTCGTGTCCGGCCATCACATTACTCGCTGAATCCCCGACCAGGATCACATCGACACCTGCGGAATCCACAATTTTGGCCATGGTGTAATCGTAGGAGGTCAGCATAGAAATCTTTTCACCCTGTTGCTTCATCTCCAGAAGGGACTTGACGGTGATTCGTTTGTACTGTTTTTTAGCTACGGACATACCCTGATCTGATTTACTGCATACAAAGTAACGGGAATTTGGAGGGAATCGTCGTATTTTGGAATTCGATCAATACCATTATCATGAACCTTATCAGTAAGGGGCTTTTGACCGGATTCGTCTTCGCCCTGACCCATACATCGCTCAGTGCCCAGGATCAGGGCGACACCTACACGGAACAGGCCATCGCTGCTTTTGAGCAGTTCTTCGAGGCATTCCATCGCAGAGACACCACGGCCCTGAAGGCTTTCGGCGGTGCCGCTACACTTATGCAATCGGTCGGCATAGGGTCGGATGGCGTTGGGACGGTTCGGACTTCGGCCTATGAAAACTTCGTCGCCTCTATCGGATCCATACCGGACAGCCTGGATTTCGAAGAACGAATACTATCGGTTGAAACTCGTCGGGATGGACCCCTGGTCCACATCTGGGCCCCCTATGAGTTTTACATTGATGGTAAACTCAGCCACAGTGGAGCCAATTCACTGCACCTGATCCGAGAGGGTGGACGATGGCGTATCGCTCACATTATAGACACCCGAAAGCGCTGAGAGGCCCGCTAACAATCGCTGTTGAATACCTCCACGGCCAATCCTCCTTCCGAGGTTTCTTTGTATTTGCGGTGCATGTCCTGGGCGGTACTCCACATAGTTCGGATTACTTTATCCAGGGAAACCCGTGCATCGGAGGGGTCACTCTCCAGGGCCAGTTCCGCTGCCTGAATGGCCTTTATGGCCCCCATGGAGTTCCGTTCGATACACGGAATCTGGACCAGTCCGCCTACGGGATCGCAAGTGAGACCCAGGTGGTGCTCCATGGCGATTTCCGATGCCATAAGAACCTGTTCTGGCGTACCTCCTAATAGTTCAGCCAGACCAGCCGCCGCCATGGCCGAAGAGACTCCGATCTCCGCCTGGCACCCGCCCATGGCGGCTGACAAGGTTGCCCCGTGTTTAAAGATGCTGCCAATCATGCCGGCCACAAGCAGGAATCGCTTAACCTCCTCCCACCCGGACTCGTGATTTTCTATGCACAGGTAGTACATGATTACCGAGGGGATAACCCCCGCACTGCCATTTGTCGGAGCCGTTACCACCCGGCCCATAGCTGCATTGACCTCGTTTACGGCTATGGCCCAGCAAGCCACCCATTTAAAGATCTGACGGAACCGAATCTTAGTTCCGCGGATGGCGGTAATCCACTCCTGTGGGTCGTCATAGGCAGGACCGACCTCCAGCCTCTCACACAGGGCAGCCGCACGGCGAATAACCCGCAGTCCGCCTGGCAATTCACCCCGGGTGTGGCAACCCTCATACACGCTGCCCAGCATGGCTTCCCATATGGCCTTTAGCCGGCTTTCGAAGGCCTCCTGCCCGTGCATCTCGATTTCATGCTTCAGGCTGAGTTCCCATATGGAATAACCTTCCGGAGTGCAGTGTTTCAGGATGTCTTCCCCTTTGAGAATGTCTGTTGAACAGGGTTTCCGGCTCCAGCCATCCGTGTCGATCACCCGACCTTCCTGATCGGTAATAAAGCCTCCTCCGATGGAATAATACGTATAGACCTGGGTCTCGTCGGCGTACTCGTACTCGATCTGCATCCCGTTGGCGTGACCCGGGAGAAAATAATTCCGGAATTCGATATCCCGATCCGTATCGAACGCCAGTTCCGTTTTACCTCCGAGCAGCAGGGCACCCTGTTCACTGATTCGCTTTAGTACGTTGTTGATTTCTTCCGGTCCGGCATCCTCTGGATGAAGTCCGCTAAGGGCGAGCATCACGGCCTTGTCGGTGGCATGCCCCCTGCCTGTAAGAGAAAGCGATCCAAACAGGTGCACCCGAACCCGGCGCACCGCTTCGGTCTGCCTAAGCCGACTGCTCTTTGTCAAAGAGTCCATGCAGGCCCTCCAAGGTCCCAGAGTATGCGAACTGGAAGGACCAATTCCTATACTAAACATGTCCAGCACACTAATCGACTCCATTTGAGGATTTTTTGGGATCACACCCGTTTCACGCAGTGAATTTACTGTATTAACAGATTGGTCTATTAAAAATTAACGAATCCGAAATTCTTAGGGAATCCAACGGAATATGTGACATCCTTGATTTCACAGGGGTGAACGGGGCCATGCAGAACACCTCTGGGAAACCGTGCCATTCCAAATCTACATGGTCCTAAAAATGGGTCGTTGTAGCCTGTAGAAGAACCCCGAGAACCCACCGGTGATTTGAGCTGCCCAAAAAAAATTGGGTTAAAGATTTAAATTATACCTTGCGGTACACTGACAACCTAACCATTAATGAAAAATATTCTTGTTGCGGTCGATCTTGACCGCAATGACGGCTTGTTGCTCGGATGGGCCGTTTCCCTGGGTGAGAGGTACCGCTGCAAACTTTGGATTGTACACATAGCCGCTCCGGATCCGGATTTTGTGGGCTATGACGTAGGTCCGGAATACATACGCGAAGGGCGGGAGAAAGAACTGAATGCCGAAGCCACAAGGCTCCTGGAATTAAGCTCCAGGGCGCAGTCGGCGGGAGTAGAGGCAGATGCCCTTTTGGTGAAAGGGCCAACGGTTGAACTGATCGAGCAGGAGATTCAGAAACTCGGAATCGATCTGCTGGTGATCGGAAGCCACAGGCACGGACTCCTTTACACCACATTCGTTGGGCATACCTCGTCCAAACTGATCCGACACCAGACCATACCTATACTCATCATTCCGCTTCCCAATGAATCCTAAAGTCAATCTGCGCGTATTCCTGTACGCTGTGATGGTAACCCTGGTATTGTTCATCCCCTGGGAATGGTATTTTGGACAGGTAGAACACTGGCCCGTCGGGCACGATGTCAGCAGCAAAGACCTGTGGGCAGACTGGAGAGCCCGGGTGGATGACCTCGATTCGGATGATGTCGTTATACTCGGCTCATCGAGAGGACATTTCGACCTGAATATTCACCTGTGGGATTCCATAACGGGGAAGAGGCCAGTTATGCTGGCGTATCCGGGTAGCTCACCCTTGCATCCTATAGAAGATGTCATTGATCATTCCCGTTTCGACGGCTTGCTCGTAATCAGTACTGCACCCGGTCTGTTTTACACCATGAAGGGTACCTGGGCGGCCAATCAGGGTAAAGACCTGGTCGATCATTACT
>CAZKAP010000050.1:0-19307 GCA_964550895.1 uncultured Flavobacteriaceae bacterium
CAGCCTCATAGGTGATACCGATACGGTGCCGCAATACATCGTGTACTACGGCGCGTATATCCTCGGGGATCACATAGCCCCGACGCTGAATAAATGCGTGGCATTTGGCCGCCTTCGCCAGGTTGATACTTCCACGGGGCGAGGCACCGAAACTAATCAGGGGCTGCAATTTGCCGAGGTTGTACTTGTCAGGGAAACGCGTCGCAAAAACCAGGTCGAGTATGTATTTTTCGATTTTCTCGTCCATGTAGACCTCGCTAACCACCTCTTGTGCACGGAGAATCTGTTCGATCTCGACTACGGCGTGGACTTCGGGCACTTTGCCGGTCATTTGCTGTCGGATAATGAACTGCTCTTCTTCCATATTGGGGTAATCGATGACGGCCTTGAGCATGAAACGGTCCATCTGTGCCTCGGGAAGTGGATAGGTTCCTTCCTGCTCCACCGGATTCTGAGTCGCCATCACCAGGAAAGGGGCTTCCAAAAAGAAAGATTCATCGCCTATGGTCACCTGACGCTCCTGCATGGCCTCGAGCAGGGCAGATTGTACCTTGGCCGGGGCCCTATTGATCTCATCGGCCAAAACGAAATTGGCAAATATGGGCCCCTTCTTGATGGAGAACTCGTTTTCCTTGATGTTGTATATGAGCGTCCCGATGACGTCGGCGGGCAGAAGATCAGGAGTAAACTGTATCCTGCTGAAACTACCCTTTACTGCACGGGACAGCGTATTGATGGATAGTGTTTTAGCCAGTCCGGGTACACCTTCCAGCAGGATGTGCCCCTTTCCCAAAAGTCCGATCAGGAGTTTCTGAACCATTTGCTTCTGACCGATGATGACTTTGCCCATCTCGTCAGTCAGCGTATCGATAAACTGACTTTCTTCCTTGATCTTTTGATTGATCCGCTCAATGTCAATGGTAGTTTTTTCGTCCATAAGCTAATGCACTATTCCTTTTCGATAGCCCGTTTGCGAATGGCCTGCTCAGAGAAGCGGCTTGACAACGGACTCAACTGTTTGATATTCAATGGCCCGTTGGAGGAAAGTATGCGATCTGAATGAAGTTCGCCCTTCGCTCTGAAAGAGGGCCGGCTCCTTCGCCGCACGCCAGTCTTCACGCGGGTTTAACGTACCAATTTTAACGGACGCAAAATGAAGATTAATATTAAAATGCGTTGTTAATCTTAGGTTAAATGTAATTTCGGGCTCAGGAAATTGGCAAGGCTTTAAGTCCTTATTTTCATATTTTCACTTTATGCCGGTAGACATGAAATTTTCCCGTTTGATAGCGGGCTGTATGACCTGGGGAATCTGGGGAAAGGATATGAACCCCGCACAGGCGGCGGCCTACCTTGAGGAACTGGTCGAAATGGGGGTGCACACTTTCGATCATGCCGATATCTACGGGGATTATACGACCGAGACGCTTTTCGGACAGGCCCTGAGCCAATCGGGAGTACAGCGGGAATCCATCCAGCTCATCAGCAAATGCGGAATACAGATCGCCAAGACCCGGGATAACCGGGTAAAGCACTATCAGTACGACAGAAGGTATATAGTAGATTCCGCTCACCGTTCCCTGAGCCAATTGGGATCGGATTATCTGGACCTGTATCTGCTTCACCGCCCCAGTCCGCTCATGGAGGCAGAGGAGGTGGCCGAGGCCGTCCGCGAGTTGAAGGATACGGGTAAAGTGCTGCACTTCGGAGTATCCAACTTCGCCCCAGGTCAGATCGCATACCTGGAGACCGCGATAGAGGTTGAAGCGAACCAGTTCGAGTTTTCTCTCAGCCAGACGGAACCGTTCTATACCGGGGTACTGGACGACTGCCAGGCGGCTGGAAGGCTTCCCATGGCCTGGAGCCCCCTCGGACTATTGCTGAAGAAATCCAGGGAAGACAGGGAGGAACGCATATGGAAGGCAATGCAGCCGCTCAAGTCGAAATACGGAACGGACGAGGCAGGACTGGCGATTATGTGGCTGAAGAGGCATCCGGCCGGGGTGATCCCTGTGGTGGGTACGACCCGGGGCGAACGCATGCGTTCCATGATAGAGTCCAGCGCCGCGTACATGGAATTGCAGGACTGGTTTACCCTTTGGGAGGCCCATATCGGGCGAAGGGTTCCATAAATGACAGGAGGGTTATGAAAAAAACGGTTTGCATCACGGGAAGTACCAGTGGAATCGGACGAGCCACGGCTGAGCTACTGGCACAAAAAGGGTGTCGCCTGATTCTCTGCGGCAGGAGAGCAGAGCGATTAAAGGAGCTCGAGGAAGACCTGGGATCCCAAACGGAGGTACATACACTCGTATTCGATGTTAGGGAGGCCGAGGCCGTTACCCGGTCGCTATCGGGCATCCCTGAGCGCTTTCGCCCGATCGACATATTGATCAACAATGCGGGCAATGCCCACGGCCTGGACACCATCGATAAGGGGAGCCTGGAGGACTGGGACGCCATGATCGACGGAAATGTCAAGGGGCTGCTTTACGTGACGCGCGCCCTGATTGAAGACCTGAAGCAATCGCCTTCTGGTCAGATTATCAATATAGGCTCTATAGCCGGTAAGGAGGTATATCCCAGGGGAAACGTGTATTGCGCAAGCAAGTTTGCCGTGGACGCTCTGACTCAAGGGATGCGCATCGACCTGAATGAAGCGGGCATACGCGTTGGTGCCATAAATCCAGGCATGGTGCAAACCGAGTTCAGCGAGGTGCGGTTTAAGGGTAACAAAGAGCGGGCCGGGCAGGCCTATGAGTCTTATCAGCCACTCATGGCGGAGGATATAGCCGAGATCATCGAGTTTGCGATCAGCCGGCCCCCGCATGTCAATATAGCCGATCTCATGGTCTTGCCTACGGCCCAGGCCAATTCGACTACCATCCTCCGGAAATGATTAACAAGCGCTTGCTCATCAAGAACCTGCTCGCCCACAACGATGAGAACAGTTTCTACGACAAGAAGCGCTTCATCTCCCTGGGGACCAAAGAAGGTAAGGCCAAATTCGTCAAGCACATCTGCGCCCTGGCCAATAGCAACCCAGCCAACAATTCATTTATCGTCGTCGGGGTAGAGGACGAACACAACAAGATCGTCGGCGTGGATTTCTTCGACGACAGTAAGATTCAGAATCTGGTTAATGCCTACCTGGACCCGGCACCCATAGTTGCCTATGAAAACATTCAGTGGCCCAGTCTGCCGGAGGGCAAAGTGGTCGGGCTGGTAACCATACGTTCTTCAGGAAAGGTATGTTCATTGCGCAAGAACATCTGGAAGTACTACGGTGGGATGGTATTCTTCCGCGAGGGCAGTATTAGTTATCCCAAGGCGTTTGATATTAAGTTGGAAGACCGTAACTCAGAAACGGTTCGCAATATTGAGATGAATGCCCGAAACAACATCCAGCAGACGCTGGATGGGGTGATGGATTTTATCGTGCACCGACATGCCAATCTGACGACGAATTACCGGGTGTTCAAGGAGCAGCATGTGGTCTGCTGGGCGGGTAACCTCATCCGGGCAAACGGCAAGGAATACTACACTCGGGCGGATATCGAACTGGTAAACGAACAGCGTAAACTCTTCTATTCGGCCCTGGATCAGATCGAGATTATCGTAGACGATCACCGTTTTACCATAGTGGAATACGTCAGGATCGGACTGGCCGGGAATCAACGATTCTATCCTTTGGAACGTGTCGACCTGAGGTTTTACGAAAACGGGTCGTACAAGATGCAGTCGGAATTGCTGTTTGAGAAGCCCCAATTCAATCGCCGCCAACTCCATCACCTCTACAATACCAATAACGAGTTGCTGAAGAGGCTGGGAAGGGGCCAGATACTCAGTCCCATGGAATTCGAAGACTTGCAGCAGCTTCCACATACCTACCTGATCTGTTACCTCAACGGCTTCGAAGAGGCTCGGGATCGGATGGAAGATTCAAGGGAACTGCTCAAGAGGACGGATCTGGTAACCTATCAATCGCTTAAGGAATCGCTTCGCATCATACGCAAGGTGCGCTATAACTAGCCATATCTCAGAGATCCAACTCCTCACGAGTGGGCAGGGCATCGATGGCGCCGAACTGGGTCGTGGTCAGGGCTCCTGCCTTATTGGCCTTCTTCACCATTTTGATCAGGTCCTGGTCGTCCTCGAGTATAGCGAAGGGGTCCTCCAGGCATGAGATCTGATACAGCATGCATCCAATAAAGGCGTCGCCTGCACCGGTAGTATCTACCGGGGTCACCTTATGGCTCCTTACCATTTTTTTCTTTCCGTTGAAGCTGACCAGGGAGCCTTCCTTGCCCAGGGTGACCAAGACGATGCCAGCTCCCATCTGGTGGAAGGCGTCGCAGGCCGGCTCGATGCGATCGGCTCCGGAAAGCAGCAGGGCCTCGGATTCACTGAATTTACAAAGGTGAGCCCGTTCTACATACGGCAGGCATTTGCGAACGAATTCCTCCGAGTTCCCCTTCCAGAGGTCCTCGCGGTAATTGGGGTCAAAACTGATAAAGGCATTTCGCGCTATGGCGTCGAAAAAAAAGTGGTTGTACGTTTCCTCCAGCGCCCCGCCCAGGTGACAGGTAGCCGCGCCGAAGTGCACCAGGTTGCCAGGAAAATGCCGCTGTACCCCTTTGTCGTATTTGAGCTCCCTGTCCGCTCCCCGGCTGAAAACGAAATCCCTTTCCCCATTCCTGGATATGGATACAAAGGCCAGGGTGGTAAAGGCCTTGACCCTTTGGGAAAGCGTGATGTCGACGTCTTGTTCTTCCAGCGTCCTGAGTAAGAAGGTGCCCAGAGGATCCTTACCCACAGAACCGATAAAGCTGCTGTGTCCCCCGAGCCTGGCAATCGCACAAGCCACATTTGCCGGTGCTCCCCCGGCTTTCTTTGTGAATTCGCGGGCACGGGAAAGGTCTGATCCCTGGTTTTCGGCTACGAAATCGATGAGGAGTTCGCCGATACAAAACACACGATGCATCTCCATAAGGAATTGAATGGCTGTTCTGGTCCAGTTGGGGCTAACGCGAATCCCCCCGGACTGCACACGAATTAAAGGTATGACTAAAAAAGCAAAATCATTATTTAGTCGTATCATTGTCTGCCCAAAACACGTACTATGCGTACCCTGGTTATAGGAGATATTCACGGTGGGCTGAAGGCCCTCGAACAATTGCTGCAAAGGGCCGGGGTGAGCCCCGATGATCACCTGATTTTCCTGGGAGACTTCGTGGACGGTTGGAGCGATGCCTTCGAAACCGTTGAATTCCTGATGGATTTGGAGAACCGTCAAAAGACGACATTCATTAAAGGGAATCACGACGAACTTGCCCGAGACTGGATGCTGAGCCGGGAAGCCCATGATAACTGGATGCAGCATGGCGGAGCGGTAACCATGGAGTCCTATCTAAAGGCTGGTGAGGATAAATGGCAGCGTCACATCGAGTGGCTTGGAAAGCTCAGGCCCTATTATCTGGACGAAAAAAACCGGCTGTACCTTCATGCGGGCTTTACCAACCTCAGGGGAATCGAGCACGAGTATTTCGAGAAGATGTTTTACTGGGATCGTACCCTCTGGGAGGTGGCCAATGCGGTGGATGGTTCGCTTTCTCCGGAGGATGAAAACTATCCGAGGAGGTTGCTGAATTACGAGCAGATATTCATTGGACATACCCCTTTATCCAAGGAAGAACGGGTACCGCCCCGCAAGGCAGCCAACGTCTGGAACGTGGACACCGGTGCCGCTTTCAAAGGCAGTCTGACGATGCTGGATGTACACAGCGAAGAATTCTGGCAGAGCGATCCGGTAGAACGCTTCTATCCCGGCGAATTCGGTCGAAATCCCCAAACGAACTAAGCTGAATCCGTCGTTCTGGGCTTGCCGTTCTTGTGGGCTTCCTGCCAGTTGGCGAGTTCCTCCCATCTTCCTTCACAGGCCATACGCGCCTGAGATGGCCAGGTTTCCGGATTATGCATACGGAAGCGGTCTCCTCCTTTCAATAGCAAGTCCCGGCATTTTTCGGTACTGCACTGTGCCAGTTTTTTCCAAGAGTCTATGCCAGCACTCTTGAAGAGATCTTCGATTTTGGGTCCGATTCCCTCAATTACCTTCAGGTCATTGTCGCGTATGCGTTTGCCGTATTGGCGTTGAGCGACGTCGCTGTCGAAGGGAACGGCCATGATTCTCTGAGATTCTGTTTGCCCGGGCACTTCAGCGGTCACGGGCTCTGGATCCGTATTCCATTTTCCCATACGGAACAGCTCTTCCTCGAGTTCCTTGGCCTGTAGGCGGTAGAGATCGGCGTCCTGCCGAAGATGGAAGTTTTCCTTCTTCAGGGTCTTGTATTTAACCGGGTCTATGCCGTCGCTGGGGTTATTCGCGGGTCGGGTCCTGCGTCCCCAATAGTAACCGATCAACGTGCAAAGGATGCCTGTGGCAAGCAAAATCAGCCCGTACCAGATGTAATCATTCATCGTATTCAGTATCGGTATTTGGATTTTCGTCGGAATAGGCGGTACCCGAGGACCTGCTGGGTTAGGGATGAAGACCGCGTACAATTCCCCCTACAAAACTACGATTCGATTCGAATCCCTTGCGAATTTATGGTACATAAATCCGGTATTTCTTTGTTTTTTAGGGTCTGGCTTCCCGAGAGGAGAACCTCGGGAATATGCCCGACATGCGCACGATGGTTCCTTTTGATGTAAAACGATGCCTGCCGGAATTCACTCTGACAGGTTATCGGATAACTGGATCCTCAAATGTACCGTACGGTATATGAGAGTGGAAACCCTTAATAATCGCGTTTTTAGTGGGACAATTCCCATAATTGACTCAGTTTTATGGAAAAGTCTAATAAATTTTTATAATTTTAAGCGATTCTTCAATATAGGTGCAGGCGAAAAGTTATTAACTAAACGATCACCTCTATACTAAGCTGAAGGATGTAGTTCAAGAAAAAGACCTTGTTTAAATATTAAGTTTGAGTTAGTTAAGTTGGTTTAAACCGCGGGCCTCTGGTTCGCGGTTTTTTATTAAAAGAAAAACGGCTCACCAAATGAGCCGTTTTTCTTCAATATGTTCTGACTAAATTCTACCAGGGCAACAATCCGCTGCGCTTTTTCTTGCGGGTTAAGATGTCGTTGCACTTCTTGATGAATTCGTTGCAACGCTCCTCCAGTTTATAAACGGCTTCGTCATCGTTAAAACCGGCCTTTACGATGGAATCTCTACCCAGTTTGAATTCGGATAGGGCCCTTCTGTAATCGCCATTTTCAAACGATGAATATCCTTTGCGTATATAACGCATGGCGTTTCGGGTAATGGTTTCCTGCAGTTCCTTATCCAGCTTCTCCAGATCGCTGCCGTCTTTTTCTTCCTTAGAATTCATAGCGAATGGCATTTTATGCCGTGCCACATAATCGCCCTGATCCTGCTTGAGGCTGAGGCCTTCCGTTCCGCCGGGATTGTAAACGGCTATAATATCATAGGCTCCTTTGTGGTATCCTACCCACTTGTCTTTGTCTTTGGCCTGTATCATCTTGTTATTCACCTGGGGATTCGTCTCCAGTTCACTGGCCAGCAGGGTGGTAAGCAGGTCAATGTTCTGTCCTTCTGCCGGCAGGTGGTTCATTTTCATCATCATGTCACCGAGCACCTTCAAATGCTTCTGAATGTGCTCCGGATACTCCTGCTGGTTCTTAGGGGCCGATGGGGGGGTCTGGTTTCGTAACATCTGAAAAAGTATTTCGAGTACAGGTCCCGTAGACGGAAGCTGCGGTGCATTTTGGTTCATATAATCGTGTTGTTGCTGGTCCAGCTTAGTGATGAGGTAACTGATCTTGTCGACCAGGAATGAATTGTTATACCCTCCTCCGTAGGATGTATTGCCGAAGGCTCCCCCTCCGTTCATGCGGAGCAGGCTTACTAACTCCTGCAATACGGGGTTGTGGTTTCCCTGGGTGTACATGGTCCGGGTCTGGCGGCATTGAACGGAAAAATCAAGCAGGCGTTCCAGCAGCAGCCACATCAGCTCGTCGGAGCCGGCAGACTGCACAGTGGCCAGATTAGGCGTTTGCTGCCTGTTTCCGGACATGCCATCCGTTATAGGCTTGTACATGCCATTGTCGACCTCTCCACGGGTCGTAGGACTGTGCATTTCCATAGTGTTCCGTAGTTAGCGTTCGGTATTCCTCTGCCTTTGGTTGATTTTGAGAATGTTATAAATATAGGAAGTAAGTCCAATTATCAAAGCGGGTAGTCGAAAAAAATGTAATTTTTAACAAATAAATTTCGAACGACCGACCAACGAGGTCCGGCGCTTTTCCCCTGCTTTTCGCAGAAAGCCCTAGATATTGAACTTGATTCCCTGTGCCAGGGGAAGTTCTTTGGAATAGTTGATGGTATTGGTCTGCCTCCTCATGTAGAACTTCCAGGCGTCCGATCCGCTTTCACGTCCTCCGCCGGTTTCCTTCTCACCTCCGAAGGCTCCACCGATTTCCGCTCCCGAGGTACCGATGTTCACATTGGCGATACCGCAGTCGCTGCCGGACGCAGACAGGAAGCGTTCGGCTTCCCGGAGCTGGTTGGTGAATACGGCGGAGGAAAGGCCCTGCTTGACTCCGTTTTGAAGGGCAATGGCGTCTTCGATCTCCCCCTGGTAACGGATCAGGTAAAGAATGGGGGCAAAGGTCTCTTCCTGGACTATGGACAGCTCGTTGCGGGCCTCGACCAGGGCAGGCCTAACGTAGCAGCCGCTTTCGAATCCAGGTCCTTCGAGTTTCCCGCCGGCGACTGCCAGGGTGGCCCCCTCCTGAACGGCGGTTTCCAGGGCGTTAGTGTATTGTTCCACGGCGTCGGTATCAATCAACGGCCCGATATGGTTGGATTCGTCCAGGGGGTTGCCGATGTTCAGTTGACCATAGGCATGGACCAGCTTTTCACGGACTTGTTCGTAGATATCCTCATGCACGATCAATCGACGGGTACTCGTGCAACGCTGTCCCGCTGTACCCACGGCCCCGAACAGTACACCGGTCAGTGCCATGTCCAGATCCGCGTTGGGAGTTAGGATTACGGCATTGTTTCCCCCCAGTTCCAGCAGGCTTTTCCCCAGTCTGGCTCCTACCTTCTGTGCGACCTGTTTGCCCATGCGTATGGATCCCGTTGCGGAAACCATAGGTATGCGCGTATCGGTGCTCATCCATTCCCCGGCTTCACGGCCTCCGATCACCAGCCCGCTGATGGCGGGATCGTGACCGCACTCCTCAAGTACTCTGGCCAGGATCTTCTGGCAGGCCACCCCGCAGAGGGGTGTTTTTTCGGAAGGCTTCCAGAGGCAAACATCACCGCATACCAGGGCGATGGCTGCATTCCATGCCCAAACGGCGACGGGGAAATTAAAGGCCGAGATGATTCCCACCATTCCCAGGGGGTGATACTGCTCGTACATGCGGTGCTGAGGCCTTTCGGAATGCATGGTAAAGCCGTGGAGCTGCCGGGAAAGCCCCACTGCAAATTCGCATATATCGATCATCTCCTGTACTTCGCCCAGTCCTTCCTGCAACGATTTACCCATTTCGTAGGAAACCAGTTTGCCAAGGGGTTCTTTCTGTTCCCTGAGTCGGTCGCCCAGTATGCGCACTACTTCGCCCCGCTTGGGTGCGGGTACGGTTTTCCATTGATCGAAGGCGCGCAAGCCCGCTTCCACAGTAGCATCGTAATCCTCCCGGGTCGTTGCGGCGATATCGGCCAGGTGCTGGCCATCCACCGGGGAATGGCAGGGGATCTCGGGTCCGCCTGCCCGGAAATAGCTCTTGCCGCTGGCTGCGGGTTCACGGGTTTCGAGTTCGAGTTCGCTGAAGAGAATGTCCTTGAAAGTATTCATGTAGATTGCATTTTTTGAAGGGTCGGGACCCGGATTCGGGTCCGGAATTGACCTTACTTCAAAGGTACGCTCTTCCACAGGAATCGACCAATTTCAACGGGGGTCCGTGAAACGGTGATCGGAGGCCATCACCGTCCCGCAGGAGGAGCATGTCCTCAGTTTTTCGGAGGTATAGAACTCCCTGAAGCGCGGGAGGAAATCCTTTTCGATGTCCTTCAGCTCGAAGTAGGTCTCGTGCAGCAGTGTATTGCATGAGTCGCAAAACCAGAGCAGGCCGTCCTTTGTGCCGGTCCCCGAGCGCTTGCGCTCCACGACCAGGCCAATGGACCCCTCCATGCGTTCAGGGCTGTGTGGAATTCGCGCCGGATGGAGATACATGTCACCGGGTCCCAGCTCGAAGGTTTTTTTAATTCCCTCATCCTGAACGTGAACGCGTATGCGGCCTTCCAGCTGATAGAAGAGTTCTTCGGTCTGGTTATAGTGATAGTCCTTGCGGGCGTTCGGGCCGGCTACTATCATCACGATGTAGTCACCGGATTCTCTGTAAAGGTTGCGGTTACCAACCGGGGGTTTCAGGCTATCCCGGTTTTCCTCCAGCCATTGCTGCAGGTTGAAAGGAGGGTTCAGCGCCATAGTCCGAAGTTTAGGGCAAGGTACTGAAATATGTCCGTAGGCCGGATTTTACTTCTTTACGAAGATCTGAGTGAAGTAGAGATTACCTTCATCATCAGCCTTTATGCTGAGACCGGTATAGTTGTAGTTCCCTTCAATATTTCGACGGTGACCCGAACTGGCGATCCATCCGTTGAGTACATCCTTGCTGTTGGTGTAATTGCGGGCTACATTTTCAGCTACCTCGGTTGCTCCGGTCTGCTCGGTGAGTTGACGGGCCCGGCTGCTGAAGTTTTCGTGGCTGAGCTTGCCATCTAAGATCATGTATTCGTTATGTTGACGGGCAAACAGGTAGGTGGTCTCGTCGTAATTCAGAACACCGAGTCCCTGAGAAGACCGGTGTTCGTTAATCATATTCAGGAGTTCAGCCTCCATTTCCTCCATGTTCTCGAAGGTGTCGGTCCAGGGCTCGCTTTTTGTCTGCTCCTGGTAAAGCAGGCCATCTTCCAAAACCAGGTCATCCTGGCAGGAAACCATAAGTGCAACTATCGCGAGGAGCAGATACAATCCTTGATGTCTTTTTACTGAATCGAACGTCTTTTTCATCGGGGCAAATGATTGCGTTGGATTCCAAATGTAGGGAGGCACCGTAGCTGTGAGGGAGATTCATCTCCAAGTGCTGCAATTTATCGACGAAACGCACAATCCGCCCAAAATGCTCAGGTACAGGGTATTTAGCAGGCTCGATAAACGGGAAGAATCCTGCGATTAATCGCAGGCATATCATTCAAACCCAGTAAGACTATTCTACAGTTTAAGGGGGTTCTTCTTCTCCAGCTTTCGATCGAGCTTGCGGGGGTTATCCTCCTTCATGACTTTGGAGAAGATAAATTCACCGGTCCGGTAAACAGGTTTGTAGAAGACCGAATTCTCACGGGTCTTATCGGTGATGAGGTTGAAGGAAGCCGTGACTTTCTCGAAGAAAAAGAGCAAAGCCCCGAGTACGACCGCCATTTTTAGCACTCCGAAGGCTGCGCCGGCGATCTTATTCATCAGTCCGAGGATTTTGGTGCCATCCACGGCATCGGTAAGGAACTTGCCCGAGAGGTTCACAATCACGACGATAATCAGAAAGGTCAGCAGAAAGGCCGCCACCTGAGTGTACTTGGCATTCCAGTCCAGTGCGCCCTCCATGAAGTCCGCGACTATATAGGAAAGGTGAATGGCCCCGTATATCCCGACGACCAGGGCGATGATTTCGGCGACCTCTGCAAAGAGGCCGTTCTTAATTCCTTTGACGAGTCCCCATACAATGATGAGGCCCATGATGATATCGAGCAGGCTCATGTGGCGGTTGTTTATTTAGTTCGTCGTTCGCTGGACCTTAGCCCGTTGAACTTCACAAATATATACTTTTGATTCGTACTTTTACGTGCGATGTCCAGGGACGAAACACTGCGGCTCCGTTGGGAACAACTTACCGATCGACTCTCCGAGCAATTTGCTGACGGAGAGCAACTTGATCTGGATGCCATCATTTATTTGGTGGGTGTTCAGGAAGTGGGAAAATACAAGGGCCGAACGAAAAAGGACGAGAAAATTCAGCTCATGCATGTGGCGATCTGTCGCCTGCTGGAGCCCTTCGGGTATTACCGGTTCGACTACGTGGACCCGGATGGATGGCCGCATTACGAAGTGGTGGAAAAGCTCCCGCCGCTCAAAGCCGGGGAGCAATCCCTGCTCATGAAGGAGGCCCTGGTGATGTACTTCCTGGAGAGGGAGTACATACAGTAAACCTGAAAAAGCAAGACACAACATGATAGAATCCACCCCTCAATTCAGCCAGAAGGAACGGGCACAGACCCTGCAAACCCTGAAGGAAGAAGAATACGACCTCCTGGTCATCGGAGGCGGAATAACCGGTGCAGGCATACTGCTGGATGCGGCTTCCCGTGGGCTCAAGGCAGCCCTCCTGGAGAAGGGAGACTTTGCATCGGGTACCAGCAGCCGATCGACCAAGCTCATACACGGAGGACTGAGGTACCTCAAGCAATTCGACTTCTGGCTGGTACACGAGGTGGGATCCGAACGCGCCATCGTACACAACCTCGCCCCGCATCTGGTGGTCCCTGAGAAGATGCTGCTTCCCCTGGTCGAAGGCGGGTCCTACGGAAAGTGGCTTACCTCGTTCGGACTGAAGATCTACGATATGCTGGCCCATGTGGAGGGTGACGACCAGCGGGTGATGCTGGAAAAGCAAGATGCACTCGTCCGGGAACCCCTTTTGCCAGCGGAACGACTGGTAGGGGCAGGCTACTATGCCGAATACCGCACCGATGACGCACGCCTTACCGTGGAGCTGATCAAAAAGGGACGCGAATACGGTGGCGAGCCTCTGAATTATTGCGAAGTTCGTGGCTTCATTACCAGTGAAGACGGGAAGGTTCGCGGCGTGGAGGCCTACGATAGCCTGACTTCCCAGTCCCTGAACATACGTTCCCGTTTCGTGGTAAACGCCGCAGGTCCGTGGGTAGACGAGTTGCGGGGCCTGGATGGCTCCCTCAGGGGAAAGAGACTGTACCTGACCAAGGGCGTGCACGTAGTCGTCCCTTACGAGAAATGCCCGGTAAAGCAATCCGTCTACTTCGATATACCCGATGGCCGGATGATGTTTGCCATACCCAGGGGTGAAGTCACCTACCTGGGAACGACGGATACCCCCTACGAACACGATAAGAACGAGGTGTACACCGACCTGGCCGACGCGGCCTACCTTATTGAAGCCACGAACCAGATGTTCCCGGACATAGAACTGACCTTCGAGGATATAGAATCCTCCTGGGCAGGCTTGCGCCCGCTGATCTATGAAGAGGGCAAGTCGGCTTCGGAACTCTCCCGTAAGGACGAGACCTTTGTTTCCGGCTCGGGCCTGATCAGTATAGCCGGAGGAAAACTAACGGGCTATCGCAAAATGGCGGAGCGGGTGGTCAACAAGGTGGCTCAGCAGATGAAGTCGGCCACGGGGACAGCACTCCCATCATGCCGAACTGAGGAGATACCCCTGGGGGGGAATGATTCCTTTGCGAACTGGGAAGAGGTAAAGGAATTCAGCAAGGAATTCGCCAGCCTGCTCGAAGCCGAGGGCCTGCCCGAAGCCGAGGTGCCCTACCTGGTTCACAACTACGGGATACAGTGTCTGGAGATTTGGGAGCGCTACCGCTCGAACGCCGGGCAAGGCGAGAGTCCCCTGGTGCGACTGCTGATGGCGGAACTCGATTTTTGCCTGGATAACGAGGCCGTGGCGACGCCGGCTGACTTCTTCATCCGCAGGACCGGCCGGCTTTATTTCAGGATTTCCACGGTTAGGGAGCATCTGAACCGAGTGGCGGACCGTATGGCCCAATATTTCGATTGGTCCGATCAAGTGAAGGAGGCCTATATACATGAGATGACCGAGGAGGTTCGCAAGCACTCTGACTTCAGTCCAAATACAGCGAAGGAAAAAGCCTCCCATCAGGAATAGTGCCGGACGCACTCATCAGTCCATTGCGTCCTCCACCTTCCGGAAGGTCGTCTTTGGTGACGCTTTTTTATACAAAATGGCGTATACGCTGTCGATGATGGGTGTCAAACCCGGTTCATCGAAACCCTGGCTGATTTCGTATGCACTTTTTGCTGCGTAATAGCCTTCTGCGATCATATTCATTTCCATGATCGCACTACGCACGGTATATCCTTTGCCCAGCATGTTACCGAACATGCGGTTTCGGCTAAATGGGGAATAGGCGGTAACCAGCAGATCACCTAAATAGGCGCTACCATTAATGTTCCGGTCTATGGGGTGCGCCTGGTCGATAAAACGCTGTGTTTCCCGTATGGCATTGCTGATGAGTACGCTGATAAAATTATCCCCATAACCCAGGCCATGTGCGATACCTGCCGCAATAGCATAAATATTCTTGAGTACGGCGGCGTATTCCGTCCCGTATATATCGTCGGAAACATAGGTTTTGATGTAGTGTGAGGCCATACAATTGGCGAGGGCCTGCGCACGGCTTACTTCAGAGCAAGCCAAGGTCAGGTAGGAGAGTTTTTCCATAGCCACTTCCTCGGCGTGGCAGGGTCCCGTAATTACACCGATCTGTGAATAGGGCAGTCCGAATTCCCGATGTAGGTGTTCGCCGACGATCAGTCCGCTTTCCGGGATGATTCCTTTTATGGCAGAAAAGACCATTTTCTCGTCCAGGGAAGCTTCGAGGTCAGACAGGGTGCTGCTAAAAAAAGCGGATGGTACGGCAAGGACGATAATTTCGGCCGCTCTAACCGCCTCGTTGATATCTGCGTACAGCATAATGGTGGCCGGGTCGAAGTGTACGTCGGAAAGGTATCGGTGGTTGTGACCTTCTTGCCGAAGCGACTGTATAATAGCCTCATTTCTCAGGTACCAGTGAACGGGCACCAGGTTTTCAGTTAGGATTTTTACAAGGGCCGTAGCCCAACTCCCACCGCCTATGACCAGGACACGCGGGGGTTGAAACGGATCGAAAATCTCTTTTTCAGTCAAGTATAGAATCTCTTGGCCCCCCGTACAATGAAACCGATAAATGGGGCGTTATGGTATAAATTCCGGTAGCAAAAGGGATTTCCCAGACCCTTAAGGACTGCCGAATTCAAAATCTTTTTGGTTGGTTATTTAGTTCGAAGCCGCCCTGAGTAGTACTACCGGGGCGGTTTTCTTTTTACAGCGTGCGCATGTACTCTGCGACTTCTTTGGCTTGTTGCTCGGTAAGACCCTGAGGGGCCATAATGGCACCATAATCCTCGTATAGGGCCTTGGCTATGGGGTCTTCATTGATCATCTGCATGGGGTTGAGTATCATGTTCAGCACCCATTCTGGGCTTCTTCGTTCGTAGAGACCTGAGATGGCCGGTCCTATACTGCGTTTTTCGACCTCATGACAGGCGATGCACAGACTGTTAAAGGTTTCCTCCCCGGCCGCCGCCATTTCCTGATTGATTTCTTCGCTGAAAGCGTAGGAAGTGATGGGTCCTATGCCCTTGTTTTCCATATCTACAGGAATTTCAGCCTTGGGTGGGGCTTTCTTGGCTTTCTCCTCTTTATTAATCATGATTTCAGGGCCGCTGTCCTCTTTCTTGGGATCCTCAGCACAGGAGGCAAGAAACAGAGCGGTCAGGGCGGAAAGAAGGATGTGACGCGAGTTCATAATCAAGAGACTTTACTTTAGGTTGAAATTTAATGAATTGTTGGCGGGCCCGTGTTCTCCGGGGCCCTCTATTGTTGTGAAAAACGTTTGAGCAGTTGTGATTGACGGTTTATGGAGTCGGTGAATTCCCTGTGCAGGCGTTCGATGAGTTCGGCGGTTGGCAGCACATCGTCTATACTGCTGACTCCCTGACCTGCGGACCAGATGGTCTTCCATGCCTTGGCCTCGGTGTCCAGCTCGCTTCCAAAGTCGACTTTGTGTGGCTTCTGGAGATCTTCCTGGCTCAGGCCCGCGGCCTCCAGACTGGCCGCCATGAAATTGGCAGGAACGCCCGAAACGGCAGCCGTATAAACGATATCCTGGGCAGCGGAATCGATGATCATCTGACGGTAGGCTTCGGGGGCCTGACTCTCTGTAGTATTGATAAAACGGGTGCCCATGTATGCGAAATCGGCTCCCATTTGCATGGCGGTCGCCACGTCCTGACCCGTGCTGATGCAACCGGAAATTACCAGGGTCTTGTCGAAGAACGATAGGACCTCTGACACCAGACTCATGGGGTTGAGCTGGCCGGCGTGTCCCCCTGCACCGGCACTGACCAGTATGAGTCCGTCGACTCCGGCTTCGGCCGCTTTCTCGGCATGCCTTTTCTTGACGATATCGTGGTAAATGATTCCCCCGTAGCTGTGCACGGCGTTTACCACCTCACTTACGGCACCCAGGGAAGTGATCACCAGGGGTACCTTGTGCTTTACACAGAGCCTCAGGTCTGCCTCGACTCGGGGATTGGTCGGGTGAACGATCAGGTTAACCCCAAAGGGAGCCGCCTTGCGTCCCGTTTCTTGTTCGAAGGCCCTGAGTTCTTCCTTAATCTGGATCAACCATTCTTCGAAGCCTTCGCTCGTTCTCTGGTTGAGTGCGGGAAAGGTCCCGACTATGCCGTTTTTGCAGCATTCCACGACCAGCTCAGGCCCTGAGATCAGGAACATGGGCGCCGCAATTATGGGAAGTTTCAGGTTTTCGTGTAAAGGGGATGAAGCCTGCATAGAGGAGTTTATTAAGGAATCCACAATAAAAATACGCGATTTAAGTGGCTTACTTGCGGGAAATGGGCTTGCTGGCCAGATATACTCCCAGCATAATAGCCGACCCTGCCAATGCACTGATCCAGCTAATCCGGTCTTTTCCGGTCCCAATGGCAAAACCGATGCCGAGCAAGGGCTGCAGATAAATGAAGGCGCCTACAGTAGAGGCCCTGAGCTGGGTCATGGCATATGCATTGAGGATGTAGGTCCCGAAGGTCGTCAGCACGATGACATACAGGATCACCCCATATACCCAGAGAGGCATATGGACCCAGTCGATCGCTGAGAACTCGGGCCAAGTCAGAGGCGTACTGACTACGAATGCAATCGAGAATAGCCAGCGGAGCAGGGTGACAGGCGGATATTTTGCAATCAACTGCTTGGCCACAACCAGGTAGGCTCCATAGGACATGGCATTCAGCACGAAAAGGGCATTGCCCAAAGGAATATTTGGGGCGTTCTGACGGGTTTCCTCGCTCAACAGAACCAGTAAAACGGCACCGACCGCACCCAGGCTTATACCCGATATCTTATTCCGGTTCAGGGGCTCGCCGAGCATTACTATGGAGAGCAAGGCTACGGCTATGGGACTGATCGTGACCAGCACTGCGCTGTTTACCGGAGTGGACAGTTCCAGTCCCTTGAAAAACGAAAGCATGTTGATCACCATTCCGAGCAGGGCGGCCAGTACCAGTCGCCCGCGGTCTTTTAGGGCTATTGGCTCGTTCCGTTGAAATGTCGAAAGCAGCCAGAACAAAGCGCCCGCCCCGAGTAGCCTTAGGAATATGAAGCCGAAAGCCCCCACATAATCAGGCATGACCGTCTTGGCTATCGTGTGGTTGATAGCATAAATAGTTGTAGCTCCAAAGGCAGCCAGCAGGGCTTTTATGCGCGGGTTCATGGCCTTGGCGGATTAGCCTGCCATGGTGCGGCAGGGGGCTCAGGCCGGCAAAAGTACATATAACTCAACCCAGAATTGGCACGAAAAAGAAAGGACGGGACTATTTTACCACGAAGACTACGTTGATCAGCGTATTATATCCCGCGGGAACGTCAATCACATTGTACGTCATTACACCACTGGCGCTTACGGAGACGTTTGAGAATATGGAGGTGTCGTAATAGGTTACGTAGTAATAGAGTTCATCGGAGTCATAGGTAGGAATAGCCGAGGGTGCACCCGCACTGGCTACCTGAGGTGTACCAAATTGACTGATGTACTCCGAATACAAGTTTTTGCTGCGTCCGTTGCCTGTCGTAGATACATCTATGGAAATGGAAGGTGGATAGAATACACGGGCCGCCTTGGATACGATGGGAACCATGCCTTGCAGGACATCCCCTACGGTGGTTTCTTCGTTGCCATCACCGTTGGCATCCAGCGCATTATCGAGATCTACCTGACTGGCCTTCTGCTCGTCAGTAGCTGCTATGGCCTGCCAGCCGGAGGCTCGATATACGTAGAGAGCTCCTTCGTCGGTATTGTACAGTAAAGACCCAATGGCCGCTGAACCCAAGCCGCTTAACTCCGCATTGGACACCTGAGGGATGCCCAGAAGGGAATTCACATCGACCTGACCCCTGCAGACGAGGGAAAAGGAACTGACCAGGGCCAGTAGTGATGCAAATGCTATGCGTTGGAATACAGACATGTAAGGTCTAATTATTGTTTTATGGAAGTACGATGATGGTAAACATGAATTCGATGTCGATATCGTCCTTTTGATTAGCTCCGTTGTCGCTGTCTCCGATATTGACCTTGAAACCATTGCTTGTCTGGTCGTAATAGGTGATACCCGGGTCGTCGTAGTCAGAGCCACCATTGCCCGGACAATCGCCACCACAGTCCAATACGGTCAGTTGAATAATATAGTTTGTATCGCCAAGGGCTGAGGAGAATGTAACCTCATAATCACCCTCGTTCAGCCGACTCACGGTGGCCCCATATATGGACGCGGCGGTACCGTTGGCATTCACCTTACCTGTGGCGTAGATCGAAGGCATGGAACTTGTTACATTCACATAGAGGGCTCCATCCGATCCGGCTACGAGCTGATTGTCGGCCTGAGAGCTGATCAGGTTTACCGTCTGATTCGCTTCACCGTCGTCTTCCAGTGAAATATTCAGGCTACCCGAGTCCATGCTGAGCGCGTCGATGGTTTGATTGTCAGTGTTGTCCAGGTAGGAGCTGAGATCGACTCCGACGGCCCCTGCGGCGGCATTGGTCAGGGTCAGTTGGTTGCCGGTCAGGTCGAGGTCGGAGAGTTCGTTGGTGGAATCGGTATCGCCATCGGCGGCATTGCTCGCGGCGAGTTCGGCCAGTACACCTTCCACGTCGGAGGCGGTGAAGTTATCGCCGGCATCGGCCACGGCCACCTCACTGGCATCCTGATCGTCGGTATTGTCCAGATAGGTGCTCAAGTCTACGGCAGTGGCATCCCCGGTCAGGGAGAGGGTATTGCCACTGAGTTCGAGGTCTTGTTCGTCGGTGTTGT
>CAZKAP010000051.1:0-17874 GCA_964550895.1 uncultured Flavobacteriaceae bacterium
TTCCTCCCTTTGGCCTGATTGGGGTTCCGGTGAAGATCGAGGGCCCCGCGGACGACTACACCATTAAGATTGGACGAAAGACCCACGATCTGGAGGAGCTTGAGTATACCCCAGGGAGTTCTGACGAGGAGCTTCGACGCAGAATGTCCATTTTACGGGATTCCATAAAGGAAGGGATGAGCCTTGAAGAAATCGAACGAATGCAAGAGCGCATTCAGCGTATAGACCTGGATTCGCTGCAGCGGGTTCGGGACAGCACTAATTCAATACCTGAAGGATTGGACACAATACCCTTACCCACCCATTTACTGCATCACGAGAATTAAGAAAGGAGTACCATTGAATACGGATGTGCATACTGTTGATATCTGTGTGTTAATGGTTGGGTTACAGGAGGAATCAGTACAAGCCATTACCTCCTGTAAAGCTGTACTGCACATTTAGTGGCTCGAACTGTGGTCAGTAGCCCACGGCTGCACCTTCAGGGTTCGCAGAATCCGATGCACCAAGCAGCAGGTTTTCCTCCTGTTTAAATTGTATCCCGTTCAAGGCGCCCAGGGAATTCCTCGGAACCAGCGTATGCCCCCACTTTTCCAGGAGAATTCGGGTGTCGGGGGAGAGTTTATCCCGTTCGTAGCTTACCCGGTCGGGCAGCCAGCCGTGATGAATCTTTGGGGCCTCTATGGCCTGATCGACCCGGAGTCCGTATTCCATAAAAGCAATAAGGGTCTGGAATACGGTATTGATAATGGTCCTACCCCCTGGGGATCCTATAACCAGTTGCGGGGCTCCCCCGCGAACCACTATGGTGGGGGTCATGCTGGAGAGCATTCTTTTTTCCGGAGCAATGGTATTGGGTGAGCTGCCAATGAGCCCCTTCCGATCGGTGTATCCCGGGCGGGGGTTGAAGTCTCCCATCTCGTTGTTGAACAGGAATCCCAGTTCGGGCACGCCCAGTTTGGACCCGTAGGATTGCTCGAGTGTATAGGTGAGAGAAACCGCAGAGCGGCCGGCATCCAAAACCGAGAAATGCGTAGTGTGATTTCCTTCGTATATCCTTCCATAGCGACCGGAGTCACTCGGGGAAGCGCGCTGGTATTGGATGCTGTTGAAAAGCCGACTCGCGTGACGTTTCGACAGGAGAGTGTCCAGGGGCATATCCGGATTGAAGTCGGGGTCGCCCAGGTGGTCGGCCCGGTCTGCATATGCCCTGCGCATGATCTCAATCAGGCGGTGAAAATAGGCCGCCGAATGCAATTCCACCGGTTCCCGGCGTCCGGATTCGAACATATTCAGCATCTCCAGGAGTACCACCCCTCCCGAGCTGGGCGGGGGCATGCTGATGATCTCAAATGGGCCGTAGGTGCCGCGGACGGGGGCCCTCTCGATGGCACGGTAGCGCCTGAGGTCCTTTTTGCGTATCAGCCCGCCTTCTTCCTTCATAAAGCTGTCTATGGCCGCAGCCACAGGACCGGAATAGAAGCCCTCGTGTCCCCGATCACGTATGTGTTCCAGAGTAGCGGCGAGTTCCGGCTGGGTCCAGAGGTCTCCGAAATCCAGCGCCTGTCCCTGTTCGTCGGTGAAATACTGTTTGATGAAGTCCGGGGCTCCCGCCGAGCTTCGGTATCGCTCCGACTGCCGGAAGAGCGTGTAGGGGAGGGGGAATCCGGAGCGGGCGAGGTCGATCGCCGGCTGAACCAGGCGTCTCCAGGGCAGCCGCCCGTATTTGCTGTGGGCGAGATACAGACCGGCTACCGTTCCGGGTACTCCTATAGTCCGTATGCCCTTATGATGCGCTCCATCCGGCAATTCGCCTTTTTCGTCCAGGAACATATCTTCCCGGGCCTTGATGGGTGCTTTTTCCCTGAAATCTATGGAGGTACTGAAGCCGGTCGAATCCCGGTACACCAGGAAGCCTCCTCCGCCAATATTGCCGGCGTCGGGATCGGTAACCGCCAGGACAAAGGCAGTGGCAACGGCGGCGTCTATGGCGTTTCCTCCTTCACTTAGGATCCGAATACCCGTTTCGGACGCCAGACGGGAGTCACTGACCACCATACCGTGACGCGCAGGGGTGACCTGGCCCTGAAGCAATACAAAGAGGAGCAGGCAGACAGTAGCGAAAAAACGGGTGGTAAGCGTGAACATGGCCAAAGAAGATGAGTGAGGAAAATACGGGAATTCCGAATAAGGGCAAGGTTTTTTGTGTTTTGTTTCACTTTAACATCATATTATTAAACAAAAAGAGAAATAGTTGTATCTTCGATTAAAATATTGCCATGAAAATTTCAGCTATGAATTGGGTGGGCATTACCACTCTGTCGCTTGTGGTTCTGGTGATCATGAGTGCCTTGGATGCGCCTTATCCCTGGGTATTCGCCCTGACCGTAGGAGGACAGGCGCTGCTGATCGTCATGGTGTATCGCGTCCTTACAGACAAGTACAATACCGAGAAGACCTTTAGCGACGGCTATGAGGACCAGCCGCTGCGGGATCTGGAGTAGCTTTTTATCCTGACATATATATTTCGGTAAGCCCCCCGGTTTCGGGGGGTTTTCTTATTCCAGGCGGTAGCCGGCCGATAGACCTGTACTGCGCTGCGGTACCCTACTCTGGAAAGGAATAAGCCAAATTCACGACAAAAACTGGGTATCTTTACCGTCTAAAACCGAGACCGATGAAAAAAAACATGGGAACCGCAGACCGCGTAGTACGCGTACTCTTAGCCGTACTGGCAGGCTACCTGTATTACGAGGGCATCATCGAGGGAACTCTCGCCTACGTTTTTCTGGCCCTGGCGGGAATCTTTCTGCTGACAAGCCTGGTCAACTTCTGCCCGCTGTACACGCTTTTCGGGCTATCCACTTCGGGTAAGAAGTAGGGACAGGTCTAGTAGACGCTTTTAGCTCGAGCTACGACAGAACGGGTTACGGTCTCCATGCCCAGTTCCGGAATCACCAACAGTGGAATCTGAGTGTGGAACGCCGTGCGTTTTACAACGGGCTCGTGCGTAACCCGTTCTACGTAACTATGCGGATAGTTGAGCAATGCCAGTAGGTGGATGCCCAATTGTTGAGTGAACAGTTCCAGGGTCTGAGAAACGGATGCCAGTTCCGATACGGTATGGATAAAGTGTTCCTGGTCTCCGAGGAACTTGCGAAGCATCTTCAGGTTGAATTCCTGTATTTCACTCAATGGTCGGATTTCGTGCTGTACATAGACGATCCGGATCACTGCCCTGAACTGGGCCGCCAATTCCAGAAGGGGTTTGAGTTCGGACTGGGAGTAGAAGCGCTTGAAATCGGTGGCAAAGGCAATTTCCTTGGGCGTGCTGAACTTGAAGTATTGCGGAATGGCCAGTATGGGGCACTTCTTGCTGCTCTTGATGATGCGGACCGTATTGCTTCCCATGAACACTTCGTCCATGCCGGATGCCCCTTTGGTGCCCGTAACAATCAGGTCGATATCACGTTCTTCGATCACCTGATTGACCTCTTCTACCAACAGGTTAAAGGAAGAGATGCAGTCGAAAGAGTGCAGGGGATTATTGGATAATTTACGGGCCTTATGGACGACCTTCTGAAGCCCTTTCTCCGAGTTGACACGAGAGATTTCCTCCAGTCGGTTGGAAGAATTCGAGGAAGGCATCATAAAACGGCTGCTCGGAATACTCGGCGTATAGGTATTCAGAAAATAGAAGGTGCATTCCTGCTGTTCAAACAGCCGCAATGCATACTCAGTAGCGTTCCAGGCGTTATCTGAGAAGTCGGTGGGCAAAAGTATACGCTTCATCCGATTGGTATTTTGAATAAAGCGAATTTAAAGGCGTTTCTCTCCGAACACTATGATATATGTCAGCTTTTAGGAGAAGTGAGCCCTAAGAGGCCTTAAATCACCGAATTAAGCAGCTTTGGACGCCTTTGTTGAGGTGCTGAAACCAAAAAATAGTCTGTTTAAAGTCCTTCTGCTAACTCTTTGAGGCGCTGAAGGTTGCCAATACCAAGTCGCTTGCCTGAGGCCTTGACCAGGCCTTCCTTTTTAAACTCAGAAATTATTCGAATGGCCGACTCGGTGGCCGTGCCCACGACATTGGCGATATCCTCGCGTGAGAGGGTAAGCACGAAGAAGCCGTCGTCGTCTTGTCCAAAATTGTTGAGGTACAGCATGGCCTCTGCAATTCGCTGCTTCACTGTTTTCTGAGACATATTGACGATCACGTCGTCAGCCTCGCGGAGGTCGTGGGCCATGTGCCGGAGCACTTCGAGAGTGAAGTCCGGATTCTTGCTGAGGCTGGTGAGTATGCTCTCCTTGGGAATGAAGCACACGTCCATGTCGCTGACCGCTACGGCCGAGAGGTTGGTACTTTCTTCTGAGATTACCGAACGCTGACCCATGACCTGTCCTTTGGTCGCGAGTTTAACGATCTGATCCTTTCCATTGGGGCTGAGTTTGGACAGTTTGGAGACCCCGTCACGGACGCAGAATACGCCTCCCAGTTTCTCCCCTTCTTTAAACAGGGTTTCCCCTTTCTTAACCGTTCGTGAGGTTTTGGCATCTGAGATCCCCTTGAGGCCCTCTTTGCTCATTGCTCGTAGGGAGTTAAACTGCCTGACTATGCAGTTTTCACATCTACCTTCCATAAAAAACTTTTTACCTGACGAATTAAAGGTAAAAGATTTTCAATGTTTTACAGCCTACAAAATTTAAGGTTATTCGGAAAGTGCGCGTAATTTATTCTCCGCCAGGATAACGAGACGGTTCTTGGGCATGGCGATCAGATTCTGTTTTTTGAAGCCCGATAGCAGGTGGATCACATATTCCGCTGAGGTGCCGAGTACGGAGGCCATTTCCTGCCGTTTCAGGTTGATTCTCAGCGACTGGTCCGGCTGGGTGCCGAACTTGTCCAGCAAAAGCAGGAGCAGCGCCGCCAGTCGGGAGGGTATGCTGCTGTGAGCGGTGAATACCTGCTGTTCCATTACCTGGGAACGGTATTCCTCCATCAGGCGGTTAAACAAGAACCGATAGAGTTCGCCTTCGTGCTCGCTGTTTTCCAGTTCCCTTTTGTCGTAGGCAAAGAGATAGCTGTTTTCCAGGGCCTTGGCCGTGTACAGGCATTTGATTCCGGTAAGGGCGGCGTGCTTGCCGAGCATCTCGCCCGGTCCGAGCAGTCTCAGTATTTGTGACTGGCCCTGAGAATCGAGTCGGGAAAAATAGAAGGCCCCGTCCCTGATGATGAAGAGCCGATCCAGGTGGCTTCCTTCGCGGAAGAGGAAGTCGCCCTTCTGTACCATAATCTCTTCGAATTCGAGGCCGAGTGAATCGGGTAAGCGAATGTCGGCCGGACTGTACCGGTAGGAGCCGTAGATTTCCAGGGAAGTTTTCATAAAGCAGTTTATTATATGGGCGGAGCCCGCTAAAGGCCCCGTAATATTCAGTGAGGAAAGACCTCCCAGGGGGTTACGGAATGATCGTTCTTGCAGAGTGTCGCCTCAAATGGTACAGTTTGAATAAATTTAGGGCGCGAGTCGAATTTAAAAGATGATTTAAATCATAGGCCACCGTTAGGCAGCCACTCACATTTGCCCCATAATCACCTGCTGTTTATGACTGAATGCTACCACTGTGGGACGGAGACACAGCAACCCCTTTTCGATTCGGAAGGCAAGGCCTTCTGCTGTAACGGCTGTCTCTCGGTTTACCGACTGCTGTCTTCCAATGGTATGCTCTATTACTACGAGCTCAACGAACAGTCCGGTCAGCGACCGAAGGAGGAGGCGAAGAACCTCGAATTTCTGGATACACAAGCGGCCAGGGACTCTTTGCTCGAATTCGATGATGATGGGATACAAAAGGTGCAGTTTACCATCCCACAGATGCATTGCAGCTCCTGCATCTGGATACTGGAAAACCTGGGAAAATTTCAGCCCCAGGTACGAGCTTCTTCGGTGAACTTCCCGAGGCGTACAGTTTCGATTACCTACAGCACGGAGGATTTCAGTCTCAAGCAACTGGTAATATTGCTGATGGCCCTGGGTTATGAGCCCGATCTCTCCATGCAGCGCCTGGACAAGAAAAAGAAATCCGAAGACCGCCAGCTGATCTATCAGATCGGAGTGGCCGGTTTTGCCTTCGGGAATGTTATGCTGCTTTCGTTTCCTGAGTACTTTGAAGTGGAGGAGTACTGGCTGGATCAGTACAAGAACGTGTTTCGCACCCTGATGCTGTTGTTCTCCCTTCCGGTAGTCGGATATGCCGCACGTCCCTATTTTAAGTCGGCCCTGTCCGGGCTGCGCTCGCGTCAGCTCAATATCGATGTCCCCATAGCACTTGGAGTACTCGCGATCTTTGTCCGCAGCGTCTGGGATGTGGTATTCGACATGGGGCCCGGTTTCTTCGATTCCCTGACCGGCCTGGTGTTCTTCCTCCTGCTGGGACGGATTTTCCAACAGAAGACGTATTCGTTTCTGTCTTTCGACCGGGACTACAAATCGTATTTTCCGCTGTCGGTAACGCGCATCCTCGAGAACGGGTCCGAGGAAAACGTTCCTGCCAGCGAAATACTCGAGGGGGACACCCTGCTGATTCGCAACAATGAACTCATTCCCGTCGACGCCATACTGATGTCCGGCAGTGCCTCCATAGACTACAGTTTCGTCACCGGAGAGTCTGAACCCGTTTACAAGGAGGCCGGAGCGCTTTTGTTTGCCGGAGGCCGCCAGCGTTCCGGGCTGATCGAACTGGAGGCCGTACGTACCGTTTCGCAGAGTTATCTCACCCAGTTGTGGGAGCACGACGCCTTCAAACGGGATAAAGACCTCCTTTGGCAGGGCCTGACGAATACCATCAGCCAGTATTTTACCCCCGTGGTGATCTCCATAGCCTTTATCGCTTCGGCCTATTGGTTTATTCAGGGATCTGCCGCCCTGGGCTGGAACGTTTTTACCGCGGTCTTGATCATAGCCTGCCCCTGTGCGCTGGCGTTGGCGGGACCCTTTACCTGGGGTACCCTTCTGCGCTGGTTCAGCCGTCATTCTTTTTACATACGCAATGCCCAGGTACTGGAACAGATGGCCTTTCTGGATACGGCCGTATTCGATAAGACCGGGACCCTGACCCAGTCGGCAAAAACGGATATCAGGTATACGGGATCGCCCCTCAGTGAGGCCGAGCTTGTGGCACTCAGAAGTACCCTCAGGGCCTCCAGTCATCCATTGAGCCGCGCCCTGTACCAACAGCTCTCGATCTACGACAGCATCCCCCTGGAATCCTTTAGCGAAACCGTGGGGCAGGGACTGGAAGGAGTGGTCAATGGAATTACCGTAAAGGTGGGCTCTGCGGCTTTCGTGGGCCTCGGCAATCCGGATTCTCCTTCAGGTACTTCCGTGTATGTGCGTTTCGATGGGGAGGTGAAGGGTTCGTATGAATTCCGAAATACCTATCGGGAGGGGGTACGCGACCTCTTCAGCCGGCTGGGTGGAACGTGGCAACTCAGCATACTCTCGGGGGATAACGACGGTGAAAGGGAGCGCCTACTCGAACTCCTGCCTGCCGAGGTTCCCATGTTCTTCAATCAGAAACCGGAGCACAAATTGTCCTATGTGCAGGCCCTGCAGGACGAAGGACGAAAGGTGCTCATGGTGGGGGACGGTCTCAATGATGCCGGAGCCCTGGTTCAGAGCGACCTCGGCGTTGCCATCACCGAAGACATCAATGTATTTTCCCCGGCCAGCGACGCCATACTCAAGGCCTCATCGCTGAGCAGACTCCCTGACTTCCTCAGGGCCAGCCGCAGGGGTGTGGGGGTAATTCGGCTGAGTTTCGCCATCTCCTTCCTGTACAACGTGGTAGGACTCGGATTCGCGGTTACCGGGAAACTGGAACCCGTGGTGGCAGCGATCCTGATGCCGCTGAGTTCGATCAGCGTGGTGGCCTTCACCACCTTCTGCGGGTGGATGATCGGGCGTTCCATCCCAAAATGACGAAGCTTTAACCTGCGAACTATCAACAAAGTCAGGGACTCCCAAAGATTTAACATTTTGAAACTGATAAATGTCATTTTTTGAGGATGGGCATCCTCATAGTTTTACGCCAGTTAAAAAAAGGTATGAGCGTAATCTATCTCTTATTGGGGGTGTCGATTAGTGTGGCCGTATTGTTCTTCCTGATCTTCTGGCTGGCCGTCCGCAAAGGACAATTCGACGATTCCTACACGCCGTCTGTGCGCATGCTCTTCGATGACGAGCTCGTGACGGAAGGTGAGGCGCCCGATGCCGAAGGGGAGAACGCCAGTCCAACCCATAACCTAACAAATCCCTTACATACAAATGGAGATTCAGCAGTTTAAGTACGACAACAAAATCGTACAGAAATTCTTGTATGCGACGCTGTTCTGGGGCGTCATCGGTATGCTGGTAGGCCTGCTACTGGCCTTCCTCTTTATATTTCCCAAGCTTACGGACGGCATATCCTGGCTGAGTTTTGGGCGATTGCGGCCGCTGCATACCAATGCGGTCATCTTCGCTTTTGTCGGAAACGCCATTTTCGCCGGGGTATATTACTCTACCCAGCGGCTCCTCAAGGCCCGTATGTTTAGTAACTTCCTCAGCAACCTGAATTTCTGGGGCTGGCAGCTCATCATAGTCGGAGCGGCCATCACACTGCCCCTGGGGTACACCACCTCCAAGGAGTATGCCGAGCTCGAGTGGCCCTTCGACCTGGCGATTGCGGTGGTATGGGTGGCCTTCGGCTGGAACCTGATTGGTACGATCCTGAAGCGGCGGCAACGCCACCTTTATGTGGCGATATGGTTCTACATCGCCACCTTCGTCACCGTGGCCGTCCTACACATATTTAATAGCCTGGAATGGCCCGTGGCCGCATTGAAGAGTTATTCAGTGTATGCCGGGGTACAGGATGCCCTGGTCCAGTGGTGGTACGGGCATAATGCCGTGGCCTTCTTCCTGACCACTCCTTTTCTGGGACTCATGTACTATTTCGTACCTAAGGCTGCCGACCGTCCGGTGTACTCTTACCGGCTTTCAATCGTTCACTTCTGGTCGCTGATCTTTATTTACATCTGGGCCGGACCGCACCACCTGCTGTACTCCTCACTACCCGACTGGGCGCAGAACCTCGGAGTGGTGTTCTCGGTGATGCTGATTGCGCCTTCCTGGGGAGGTATGATCAACGGACTGCTTACCTTGAGAGGGGTTTGGGATCGGGTACGAACCGACCCCATCCTCAAGTTCTTCGTGGTGGCCATTACGGGATACGGTATGGCGACCTTCGAGGGGCCGATGCTCTCACTCAAGAACATCAACGCCATCGCCCACTTCACCGATTGGATCATCGCTCACGTTCACGTGGGCGCCCTGGCCTGGAATGGCTTCCTGGCGTTTGGTATGATATACTGGCTGTTGCCCAGGCTCTTCAAGACACCCCTGCACTCCAAGGCACTGGCCAACACCCATTTTTGGGTGGGGACGCTCGGAATTATCCTCTACGCCCTGCCTATGTATGTGTCTGGATTTACCCAGGCCCTGATGTGGAAGGACTTCCATCCGGATGGCCGTCTGGTATACGATAACTTCCTGCAGACTGTTTTTCAGATTATCCCCATGTATTGGATGCGGGCCATCGGAGGCAGTCTCTACATCATCGGTATGTTTATCATGCTGTACAATGTCATCGCCACGGTGCGTGCGGGTAGTAAAGTCACCGACGACGAGGCCGAGGCCCCGGCCCTGGAACGCCTTAGCGGCCGGAAGCTGGTCGGTGAGAAATGGCACGGCTGGCTCGAGCGGATGCCCGTACAGTTTACCGTCCTTTCCACCGTTGCCATACTGATCGGAGGAATCGTTCAGATCGTACCCATGATCATGGTCAAATCCAATATACCCACGATCAGCAGCGTGAAGCCCTATACCCCTCTTGAACTGGAGGGAAGGGACCTCTACATACGCGAAGGCTGTGTGGGCTGTCATTCTCAGATGATACGCCCGTTCCGAAGCGAAGTGGTGCGTTATGGAGAGTACTCCAAGGCAGGCGAATACGTCTACGATCATCCCTTCCTCTGGGGCAGTAAACGAACCGGACCCGACCTGATGAGGGTCGGAGGCAAGTACTCCGATAATTGGCACCTGAACCACCTGCTGAACCCCGAGAGTACCTCGGACGGCTCGATCATGCCGGCCTACCAGTGGTTGGTCCGGAATGAGCACGACCGCAGCAAGATCCAGGATAAAATGAAGGTCATGGTGAACCTGGGCGTGCCCTACACCGATGAGGACATCGCCAGCGCCCCCGAACACATGGCGGCCCAGGCAGCTCAGATCGAAAGGAACCTCTATTCCGATCCCGAATTCGTGCAGACCTATGAGGCCCAGAAAGCAGATGCAGCGGCCAGAGGGAAGGAATTTGTAGAAATGCGGGACCGTGAGGTCGTCGCCATGATTGCCTACCTGCAGCGACTGGGTACCGACATCAAAGTTAAGATGCCGGACGAATCATTAACCGATAATCAATAGGGGCTATGCTTAAGATGATCAAAGGACATATGGAGACCATCGACGGGGTAGAGATCTTCCCCATCATCTCCCTGCTGATATTTTTTCTGTTCTTCTGCGGTCTGTTCTACAGGGTGTTTACCGCCTCCAAAGGCTATATCACCGACATGAAGCAACTGCCGTTAGAATCCGATACACAACAACCTAATCAAAATAGTTAGTACCATGTTATTTCGAATCCCATCCTGGCTCCGCATCATCATCATGCTCTGCATCGTGTGGGGAGCCGCCGAATACTTTATCGATTCCGGTGATCGGCCGGCGGTAATAGCCTATCCGGAAGTGGCGCTTTTTCTTTCCATGGTGCTGCTGATCCTCATTTCTGTGGAGATGGTGCTGTACGCCATCGAACGCCTCATGCTCCGCACCATGACCGAAGAGGCCCAGGAGCGCTACTGGGCCGAGAAGAACAAGAGTTTCCAGTGGAGATTCGGCCAGCGCATCTACAGGGCACTCACCCGCAGTCGCTCGATTCAGGAAGAGGAAACCATCGTTATGGACCACGACTACGATGGTATACGCGAACTGGACAATGTGCTGCCACCCTGGTGGGTATACCTGTTCTACGCAACGATCGTCTTCGGGGCAGTTTACCTGATTCGCTTCCACGTGGTCAGGGAATACAGTCAGACCGAAGAATTCGAAATGGAGATGGCCCGGGCCGAGAAGGAGATTGAGGAGTATAAGAAGAATTCCAAGAACCTGGTGGACGCCTCCACTGTAGAACTGCTGACGGATGCTTCCGATCTTAAGGCCGGTGAGGCCATTTTCGAGTCGAAATGTGTGGCTTGCCACATGGCCGATGGCGGCGGGGGCATAGGGCCCAACCTCACGGATGAGTACTGGATCCTGGGCGGGGGCATCAAGAATGTCTTCAAGACGGTCGCTGAAGGAGGACGGGACGGCAAGGGCATGGTTCCCTGGAATACCAGCCTGAGCCCACTGGAAATCGCCCAGGTTTCTTCCTATGTGTTGGGTTTCCAGGGGACTACCCCGGCAAATCCCAAAGATCCCGAAGGCGAATTGTACGTGGACCCCAATGCTCCGGCACCAGCCAGCGAGCAGGAACAGCCCACAGACAGCCTGGACGTGGCGATCCGATAGTTACAGGGGCCTGGTCCGGCCCAAAACCCTTTAGCCCCAAGAGATGGACGAGAATTTCAGAGACAGCATCAACACCGTTACCAAAGAGGGTAAGCGCAACTGGGTATACCCCAAGAAGCCGAAAGGACGGTACACCAACTACCGACGCTATGTATCCTTTGTGTTGCTAATCTTCCTCTTTGCGGCGCCCTGGATCAAGGTGAACGGTAATCAGTTCCTGCTCCTGAATGTACTCGAACGCAAGTTCAACATCTTCGGTTTTCCTTTCTGGCCCCAGGATTTCCACCTGCTGGTCATCTCCCTGATCACAGGAGTGGTTTTCGTAGCGCTTTTCACGGTGGCCTACGGCCGAATTTTCTGCGGCTGGGTCTGTCCCCAGACCATTTTCCTGGAGATGGTCTTCCGTCCGATTGAATACTGGATCGAGGGGGATCGAGGGGCGCAGATGCGACTGAATAAGCAGCCCTGGACGGCCCGGAAGATCGGGAAGAAGGTACTGAAGTGGACCCTGTTTCTGTTGATTTCTTTCGCCATTTCCAACACCTTTGTGGCCTATCTGATCGGCAGCGATCAGCTTCTGCTGTACGTACTGGAAGGCCCGATGGCGCATATGGAGACTTTCGTTCCCCTGGTGCTGTTCACCTTCGCCTTTTATTTCGTTTTTACCTGGTTTCGGGAGCAGGTCTGCATCATCGCCTGTCCGTATGGACGATTGCAAGGGGTTCTGCTCGACAACAAATCCATCGTGGTGGCCTACGACCACGTGCGGGGAGAGGGGAGCAAAGGACGCAAGAAATTCAAGAAGAACGAGGACCGGGAGGCCCTGGGCCACGGCGATTGCATAGACTGCCTGCAGTGTGTACACGTATGCCCCACGGGCATCGATATCCGAAACGGGACGCAGCTGGAGTGTGTGAATTGTACCGCCTGTATAGACGAATGCGATACCATCATGGAGAAGATCGATAAGCCGAAAGGTTTGATCCGCTATGCGAGCGAGGATAATATCTCCAAAGGCCTGCCTTTCCGCTGGAATGTGAGGATGATGGCCTACACGGCCGTGCTCTTCGTTCTGGTTGGCGTGTTTACCAGTATGCTGTTCCTGCGGAACGATCTCGAGGCCAGTATCAACCGCTTGCCAGGACAGCTCTATCAGAGGACTGAGGACAACAGGATCAGTAATGTATACACTTACCAGCTGATCAACAAGACCAGCGAGGAGGTTCGCGATGTGCACTTCAGGCTGCTCTCGCATGAGGGTGAGATTCGCCTGGTGTCGCTCAAACGCTTCGACGTTCCGGCCCAGGACCTCTCGGAGGGTACGCTCTTTATTGAGATACCGATGTCGGAACTCGAGGGCGATAAGGTAAAACTGCGCATCGGCGTCTACAGCGGGGAAGAACTGATTGAGACCACAGGGCTCAAATTCTTTTCGCCCCCTTCATATTAAAAAAATAAAATAATGAGATTTCACTGGGGTCACGGCGTTGTAGTTTCTTTCGTACTGTTCATCGGGTTCATCGGATATTTCGTATGGCGGATGACCACGGACGAAAGGGCCAACCACGAACTCGTGACCCCGTCCTACTACGAAAAGGAACTGCGCTATCAGGAGGAAATCGATGCCCTGCAGGCCACGGTACGGGATGGATATACTCTAAAAATAAACCGGGCCCCCGAAGGCCTGACCGTCACCTTTCCCCCGGCATGTGATCCGCGGGAAATTCAAGGCACATTGTCCCTTTACAGGCCATCCGACCGACACTTAGACTCGGATCTCAGCGTAGATCTGTCTAAGACCTTTATGCTTATACCTGACAGTCGATTGTTGGATGGCCGCTGGGACATTGAGGTAGACTGGACCTACCAGGGCACCCGGTACCTTTACAAAGAAACTATATATTACTGATATGCTCTGGGCCGCGTTACTTATGGGAGCCGTGGGAGGCTTACACTGCGTGGGAATGTGCGGTCCGATCGTATTCCTATTACCCGTAAGGGGCAGGGGAGTACAGCGCGTTTGGGGTATGGCCCACTATCATCTGGGCCGGATCCTGGCTTATGCGCTGCTGGGCCTGGCTTTCGGAACCATAGGCAAGGGGCTTTCCCTGTTCGGATGGCAGCAGAAGCTTTCCATACTCACCGGAATCACCCTGATCCTGGCTGCATTCTTCCCGCTGGTCAAGCTCATTCCTATCAGTAAGTACCTGACCCGCCTCCTGGGGGGCACCCAGTCGCGCTTCGCTACCTTTTTCAAGAGCGGGAGGCCGGATGCGTTGTTGTCCATAGGTTTCCTGAACGGCTTCCTGCCCTGCGGACTCACCTACATGGCTGTATTCGGTTCGTTGGCGACGGGAAACGCACTCAGCGGGGCGCTGTTTATGCTCGTTTTTGGCCTGGGTACCATACCTTTGTTAAGCAGTCCGCAGTTGCTGAAATCCGTGTTGGGTCCCTGGGTTAAAAAGGTACAACCCAGAGTGGTATCGGTACTTTTAAGCGTCGTCGGAGCGGCCTTTATACTAAGGGGCATGGGGATCGGGATTCCGTATCTCTCTCCCAAAACTCCTGCCATGGAGAGCCAGTCCGCGAATATGGAATGCCATAGTCCGGCAACGGATCCGGAACCTGATCAAGAAACCTATCATTTTAATCAATAAACGAATGAGAATAACGACCGCCGAAGAAGCCCTGCAAATAGTAAATAGCGGAGACAGGGTATTCATACAAGGCGCCGCCATGACCCCAAATGTACTCGTGGATACGCTCTGTGAGCGGTACAAGGAGCTCAAGGACGTTGAGCTGATTTCCATACACACCGAAGGAGATGCCAAATACACCCAGACTCCTTATTCGGAATCCTTCATGATGAACAGCTGTTTCGTCGGAGGAAACGTCCGCAAGGGCATAAATGGTCCTCACGGGGCCTATATTCCCATCTTCCTGAGTGAGATCCATCAGCTGTTCCGGAGGAAAATCCTTCCCCTGGATGTGGCGCTGATACAGGTCTCGCCCCCTGACCGTCACGGTTACTGTTCGCTCGGGGTATCGGTAGATATAGCCCTGCCGGCCGTGGAGACGGCCAAGCACGTGGTCGCCCTGATTAATCCCCAGGTACCCCGTACCCATGGAGATGGCATTATCCATATCGATAATATAGACTTTGGCGTGGAAGTGGATCAGCCCATACACCTGCACTACCCTGCGGCTCCGACCGAAGAGGAGAGCAGTATCGGTCGCTATGTGGCCGAACTCATCGAAGACGGGGCCACCCTGCAGATGGGTATCGGAAACATACCGGATGCGGTCCTATCCAATCTGGGAGGACACAGGAGATTGGGTATACACACGGAAATGTTCTCGGATGGCATACTGCCCCTGGTACAGGCCGGCGTAATTACCGGTGAGGAGAAGAAAGTGCGTACCGGGAAGATTGTGAGCTGTTTTGCAGCCGGGTCTCAGGATTTATACGATTTCATAGACGACAACCCCGTTTGCGATTTCCGGGAGGCGGCCTATACCAACGATACCGCGCGTATTCGAAGGAATCCCAAAGTAACTGCGATTAACAGCGCCATTGAAATCGATCTGACCGGCCAGATCTGTGCCGATACCATCGGTTCGTTTCAGTTTTCCGGCGTGGGTGGCCAGATGGACTTTATCCGTGGAGCGAGTCTCTCCGAAGGCGGGAAGCCTATCATCGCCATCACGTCCACTACCAAGAAGGGCGTATCCAAGATAGCCCCTTTCCTGAAGCACGGTGCCGGGGTAACCACAACCCGGGCTCATGTTCACTTCGTGGCTACGGAGTATGGGGTGGTCGATCTGTTCGGAAAGAACCTCAAAGAACGTGCTAAGGCTTTGATATCCATCGCGCATCCAGATCATCGGGAGTCCCTGGAAGAAGCCGCTTTCGAGCGATTTTACACCACTTAGGGAATCAAGAAAATCCCCCAAATACGTTATCTGTTCATAGAGTTAGCAAAAAGGGAAGCCGCGTGGCTTCCCTTTTGATTTTACCTTTTGTCAGAACGGTTATTGAGTCGAGTCGGTACCGTCACCGAAGAGATTACTCAGGCTGATGTCAACCCCGAAAAGGAGTCCGCAGTTGTGCCAACCGAAATCACTGCTACCGAAGTCGTCCACACTGCTCAGGCCGTAGTTGGCCCGCAGGAATACGTCAACGGTCGGGGACACCTCGTAGGTGCCACCGATAACGGCTGCGATGTCCAGGCCGCTAATCGAATCGCTGATATCATCATCGTAATCAGAGCCTCCGGTACCCAGGGTAGTTCCGATGTCCCGGGCACTGGTCAGCAGACCGAAAGAAGGCCCACCCTGAAGCCCGAAGCGGTCGGATAGCCGGTATTCTACCAGGGGATTCAGCCTGAGATAATTGAGCCTCACGGTTCCTTCGAAGTTGGTGTCTTCATAATTCGAGCCTTCCGAACTGAAGGCCAGTCCGGGGCGGAAGTCAAATTTCTCCTTTATGGGAATTCTTCCCTGCAGGCCAATATTATATCCGATTCGGCTGTTTTCGAAACTGTCGGCATCATCACCGGTGATGGTAGTAAGCTGGGCACCGGCCGTTGCGGAAATCTCATACTTTTGAACGGTTGGCAACATAGTTGCACAACTTGAGTTCAGTACCAGTAATGCAACCGGAATAAGCAATGGAAAGAGTCTTTTCATAATCAATAGTGTTTAGTGTTAAAATCCACAGACAAAGTACGAAAATTACCTACCCATCGTACTCATTATCAATACTTGTAAATGCAAAAAGGGAAGCCGCGCGGCTTCCCTTTTGATTTTACCTCCGGAGAAGGTTTCTTGTTTTACTGGCTAATATCTCCCGGGGCGATCAGATCTTCGATGTCGTAGGCAACTCCCAGGCTGAGCACCCGGTTTCGGTACTCAAACCCCTGGTCTCCGCCGTATACATCCGAGATGCCGTGCTGATACCTCAGATTGGCCGAGAGATTCTTAGTGAGTTCATAGGATAGACCCACAACTCCGCCGAAATCCAACCCTTTGAAGCGGTCGCTGGCGTCTTCTTCCCCACTGAAACCGCCTCCGATCTCTTCGTATTCGTCGTTAGCACTGACCAGGACTCCCAAGTAGGGGCCGAACTGGACCCTAAAGTTGGTCGTTATCCTGTATTCGCCCAGTGTCTGGGCGTTTACATAGCTGAGCTTATAGGTGCCGGTGTACCTCGGGGTTCCGGTGATTGGCTGATCGGACTCGTCGTAGTCTGCGCCCTGTTGGGAGAAGAAGATCCCCGTCAGCAGGTAGAGCCGTTCCTTTAGCTGATAGGGTTTCTGTACTCCCAGTAGGATGCCGATTCGATTCTGTCCCTCGAACTTATCGGTCATCTCTGCGCTGATCCACGACAGATTCACCCCGCCCAGTACTTCGAAGTCATCAAAGAAAGGGTTACTCTGTGCATGGGTCCAATTGTGGCCGGCCAGTATCAGGGCGGCGATCATGAATTTGTGAAGCATCTTCATACTGATTGGTTTTTCGAATTGATCATTAAAAATTACAGGAAAAATATACTAAAAATTAGAACGCTATGCGGTGTACTTCGTTGATTGTCAGAATCCCGAAATGAGAAAAGGGGGTACGAATCCGCACCCCCTTTTCACTTTTGAAATAACCAATCAAAAAACAATCAATCCTATCGTATAACTCGTTATAACTTGAAGGTTATTACGGGGATCGTGGCGTGATTGGCCAGATCTTCCCCTATGCTTCCCAGCAGGATATGGGCCATACCCTTGCGGCCATGAGTGGGTATGCCGATGAGATCGGCGCCGACGGACTCGCTATAGGAAATGATCCCCTTTTCCACGTTGTAATCGTTATATATTTCCACTTCCGTTCCCAGGCGGGCGATATTCAGGAAGGCCGTAATGCGTTCGTAGGCATCTTCGGTACTCAGGAAGGCGTCACCCGGGGTATTGACATAGACCAGCTTAAAGTCCGCATTCATTTTAGAGGCGAATTCGGCGGCCTTTCGTACTACCGGAACACTCTCCTCGTGGAAATCACTGGCAAATACGAAGCAATTGACATCGAAGTCATCGCGCTCTTCCTTGATCACGAGTACGGGGAGTTCCGAGCTTCGGATCACCTTTTCGGCATTGGAACCAAAGAACACTTCTTCCAGGCCTTCCGACCCGTGGGAGCCCATGACGATGAGTTCGGA
>CAZKAP010000052.1:0-17624 GCA_964550895.1 uncultured Flavobacteriaceae bacterium
CTTGTGCAGGTAATCCACCTCGACACTCAGGAAATCGAATTCACTGGCGACCTTGCCGCGGACCCGGTAGATGCCCCTGCCCCTGAAGGGGTATTTGGCGGCCACGGGCGGGAAGAGTACGGCGTCGAATACAGCTCCCTGCTGGTCGATAAAGGTGGCGAAGGACATGCGGTCGCCCTTATGGGTCCGGGTGGGTTTGACGGTGACCAGATAGCCGTAGAGTTCGATGGTTCGCCCCCTGTACCGCTCCAGGTCTTTCTGCCCCAGAGTGTGCTGGGGCGGGTGCTCCGTGAGCTCGAAGGGGCTAACCAGGGGAAAGCCCAGGAGTTCGATCTGTTCGTAGGCCTCTTCCAGCCGATCCACGCTCAGGCTGGGGATTTCGAAACGGGGCCGCTGGGCCGCGAAGAGTTTGGGCTGTTCGGCGGGTCGGTTATCCCTGGACAGCAGCAGGTGTACCTTCCAGAGAAGTTCGTGTTTGTTTGGTCCGAAGGATCGGAAGGCACCCACGCGAACCAGCAGTCGTACCTGCTCCAGTGAGGCGTGAATCCGATCGAGGAAATCCTCCAGGGAGGTAAAACTGCCACTCCGCCTGCGCTCGTCCAGTATGCGAATCACCAGCCGCTCCTCCAGCTCGCGTACGTACATGAATCCCAGGTAGATCTGCTTCCCGTAGATGCGGTTTACCATGAAGCTGCGGTTGATACAGGGAGGGGATATGTCTGCTCCCTGCATGCGTGCATCGTGTATGTAGAATTCGGGGCGGTAGAATCCCCCTCCGTTATTGAGTACGGCCACGGCGTACTCCAGCGGGAAGTAGGCGCGCAGGAACAGGCTCTGGTAGCTCTCGACCGCGTAGGAGGCGGAGTGCCCCTTGGCGAAGGCATAGCCGGCAAAGCTCGCCACTTGCTGCCAGACCTCCTGTATAAGTTTCTCGGAATAGCCCTTGTTGCGGCAGTTGTGGATAAACTTCTCCCGGATCTTCTCGAATTCCTCCCGGGACCGGTATTTGCCACTCATCCCCCGGCGCAGTACATCGGCCTCTCCCAGGTCCAGGCCCGCGAAGTGGTGGGCTACCTTGATCACATCCTCCTGATAGACCATGACTCCGTAGGTATCGGGCATGATGTCGAGCATCACCGGGTGAGCCTCTCGTTGTGCGCGTTCCGGATCCCGGTGACGGAGAATGTATTCGCGCATCATACCGCTCTTGGACACCCCGGGTCGAATAATGGAGCTGGCAGCCACCAGCCCCAGGTAGTTGTCGACCCCCAGTTTGGTCAGCAGCATCCGCATGGCCGGGGACTCCACGTAAAAACAGCCCATGCACTGAGCCGTGCGGATCAGTTCGTTCACAACGGGATCCTCCTTGAACCGGCGGATATCGTGTATGTCGACCGCTTCGGCTTCTTCGGGCCGGTTGTAGCTTAGGATTTCCAGGGTCTCCTTGATCTTGCCCAGGCCCCGTTGTGCGAGTATGTCGAACTTGTAGAGACCGGCGTCTTCCGCCGCGATCATATCGAACTGGGTGGTCGGAAACCCTTTGGGGGGCAGGTGGGTGGCGCCAAAATAGTGGATGGGTCTCTGGCTGATCAGGATGCCGCTGGCGTGTATGCTCAGGTAGTTGGGGATATCCCGGAACAGCGGCAAGTAGCGCAGGATCACCTCGGTGATGTGGTCGTTTTTCCCCGCGCCAAGGGGTTGTACGCCGCTTCCCAGGCGGTCGATCTCTTCCTTGGGCAGCCCGAATACCTTGCCGAGTTCGCGCAGTATGCCCCGGTCCTGGAAGGTGACGTAGGAACCCAGCAGGCATACATGGGGAAAGCGATCGAAGATGTAGCGGGTCATCTCCTCCCGGTCCCTCCAGGAGAAGTCGATGTCGAAGTCGGGTGGGTTCGTGCGGTACAGGTTGATAAAGCGCTCGAAGTACAGGTCGAGTTCCATGGGGTCCACATCGGTAATCCTGAGCAGGTAGGCGACCACGCTGTTGGCCCCGCTGCCCCGACCCACGTAGTGAAACCCGCGTTTACGGGCGTAAGACACGATGTCCCAATTGATCAGGAAATAGGACACGAAGCCCTTGGCCTTGATCAGTTCCAGCTCCTTTCGGATGCGGCTGCGAATCTCCGGAGTGACCTCCCGGTAGCGGTAGGGGAGGCCTTCCCGGCACAGGCGCTCGAGCAGCACGTCGTCCTTGGCCGTACTCCCGGTATAGCTCTCCTGGTTCTGGGGCCTGCGGTCCGCCGAGAAGTCGAAGGCGATCTCGCACTGTTCCATCAACCGCCTGGTGTTCTCCAGTATAAAAGGGTATTCCGCGAATACCTGGACCATGTTCTCCACGGGGTACATGCAGGATTCCGGATCGGCCAGTTCGCTTTCCGGCAGCTTGCTGAGCAGGGTATTGCCGTCGATGGCCCTCAGCAGGCGGTGCAGGTTGAAGTCGCGTCGGTTGCGGAAGGTCACCGGCTGCATAAGGACCAGTTTATCCCTGTGGTGTATCAGCCGCGAGAAGGGCAGCCTCCTCAGGTCCCGGATCGAGATTCCGATAAACTCATGCTCGTCGAATTCCGTTTGTTCGTTCAGCAGCACGGTCTCGAAGGGATAGACGACCCACGCCTGTCCGAAGTGGGGCGCCCGCCGCGCAAATTCGCGCTTCTCGTGCAGGTGTTCGGACAAAAAGGCGTTCAGTTCCCGGAAGCCCTCGTTGTTGCGAGCCAGCCCTACGAAACAGGGCTCTGCCCCGTTGCGGAAGTCGATCCCGAGCAGGGGGGTGATCCCGTACTCCTCCGCCCGGCGGACGAAGTTCAGGCAGGCCGAGGTGTTGTTGATATCGGTAAGGGCAATGCGTCCGATACCGTGGTCCCGGGCCATCCGGAGGAGCTCCACTTCCGAGAAGGTACCGTAGCGCAGGCTGTAATAGGTATGGCAGTTCAGGTACATACGTCTAGCTATTGCTTTCGGTGGGCCAGCAGGGTGGGGGGCTCTCCGTTGAAGGGGTTATACATCCGGCCGATAGTTCGCGGCCCCATGGCCGACGCCCTGAGTACCGACCGGTCGCCGTAGCGGTCGCGGATGTGGTCCATGGCCCGGTAGAGGTTCAGGGTTTCTTCGTTGTCTTCGAACAGATTGATCTGGTAGCTTCCCGCCACCAGATGACTGAATCGGACCCCGATCAGGCGCACCCGCATGCGTTTGTTGTAGAGCTTGCCAAACAGGTCCAGTATCCGGGGGATCAGCAGGTGGTCTGCACTGGTGTAAGGGATGCGGAGCTGGCGGGTGTGGGTGTTGAAGTCCGAGTAACGGATCTTGACCGCTATGCAGGCGGTGAGCTTTTCTCCCCTTCTGAGCTGGTAGGCCAGGTTTTCCGTCATGGCGATCAGTATGCCCTTCAGACGCTTCACGTCTATGGTATCCCGGTCGAAGGTGCGCTCGGTCGAAATGGACTTGCGCTCGCAGAAGGGTACCACCGGGCTGTGGTCGATGCCGTTGGCCCGCTTCCAGATCACCCTGCCCGGTTCGCCCAGTACCCGCTGCATCAGATCGATCGGCATTTCCTGTACGGTACGCACCTGCCGCACCCCCAGCGAGCGCAACGTCTGGTAGGTCTTGCTGCCCACCATCGGGATCTTGCGTACCGAAAGGGGGGCCAGGAAGGGTTTCTCGAATCCGTGGTCGATCTTGATTTGATCGTTGGGTTTCGCCTCTCCCGTGGCCACCTTGGAAACCACTTTGTTTACCGACAGGCCGAAAGAAATGGGCAGGCCGGTCTCCCTTATGATCTTCTGGCGCATTTCGGTGGCGTATTTGTAGCAACCGAAGAAGCGGTCCATCCCGGAGAGGTCTGCATAGAACTCGTCTATACTGGATTTTTCGAATACGGGAACCTCTTCTTTGATAATGTCCGTGACCAGATCGGAATAGCGGCTGTAGGTGCCGGCGTTCCCCCGGATTACTAAGGCTTCCGGGCAGAGCTCCCGGGCCATCTTCATCGGCATGCCCGAGTGGACTCCGAAGGAACGGGTTTCGTAGCTACAGGCGGCTACCACCCCCCGGTCGCTGGTTCCGCCTACCAGTATCGGTTTATGGCGCAGCTCCCGGTTCAGGAGGCGCTCCACGGACACGAAAAAGGTGTCCAGGTCGAGATGCAGTATGGTTTTTTCCACGGCGTATATTTGGGGGAATAAAAATATGGAAATAATCCGTATAGTGGAATATATCCAATATGTAAATTTTAACCACAGATGAAGCCCGTTGGTGAGCCCGGACGGAACGGGATGCAGTGTCGGGCTAAATAAATGAGTAAAAGCGGAGGCCAGTCCGAATTCCTGTATATCTTTGTTAGTGTGTGTGAGGTAAGGAACCGCAAGGAACCTTATCGTGGCGAACCTGCGAAGGAAAAGCAGGAGCCAATCAAAGGCTTTCCATCTGGGAGGCTTTTTTTGTATTTTCAAATTCGAATTGCGGAGAGGGAAGATGAACGCCAGGGCAGTGAGGAGATTCCGCAGCAGGATTCCGGGTAAGGCCCGGCACAAAATCGAACCCCATGGCTGACATATTCGACATCATCAAGAGGCGCCGATCCGTTTTTCCCGCTCAATACATCGACAAACCCATCCCCAGACCTTTAATTGAGAAACTCCTTGATGCTGCCAACTGGGCACCCACCCACAAGAAAACCGAACCCTGGCGGTTCAAGGTCATCACGGGGGACAAGCGACAGGAGCTCGGGGAGTTTCTGGCGGCCACCTATGAGCAGACCGCAGACAAACCCAAGAAAATCAAAATACGGAAGCTCAGGGAAAACCCTGCGAAATCCGCCGCAGTGATCCTGATCTGTATGCAACGGGACCCGGACGAGCGCCTGCCGGCCTGGGAGGAACTGGCGGCCACGGCCATGGCCGTACAGAATGTCTGGCTGGGATGTACGGAACTCGGCATCGGCTGCTACTGGAGTTCGCCGGGTCTGATCTCGGAAATGCACCGCTTCATTCCCATGCAACCCGGGGAGAAATGTCTCGGACTCCTATATATGGGGTATTACGAACAGGAGATCCCCGAAGGCGAAAGGGGAGAGGCCATGGCCAAGGTGGAATGGCTGGACTGAGTTATGCTTGATGGCAGCTACTTGCAAAGCATACCGGGTTGCAATAGCCGCTCGGGACAAATCCCGGGCTTACCAAAACTGAAGCCCGCCCTCGCGGAACAGAAAAGGCAACAGTTCCCGTTTGTATTCCCACACCTTGATCGTAAAGAATGCAAAGAAGGACATAGTCAGCACGAACTTGAGGAAGGTGCCGGTGAGAAAGCCCAGAAAGGAGCCGAAGGCCGCTCTGAGCGCCTTCTTTCGGGGAGTCTGATTGATCAGTTCCCCCACCATGGCACCGAAGAAGGGCCATACGATGATGCCGAAAATACCGAGTACGAAGGGAAAGGCGACGGCTATCATAAGCCCGAGCAGGGTGCCGATCATGCCGGCCCGGCTCCCTCCGAATTTCTTGGTTCCCAGGGCAGGGATCCAATAGTCCATAATGGTAACCACGATTGCGATACCCAAGGTAATTCCCAGGACCCAGTAGTCCATGGCTATCGGCTTGGTCAGATACAGCAAGAGTAGCCCAATCCAGCTCAGAGGAGGGCCAGGGATTACGGGCAGAAAGCTGCCGAAGACAGCGATCACCATGAAGATGAAGGCGATGATGAGCAGTGCGATATCCATGTCTGAATTATAAGTCTGAGTACAGTCAAGAACGTTACAAGGTAAACAAAAAATATACCTATTGTCCGGGGGGTGTATTAATTCGATATGAAATCTCGGTCCGAAATTATAAGTGTCAGAAAAACAGCATTATAATTTGGAAATGACTCGGTTCGTTCCTCTTTAACCCGGGCGGGTCTGTATGCTCATCACCCTGAGGTCGCTTTGAAGGTTATTGGGATAATGTCCGGATCGAAAGATTACAATGGGACTGAACCTCATTCATCATCTATTTTAAAGAGGCATTCTGCGATTTGCAGGAAAGGTAGTAATGGAAAGCAAATATGGAAACCTCCCGAACTTTACTGAATCAGACTTTTATGAGCTTGTTCACGGCCATAATCTCCTTAAAATTCTTCAGGTTGTTATATCAATTAAGTTGTTTTAGGTTTACAAAATAGTATCTTTGAAAAGATTTGTAAACCACATCCACGTGAGAAACATATTTGCCAAAAGATTGAGGAGTGCCCGTACCCAGGCTGGTATCTCACAAGACGAGCTGGTCAGTCGCATTGGCGGGATAGTATCTAAGAATGCCATCTCTAAATATGAGAAAGGCGTAATGATGGCAGATGGAAAAGTACTCATTGCACTGGCCAATGCACTTGAAGTAAAACCTGATTATTTCTTACGGCCATTCACCGTGGAGATAGAGCAGATTGAATTCAGAAGGAAAAAGAAACTCCCTGTAAAACAGGTGAACGCCATCAAACAAAAAGTTACCGACATCGTAGAGCGTTATTTAGAAGTTGAGCAGTTTTTATCCATTGAATCCGGTTTTATCAATCCGATCAGGCACATACAGGTAGCCTCACAGGCTGATGTTGAGCAAGCAGTAAATGAGCTATTAAGATCGTGGAAATTGGGATGTAATGCCTTGCCCAACGTGATCGAATTATTGGAGGATAAGGAGATTAAAGTAGTTGAAATAGAAGCCCTGGAAGAATTTGACGGTTTTTCAGGATGGGCAGACGGTAAATATCCGATCATAGTCATCAACAAAAGTTACGGGGTAGAAAGAAAGCGTTTAACGGCGCTGCATGAGTTGGCCCACCTATTAGTCGACTTCCCAGATGCTATGGAGCACAAGGAAAAGGAAAAGAGATGTTTCCAATTCGGAGCTGCTATGCTCATGCCGGAAGAAACCTTTAGAATGGAAGTGGGGAACCATCGTTCTCATATTCCCTTGGCAGAACTGATCCTGATTAAAGAGACCTATGGGATTTCTATTCAGGCCATCATGCAACGAGCAAAGGATCTTGGAATAATCAATAACGCTACTTTTCTCAATTTCAGGAAAAAGATTAGCAGAAACCGAAAAGAAGAAGGTTTAGGCCAATATGTAGGTAGGGAGGAGTCCGGTAGGTTCAGGCAGTTGGTATTTCGTGCGGCAGCCGAGGAGGTCATTTCCATGAATAAAGCGGCTAACCTTTTCAATCAAAAATTAGCGGCATTTAGAAAAGAGTTTATAGCACTTTGAGAATAGTTGTAAACGATGCGAATATTTTGATCGATCTGGTGGAATTAGAACTCCTTCCGCACTTCTTTGAACTCGAGTTTGAGTTTCAGACTACAGACCTGATACTCGATGAGCTTTTAGAATATCAGATCAATTTCCTCTTGCCATACATAGACCAAGGTGCGCTGATAGTGGAGGAAATATCAAAGGAGGATATTTTGGAAATCAAGCTGATAGAACTTTCCAAGCCTACTCTTTCTCCACAGGATTGCTCGGCCTATTACCAAGCAAATCGGCTGAGCTGTACGTTACTCACAAGTGACAATACTTTGCGAAGATTTGCAAAAGAGAATGAAATGGACGTACATGGTCATTTATGGGTATTTGATCAGATGGTGGATTCAAACACTATAACAGGACAGAGGGCCGCTGAAAAACTCACAGAACTTTGCGAGGTCGTCAATACACGTTTAGGGCTGCCGGAAAAAGAATGTAGCAAACGAATTGCGAAATGGACCAACTAGGATTTATGATTATGAGCCCATCGTTTGACATCGTACCGTCTTCGTTCTCCAGAATGGGAGTCCTTATTATCCCGGACTCTGTATGATATATGGCACAGCAGGAACTCTTTTATGTCCAAGTATCGGCAGTTTCGAAAGACCTGGCTCTGAAAATTTCCTCAGGGTAATGCCTCAGCCATAAGTGGAATGTTTTAACAGCAAAACAGGTACGTAGTTCAGTATGTCGATCCTCAAAAAAAAACAGTGCGCATAGACGAGGATAGCATATCAAATTGTAAGCCTCATGTGGCTCAAAATAGCGCAATCGTCAACTCATACCAGGCGCCGAGGCACTCCTATAGCCACTAGACCGGAAAGTAGTAATTTTAAAGAAATTTAGGCGTATGCTCCGGGGAGCCGTACTTGCATTTCTGACCGTTCTGCTGGTATCCTGCGATTATTTCAAATCCGAACAGGAGCTGGCCCAGGAACGGGTTTGGGCCGCTCTGAACGACGACAGCTGGGACACCGTGGACAGCTATCCCCTGTTCGACGTATGTCCTGAGCAGGAGTCCCTGGACGCCATGCGGGGCTGTTTCGAGCAGACGCTGATCGTGTACCTGGCCTCGGCCATAGAGGATCTCTCCTACGAAATCGAGGAGGACATGAACGAGCGTGTTTTCGTGGATTTCACCATCGACCCTGATGGGTTTATCAATCTGGAAGACATCGAAACCAACCCGACCGTGGAGCGACTTCTTCCCAACCTGAAGGAAGACCTCCGGGCGAGCTTCAGCAACCTGTTTGCGAGTCGCAACGCCGTCACGGTATCACCGGCAATCAAGCGGGGACAGTATGTGGGGATTAAGGTGCGCCTCCCGATAATCCTAAGGACATAATGGCGCAGGAAACCATCATCTTAGGCATCGATCCCGGAACCACCATCATGGGATTTGGACTGATTTCCGTAAGTGGTGACCGTATGGAATTCATACAAATGAATGAACTGGTGCTGAAGTCCTATACCGATCCTTACCTGAAACTCAAACACATTTTCGAGCGTACCGTGGAACTGATCGATACCCACTGCCCGGATGAGATAGCGATCGAGGCCCCCTTTTACGCGAAGAATGTACAGTCCATGCTGAAACTCGGTCGGGCCCAGGGCGTAGCCATGGCTGCCGGGCTCAGCCGCGAAGTTCCCATCACCGAATACATGCCCAGGAAAATCAAAATGGCGATCACGGGCAACGGTAACGCCAGTAAGGAACAGGTGGCCGGTATGCTACAGGTGCTGCTGAAGCTCAAAGAGCTGCCCAGAAACCTGGACAGCACCGATGGCCTGGCAGCGGCCGTATGCCACCATTTCAACCGCCATAACGATCGTTCCCGGGAATCCTACAACGGCTGGTCGTCCTTTATTAACGACAACCCGGATCGGGTCAAAAAGTAAGCGGCCGACATGGCAGGCATTTACATCCATATCCCCTTCTGCAGGCAGGCCTGCTACTACTGCGACTTTCATTTCTCGACTTCCACGCGCAACCGGTCGGCCATGTGGGACGCATTGCTGCGGGAAATGCAACTGCGTGTGGGGGAATGGCGATTTGGTCCGGCCCTTCACCTCTACTTCGGCGGGGGCACCCCCTCACTGCTGCCTCCTGCAGTACTGGAGCAGCTCATTGCCTCGGCCCGGGAGCATTATGGATTGGTCCGGGAAGCGGAATGCACCCTGGAGGTCAATCCTGACGATGTCTCCCCAGAAAGTATAGACGGATGGAAAGCCGCTGGAATCAACAGGCTGAGCATGGGTATTCAGTCCTTTCACGAGGAGGATCTCCGCTGGATGAACAGGGCCCATGATGCGCAACAGGCGGAGAGGTCCCTCCAACTCGTTTCCGACAGTTTTGACAACTATTCCGTCGACCTGATCTACGGACTGCCGCATGCCCGGAGAGGGAACTGGCAGGCCAATGTACAGCGGGTACTGGACCAGAATGTACCACACCTTTCGGCCTATGCCCTCACGGTGGAGGAGAACACGGTGCTGGATAGCCGCATCCGCAAAGGTCAGGAGCCCCCGGTTTCGGACGAGTCCGCCCGGGCCGATTTTGAGTGGCTGGTCGAGGTTATGGAAGCGCAGGGGTACGAGAATTACGAACTGTCCAATTTCGCCCGACCCGGCTTCTACGCTCAGAATAACAGTGCCTACTGGCAGGGTAAGCCCTACCTCGGCATAGGCCCGTCGGCTCATTCCTTCGATGGACTCGGGAGAAGCTGGAATGTAAGGAGCAACCCCATTTACATACGCGAGATCGGGGCCGGGAGGCTTCCCCGGGAGGAGGAGGTACTCAGCAAGCGGGACCGCTACAACGAATATGTGATGACCCGGCTCAGGACCCTCTGGGGCGTGAGCCTGCGGGAACTGGAACGGGACTTCGGACCCACCACCCGGGACTACCTGAAGGAACGGGCGGAGCGCTATGTTCGTGAGCATTTACTATTTTACGACGGGGATCGCCTGCTAGCGACCCGAAAGGGACGGTTTCTGGTCGATGGCATTGCCAGTGATCTGTTCCTTCTGAATATACAGGGATGAAGGCTTATATATACTGCGGACCGGACACCTGGGAGGTCGATTACGACCGGCCGGAGGATCTTTCCATACCCCTGCGTTCCGAGGGTGGGGTGCAGGCCTGGGGCGTAGGTCCTGCCCGAATCGAGCCCTACCGCGCGGGTGGCCGTACCTATTCCGTTGAGGCCGGGAGCCCGGTAAACTTCTGCGAATTGCAGTTTGGTCCCCATGCCCATGTAACACATACCGAGACGCAGGGACATATCCGGGTGAAGGAGGAAACGATTAACCGGATACTTCCGTTTTTTCGCGGCCCGGCCCGGCTGATCACCGTGGAGCCCGAAATCCGGGAAGGAATCGCCAGTATCGGTGCGCAGCAGCTGTTGAGCGAACTCGGTTCCGGGGTACCTGCGGCACTGCTCGTTCGCACGCTGCCTAATGGCCCGGAAAAGAAGAGTGCCCGGTATTCCGGGCGGAATCCCGCCTTTGTGGAACCTGGGGCCATGCGGCGCATCGTGGAGGCCGGGGTCGATCATTTGTTGGTGGATCTGCCTTCCGTGGACCCGGAACGCGATGGGGGAGCCCTTCGTGCCCACCGTATATTCTGGGGTGGCGATGATTTTCCGGAATCCAGGGAAGGAGCCACCATTACGGAACTCATATACGTGCCTGGGAATATCCCGGACGGTGATTATTGGCTGGAGCTGCATGTAGCACCGGTGGAATCCGATGCCTCGCCCAGCCGCCCCCTGCTGTTCCCCTTAAAGAAAATAAAATGATGGACGGATTTGTCGAAGCCTTATTGGGCGTGTTACTGGGAGTACTGGCCACGTATTGGTGGATACAGGAACGCGGCAACCGGCGTCGCCGACAGCGCACCCATGAACAGGGCCTGCTGATACTGGAGAAGATCCGGAGCGTGTGCAAACTGGTTACCGTCGAGGGCGATTTCGCCGAAATCTACCGCTACGAGCACATCAAGGACGGTTTCATGAACATCCTGAGCAGCAAGAAAAAAGCACTGATCATTATCAATGCCAAGGCACAGGTGGGATACGACCTGAAGAAGATGCGCCTGCAGGCCGACGAGTCGCAGCGCACCATACGGGTGGAATTTTTTCCCCAGCCGGAACTGCTGTCGGTCAGCCCCAACCTGCAGTTCTACGATATCCGCAACGGATTGTTCAACTCCTTCTCCCCGGACGACCTGACCGAATTGAACCAGCGTGCCCGGGAGTACATCGAGGAGAAAATTCCGGAAAGCAGCCTGATGCACACGGCCCGATCCGAGGCCCTGCAGGCCATACAGGTGATCGAGAAGATCGTCGGAACCATCGGATGGACGCTGGACTACAGTTCGCTTGAGCTTTCGGAAGAAGACTGGCAGCTCCTCCGGTTTGGGGGCTCCGCCGATGAGCCGGAAGAAACCAAAGACAATTCCAATGAACACTGAGAGCCTGAGGTCGTACTGCCTTTCCAAAAAAGGGGTAGAGGAGACCTTCCCATTCGACGAAGTCACCTTAGTCTTCAAGGTAATGGGGAAGATGTTTGCTCTTATGGGACTGGAGTATGCTGAGCCCCGGATCAACCTCAAATGCGATCCCGAACGGGCGCTCGAACTCCGTGAGGAATACCCGGAGAACGTCTTACCGGGTTATCACATGAGTAAAAAGCATTGGAACACCGTGGTAGCCAACGACCACCTGCCGGATACACTGGTCGAAGAATGGATAGACCACAGTTATGATCGGGTCGTGGCCAGCCTGCCCAAAAAACTCAGGGAGGAACTGGCTTCACTTTGATTATAAGCTGCTTAGAGGTTGTTGTATTGATAATTTCGAAATAAACCGGGCCGTGGGGCGTTCCAATTTTATGCTTACCTTTAAGTATTTACCTACAAAAAACTGCCGTTCGTCGAAGGAAAAGGCGATTTGACCCGGGAAATGAGTGTTGTAAGAATAGGATGTAAGAAATTTGTAGTATCAGAAAAAGTATAGCCGTGACTGTATTATTCATAGAAGACGATATGATCGAGACGATGAAGCTTCATCGTGCTCTGGATAAGGTGGGCGCCAAACACAAGATACTCGAGGCGACCAATGGGGAAGAGGCTCTGGAAATCCTTAAGGAAACCCTGCCGGATATCATATTACTGGATCTGAATATGCCCCGCATGAGCGGTATTGAATTTTTGTCCATCCTCAAGGCAGACGATAAACTCAAGTACCTTCCCACCATTATACTCACCACCTCGGAAAACCGCACCGATCTGCTCAAGTGTTTCGAAATTGGCATCGCCGGGTATGTAGTCAAGCCTCTAAAATATGAGGAATACGAAGAACGAATCCGCAAGGTGTTCGACTACTGGGAGATGAGTGAACTGATTAAAGCCTAACAAAAAACGGCGTTTCACAACAATCTTTAGTCCACGCTTAGGTCTATTCTTACATTTATTTGAGAATGTGATCCGCATCCGGATGGCCCGGTGCATTATCCGTACTTCATCGGTTAGGCCACCGCACAGTTAGGTCGCATTCCACCCTAAACGATCTAACAGATGAAAGGATTGATCTTTACCGAGTTCCTCGACATGGTGGAATCCGAATTCGGCCTCGCCGTCGTCGATGCCATAATCGGGCGTTCCGACCTGCCTTCCGAAGGGGTTTATACCTCTGTGGGGACTTACGATTTTTCAGAAATGCGCAGCCTGGTTACCGAACTCCAAAGGGAAACGGGAATACCCCTTCCGGATCTGCTCCTCAGTTTCGGACATTACCTATTCGGCAGCCTGCAACGGGTCCATCCCGAGGTGATGAGCAGCTATGAATCGCCCATGGCAATGATCGCCTCCATAGAGGATCATATTCATGTTCACGTGCGCAAGCTTTATCCGGATGCCGAATTGCCGACGTTTAAAGTATTGTCCAAAGAAGAACACAGCCTGGAGCTGATCTATTCGTCCCGCCGGGGACTGGGTCACCTGGCTCTGGGCCTGATCGAGAAGACCTTCGAACATTTTGGCAAGGAGGCCCGTATCGAGATGGAACCCATGAACGAGGAAGGAACCGAGGTGAGGTTTGTGATACTCCAATATGCAGAGTGTTGATTACGAAATACTGGAACGCGCACTGCAGCGTGAGCGCAAGGCCCGAAAACAGGCAGAAAAATTGCTTGAGGAAAAGGCCAACGAGCTCTATCAGACCGCCCGCCATCTAAGGGAAACCAACGAGAAGCTGCAGGTCCTCATGGACGAACAGGGACCGGATTCCCTGGGGGACTTCATGAGCATCATCGACCCCTATGTGGTCATGGACCTGAATTCCCGGGTCCTCAAGATGAATACCAGCGCCAAGGAGTTTCTGGGCTACGATCAGACCGAAGAAGAGGTGATACTGTCCGACCTGGTGCATCCCGATTATGTGGAATACACCCGCGAATCCTTCCAGAACCTGATGAAGGTCGGGATCATTAAGAATTACAACCCCATTATCCGAACCCGTACCCATGGGGAGCGGTCGGTGAATATCAATGCCAGCGTGATCCTGGATAGGGAGGGGAATCCCATCGCTGCCCAGGGGGTGCTCAGGGACGTCACCCGGGAAAGGGAGATCAAGCAGCTCCTCGATCAGCAGCGGCGGGAACAGGATATCATCGTCGAGAATTCCCCCCTGGGGATCCTTTTGCTCGATCAGGAACAGATCATCAAGGCCAATCGCACATTCATTAAACTCACCGGTTTTGATATCAATGACATACGGGGCCATTGCCTGGACGATTTCTCCGATTCGGAGGAAATCACCTGGTACGAGATGGACCTCAAGCCGGACACCTCGCCCCTCAAGGCGCATAACCGGGTCACCGAGGTGCGACGATTTCACCGGAAAGATGGCGGGGACTTCCTGGGGAAGACCAGTATTAGCGAGGTACGCGATGCCTCCGGGGCACTGCTCTACAAGGTGGCCGTAATCGAGGATATCATCAGCGGACTGCTGGCAGACAAAAAACTCAGGGCCTCTGAAGAACGCATGGTTTCGCTCATTCGCAACCTGCAGACCGGGATCCTCGTCGAGGACGAAAATCAACAGATTACCCTGGCCAATGACAAATACTGCGAGCTGCTCGGCCTGGAGGTTCTCCCGGAATCCCTGCACGGGCTATCCGGTGAGACCCTGCGTGAGCAACAGCGGGATACCTACCGGGACGCAGACATCGTGGACAACCGCCTGCGGTACATACTGCAGAAGAGGGAACTGGTCCTTTCGGACGAACTGATCCTCAAGGATGGACGCAGCCTGGAACGCGATTACATTCCCATTTACAGTGGTGACACCTACATGGGTCACCTCTGGAGCTATAACGACGTAACCCTGAGGAATAATTACCGCAAGAATCTGGAGGTCCAGAAGGCCAAATACAGCAGTATTATTGCCCATATGAACCTGGGGCTCGTCGAGGTGAGTCTCAGCGATACGGTAATTATGGTGAATCAGAGTTTCTGCCAGATGAGCGGCTACAGCAGCCAGGAGCTCGTCGGCCGTAAGCTGGACGAATTCCTGCAGTTCGATCTGAATAATTCAGAACCCTCGGACTATCAGAAGCAGTTTATCACGGACGACGGTTTTCAGTCCAGTGAGATCCACGTGAGCCGCAAGGACGGGGAGAAGCGTACCTGGTTTATCAGCGGGGCTCCGAACTACGGGGAGACCGGTAAATACAGCGGTTATATACTGGTTACGCTGGATATCACCGAACTCAAGGAATTGCAGATTCAGAAGGAGAAGCTGCTCAGGGAGCTGGAAGACAGCAACCGGGGCCTGGAGGAATACGCCCATATCGTCTCCCACGACCTGAAGTCACCCCTGCGGAGTGTTTCGGCCCTGTCTACCTGGTTGTACGACGATTACAAGGACCAACTGGACGAAAACGGGCAGTACAACCTGAAGATGATGCAGGAGAAGATCGAGGGTATGGACCGTCTTATAGACGGGATCCTCAAGTATTCTACGGTAAACAGTACGGCCCTGGACCAGACCGAATTCGATGTGACCGAGGTGATCCGCGAGATATCGGAGATCATCTTTATACCCGATCACGTCCGGGTCCGAATCGTGAGCAACCTGCCCGTGATACGTGCCGACCGCACCAAGATCTACCAGGTATTCCAGAATCTGATAGGCAACGCCGTGGTGAATATCGAAAAGGCACAGGGCTTTGTGGACATCGGATTCGAGGATCAGGGAACGCACTGGCAGTTCTCGGTGGCCGACAACGGCGTCGGGATTCCCAGTGAATACCACGAAAAGATCTTCGAGATCTTTCAGTCCATAGGCAGCCGTGACCGTTCGACGGGTATCGGACTTTCCATCATCAAGAAGATCGTGGATCGTTATCGGGGCAAAGTCTGGCTGGAGAGCGAAGTCGGTGTCGGTACTACCTTTTATTTCACCCTGAAAAAAGATTTGCAGTAAAACTGCGTTTATAAACGTAAGAAAAGTCCCATTGAACCCCCCTAAACACCCATGAACGAACAACCTAACTTAAGCTACATCGAGGAAATCGCAGGCGGAAACAAGGAGTTTGAAAAGAAATTCTTCGACATCCTTCAGCTCGAGTTTCCCAAGGAGAAGGATTCCTATGACGAGCTCGTCTCGGCCCGGGATTTCGAGGAGGCCTCCAAGGTCGTGCACAAGATCAAGCACAAACTTGGAATACTGAGTATGAAGGAAGGCTATCAGCTCGCCATTGCCTACGAAAATGAGCTCAAGGCCGGTAATCTGGAACTCCAACAGAATTTCGATGAATTGCTCGAAACCGTACGAGCCTTCATTGAGCAAATAGAAACGCCATGAGAGGTATAATCGTCGACGATGAGATGACTGCCCGGCAAATCGTCAGGGGCCTGTGCAAACAGGTCGCCGGTATCGAGATCGTCGAGGAGTTTTCCGATGCTATACAGGCATTGAAATTTCTGAACCACCAGGAGATCGATCTGATTTTCCTGGACATCCACATGCCGGGTTTAACCGGTATAGACTTCATACAGACCCTGAAGCATCCCCCGCGCATCATATTGACCACTTCGGACACCCATTTCGCCATAGAGGCCTATGAGTACCCCTTCGTGGTGGACTACCTGGTGAAGCCCATCAAGCAGGAGCGATTCCTGAAGATGATGGACCGCCTGGAGATTCATATGAATGCCCTGAAGAACAGCAACAAGGATTCCGGCGAAGCGCCCCGTGCGGGGAAAGAAGACCTGTATGTGAACATCGACCGCAGGCTGATCAAGATTCGTTTTGATGAAATCCTGTGGATCGAGGCCAGAGGGGACTACATATTAATCAAAACGGACAAAGAGGAGATTCAGGTCCATTCGACGCTGAAAAAAATCCGGGAAAAGCTGCCGGATATCCGCTTTATACAGATCCATCGGAGCTATATCATCAACCATACGCGCATCATCGACATACAGGATAACAGCGTGCTCATCGACCGCAAGGTGATACCGATCAGCCGATCGAATCGCCCTGAGCTGATGCAGCGACTGAACCTTTTGTAAACAACCGCTCAAATACACCAAAGCATGGCCGTACAAATCCAAGAAAACCGGGGAATATTCGAGCTCAGCGGAAGCCTGAGCGCCCAAAACCTGGGGGCGATACAGACGTATTTCCTCTTTATACTCGAACAGCAATCGGAAATCGTGATCAGCGCAGAAAACCTGAACACGATCGACAGCAGTGCCCTGCGCTACCTCAGGGAATTACCCGCCATAGCCCGGGGAATGGAGGCACGGGTGACCGTAGTGGGGGTCGAAATCCCTCAACGGGTAGACTCCCCTGCGGAGTAAGCCGGACGACTCCGGATCAGTTTGATATAGCATAGCCCTTCAACTTCCTGACCGGGTCTCTCATCGAGCCCGGTAATGCATTGCCCATAAAGGAGGCCTGCAGAAGTCGACAGTTTTCGACCACCTACCATCCCAAAACGGCGTCCGGTCGACAAACCGTACGGACTCATCGGTGTATGACGTAAAATGCACCGATCACAACTCTACACAACTCCTACACAACATAGAATTTAACCGGGCTGGGCTTTGTTTTAATTTCCATAGAAAATACCCTTGGACATGAAAATTCTGGTAGTAGACGACAAGCAATCATTGAGTGAACTGGTCTCCCAATTTCTGGGACAGACTTACGACGTTACCGTGATGGACAACGGACTGAAGGCCATTTCCTGGCTTCAGCAGGGCAACCTGCCCGACCTGATCATCACGGATCTGGAAATGCCTGAAATGGAATGATGATTTTCGCAAACTGCTTGCCCAGGTCA
>CAZKAP010000053.1:0-11114 GCA_964550895.1 uncultured Flavobacteriaceae bacterium
GCTTTGGCCATGATAGCCCGCCTGATGGGGCTCGAAATCACCCTGATCATGCCGGAGAACGCCACTGTGGAAAGGAGGCAGGCCATGCAGGCCTACGGGGCCGAGGTCATCCTTACCCCGGCCGAACGCACCATTGAGTATTCCCGGGAGCTGGCCGGTGAGCTTTCCCGGGAGAAGGGCTACCGTATACTGGATCAGTTTAACAACCCGGATAATGCCGATATGCACTATCAGACCACGGGCCCGGAAATCTGGAGGGAAACCCACGGAGAGGTAACCCATTTCGTTTCGGCCATGGGAACCACAGGCACCATTATGGGGGTGTCCCGATACCTGAAGGGCATTAACCCCGATGTGGAGATTGTCGGAACCCAGCCCACGGAAGGCTCACGTATACCGGGTATCCGCCGATGGACCCCGGAATTCCTGCCGGGCATATACGAACCCGATCGAGTGGATCGCATGATATATGTTTCAGAGGACGACGCGGCCCGCAGGGCGATTTCACTATCCCGGGAGGAGGCGATCTTTTCTGGCATGAGCAGCGGGGGCGCCTTTCATGCCGCATTGGAGGTGGCCTCTGGCATCGAATCGGGCGTAGTCGTTTTTATCGTATGCGACCGGGGAGACCGGTATCTCAGCTCCGGACTCTACGGATCCTGATGCTCCCTTTCAGGCATTCAACAGGAAATGACCGATTTCGGCAGGACCCTGCCTAACGGCATCACAAACCGGAAGGCCGTAACGCCTCTGGTTCTCGGCTATGGCTTCTTGCGCACGATCCCCGGATAGGTGGGACGTATTGAGGAAGATACCGGCTGCCTGAGGGCGGGGGAGTCCGCCTAGTATGTCGGCCACATCCTGATTCAGGCGGATAAAGTCGTCCAGGGGCGGAATGGGGACTGAAGGCACGATTTCGTTGTAACGGGTTCCGGCCCTGTGGCAAAGGATGAGGTGCGTGGGACAGGTGCCACGGAGGAGGGGCAAAGTGGCCGTGCTTCCCGGATGGGCAAGGGAACCCTGGCCCTCTACGATCACCAGATCGGCATCCGCATGGGCGAGGACTTCTTCTTCCACGGCCCCACAGGCCTGATCGACCTTGATCGCATCCAGGGGTATACCCTGTCCCGTAATGGCCATACCGACCTGGCCGGTAGCGACAAAAGCGGCATTCACGCCCTGATCCAGCAACCAGCGTTGGAGGAGCAGGCCCGAGGTCATTTTTCCAACGGCCATATCGGTTCCGATCATGAGCACCCTCTTGTTTCGCAGTCGGGAAGCCTTGGCGGTCCCAATGGGATAGGACCGGTCGCAGTGGCGTATATCCCAGATCACCTGGTTCCCGGGATCCCTTCGATATCCGGACAGGCGGTCTTCCAGCCGGTCGTGAAGTCCGTTGACCAGGGACATACCGTGGGATAGCGCAGACCGAATTACGGTTTCCCAGGCCTCCGGCAGGCGGCCACCCGAGGGGGCAATCCCGAGCAGCAGCACCTCCGCTCCCAGGGCGAGGGCCTCCTCCAACCCCTCAACCACGGGTACCTCCGATTCCAATGGGAGGACCTCCCCGGCCCGCTTTCCGACATGCCGGCTGTCAATGATGCAGACGACTTCCTGAGGGCCAAAGCGGAGGATTCCGTCGCCCATTTTACCGTTTCTCTCTCCGAGGGCACCTTCCATGTAGATCGCCCATCGTTTTTGCATCAGATCCATCCGGTATGGGTTAAGGTTGATGGTCAGTATCCCGCAGCCAGGCCCCGTGTCCCGGCATATCTCCAGGCAATACCACTCCCCGCTCCAGGCGGCAGCCCGCAGCCGGATCGGGCTTCAGGTTCAGATGGGAATCGAGGTCGATATGATCTGTGATACCACTAATCGACGCGGCCGCTGCTATGCCTATGCTGGATTCGCTCATGCAGCCGATCATGGTTTTCAGGCCATGGGCCCGGGCGGTAGCGATAATACGCATGGCTTCTATGATACCCCCGCATTTCATGAGCTTGAGGTTTACGCCATCCACATGGTTCGCCAACCCCGGTATCTGTTCGGAATACCGGCAGGACTCATCAGCGAATATCGGAAGCGGGCGGTGGGCATAAAGTTGGCTGAGACCATCTTCCTGTCCCTCTTTCAGGGGTTGTTCGATGTATTCCACCCCGCGGTCGGCCAGATACTGCATCATGGTGCGGGCCTCGACTACCGACCAGCCACCGTTAGCATCCACACGCAGCCTGACCTGTGGCCAGGGTTTGCAACTTTCCACTACCTGCTCGAACATCGCCATGTCGGCTTCGATTCCATCGGGTGAGCCCAGCTTGATCTTGAGTACGCCCGTAGGCGCTGCGTTGAGCAGTAGCGGAATGCGTTCGGCCACGACTTCGGGGGGATTGATCCCTACAGTTACCGAGGTGGGAATGTTCGGGAGGGGAAGACCCAGGAGCTCGTGCAGGGGCAACCCGGCTTTTTTGGCTTTGTGGTCCCACAGAGCCGTTTCCAGTCCGGCCAGGGCACAGCTGGGAACGCCTTCCGACCGACCCCGCCGGTAGATTTCGAATATCGAGAGTCCGCCGTACTCTTCCCTCCAGAAGGAAGAAAGCGCGTGCTGGCACTCTTCGGCCGTTCCTGCCCCTTCGCTCTCACCCGGTACGGCCTCTCCCCAGCCGGTTATACCGTCGTTTTCCCAGGCCACATACAGGTTGGTACTGCCTTCCCGGACACCCCGGCTGATCCTCAGGGGAAAGCGTTTATGGGAATAGATCGAACGGAAACTGAGCATAAAGATGTATTTTGGTATACCCTCAAAGGCCAATACCCGGCAGGTTTCCGTAACTGATTTCGATAGCTTCCATCGGGTTCTGTTCGAAGGTCTGGTCCTGCTCTACAAAAAACAGCTTCATTCCGGAATGCTCCCTCAGCTCTACCAGGGCCTTGAAATCTATAGTGCCCGTACCCACAGGGGCAAAGCGCCCCAGACTGTCCATATCTTTGACGTGCCAGGCCACAAAGCGACCGGGAGCCATTTGGAAATATCGGGCGGGATCCTGTCCGGCTCGGGTAATCCAATACAGGTCGAGCTCGAACTTGACGGCATCCGGGTCGGTGTGTTTAATAAAGTAATCCATGGGGACGACACCGTTCTCGTTGGCCAAAAACTCGAAATCGTGGTTGTGATAGAGCAATTGTATCCCGGCATCCCGGCACTTTTTTCCCAGTTGATTAATGATATCGGCGACGGTTTCTACTTCGGAACTCATGCCCATACCTTTTTCCGGACTGTAGGTGAAGTGGCCCATTGGAGGAACGGGAACGACCAGATAACGGAAGCCCGCCTCTTTGGAATCCTCAATAAAGGTGTCGGCATTATCGAGTGTGATTTCGGACATATGCGTGCTCAGGGGCTCTATGCCTAAAGAATCGAGATACGCCCGGAACTCTCCGGGCTCCATGCCGTAGAAAAGTCCGTCCTTATAACCGGCCGCCTCAATGGCCTGATATCCGATACGGGCGACCTCCCCCAGGGTTCCCCTGGGGTCATTTTCCATCTCCTCCCGTATGGTATACAGGGCTAGTCCCCGGGGAGTGCTGTCTTCTGTGTTCACGTTGGCTTCTTGGTCTGGGTCTGTTTGTTTCTTTCTTGGGTTGCAGGCAGAAAGGCCCGCAATGATGACTCCCATCAGCAGGAGTCGCATGGCGTTCGTCAGCATGTCAATATGTATTAATGGGTACACCGCTGCGTATTCGGTGCTTGAGTAAATTTACAATTTCTTCTCAGTGAGTACTGTCCACTGCGTTGCGTAACTTCACAAAAAATAGCAGGATGAAGATTTGTGTATACTGCGCTTCCAGCCCCAGTATAGACCCTAGGTACTTTGAGGCTACTGACCGACTGGCGCGTCTGTTCGCCGGACAGGAAATCGAGGTGGTCTTCGGAGGCGGAGCCACAGGCCTGATGGGCCAACTCGCCGATACCATGCTCGAATGCGGAGGCAGGATCAAGGGGATCATGCCCAGGTTTATGAACGAAGTGGAGTGGGCCCACAAGAAGGTTTCGGACCTGGAGTTCACCGAGACTATGCACGAGCGCAAGGCGCGATTCCTCGAAGATATAGACGGACTGGTGGCCCTGCCCGGGGGCTCGGGTACGCTGGAGGAACTCCTGGAGGCCATTACGCTGAAGCGACTGGGGCAATACACCAGGCCCATAGTGATCCTCAATACGGGGGGCTACTACGACCCCCTGATCGAAATGCTCGAGCGCAGCGTGAATGAGGCCTTCATGCATCCCCGACATCTCGATATGTGGTCGGTAGTCCGTGAGCCCGAAGAAGTACTGCCGGCGATACGAGAGTCCGGAGAATGGGATTCCAACGCTATTGCATTTGCCAGGAACGGCTCTTCCGTAGGCAGGAAGGGAAATAAGCCCATTTAGGCTATACCATTTCCGAACTGAAAATCGTTATACTCTTTCACAGTTAAATCGTGCTTATGAAAATGAAGTTTCTGGGTGTATTCCTGATTGTGTTTTGCTCCTGGGCCTCGGCTCAGTCCATAGCCGATAATGCCATAGGACTGAGGTTCGGCGACGACGACGGACTGGATTCCTTCGGTGCGGAGATCACCTACCAAAGACGCCTTGAACGGACCGGACGACGGCTGGAATTCAACCTTGCCTTTCGCAAAGGTAGTGACTACGATGCATTTAAGATTTTAGGTATGTACCAGTGGGTGAAACCCCTGGACGGTAATTTTCAATGGTACCTCGGAGCTGGTGGCGGACTCGGAAATGCGGATTTCGATGGGGGCAGCAACAATTCTTTCCTTATTGCCACGGGCGATGTCGGCATCGAATACGATTTTGATTTTCCCTTGCAGGTATTCCTTGACCTCAGGCCCGAGATCGGCTTTGGATCCGGCTCCTACGGCAGGGGGCTCGACTTTGATCTGGGGCTGGGTGCCCGCTATCAGTTCTGAGGATTCGGACTCGTAAGGCCCATGTAGGTGCTCTCCAGTATGCAACCGGCAGGTTTAGATCGCAATCGAGCGGACCTGTTCTCCTTCCGTAAAACGGATCCGCATATCCAGCTGGGCCAGATTCAGCTCTAACGCGGCCCATTCCCTGCCGTTTCGCCATTCCAGTTTCAGCTCATTTTCTGCCGATTCCAGTAGGGTAAACGTCCCGTCAAAGGAGGTGTGGGTATTGCGAAATCTCATAAGTTCACCCAGTTTACGAACCAGTGGCGTGTCCAATTTGGCCCGAATCTCCTCCAGGGTATAGTAGTGCCGGTTAATATCCCTGCCCACCCCCGTTCGGGATAGCAGGTCCATGTCGTTATCGTCACCGAACAGCCCGACGTAGTACACCTGTGGAATACCCGGCAGGAAAAACTGTATGGCCCTCGCGATCAGATATTCCTTTTCGTTTTTACCCAGGGCTTCGAAGTAGGTGCAGTTCACCTGATACAGATCGAGATTGGAGGCCGCCGCACCCGTAGCCAAGAGGCTGCGACCCTCGTTCTTCTTGTGCATGCTGTCCACGATCCCGTCGAGTACCTCGTCCGGGATCAGTCCCGGCTTGTCTCCTTCCGAGGCCACATCTACGATGCCGATTCCGTCATGGGTATCCAGTACGGTTACCGTATTGGTCGGCCGGATACCGATCCATTTTTTCAAGTTCCCGGCGGTGCGATTGTACAGGCAGTCCAGGACCAGTACAGGCAAAGCAAAATCATAAACGTAGCCGACACGGGAAGCGATCTCGATCTGAGTCTGGTAATGGGAATGTATTTCGACCAGGACCTCCATGCCCCGCCGCCGGGCCTTCTCCTCGAAGTCGGCTATGAATGCGAAGGTCTCGTCGATCATAAAACAGGAGGTTCCATGCTTCTTGATCGCATAACCTGCGGCATCGAGTCGGATCATCCGTATACTGGCCTGCTCATAGGTGTCCAGTATGGTTTCCAGATACGAACGACCGGCAGGACTATTCACATCGATATCCACCTGATTGGAGGTAAACGTGGTCCAGATCAGCCGCTGTTCTCCGTCCTTCAGGCGAAATTTGGTGAAGGGAAACCCGGGGCGGGGCCTGTAGATGCGCAGCAGGTCTTCGCCGCTCGCACCCTGTGGGAATACCTTGTCGAAGGTCAGGAAGAGGGAGCTGAATTCCGATGCCTCACCCTTTTCCAGATAGTCCGTGAACTGACGGGATTGGGCCGACATATGGTTTACGATCACATCACCCATCAGGACGAAATCCTGGCCGAGCAGACGAATGTCCTCCCAGTCTCCGAGCCGGGGATCGACACGGGTATGATCGATGGGGTCGAAACCGGCATCTTCCCCGTCTATGGGGTAGAAGAAGGGCAGTATGTGTAGCCCTCCGACCAATCCGTCCAGATCGGTCTGCAATAGCCTTCGCAGCTCCGCCAGGTTGGGGGTGCCCATGCGGTCGGCATACGTGATCAGCTGTATACGATTAGTTTTCATGGTAACTAACTTTTGTGGCCCACCGGAGCCTGCACAAAAGTATCTCATTACCCCAAAAGCCATAAGAGTAAAAGGATCTATTTCAGGTTGACGGCATGGGTAAGCCAGCGGTCCGTATAGGGTCAGTTACCGCTGTGCGGAGTTTAGATGCCATCGTGTTCTAAAGCATATCCAGATCTACCTGCCGCGAACACTGCTCTTTAATCTGGCTGATTTCCTTTTCGGTAAGTGGTTTAGGTAGATATCCCTTCACTTCTTTAAAATTCAGGCTCCTCTGCATATCCCTCGGATCGATCGAGGAGGTCAGTATAAATACCCGGATTTCCTTTCTAAACGCCTCGGGCAGGTCCTTGTACTGATCCAGAAACTGCCAGGCAGTCATCTGCGGCATATTGATATCGAGCAGTATGATATCCGGAGCCTCGATATGGCCGCCCATCGCCTGGGAAAGATAGGTGAGGGTGTTTCGGGCATCCTGAAAATCCCTCAGCCTTCCCGCGAATCCTTCTTCTTTGAGTATGATCTTCGCACAGGTTCGAAAAATGGCATCGTCATCGACCAACCAGATTTCGTCCATGTATTCTTTCATAGCTAAATACCTTAACTAAAACTCCTTCATCTTAACCCCTTATCATAAAGGGATTTTCCGGCATACTGAAATAACCGGGTACAGATAATAACTAAAAAAAAAGGACTGTGGTATGCGATAAAGAAATTTTATCGCTTATTCCAAAAAGCGGTGGAGCTTCGATTCTTACACGGACTTGTACTGGCGGCTCAGGTGCCGGGTAGCGGTGCGTCCGTATTCAGGTTTCCCTCGAAACTAACCCGGGTTCTCGGTAACTGGGCCGGATAGTTCTTCTGAAGGAAGGCGATCATCTGCTCACGCACCAGCACGCGCAGGTCAAAGGCGGTCGGGGAATCTTTGGCGCTTACCATGAGTCGGGTCTCCATAACATCAGGCCTGGCGTCGGTTACCTGGGCTATGGCTACACGGCCATCCCAGAGCTCGGTGGATTCAACTATGCGCCGAAGTTCGGCCCGCATCGCCTCGACATCCATGGTGTAATCCGTGTAGATGAAGACGGTTCCCAAAAGGTCCGATGAGGTCTTGGTCCAGTTCTGAAAGGGCTGTTCGATAAAGTAGGTCGTGGGAAGTACCAGTCTGCGCTGGTCCCAGATGCGCACCACCACATAGGTCAGGGTCATTTCCTCGATGCGCCCCCATTCGCCTTCCACGATCACTACATCATCCAGTTTAATGGGCTGGGCGATGGCGATTTGTATGCCGGCCAAAATGGTAGCGATGAGCTTCTGGGCCGAAAAACCCAGTATGATACCCGCAACCCCGGCCGTGGTAAAGAGGCTGATACCCAATTGCCTGATTTCTTTAAAGGTCATCAGGGCCAGGCCCATGGCCGTGATCACGACGAGGAATACGACGATGCGTTCCAGTAGGTTGATCTGGGTGTGTATGGCCCGGGCCCGGATATTGTCCTCACCATCCAGGCTGTAATTCAGCAGGACGAGGTTCTTAATCATCTTGAGTATCGAGAGGAACAACCAGGTTATCCCCAGTATAAAGAGGAGCGCGGCGATTTTCCCTGTAATGTCCTCGTATCCCCGGAGGTTCAGAATCTCATCGAAAATTCGGAGCTGAAACAAGGTGGCCAGGAAGATGATAAAAATTGGCAGGGTAACACGCCGGAAAACGCGTCGGGTCGTATTGAACTTTTTGTGTTTCCAGCGGCTCCTGAAAATCAGGGTGATAACCGTATAGAGTACTACGAAACCCAGCGCAACCGTGAGTATGGCGATCTTATCCTCGCCGGAGAGTTCCTGTAACCATTGTTCCATGAGGCTTGATGGGTTTTAGCCTAATTTAAGGGAATAAAATGGGTTAAAGAAATCGACGACCCCAGGGCCTGCAGTCCAGGCAGGCGGCTAGTCCGTCCTCAACATCTCAACCCGGTTGGAGGTCTGGTTTCCGCCCGCCTGCAGGGCACCTCCTATGGCGTAAATATCCCTGCCAATGGCAGTGCCGGCCAGTCCGTGACGCGGTGATTTCATCGGTGTCGTACGGCCCCAGCTGTCTTCTGTGGGATTGTAGCACCAGCACTCCTTGTATACCCCGCCCCCATTATCGAAGAATTCTCCGCCGAAGGCATACAGTTTGCCTCCGGCACTTGCTGCAGCCAGTCCGCCCTGGCCCTGCGGCATCGGTGCAGCTGTCCTCCATCGGTCCTCGTGGGGATCGTAGATTTCCAGTATTCCCAGATTTCCACCGTTTACCTGACGGCCTCCGGTCACGTACCACAGTCCATCGATGACGGCCCCTGCCGCACTATTCCTTGGCGTCGGCGCCGGGGCCGCCGTATCCCACCTATGAGCGACCGGATCGTACACCAGGTGCCGGTCCGTATCGGCCTGGTCGTTCCAGGTCCGATTCGAACTGCCCTTGGGCCTGCGCCCTCCAATCAGGTGGATATAACCGTCCAGACCCGCCCCCACGGTTTCGCCGTGGGTTTCAGGAGCGGGTTCACGCACTTCCCAGCCGTTCGCGTCCTCCAGATATTCCCAGGTCTGGTTTTGCATGACCCAAAACGCCCCGGGGCCCCGGACGGCAAAACCGCCCAGTCCGAAGAGACGTTCCCCGAGGGCCACCAACTGAAGGTGGTGGCGGGCCTCGGGCAGCGGGGCCCTGAGGACCCAGGTATCTTCAGCCGCCTTGTATACCATATGTTTGGAACTGACCTCCAGTCCTTCCCCATTTGCCACCAGGCCACCGGCTACATGAATTTGGTTCCCCTTCCGAGCGCAGTAAATCTCCTGAACCTCATGGGGCATGGAGGCACGGGACACCCAAAGGGTCTCTGCATCGTATCGCTCCGGTCGGTTCTCAGACCCCGATAAAAGCGGCAGAGCCAAAAAACCGAGCGTGGAGGTACTCATCCGGAGGGTAAATTTTCTTCGTGAAATGCTGGTTTTCATAGGGGTGTTGTTTTGTGAGTATAGCGGGTAGCAAGCGGTATACGTTAGCGCAGTAGCGTTACATGCCCGGTGATTTCCCGGGCTTGTTCGCCGACCGTAAACCGGATGACATACCAGTAATCGCCCGAAGGGAGTTCCGTTCCGCCATAAGAGCCGTCCCAGGGAGCCGATCCCGGCCGCATAGTGTAGAGTTTTCTGCCAAATCTGTCGTATATGAAGGTCTGCGAACCTGGAACCCGATTGAGGCATCCCGGAATCCAAACATCATCCACGGCATCACCATCAGGAGTAAAATAGTCAGGCGTTGCATCGTCGCATGCCAGCAGGTTAATCCGGGCAGCAGCCGTGCACCCATTCTGATCCGTCACCACGATCTCAACCGCTCCGTCTTCCGTCGCCTCGAATTCGCTTTGATCACCGTAATCGATGCGGTTGTAGAGGTAGGTAAAGGGGGGATTCCCTCCGAGGGTTTCGATGGAGATTCGATTGAGATCCTCCCTCACCACCCGTATTTCGAATGGCTCGGTTTCGTCTATATCGAACGGTATGGACTTTTCGCATCCATCCCGGTTCAGTATAGAAACATAATGTGTGCCCGGTTCGAGATCACTGAAGTCCGGGTTGGAAATGTAGTCTGCCGGATCCCGCGAATCCAGTGCGTATAACCAGTCCGAAGAAGGGCTGCCCGGAGGGAATTCAAATGACAGTTGATTTTCCGGTCCCTGGGCAGTACAGGAATACACAGGTGAGATGGTGACGTCAATAACCGTATTCAGCGTAAATGTAACGGATTGATTACAGCCTAGTCCATCGGTAACACTGACCTGGTATTCGCCGTTTTGGTCCAGGCCGTCAAAAAAGCCATCCGGTGAGGATACCGTTGTGGTCCGATCCGGGAACCGGAGGGAAAACCCAAAATCTCCCCAGCCTCCAGCGGCCTGCACGAGTATACCATCTTCCTCGGGACAAACGGGTAAGCTGGGTATGTTTAGCGTCAACGGAGCTGGAGGGGCATCAATCGAAAAGTTCAGGTCTCCTGAGCAGCCCGTTCCCTCTTCCCGCACGGTAAGCAGGTAGTCTCCCTCCGATAATCCGCTGAATTGGAGCAAATCGCCAGCTCCGGTTGCATTCAAGTTCGTTTGGGGCCCCGTTAGCGTATAGGAATATGTGGCGCTTGTATTTTGAAGGCTTAGGGTAATGCCTCCGCTCGATTCGCCAAAACAGGAAACCGGATTCAGCTCTTGGGTCTCTATGCCAATACCCTCTGCAGGCAATACAGTATAATCCCTCTGCAACGGACAGCCGTTACTGTCTGTCACCAGAAAGGTGTATTCACCCGGTGCCAGATTGAGAAATGTGCCCGTGTTACCGGTTACGGAATCGGCCGTGGCAACAGCGGGTGAAATACGTTCGAATCGGTAAGGTCCGGTACCGCCTTCAATGGTTATCGTGACATCAGTATCCGCATCCAGACAGCTCAGAGGATCGGACTGAATATCCATATTGGTGAGGAAATCGAAATCCTCTACCCGAACCGGAGGGGTTACATATACACATCCCCGGGAGTCCCTGATGTAGCCGTTAAAGTTGCCGGGTTCGTCGATTCGAAACACATTACTGCCGGCATCCGAGAAATA
>CAZKAP010000053.1:11124-17180 GCA_964550895.1 uncultured Flavobacteriaceae bacterium
CAATGCTGTATTCAAAGGGCGGCGCACCACCGGATATATTCCGAATTTCTAAAATTCCCTCCTGTAAGCAGTTCAGTTCCTGGGTCGGGATGAGCTCAGCGGTCAGGATTACCCCAGGGCTACGGATGGTAAATTCCTCGACGTAATCACAGCTCAATAGCCCCCTGGTTTGCGTTATTACAAATTGGTATTCGCCCGGGGGAAGTCCATCTACCCTGGGAGCATCCAGAGTAACTCTTGAACCATCGGGATTGATAAGCGTATACACCACGTCATAACCGTTTAGGGAAATGATGGTCAGATTAAAGCTTCCGGTTTCGTCTGCACCTCCGCAGGCCGCATCAAAAACATTACGCACGTATTCAATAGCCGGACGCAGGGGCATATAGACGGGATTAGAAATGGATAGACAGCCCAGGTCGTCCCGGGCAATAAAGCTGTAGTGACCCGGCTCGGTTATGTTAAATAGTACGCTGTCCTGGAACGAGTCTGCAGGGACATCCTCCGGGTTCGGATATGCAATAATCTCGTCTCCCTCTTCATTGATATAGGACCAAATGGCAAAGCGATAGGGAGGATGATCTCCCGTTGGGTTGAGTTGTACGTTTCCTTCTCTACAGGTTATTTCCTGTGATACCCGTGCATCCAGGAGGAAACCGGTTTCGGAGTCTACCCTGAGCGTTTCCGTAAAAATAAAATCTGAGGAGTCGGAAGCCCTGACTTCATATTCCCCAGCGCCCAGATTTGAAAAATTAAAGGTTTCCTGCGCCACCGGGCCAATGCTGTCGATGCGGATGCCGTCCTGATAAAGCACGTAGGTATACGGGGGTGTCTGATTGGTGAGTTCGACAGAAATTTGCCCTCCCGTATCGCAAGTGACCGGGTCCACCCGAGTAGTCGCCTCAGGTAACCTATTCAGACGATATGCTGATGCTAAACCTGCTTTCAAGGAGAATTCTTTTTCTGTGAAATCGGACGAACTGGCCTCCGGACCAAAACACAACCCGAACAACACAAATAGCATAAGCCAAGTCGTAAGAAATGCCCTGAACATGAGAACGTGATCCTTAGAAAAAAGAAGAGATGAGTGAAGGCTGGAAGATAAGAATTATTTACTGACTACTTCTGAATGGCAACGAAATGAATCATCCCATTTTGATTAAAGGGATTCTTTTATCATCTTGTAGGCGGTGTCCATCGGGCTCTCCCGGTTAATAGGTTTCTTATGTTCTCAAAACGCAAATCCACTAAGCCCTTGTCCCAAGAGGATAACAGGGGCACATTCTACGCCTCGATGAAGCAGGCCGATGCGGAATGGAAAAGCGACCTGCTCAGTCAGGATGCCCTGAAGGATCAGATTATATTTGACTCCCGTGACGGCTTGCCCCGAAGACAGCTGACCGTGAATAAACAGGTGCCCTTCCTCAGGTATGCATTCGATACGCGAAAACTCATGGAGAAGGCCCTGGATTCGGTTTCCTTTATCCGCAAAACCAGGAAGCGTCCGGGTTGGGTAAGCTCGCGATCGCTGAAGGTCGGCTATTACCTCAATCGCTCAACGCGTAAATGGGAAATATTTCTTTGGGGGCCGGACCTGGACATGCAGGTGTACAAGGAGTGTGAGTCTCGCTTCGGATCGAATAAGGGAAACTGCCTGACCGCCATGCCGCCAAAAAAGCATTCGGCTACTAAGACCTTGCAGTTCACGGCTTCTCATGACATCGAATCTGTTGAGCGGTCATCTGAGGCCCAGAGCGAATCCCGTACGACACTGGAGGGTTACACCTACCGGGGCAACGGAGAAGTAATGGGTGCCGTTAAGGAAGCCCTGATAGATCAGGGATTGGGATTGCAGACCTTAAAGACCCGGAGATCGGAATACCGCGAGCGACGTATGAAGCACCAGCTCATCGACGGGGGGGCACGCGTGAACGAACTGACCCTGAAAAGGCCGGAGGGCGAAGGTGTACTCAAGGGCCAATACACCTATATGGGGGTCAAAAAGCCAGTAGGCCTTAAATCCTTCCTGGAAAGTCAGTGGGAACGTCCGGGGAATTACACTCAAAAATCGCAGTCATGAATTTCAGCCACGAAATCGTAGAAATCGACCAGGGCTCTCAGGTAGATGTTCAGGTGGACAGCATTGATTCTTTCTTCATTTTTAGTCCGGTTAAGGAGTTCGTGGAAAATGAAGGGGATTCCATGGCCGTATTCGAGGAGATCATGCAGTATAGCCTGCCGGATTTCTGGGAGAGCTTTTCCAGTCAGTATGCGCGATACCAATTGCTTTCCATGTACGATCCCAAAATAACTTCCGGGCGGACGGAAAAGGAAGCTCAGAATATGGTATATACCCTCTTTGCAGAATTGATAGAGCGTTCGCTTTTTACCGATGATCACTGCCTGGTAATGACCTTCCCGACCTTCCAGAACGACCGAACCAAGGAGTACTTTACCTGTTGCGTGGGTTTCACCTTTACATCCCCCAAGCAATTGGTGTATCTCATGGGCTTCGACAACGGCGTTCGTCCCAGATAGACCGGAAACGAGAGCCCCCGGAAGGGGATAACCTCACAGATTCAGGCTGAGTAAGCGAGTGATAAGGAGCCCCGTTGTTCCCAACGGGCGTATTCGTCTTTGCGGCGCACGCTGTTCGCACCCTTTAGACGGGCCTTAAAGTAAGTAGGTTAACTGAACTTAATTTCCTCAATAAGCTCCTGATTTATCTGCGCGAGGCAGTCGATAAACCCTCAGGGGCAAACTTGCCGGACCCGGAGGTCGGGAGCCGATACTGCTACAGATGTACAGTGGAGCATATCTTTCTGTAAGATAGGCATTCAGTAGGGGTTATGAAACCCAAATACGATCTTTTTCCGACGGAATCCCGGGGGCTCTTAGAATTGGGCCCGATCGATTTTGGCTATCTTCACAGGCGAATAGATCCAGCTGACCTATGAAAACACGACTAACCGGCCTCGTTTTGCTCCTCAGTGCCGGAATGGCCTTTGCGCAGCACCATCGCAAACTCCCCGTGGATACGACCGTTACCAGTACTCACAACGTAACTGTCAGCGGCGAACGCTTTACCTATACCGCAGAGACCGGAACCCAGCCCGTCTGGGACGAAATGGGGGAGCCTATAGCCGCCCTGCACTATACGTATTATACCCGTAACGATGTCAAGGACCTGTCGGCGCGTCCCCTGCTCATCTCCTTTAACGGAGGTCCGGGATCTGCCTCGGTATGGATGCACCTGGCATATACCGGCCCGAGAATACTGAAGATAGACGAGGAAGGGTATCCGGTTCAGCCCTATGGGGTGAAGCAAAATCCGTACTCCGTTCTGGATGTCACGGACATCCTCTATGTGAACCCGGCCAATACGGGTTACTCCCGGACCATACCCGAATCCGGGGATGAGGTAGATCGCAATCGGTTTTTCGGGATCAATGCCGATATCGAATACCTGGCCGGCTGGCTGAACACCTTCGTCACCCGGCACAATCGCTGGAGGTCACCCAAGTACATTATCGGTGAGAGCTACGGTGGCACCCGCGTAATGGGACTTTCCCTTGCCCTGCAGGAAAATGAGTGGATGTACCTGAATGGCGTGATCATGGTCTCGCCTGCCGACTACAAGGTCCTCAGGGTAGGGGGGCCGGTATCGAATGCCATGAATCTGCCGTACTACACGGCCGCGGCCTGGCACCATAAGCAACTCTCTGCCGAACTTCAGCAGAAGGACCTACTGGAAATACTACCCGCAGCGGAGGATTATACGATCAACCGGCTGATACCGGCCCTGGCCAGGGGAGGCTTTCTAAGTCCCGAGGAACGCGAGTCCGTTGCCGGGCAAATGGCTTTATATTCGGGCCTGGATAAGCAGGATATACTCGATCAGAATCTGGTGGTACCCACTCGGTTCTTTTGGAAGAACCTGTTGAAGAAGAACGGAGGATACACCGTGGGCCGCCTGGACAGCCGTTATCTGGGTATCGATCGTCAGCTTTTCGGTGAGGGTCCGGACTACAATTCCGAGATCGCCAGTTGGTTGCACAGCTTTACTCCGGCCATCAACTACTATCTGCAGGAGGAGCTGGGCTTTAAGACGGATATTAAATACAATATGTTCGGGCCGGTTCATCCCTGGAATAACGAGGACGATACCGTAAGGGAAGACCTGAGGCTGGCCATGGCGCAGAATCCTTACCTGAATGTGCTTATCCAATCCGGCTACTACGATGGGGCGACCACCTACTTCAACGCCAAATACACCATGTGGCAGGTGGATCCCAGTGGGCGCATGAAGGATAGATTCGAATTTAAAGGATACAGATCGGGGCACATGATGTACCTCCGTAAGGAGGACCTGAAGAGCGCGAATGAAGACCTGCGTGCCTTTATCCTGCGAACCCAGGCCAGAGGGAAATCCGCCAAATACTAATCGGAATACTCATGAGAATACTTCTTTTCGTTTTCGGACTCCTGTTGTCGTTAAATCTCCATGCCACTGAGACCCTGCTCACAGTTCGGGTGAAGGCCCGGGACGCCAAGTTTATCGGAAGCTCCATAGGGGGTGCCATGGTTGTGGTCAAAGACGCCCTTACCGGAGAGGTACTGGCTCGAGGTAAGACCCGGGGTTCCACCGGGAATACGGATATAATCATGAAGACCCCGCACGAGAGGGGGGCCCGACTCTCCGATGAGAGCACGGCTCGGTTTGTAGCGAGTATCGATCTGGACGAGCCTACCTTCGTCACCGTTGAGGTCCATGCCCCCTACAACCGCAAACAGGCCCGTGTAATGAGCAGCACCCAAATCTGGATGATACCCGGCAGGGACATCACCGGGGAAGGGCTGATTATCGAAGTACCCGGCTTTGCGGTCGATCTGGTCGAACCCCGAACTCACGAGTTCGTATCCCTGAAGGCACTCGACCAGGGTGAACTAAAAATCGAGGCCCATATCGTAATGATGTGCGGATGCCCCATCGAAAGCGGCGGCCTGTGGAATGCGGACGATATGGAGGTAGAGGCCCTGATTTACAGAAACGGGGAAAACCTGACAAGCGTCCGCATGAAATCGGTAGCCACCAATACCTTCCAGGCGGCTGTAAAGTTGGATGAGCCCGGCTCGTATGAGGTCACCGTGTATGCGATAAACCCCGATACCGCGAATACCGGGGTGGGTGGTGTTAGTTTTATACTGGGGGAGTAGTATGTTTTATTTGCTCATTTAGTCAGCAAAGCTGAAAATCACTCGCAAATAAAACATACTACTCCCCAGTGGGAGGGTTTGCTCTTTTAGTCAGCAAAGCTTTATTATCCGGAGAGGTGTTCTTTTACTCCTGCGAGCGGTTTTGAGCTTTGCTCTCTAGCGAAGAAGGAGTGAAAGAAACCCTGGACCTGCAAAACACTCACTCCTAAAACATACTACTCCCCAGGGGGTGGGTTCGTTCGTTTGGGCAGCATAGCCTTGCTAACCGGAGAGGTGTTCTTTTACTCCTGCGAGCGGTTTTGAGCTTTGCTCTCTAGCGAAGAAGGAGTGAAAGAAACCCTGGACCTGCAAAACACTCACTCCTAAAACATACAACTACTCAGGGCGTGGGTTTGCTCTACTAGACAGCATAGCGAATCTAACCGGAGAGGTGTTCTTTTACTCCTGCGAGCGGTTTTGAGCTTTGCTTGCTAGCGAAGAAGGAGTAAAAGAAACCCACAACCTGAAAAACACTCACTTCTAAAACATACTACCCCTCAGTGGATTTAGAGCTTTGCTTGCTAGCGAAGAAGGAGTAAAAGAAACCTCCGACCTGAAAATCATTCGCAAATAAAACATACTACTCCCCAGGGGGTGGGATTGCTCTACTAGACAGCATAGCGAATCTAACCGGAGAGGGGAGTTGGGGGAATAGCGTCAATTAGTGACTTCGAGACATTAGAAACCTTCATGTTGCGATAATCCTACCATACGGGCTAAAGCCTATGAAATCGCACTCGAGTGTGGGAGTGTTCATTTAACTGTGTCAAGGTTTTGACTGGGGCTAGCCCCAGTCAAAT
>CAZKAP010000054.1:0-16072 GCA_964550895.1 uncultured Flavobacteriaceae bacterium
GCCAAAACAAGAGTTCCTGTGTGTTCATAGCTTACTGATTAACCGTGGCAGCCTCTTTGACATCAGCCTTGGCTTCTTTAACGGGGCGTTCCCACTTACCTGATTCGTGGTTATACTGTTTGATCACCCTTGCAGGGTTACCCGCAACCACACTGTAGGGCGGAACGCTCTTGGTAACGACGCTACCCGAAGCAATGATACTGTGGGTACCGATCGTGAGTCCCTGGATAATCACAGAATTACCCCCGATCCATACATCGTCTTCCACAATGGTTGGATTGGCAGACACTCCCTGGTCTTTAATAGGGACGCTGACGTCTTCGAAATTGTGGGTCAGACCCGTAATTTGCGCACCACTTCCGATGGTCACCATATTACCAAGAGTAACAGGGCCCACCAGTTTCACACGCGAAGTAACTGCACAGCGATCTCCAATAATGATGTCACCCATACCGTTATTGATAATGGCATAGTCCTCGATAATAGATCGGTAACCCAAGGTGATTTTCTTAGTAGGAATCACGTCAATTCTCGCACGACGGCGGATTATGGAACCCTTGCCCCGCTTGATAAAAAACGGATAGGCAAAGGTGCGGAACCACCAGCGCGGACGTGTGGCATATGAATGCACCATCAGATAGTGTAGGAACTTTTTCAGCTTGGGATTGTTATTCAACATAGCTTCTTTATTTTAAGGTGTTGCGACTACACCGTTCATACTGTTTTTTGTGGCGCTTTCCAACGCCTTATAGATTTCACCCACGCTGTTCTCCCAGCTATGAGTTAAGGCATACTGCCTTCTTGCTTCTTTGGTTTCCGGACTGTCCTCCACTATCGCACGGTCGATGGCCTTGACATAACATTCTGCCCCATTGGCCAGATAGACGTAGTCCTGAAAATATTCCATGGCCTTCGTACGGGTAGCTACCACAGGCTTCCCCATAGCCAGGTACTCGTCGATCTTCCTCGGATAGTTTCCGATTGTTGTATTGTTCACCAGTTGCGGGTTGATGCACACGTGGAAACCCTTGATAAACTCAGGAAGTCTTTCGGGTGGCATACTTCCCAGGAAATGAGTGTTCGGCAAGGCGTGCAAATCAGATGCCTTAAATGCATCATCCATGGGCCCTACCAGAACCAGTTGCCATTCAGGCGAATGTCTGGCGATTTCGCCTATCAGCTCGATATCCAGGCGAATATTTGTCAACGCGCCTACATATCCAATAACCAGGCCCTTCTTCCTAATGTGCTCGAGCTCGGGAGCCACGAGAATCGTCTGCCGGGTCTCGTCAAACATTGAAACATCACAACCCTGACCTACCATATAGGATTCCGAATTAAACTCGCTCGCATACTCCTGATAGTACAGCGAATTGGTAACGACCAGGTCGGCCTTCTCAATAATCTTCTTCTCCATACGCGCTCCATGTGTATTCCAATACGGGAATGGACTCTTCACAAGATTGTCACGGATATAATAGATCATCCGATCGTTATCAAGGAACTCGTCAAGATGGTTCCCAAGGAACATATTACTATCGTTGAAGAGAAGGAAATTATCGAAACCCAGTTCTGAGACGGCACGGTTGATCTCCCTGGCAAAGCGCTTGGAATTCGTACGGTTCAATACGTCAAAAAGTTCATTAAACTTCAATCGGTTTACCGGTTCAATAATGGTACCGGGATAGAATTCCCAAAGGTTCTCCTTGATTTTCTGTACTGCGGGTATTTTTCCTCGAAGAACATCCAGGCGCTTACGTACCGAAGGCTTGGACTTATCCCTAATGGATGAAATACGATTCAAGGGTTCGTTTACATAAAGAACCCGGTGATGCCGGGATAGCTCTAGTGCAATATTCTTGCAGTTGCTACCGATTTCCACGTCCCACGGCTGTATGCCCACTATAACGATGTCTCTGGATTTCATAGGCTTAAGCGTTTTAGGTTTTGATGGGTCTCCTCATAGACCTCCTGGTAGAGGCCCAGTACGTTTCTGGCCATTTGCTGCCAGGAGAAGGCACGAGCTCGTTCGATTCCCTTCTCGGCGAGCATCTGCGCCAGCAGTTTATCTTCAACCAGCGTCTGCATGGCCCGGCTGATTTCCGCAGGATTGAAGGGGTCGACGATCAGGGCCGTATTTTCACCCGCCACTTCGGGCATGGAAGCCGTGTTGGATGTTATCACCGGTACCCCACATGCCATGCCCTCTAATATGGGTATGCCGAAGCTCTCACGCAGCGAAGGGTAGAGAAATACACTGCACTGACTGATCAGGGCGGGCAGTTCCGAATTCGGCACGTAACCGGTCAGATGGATGCGGTCGCGGATTTCAGGGGCTCCGATCTCCCGCAGTAAACGCGTGAGTGCCGACTCGTCGTAGTCCAGCATCACAAGGGAGTACTGATCGGGATAAACCTTGTTAAAATCGGCGAAGGCCGACAGTACGCCCCGGGTGTTCTTCTTGGGGTCGGTATTGCCCAGGAAAAAGAAGAAACGCTCCGGCAGTTGATACTTCTGTCGGATGCGCCTGAGGGTCTGGGGGTCGGTTATTCTCTTGAAATGCTGGCCCACTCCATTGTAAATGGCGGCCAGGCGGCCTTCCTCCAGATGGAAGTAGTTGCTAATCCGCTCCTTTTCGTAATGAGAAACGGTAATGACCTTTCGGCTCCGCCGGATCACCGGAGGCACGAGGTAACGGCGGTACATATTGCCCAGTTTCTGGTACCAGGTTCCCGCCTTCTGAAAAATACTGATGCTCTCCAGGTAGATGATGTCGTGCAGCGTAGTCACCAGGGGGATCTTGCAGAATAAAGGCCCCGTATTGCTGGTACAGTGGAGCACCTCGCAGCCCTCCCTGTAGGCCGCACGCGGCAGCTCCCATTGTTCCCAGCCCGGATAGCCGAAGGGGGAACGGAGCTCCACGATCTTAAAGTTCGGACTGGGTTTCAGGCAGTCGGAGTCTTCGTCGGGCCTGACGAAGATGACATATTCGTTCTTCTGATCGATTTCCTGCAGGTGACGGATCAACTCCAGGGCGACCATGTCCATGCCGTGTTTCTTTCGGCGGAATATGCGCTGGGCTTCAATGCCAATTCTCATGACGGATCGGATTAGGTGTTCACGGCATCCTTGTCGGGCGTACCGTGCTGGGTGTGTATAAAGCGCTTATTGGCCCCTTTCAGCCGGAACAGGGAAAGGAACATGATGACGAAGGCTTTGGGCAGGACCAGCATGGCCTTCAGCGTCCTGAGACTGTAATAGCTCCGGGGGGTCGCAAACAGGAAAGCGAGAACGCTCAGTACAGCAGTACCGTACCAGTACCGCGCATCTACGTAAAGGGCATGCCCGGGCCAGAAGATATGCAGACCCAGGTAGACCAGGGTAATCAAAAACACCACGCCCAGATGCAGTACACGGGGCGGGGATATCATCTGATAGACCTTGTCCATGAAGTCTAGGTTACCCTTGAGAAACAGTTCCCTCAAACCGGACAACGCAAACCTGCCGAAATAGACAAATTGTGCAGAGAGCCAGCGCTTACGCTGATTCTGAAAGACCTCGGCCTTCTGCACCTTCTCGTCGTACACCCGTGCCTCCGGGACGTAGTCGATTCGAATACCGTCGCGCAGCAGGGTGAGTTCCAACTCCTTGTCGAAGCCGCCTACCGCGTGAATGTTCCTGAGCCTGTGCTTAAAGAGGGCGTAGTCGAAAGCCATGCCCGAACCGATCAGGGCCGAAGAGAGTCCGGCTACCCGATGGCCCTTGCGGAAAAAATGGTTGTTGATCTCTTCGCTTAAGCCATCGAGGACGGCCATGGGCGTATTGAGGTTCTTGGCGATGCGGTGTCCCTGAACCACCTGGAAGCCCCGATTAAACGCCCGGTCGATCCGTTCGATAAAATCCTCTTCCATCACATTGTCCGCATCCAGGACCAAAGCAATGTCGTAGTCGTCGCCCAGTACTTCCATGGCCCGGTTGAGGGCCTTGGCCTTGGTGCTCTTTTCGAAGGATACCTCGATAAGTCGTATGGGGAGCCCCTTGAGTTCATTGATGGTGTCGGGTTGGAAGGAATCGGCGATAATCACCACATCGTAACAGGCCTGTGGATAGGTCTGCTGCAACGCCCTTCGCGCCACTTCGACGATCACATTATCTTCCTTGTAGCCCGGTATCAGCACCGCATAGTGTCGGGGAGAACCCGGGCGCTTCTCGAGCCGCTTGCGGCGAATGGGGAAGAGCCCTGCCAGTCCGAATACGTACAGATACACCGCAGCGAAGGCGAAGTATATAAATACCACCACCTCCGCTGCGTTGAGTATATAGACCAGCATTTCCATGAATACTGGCTTATTCGCTTACCGTATCCTCCAGTTCGGAAGTCGTCACGGCATCCCGTCCGATACTGAAGTAGTCGTAACCCTGCTCGCGCATCTCCTCGATATCGTAGATGTTACGACCATCGAAGATCACCTTGCTTCGCATCAGTTTCTCGAGTATGCGGAAGTTGGGCACCCGGAATTCCGACCATTCGGTAACGACCAACAGTGCGTCAGCGTCGATGCAGGCATCGTACTCGTCTTTGGCAAACTCGATGCGGTCGCCCAGTATCCTTTTGGCTTCTTCCATAGCTACCGGATCGTAGGCGCGAACCGTGGCCCCCATTTCCAGGAGTCTATCGATAATCACCAGAGATGGAGCCTCACGCATGTCGTCGGTCTTGGGCTTGAAGGACAGGCCCCATAGTCCGAAGGTGCGTCCCTTCAGATCCTCGCCAAAATAATTGATGAGCTTATCGACCAGCACATTCTTCTGTCGGTAGTTAACAGCTTCCACGGCCTTGAGTACCTCCAGGTCGTAGCCGATCTCGTCCGCAGTGCGAACCAGTGCCTGTACGTCCTTGGGGAAGCAACTGCCTCCGTAACCCGTACCGGGATAGATAAATTTGTTTCCAATTCGCGCGTCGGAACCGATGCCCTTGCGCACCCAGTCCACATTGGCACCCAGGCGTTCGCACAGGTTGGCGATATCGTTCATGAAGCTGATCTTGGTCGCCAGCATGGCATTGGCCGCATACTTGGTCATCTCGGAGGACTGTATGTCCATGAAGAGCAGCGGGTGTCCGTTCATCAGGAAGGGCTTATACAGCCTTCTCAGGACTTTTTCGGCACGGGCACTTTCCACGCCAACCACGATGCGATCGGGCTTTAGGAAATCGTTTACGGCATTACCCTCTTTCAGGAATTCAGGATTGGAGGCCACGTCGAAAGGAATGCGAACTCCGCGTTCCTCCAGCGTCTGCTCCACGGCCTGCTGCACCTTCCGGGCTGTACCCACGGGCACCGTACTCTTGGTGATGACCACCAGGTAGTCTTCCATGTGTTGTCCGATCTCACGGGCAACACCCAATACGTACTGAAGATCGGCACTGCCGTCCTCATCCGGTGGGGTGCCGACGGCGATAAATACCGCTTCGGCATCTTTGATACCTTTTTTCAGGCTGGTGGTAAAGGAAATCCTTCCCTTCTCCAGGTTCCGCTGCAACAGGGCATCCAGACCCGGCTCGTAGATCGGGACTTCACCTCTTCGCAGACGTTCCACCTTATTTTCATCTATGTCGACACAGACTACATTGATACCCGTTTCCGCGAAACAGGTTCCTGTAACCAATCCGACATACCCGGTTCCTACTATTGCAACGTTCATGTGAATTTGATTTAATTATGGCAGTATAAAGATGATTCTCCCCCTCTCGGCCGGAAAATATTTGTTGTGAAACCGGGCAGAATAGTGGTTAAAAAAAACCCGGCCAGTAGTGTGGCCGGGCTGCATTCAGAGTGCGTTTCGCACCGCTCGTTCAATCGTTGGAATACCAGTCCAGCGCCTGGGTTCCTCCTGAGTTAGCCCACAGCTCGAAGCGAGGGTACTGTATGATGATCGGAATGCGCTCCGGCGGTGCCTGGAAGTCGCCAAACAGGTTCATCGCCCAGGGCAGATTCCGTTCGGATTTATAATACCTTCCCATTTGGGGATCACTGTAATCGTCCTCCTCACCCAGATAGGCGGCCCGGCTGGTGGGTGGCGAATCCGGCAAGTGAACTTCACGGGTGCGGTCCTCGTTCACCACCATAAAGGGATTAAAGGGTACCGACCCCAGATCTTCTGTGGATTGCGGGGTATTGAAGGTGATGGTCAGGTCGATGGTTTCGCCCTCGGCGTCTATGGCGTTGTCGATAACGAAAATCACCGTTTCATCGGCCTGTAGGCCGGCCTCGGTCCCGTTGGCATTGAGCGTCAGATAATTGCTGTTAATCACCTGTCCCTCCACGCTCTCCACCAGGTCGGGGTCCAGATCGAAGAAGAGGGCGAATCCGTTTTCCAGGGCACCGCCTATGTTTTCGATTTCGAAGCTCGCCTCGATACGGGACACCCGATTATCCGCGTTGGCAACCAGTTCGAAGCTGTAGCCCACGACGAGATCGTTAAAGTCGTAGTCGCCCTGGTTGGGCCAGAGGTCTTCGTACACCATCGTCCCCACCGAGTTGTTCGATGGACTGTAATTCTGGAAGGCCGCGTTCGGGTCGAAGGGGAAGTCGTCCAAATTGTCGTTAATCCCGTCTCCGTCACTGTCCACGGCGGCTTTAGACTTCTGGTACAGGCTGGTATCCACGGCATCCACCGGGTTGTAGCGGGCGTAAAAAATAGCGTCGTTGAAGTCGTCGTCCGAAGGCCCATCCCGATCCAGGTCCTCGAAGGACAGTATGTTTCTGTTGCGCGCCTCGTCCCAAAGAGCGACCAGGTGTTTGCGTTTCTCGGGCGTGGACTCGCTGTTGAAGTCGGGATTGCCATACTTGATCCCGCGTCCGTTTCCGACTGCGGAGCCGTTCCATCCATCCGACACCAGGAACCACTCTACCACGGTATTAGCCGGGAAGCGCCCCAGATACACCCGGTCGCCGGGCAGTAGTCCTCCCCCGGATCCCGAATTGGACACATTGGGAAAAATGATGGTATGTTCGATTTCGTTGGCCGATTCCGGTGCATTGCCGAGGGTATAGGTATAGTATCCCAGGGCGTTGCGGTAGCCGGCACCCTCGGTTACATAGGTAACCCAGACATCGGCCTCCTTGGTCAGTACCACCCGGGTCTCGTTATCGTCATTCAGGTAATCCGGGTTAAAGGTCGGCACGGGTTTGTACTCGGGCAGGGAGGCATTCACGTCGTCCAGGAAGGTCTGGTCCACCACATCGGCAAAGGCCAGATTATCCGGTACACCCTGGCCGTTATAGGTATCTCCATAGTTGAAGGTATTGGCTCCGGCTACGCTGGCCCGGGCCTTGCGCGTAGAGACAGGCTTCTTGGCTACGCCCGTTTCTCCCATACCCTGATAGGACTCCAGGTACGAGTGGGAAGCGCTCTGGTTGCGTATGGCGATACTCACCCGATCGATCATGCCCAGATACTGGGACCTCACGATCAGGCTGTCGTTATCCACGGCTACCGTGTATTTCTTGCGGAACTGACCGTTTTGGTCGAAGGTTCCTTTGCCTATGAAGAGGCTGTCGTTGCCGTTCTTAAGGGTGTACAGCTGAAACACTGCATTGCTCAGGAATTCGGGTGCGGTGAGGTCCACGAGGATTTCCTGTTCGGTGGCATAATCGAAGGTATCGTCTATGTTCATGGAGGCGAAGGGGTCCTCGGTGTTATTTCCATTTTCCGGGGATGAGCCTTCTTCGGGGTCGAGCTGCAGACAACTCACGGCCAAAAGAGGCAGCAGAGCGGTCAGCATCAGGGTGCGGATTCTATTATTCATGGCACAGGGATTTCAGTTCAAAATTAGAATGGGGGATTCAGGTTCCAGACCAGACCCCGCCAGTATGCATTTAGGTTTCGGCGATCGCCTTTTATCGCCAGTTGAACGATATTCTTAGGTACAGAAACCAGGCATTGGAAGGCCATACTGATGGCCAGTTGCCAGCGGTTAAAGTTCCTTCGGGCGTACAGGATGCGGTTCCGCGTCAGGTAATAGGTCTTCAATGGGCTGTTCTTACCCGTGGCCAGGGATTCCTTGTGGAGTATGTAGGAAGCGGGCTGATAGTACAGCCGGTAGCCCGCCCGTTTTACATGCTGGGCCCAGTCGTGCTCCTCGTAATAGAGGAAATACATCTCGGCCATCATACCCACCCGGTCCACGACTGAGCGCGGGACCATCATGGCTGCACCGTGTATGGACTCGGTGTCCATCGGGGTGTCGAAACGACCGTCGTCCTTCTGGTGATAACCGATGCTGTTGTTGCGTATGGTATAGGGATTCATAGGTGTATAGCCTGCATATTGAATGAGCTCGGGATCCCAGTGGAACTTGATTTTGGGGCTCACCATTCCGATGTCGGGATTCTTCTGCAGGGTTTCCACCAGCGGACCCACAAAACCCGGAGGCACTTCCGTGTCGTTGTTGATAAAGAGCAGGTATTCGCCCCGGGCCTCTTTCACCCCCAGGTTATTTCCTCCCGCAAAACCCAGATTATCGGGGCTCTTGATCAGCCTGATCTCGGGATAGCGCTCCTTGATCAGGTCGGGACGGTCATTGGGTGAGGCGTTGTCCACTACGATCACTTCGATGTTCGGGTACTCCAGGCTCCGGACGGTGCGCAGCAGGTCCATGGTCACTTCGGACTGGTTGTAATTGATGGTGATGATTGATACTAAGGGGTATTCCATAATTATAGGGTATTAGGTGGCAGCTGTAAGCGCAGTCTGCAGGGTATCGCTGTCGTTGGAGGCCTGTGAATCTCCCCCGGCCGCCTCGGCGGCCCGTCTTTCTTTCTCCCAGCGCGGGGCCAGGAATATAAAGGCCATGGTCATGTACATCAGGGTACCGGTCGGGAACTGACCGAACACACCATTCCCATAGGAGGCCGCCATGATGCCGGCCATGCCACAGACAAGAGCCGCAATCTGTCCCTGCAGCCAGAAGTCTTTGATCCGGAACATGACATTGTAGGCCCCGGTAATCAATACCGAGAACAGTATGAACAAATGAAGGTAGAGCCCCACGATACCGGTATCGGCCCAGATGGCGACAAACCAGCTGTCGGTAGCGGTATTGGCCAGGAAGGTGTTGGGGGTAAAACGCTGCCCCCAGTTCCCCGTGGACCCCACCCCTCCCCCGATGGGCCGGCTGGCGAGGTAGCCCTTGAGTTTTTGCTGATTGGCTAATCGAACCTGCAAGGAGGCGTCATTGGGGTCGAATGCGGTCCGCATACGCCGAATTTGAGCATTATCATTTAAAAGTGTCGTGTACTTAAAAAAGACGAATACGCCTATCCCCATAATGGCTCCAAGAATGAGGAACGGGATGTTTTTTCTAAGGATCAGCAGCATGATGCCGCCCGCAGCCGGTACCGCTATCGCCCCCCGTGTACCGGATATGAGCATGCCGTACAGGCCCATCAGGGCGACGAAGAAGCAGAGCATACGAAGCTTGGCGTTGTGCCTCAGGTATATTCCGAGTATGCCGAACACCAGACCGGTATGTCCCTGTGAGGCTCCGAACTGGCCGGCGTCGGAATAGAAGGAGAAGATCCTCAGCTTTCCGAACAGTATGTGGGTAACGTGCCCCCCGTTGTCCAGCCATTTCTGCTCGAACGGGTCCACTCCGAAATACAATTGCATGATACCCTTGAGGGTACCCAGGACTGAAATCACCCCCCAGATCACGATCAGGGTCTGTAAATCCCTGGGTCGGTTAAAGAGGATCAGGATCAGCGGAATCATCAGGAACTGATAAAGCCCCAGTCCCCTCATGGCATAGAACCAGGCCGCTATACTGGCCGCCTCGGGATTAGCCACCTGTAGGAATATGTAGGCAAACCAGACGGCTACCAATACCGTGAGCATAGATTTGGCATGATCCCAGGGGATGCGTATCCGGAATTCCTTGAAAAACAGCGACAGATACATCAAAAAAAGCAGCCCATCGATAATAAGCCCCCAGGTAGCCGGCACATAACGGGAAAGCCCAATGACGAAAAAACTAAAGATGATAATGGTTACTAATCCTATGCGCGGATTCAGCATCAGATTCACCACGTAGACCACCGCCAGCGGAAGCACGATGACGGCTATGCCCGCCAACAGTCCCTTGGTCGCTATCAGCAATCCGCTGCAGATCGCCATGGAAAAGAGGATCAGCAGGGGAAGCGGCTGCCTTAGTAAGTCCGTGCCATATGTCCGGTAAAAGGGATTGCTCACTTGGGCAGATGGGTTTGAAAGTTTCTAAAAAACACCAAGCTCTCGGTCCAGATGTTGGCACTGCGGATGGGCACCACCTTCCGCAGGTAATAGAATCCCAGGAACAGTCCCAATAGGGTAAAGAGCACCGTACCGATCGCCACCGCGATCAGGCTCTGGAAATAGAATACGGCCACCAGATCGACGACGATATTCGCGGTCGCCATAAAAATGACCTTATACAGGTTGAGCCTGGGCCGGTTGGCACTGTCCAGTAGCACTCCGGTAAAGCGGTCTATGGGCAACAGCAGGGAGTACACCGTAAATATTCGGAAAACCGTGCTCAGCAGGGGCAGGGAATCCCGGTATTCATCGCCCCCCAACAGGAGTACGAGGTCCTCTGCAAACCAGAAGCTGAGGGCCGCCACCGGGAGGAATAGGAAGGTAATCACACCGGAATACTGGTAGAAGATCTTGCGGGCGCCTTCCAGATCGCCTTCTATGCATTTCCTGGACATGCGGGGATATGCCGTCATGGTGAAACTCCTGAGCGGGATGCCCATCAGATCGGCCAGCTTCAGCGGAATGGCATACATGGCCACTCCGGCCGAACCCAGTACAGGACTCAGCCCGATGATAAAGGTATCGGCGCTCTTCAGCAGGCTGGATCCCACCAGGGTACCCATAGAGAACTTGCCGAAGGAAAGCAGTTTTTTCTCGGTCTCGCGATGCGCCTTGCCAATATACCTCAGGCCATCCCAGCCCTTTACTGCGCACCACAGGCTGGAAAGCGCATTGAGGACAAGGTGAACGTAAACGACTTCGATAAAGGACAGGCCGAGCCAGAAATTGGCCACCAGAAATACGAAGAAAGCCCCGATATTCGACAGCCGCACCAGCATCATCCTCTCGAAATTCTGTTCGGCCTGTAAGAGTGCCGTGGCGTTGTTCCATCCCAGATTAGCGGCACCCAACAAGGGATACCAGGTGAGGAAAAGCAGGTATCCGTAGCTGAGTTCGATCCCCAGACTACGGACCAGAAACCTTCCCGCCACGCACAGGATGGCAACACCTAACATCAGCCACAAATTGATGCGGAAGCCGGAGCCCAGCAGTCCGGGTTGTTGATCGGGTTCGGCACCCGAAAGGAAGCGGACCAGGGAGGTCTTGGTAAGCCCGAATCTCAGAAGATCCACAAAGGTGGCCAGGGTGATGTACAGCACCCAGTCTCCGAACTGTTCCTTGCTGAACATACGTGTGAGGAGCATGAAACTGAAAAGGCCAATGGCCGCAACCAGCAGATTGGTAAACAGCGAGCTGATATTCTTTTCCCGGGCTAAGGCGATTATTCTTTTCATGACACTACACGATGGATTTCTTGGTAAAAAAGCGCAACTGTATCAGGCGCTTGCCCCACCGCCTGATCAGGCTCCGACTCTTGGGCAGATCCCCGAGTACGGTCTCCATTTCCAGAATCTTAACCCCGTTGAGGATCACGGTAGGCTCGGGACCTGTAGTCGCCTCGTTAAACAGAGCCAGGGCATTCTTGTCCGCCTCGCTCCAGGGTCGGTTGGCCCGGACCAGCAGGAAGGTAAAATCCATGGACGCAGCCAGCTTAACCGGAAACGGATTCCGGATGATGGAGGGTATCTCCAGGAGCACGAAATCGTAGTTTCGGTATCCCCCCAGGCTCCCCTCAGCCCCGAATTCGTCCAGGGTGGAGATGCGATACAGCATATCGCTTACTTGATATACGTGGCGATGCGATCGGGAGGGCACGGCATCTTCGAATTGACTCTCGTAAGTCAGGAACATCACACTATACCCGAGTTCGTCAAGTTTTTGCATCAAGTGGTTGCAAATGAAGGACTTTCCCTCATCGCTCTGCGTAGAGAAGAACAGATTCACTACCGGACCGGATTGTTCCTTCACCTGGAACTGGTTCAGCAGTATGTTTCTCGATATGGCGTTAACGGCCTTATTCTCGATGTAGGCATAGTCGATCTTGCGCTTACCGTAGTAGATCACAGGGAAGATGGAGGAGACCTTAAGACCGGTACGATCTTCTGCCCGGGCCGCCGTATTGATATTCCCATCCAGGAATTCCAGTACCAGGACGGTCATGGTGACCATCAGGAAACCGAAGATTACGCCCACGGCCACGAACATCATCTGCTTGCTGGGCTTGGGCTCCAACGGCAGGTAGGGCATATCCGAAATCTTCAGGTTGGACTGCAGTTCCACATTCTGCTGGCGCAGTTTGGCCAGCCCCAGGCTGTGAAGCAAACTCAGGTATTCCTGCTCCTCGATGTTAATCTTGCGCTCGAGCTTCTTCATGGTGGCCCCGAGTGGTGCATACTGCACGGTCAGGCGATCGAACTCCAGTCTTTTGATATCCAGCAGGTTCAGCTCCGCTTTAGACGATTCGTAATTCACCAGGGCATCCAGGTACTGATTCAGGATATTGGTGGTATTGACCCCGCTGACATCGTTGTCCATGCTGAACAGCTCCTCAACTTTGGTTTCGAGTTGCCTCTTGATGTGGTTCTTTTCGATCTCCATTCTGCCCAGTTCCTTGCCGGCACTTTCGCGCACCAGGGAATCCCCGGCCATCTCCAGCGACTTGAGGGAGATGCGGTAATTGAGATCGGAAAGCCGGTTTCGCAGATCGATCATCTCCTTGGAATTGAGCTTGCGTCGGGCCGTGGTGGTCAGCTGCTTCTCCAGTTCGGGCAGCACGGCCTCTGCGGCGGCATACCGCTGGTTTACCTCCTGGTACTTGAGCTCGAAGGTCTCCCTTCGCATGGCGATTTGCTTGGTCTGCTCATAGTAGTTCATGATCTTATTATCCCGATTAAACTCGAGCAATTCCCTTTCGGCCTTGTTGAGTTCGGTAGTCGTTCTGGATAACTGATCCTGAAAATACCGGACCACGCGGTCGGACTGGTTCGCCTTAATCTCGGCGTTGAGTTCGATGAAGGTCTCGCAGAGTATGATCAGGGTATTGCGGCAGATCGCCGGGTCCTGGGAGGTAAACGATATATCGATGAAGTCGCTCATGTTGACCCTGCGGATGCTGGTGCGTTCCAATATCTTATCCGCGCCGTAGTCCGGATGGTCCAGGCTGATCAGGTGGTTGATGTAGTTATCGGCGCTGGATTCCTTGTATTCCTTGAAGTTCTGGAAAGTCTGCTCATAATCCCCTCTGACCACCAGGGCCTTTACTTCCTCGGGCACATCGTCCATCAGGGCTTCGAACTTCTCCTTACCGATAATCTGTGGATTGGCACTGTCCTGCATCATGTGCTGGGTGAACAGCCGCAGCGCTACGGTCTCCTGTGTAGTCCGGGACTTAATCAGATTCAGCAGGTTGTCGTAGGCGATGTTGGTTGCCCGGAAGTCCAGCTTGGTATTGTTCAGATCGATGGTCGGACCGGAGGCGAAGGCAGTAAAAACCCGGCCCTTAGATTCGAATTCCTTGGGGGCATCTTTCGTCAGGGTGAAGATGAGCACACCCAGTATAATGGGTATGGTCACCATCAGCCAGAGGTGACGCATCAGTATGCGGACGAAGAAGAGCAGGTTAAACTTCATAAGACTACATTATCCTCAACTCGATACCCGTGATCCATTCCAGGTTTTGGTGGGCCTGGATCAGGACGGCCCGCTGTGACTCCCTCGACTTAATCGCCTCATTCAGCATCTGGGTAAGTCGGGTGAGTTCGGAAAGCGTGATCAGTCCGCTTTCGTAATCCTTGTCGGCGCGTATGCTTTGTATCTTATAGGTTTCCACTATGGTATTCGAGATGTAGTAGACCCGCTGGGCGGTAATGAGTTCGTTGTAGCGCACGATCACCTCCTGGGTAATGAGGTCCTTCTCGTATTCCTTCATGTATTCCGCCTTCTCGATATCGGCCTGTGAACTCTTGACCAGTTTATTTCGGGTAAAGATGGCCGAAATCGGAAGCTTGATGGAAGCCCCGACGGTATAGCGGGTGGCTTCGGTACTCAACAGAACCTGACTGTTATTGGGATCACCCGCCAGCTGCTGGCTATTCAGGTTGTCGAAGATGCCGTAGTTGTAATTGGCCTCGAGATAGAAATAATCCTGCCAGCGTGCCCGGGTGAGTTTCTTCTGGTTCTCCCAGTAGTCGATCTCGGCATCGTAAAAGCGGACCTTGTTCGATCGTTCATGGGCCCTTTGGATCAGGGTGTCCAGGGGTGGTAGTAAATGAGCGATATCTTGATTTTCGAGGCTTTTCTCCAAAAAATCGGTGGCCCCCTGTGCCAGGAGACCCCGGGTACATATCAACCCCAGAATGATCAGATACGATATTCTCATTCCTATACATTTTCCTTCTGGAATACGGCTTTAAACGTTCGCAGGACGATCCAACAATCGATTAAGAAGGCGTACTTGCTATTGGCGTACTCCACGTATTTGATGTCGAGCTGCTTGCGCTCCTCGGGTGACATCTTACTGCTCCGGCCCCTGGCTTCCACCTGCCACAATCCGGTGATGCCGGCCGGGCCGTTAAAGCGTTCGGTGTATTCGTCCGTGGTCAGCATCTCGGCTTCGTACAGCGGGAGAGGGCGGTTCCCTACTATGGACATTTCTCCTCGTAGCACGTTGATCAGCTGAGGGAGTTCATCGATACTCAGCTTCCGGATGATCCGACCCACACGGGTGATTCGGGGATCGTTGTCGATCTTGACGAAGGCCTTGCTCTCCTCGGCCTTGCGCTGCTGGTTAAAGGCCTTCTCGTCCACCACCTCGTCGTCGGAAAAGAGTTTAACCCCCGAATCGGTTCCGGTATGCTCCCGAGCGGTTGACTCCGCAGAAACAGGCGACTCCTCTTCCTCGTTACTGTACTGGTTCAAGTGCTGGAATTCCTTAAGCCTCTTGTCTGCATCGGGATACATAGACCTCAGCTTCAGGAAATTAAATATCTTATATCCGGTACCTACCCTCTTCGATATGTAGTAGACCTTACCCCTGGATTCCAGCCGTATAGCGGCAATGGTGATCAGCAGCAGGGGAGAAAGCAGCAACAACACGGTCAGGGAGACCAGGATGTCGAAACTGCGTTTAAAGAACCCGATCTTATAGGGTTCGGCCAGATGGGATTCCTGTATCTCTTCGGCGATTAAATTGCTTTTGAGCTGTTTGAGGAAGCGGACCCGTTCCACGATCTGCTCTACCCGAGGCGCATCGGAAAACCAATCGTCGAAACCCATATTCAGTGCACCTGCGACTTCTTCACGCGACTCCCTTGGCCCGTAAATGATCATGGGGATGCCCGAACTGTCGGCAAAAACGGAATCGATATACGACTTCATCTCCACCATCGAACCCAGCTTTTGGGAACGCTCGCAGATGATGCCATCGACGTTTTTTGCCGTATCGACCCATCGCTTACCGACCAACTCGCTCTGATTGTGGAGCCATTTGATCGCAGAAGATGGATTCTCCGCCACGAAGACCTCTAAGGAGTCGTGTTCCTCGGCGAATTCACTGAACAGGCTCCATGCTTTGCCCACGTACAGGAGTCGCAATTTTTGGGCGGTGAGAACATTTTCCATGTAACCGGATTAAGTTTGAGGTTCCCGCTCGCTAAAGCGGGACGGGTTACTACCGCACCACGAGTTTGTCCACGCGGATCAGCAGCTCTTCAGGGTTAAAAGGTTTCACCAGGTAATCGTCGGCACCCAGTTTCAGGCACTCGATTCGGTCGGCACTGTTGTCGCGGCAGCTCAGCACAATGATCGGGATGTCCGAGAACATGCCGCTGGCCTTTATCTGTTTGATTAGTTCGAAGCCGTCCATTTCAGGCATTTCCAG
>CAZKAP010000055.1:0-15671 GCA_964550895.1 uncultured Flavobacteriaceae bacterium
GGCTATACGAGATGCCAATGGCTGCGTTCAGCTATTGCCCGATATGGTATTTCCGGCCCTGGACTATCCCGACGACATCGTCTTCACCGTCGGCAATCTGGACTGCGCCACGGGTACGGCCTCCGTGACCCTGGCGGGCTTCGGCGGAACCCCGGGGTATACCTATGAGATACTCGCCCCGTCAGCCTATGCAGTGGATAACGGTAGCAACCCCTTGTTCAGCGGACTGCCTTTCGGAAGCTATACCTTCGAGATCACCGATTCCGAGGGCTGTACCTATCAGGAGAGTTACAGCCTCCAGCAACTGGAAACCATACGAGTGCAGTCTCAGACCCTCAGCCCGGTCAGTTGCCAGGGCGATTCGAACGGGAGCGGTCGCTTCCTGGTGGACCGATTCGGCAGTACGTACAGCTACCGGATCAACTCCGGGCCGGTTACCACCGGTCAAAGCGGCAGTTCCGTCGACCTCAGCGGACTGGCCGTGGGCACTTATACCATAGAGGTAACGGACGAGACGACGCTATGTACCGATACGGCTACCCTGGTCATCGAAGAACCGGCGGCTCCACTCTCTATAGATTCCCTTACTGTGGAGACCATGAATTGTCAGAACGGCAATGCGGGAAGTGTGACTGCTCAGACCTCAGGCGGCTGGGGGTCCAACAGCTACCGGCTTATTCAGCCCGACATGAGCGTAATCGGGCCCAGGAATACGCCTTCGTTCGCAGGTCTGGTCCAGGGTGGAACCTATACCCTTGAGGTTACGGATGTCAACGGTTGTCAGGTGACGGATTCGTTTATCCTCACCCCCCTGCCCAGTCCGGTACTTGCCCTCGACCTGACTCAGTCGGACTTCTGTTACGATGCATTTACCGCAGCCCAGCTTGCGGTAACCGCCAGCGGAGGCCTCGGACCCTATGAGTACCGAATCAACGGCGGACCCTGGCAGGCTTCCCCGGTGTTTCCCGGGCTGACCCCGAACAGCTATTCCCTGGAAGTGAATGATGCGAACAACTGCCGCACCCAGATTACTGCCCTGATCAACGACCCCATACGCGCAACGGCCACCATATTGCAGGAGCTCACCTGTTCCGGACCCGATGCACGGATCGAGGTGAGCATACAGGATGGTTACCCCATTGGCACCTCCTATGATCACTACGAGGTGAGTATCAACGGCGGTCCCTATACCAGCGCGAACTATCCCATAGCGGGGAGCAGTTTCCAGTATACCGTGCCCAATGACGGTAGCATAACCTCAGATACTACCTATGAATTCATGGTATTCGACAGTCAGGGTTGTTCGGCAGTCAGCAATCGGATTACTATCAGTCCCCGGGAGTCCATAGCCGGTTCGGTACAGGTTATCGACACCCGCTGCGGCATTCCGGGAAGCGGTGTGGTGGAGCTGGTACCGGATACGAATTTCGGGATTCCCCCCTACGAGTACAGTAATGACAACGGAGCCAGCTTCGGCCCGGTATCCGTTTTCCCAGGCTATAGCGCGGGTACTCACGGCGGCTTCGTGATCCGGGACAGCCGGGGTTGCGAGAGTCCTGCCATGACCGCTATGGTGGGCAACAGTACGCCCCTAAACGCCTTGATCACGCCTACCCCGGCGAGCTGCAGCGCAGGTGTGGTGGAGGGCAGCATAGCCGTGAACATCTCCAACGGGACCGGCCCTTACGACTATGAACTCCTGGATGAGTTCGGCGTTACGGTATTGTCCTATGCGGGAATTGTCAGCAACACCGGGGCCTTTAATGCGGTATCTCCCGGAACCTATACCGTCGTCACCCGGGATGCCCTGGGTTGTGAAGACCGCGATGTAGTAACCATAACAGAAAGTGAGTTGGATATTGTGCCAGTGCCCATACTGCCACCGGACTGTGCAAGCGACCTCAGTGTGAGCATCACCATAGTCGGCGGTATGGGCCCCTTTCTGATACGTTTGATAGGCGAGCCTTTACCCAGGTATTCACCCAACGGGGGTCCGCGCGACCATACCTTTAGCGGTCTGGACCTGGGAACCACCTACTACGTCGAGGTGGAGGACACCGGAACGGGCTGTATCTATGTGGAAGAAATTCCGCCTTACAGCGGCCCGAGCCCTCTGGGTGTCAGCGTATCCACTGCCGCATCGGCCTGTGGTCCGACCCCTACCGGATCGCTTTCGTATACCATTAGCGGTGCCTCGGGTCCCGATGTGGACATCATACTCAGAAATACGGAAGACGGAAGCGAGATTGTACCCCTTACCAACGTTTCTTCGTCCGGACCTTTTAGCGACCTGACAGGTCTCGCACCAGGAAGCTATCAGGTAACAGTTTACGATCCATATAACGGCTGTGAAGCCAGTGCGCTGGGAAGGGTAGAGGTCAACAATCCGATAATAACCATATTGGATAACCTGCCGGGTACCTGTTTCCGCGGGGCACTGGTTACTGTGCGGGGAAGCTCGGGCACGCCGGGATATGAATTCGCCGTGGTCCCCACAGGGGATCCTGCTCCATCCGCTTTCGGAACGGATACGACCTTCGAACTCGCTGCCCCCGGTACTTACGATTTCTACCTCAGGGATGCCGCAGGCTGTGTGGTGAGCACTACGGCCTCCGTTACCGAATTGCCACCCATGCCGGCTGCGGCCATAGACGTGGTCAATCAGTGTACGGCAAGCAGTGGCTTCCAGATCGACGTGACGGCTCCTCTGAGCACAGGCAGTGGCCTCCCTGGTGAAAGCTTCCAGTACGACATTGGAGGCGGCTTCCAGGATTCCCCGCAATTTATAGTACCCAATGCGGGAACCTATACCATCACCATCCGGGATGGCTGGGGATGCACCCAGACTATAATGGCCGAAGTATTCGACTTTTTCTCCATCTCTGCGGATGCTAGCTCCGTTCCTACCTGTAATGCGGGCGATGGGGCTATTACCGTGACCACTACCGGGGGAAGTGGGAATTTCGAGTATCAGCTTCTGGATCAGGCTACCATGCTGCCTGTCCAGCCTGTACAGAGTACACCGGTCTTTAACAATATTGCCCCTGGCGACTACGAAGTTGTTGTGACCGACCTGGATTCCAATACGGTTCCCTTGTGTTCGGATGTGGCTACCGTTGAGGTAAGCGTGGTCGTAAATCCCGTTATTAGTGCGGTACAAACCACAGATATCAGCTGCTCGGGCTCGGCGGATGGTTCCATTTTAGTAAGCCTGCAGCCGGGTACGGATTTGGATATACCACTCCTGTACAGCCTGACCGACGGTATGGGAACCACCCTCTACGGCCCACAGACCTCGCCGCTTTTCAGTGGATTACCACCGGGCACATATACGGCAGAGGTGGTGTCCCAGAGGGGCTGCCGGGATACATGGCCGGATATAACCCTAGTCGAACCGTTGCCCCTGCAAATCCAGACTGCCCAGACCGACTTTAGCTGCGACGCCGGCTCCGGACAGTTCAGTACGGCAGACCTCGAAGTATTTATGGACACCAATGGCGATGGCACGGGTACTCCAACAGGAACACCGCCCTACCTGTATAGTATCAATGACGGCACTCCTACCTTCGATGGCACCCAGTTTCAGTCCTCCAATCGGTTTCAGATCATCGATCGTGGAGTCGATCAGAATATTGAGGTCATAGTTCGTGATCGCAACGGTTGTGAAATACGCACCAATACTACCTTCGTTACCCCTGCGGACCTGACCTTCAGCTTCGATGTGGTTCCGTCAACTTGTGACAGTAGTGGATCAGGGGTACAGCCCGGGAGTATCACGGTGATCGTGGATCAGGGACCGGGGAATTACGAAGTGGAATTAATGCCACTCGGTTCAGGGCCGGCGGTTTCCTCCGGTGGAACGGATCGTGCCAGTATTCCCATCGGGGTTCCCGGGTCTTATGTTTTTGCGGTCAGCGACCTGGACAACGGGGGGTGTATGTATTTGACCCCACTGGCCGATATGCCGGAATACAATACGATCTCTGCAACACTCAGGGAAAACCGTCCCGTGAGCTGCTTTGGTGATACGGATGGAGAAGTGGCCCTTGAGATCCTGAATTATACCGGCGTGTACCATTACGAGGTATTCAGCCGCACCCCTTCGGGAGATGTCAGCACCGGAGTCACCGGTACCCTGGATACCAACCTGTCGGCAGGTGAAGAAATCTTAGGAGGCCTGCCTGCCGGTAACCTGTTCGTTCGTGTAGTGGCTCAGGATAGCCCATATTGCGATACGGAGAGTAATGTGACCACGGTGCGTTCTCCCGACCGACCCCTGGACCTCGATCTCGTTCAGACTGCGGTGGTTACCTGTGCCTCACCCGGACTTGGCGAAATAACTTTGAGCGCAGAAGGAGGCTGGGGCAATTACGAGTACCGCCTCATCGATTCCTCAAGCGGGACTGTCCTGATCGATTATCCCAATACGGAACGGGTATTCGAGGGACTCGATGGAGGGGACTACGAAGTGTATGTGCGTGATTTCCGGGGATGTGAACAGAGCCGGACGATTTCACTTGCCATACCGGACCCCATACAGGCGTCGATTCAGGTCGTGCAACCCCTGGCCTGTCCCGGTGACAACAATGCAATCATAGAAGCCTACGACATAGTCGGCGGTCAGGGAGCCGGCAATTACCTCTACCAGCTGATCCGGGTATCCGACGGAACTCAGAGCGGACTTCAGAATACACCCGTATTCAGCAACCTTAATGCGGGGCGCTATCAGATCGCCGTTTACGATGGTTGGGAATGTACGGCGTTTACCCCCGAAATCGACGTGATGAACCCCGAGCGCATACAGTCCGACCTGGTTGAGCTCCAGCCTCCGGGTTGTGGAGACCTGGGAAGAATGAGGCTGAGAATCACCAACCCCCAACCCGGCATGGACTACTTCTACCGCCGCTCCGGAACCAGCGATCCTTTCCAGCCTTTCGGAACGGGGGTATACCAAACGGATATAGCCGTGGATATCACTGTGGATCCCGGACCTTTTATGTACGACGTACAAAATTCCAACGGCTGTCCTTTCGAACGATCCAATCAGATATCTCTGGATCCCGCTGCCCCATTGGTGATTGATCTGGATTTGACCAATGCTACGATAAACTGCGCGGGAGAAGCCAGCGGAATTATACGATCCGAGGCATTCGGGGGAATAGGAAATTACCGATATACCCTGTTGAACAACCCGGGGACACCCCTGCCTGGAAATACCGTACGTCCTGAACAGGATTCAGGGATTTTCCGAAATCTCGACCCGGGTACGTACTATGTTTTTGCCCGAAGCGGAGGTTGCCAGGCCGTGTCTCCGCCCATCGAAATTCTTCCCAGAGAACCTCTCGTGCTGGAATACTTCGAGGTCATGGATGTGAGTTGTGCCGGAGATGCCGATGGACAGATCATACTGGAAGCAAGCGGGGGAACGGGTCGCATCCGGTATTCCATTTCCGATACGCTGAGTGAGTTCTTCGAGGGAGACGACCCGGTGCATCCGAACCGCAAGACCTTCGACGAATTACCCCCAAGAAGCTACGACATCATCATTCAGGACGACCTGGGCTGTACCATCACTCGTACCGTAGTGGTGGGCTCACCGTCGCCGCTGATCGCTTCGGTGGCCGAGTTGACCCCGGAGATCTGCGTGGGAGATGGAGATTCCATGGTTCGCCTGGCCGTGACTGGTGGCGTTCCACCGTACGAAACAAGTGTGGACTCCGCCAACGAAGAGGATTTCGAACTTAACAGCACTCTGGAGTTCCGGGGTCTGGAAGGGGGCAGACCGCATACTATTTTTATTCGGGACAGCCGTGGCTGTATTACCAATGTATCTGTGGAAGTACCCCCGGGTCTAACGGTAGAAGTCAACCCCATGGTCACCTACGGCTGTACCGAGATCTTCGCCTACAATACGGTGACCATTGAACTGGCGGACCCTTCTCTTTCCGACGAGATGCTATACGCGATCGATACTTATGATATCAATCTGGCCACCAGTGACAACCAATATGGCAACCTGCCTCCGGGAGAGCACTTCGTGTATGCCCTGCACTCCAGTGGATGCTTCGATATCGCGGAATTCGTGATCGACGATTACGAACCTCTGGTGCTGGAGGTAGAAAAGACCGCATACAATGAGTTTAGGGCAACGGCCAGCGGTGGATTCGGTGGATATGAGTACTCCTTTCAGGGTGAGCCCTACGGAGCCGAGAACGTGTTTTATCTGTTCCGGGATACCGAGTTCGAAGTACGGGTCAGGGACCAGGCCGGTTGCGAGGCCTTATACAGGGCATCCTTCGACTTCAATGCCATGCCGAGATTCCCGGATTATTTCACGCCCAATGGGGATCTGATGGACGATTACTTCGCCGCGGAAAACGGGGAATTATTCCCCAGCATGACCGTAAAGATATACGACCGCTACGGCCGGGTGGTGGCCCGACTGGAAAACGTGATCAAGTGGGACGGAAACTACTTTGGAAAACCGGTTCCGACGGGAGATTACTGGTATGTCGTTACCGTGGACAACGGGGAAACCCCGCCTGTGTTCGGTCATTTCACCCTCTATCGATAATCCGGTTAAGGCCGGCCCCAATTGTTTGGTTGATGTGAAAAGGGATGGGTCCTGTGCTGACCCATCCCTTTGTTTTATTCGCTTGCTTCTATTGACTACCAGATCTTAACCCGGTCTTCAGGAGCCAGGTACAGCGAATCGGTTTCTTTGATGTCGAAGGCCGTATAGAATTCGGGTACATTCCGCACCACTCCGTTCACGCGGAACATGGTAGGGGAGTGGGGGTCCGTATTGACCTGCTGACGCAGGAATTCATCCCTTGCCAGATTTTGCCATACCTGAGCCCAGCCCAGGAAAACCCTCTGCTCTCCGGTAAAGCCATCCATAACGGGTGCCTCCTTTCCTTCGAGCGACATCTGATAGGCCTTGAGTGCAATACTGAGCCCTCCGAGGTCACCGATGTTCTCTCCCAGGGTAAATTCTCCATTGACGTTTACGCCGGGCAGTACCTCGAAAGCGTCGTACTGCGCAATGAGCTTTTCGGTTCGCTTGGTAAATTCCTCCCGATCTTCAGCGGTCCACCAGTTGCGCGCCTTGCCGTCTCCGTCGAATTGACTTCCGCTATCGTCGAAACCATGTCCGATTTCGTGCCCGATCACACCGCCTATGCCTCCGTAGTTTACGGCGTCATCGGCATCCATGTTGAAGAAGGGAGGCTGGAGGATAGCTGCCGGAAAAACGATTTCATTCTTGGTGGGATTGTAGTAGGCATTCACCGTCTGGGGGGTCATCCCCCATTCCTTGCGATCGACAGGGCCTCCGAGCTTGGAGAGTTCGCGCTCGTATTCCATCAGGCTGCAGCGCTTCAGGTTGCCCACCAGATCCCCGGCCTGGATTTCCACTTCGTATTTCTTCCACTCATCGGGATACCCGATTTTGGGGTCGAATTTGCTGAGCTTGTCCAGGGCCTGTACCTTGGTCTCTTCGCTCATCCAGTCCAGTTCCTTTATGCTCTGCTCGTATGCGCGTATCAGATTGGCCACCAGCTCCTGCATGCGCTCCTTGGCCTCGGCTGGGAAGTGTTTCTCCACATATACCTTACCTACGAGTTCGCCCAGCAATCCGTTAACCGTACCCACGCCTCTTCTCCAGATAGGGCGCTGTTCCTCCACACCGGATAACTCCTTACTGAAGAATTCAAAGTTCTGTTGGTCCAGTTCTGCGGTCAGTGAGGAGGCTGCTCCATCCAGCAGATGCCATTTCAGGTAGGTCTTCCAGGTCGAGAGGGGAACCTCGGTCAGCATCTGATCCAGGGCCTTCTGGTAATCGGGCATGAACATACCCAGCTTCTCCAGATTACCCACACCGGCTTCCTCCAGATAGGTGTCCCAGTCGAAGGATTTCATGATGTACTTAAGGGAGTCCCTGCTATACATGTGATAATTGGCGGCGAACTGCCGGGTCTGTTCTTTCTTCATGTGGTTGCCCGCAATTTGGGTTTCCAGCTCCATGATTTGACGGGCGGCGTTGGATCCATCCGGCCATCCGGCCAATTCGAACATCTTTGTTATGTGCTGCACGTACTTGTCCCGGATTTCAACCGAACGTTCATCTTCGTTAAAGTAATAGTCCCTATCGGGCAGGCCGATACCGGACTGGTACAGGTATACGGCGTATTCATCGGGTTTCTTGAGATCTTGATACACAAAGGGGCTCATTGGGACCCCCTTGCCCATCTTGGGCGCGCGGGCGAAATACACGGTGAGATCCTCAAGGCTGCCAATAGCTTCGATTTCGGCCAGATCATCCGCTATGGGCTCCATGCCCAGCGAATTCCGGGTTTCCATGTCGATGTAGGAATTGTACAGATCACCGATCTTTTGCTGGTCGGAACCCGTTTCGAATTCTCCTTCGGCCGATTCCTCGATGATGGCCTTTACGTTCTCGTCCGACTGTTCCCTCAGGATATTGAAGGCCCCGTAGCGCCCTTCGTCTCCCGGTATTTCGTTGTTCTTTACCCAGGTCCCGTTAACGTATGCGTCGAAGTTATCTCCCGGATTTACCGAAGTGTCCATGTTTTCCAGGGTAATGCCCGAAACGAGTTCCTTATCCGGTTGAAGCAGATCACAGCTGACCGCTGTCAGCCCAGCCCATGCCAGGACTATCCATTTTGTTCTCATGAGATTAGGTTTTCTATTGTCAATGGATAAAGGTAATCAGCCTTTTAGGATTCCCATGGGTAGAAGGGTATATTTTGTGTTCATGCAACAAAAAAGCAAGGACTCGGCAGTGCTAAAGACCGGCTATTCAACCTGAATTTTTTGTACTTTTTTCGGCCGATAACCTAACCAACGTGAAAAACACCAAGAGACTAGTAATACTCGTGCTCTGGATCCTCCTCGCCCTGGCATCCTTCCTTATTTTTCTGTGGTTCCAAGAGGGAAATGTCCATTTTCAGAAGTACTCATGGGGCCGCTTTTACAGTGACTTCAAACAGATCAGCCTCGAAAACCCGTTCGGTGCCATTGCAGTTGGCCTCGTTATGGCCGTCTTCTCTCAGCTGATCAATTCCTGGATATTCCCGGATCGCGTTAAGAAGGAAATACGGGAACGGGTCACCAAGAGTCAGGAGAACCTCGGTATACTGGAGGAACAAACTACACAGATCAAATCGGATGTCACCCAGTTGATCGATCTGGTGAATCAGGCCCTGCCCGAGGGTTTGAGCATCAAGTCGGTGAAGATTTACATGGAAATGCTGGCCCCCTTCCACGATCGGAACGAGGTGGTTCAACGACTGGATGCGCTGATCAGAAAGGAGCTGATTGAGGCCGTCTACAGGGATATACTGGTTTTCGTTATCGACCTGAGATTCGAGAGAAACCAGGAACTTACCGACGAAGTTCAAAGCCTCAGGGACCAGGGGAATTTCCTTGCCGCGGAGATTCTGGGAGAGGCCCAGGAATACTATAAGGAAGGGCAGGCCGGCCGGATTGCGGGGAGCTGGTTCAGATACAGGGATCAGCAGCAGTCAGAAGATGTGAGGGTCCTGGAAGGGCTAATAGAAATGACCATCGCCTCCCTGGCTTATGAGGAGGCTGTAATGCTGATGAAGGAATTGGTCAGATTACAACCCGATCCAGAAAATTATTTCGAACTGGCCTATTACCTGGATTTTCTGAATGATAAACAAGAGGCCCAGCGGTACTATTTGGGTGCACTCGAGGGGTTTCGGGAATTGGACAGCAAGCAGCCGGGCGAATACACGCTGCGGATTTCCACTACGCTGAATAATCTGGGGAACCTGTACTGCGATACGAATCAGTTTGAGAGTGCCGATGAATGCTTCAGGGAATCCCTCTCCATCCGGCGCAAGGCGGCGGCTTCCGACCCTTCGTATCTCGAGGATGTGGCTCAAACACTGAATAATCTCGGCATACTATATCAGACCATAAAAGATTATGGACAATCCTTCGATTGCTACGAAGAATGCCTTTCGATCCTCCGGGAGCTGGAACAGGAGAACCCGGGTTTTTACGCCCGGGACATCGCCCGTACACTGAACAATCTCGGAGTGCTGAGTTACGAGCTCAGGGAGCTGGATGCGGCCGGAACCTACTACGAGGAAGCGCTGAGAATCCGAAGGCTGCTGGCCGAACAGTCTCCCAGTGACTATGCCTATGCCGTGGCTCAGACCCTGAACAACCTCGGACTCGTCTACCTGGATCTGGATCGGGTGGAGGAGGCCCTGGAATGCCATTCGGAAGCCTTGTCCATTCGAAAGGAACTCGCCGATGACAATCCGAGAACCTATAACCCGGAGGTCGCCAAGTCCCTGAATGTAATCGGCAACATTTATCTGCATATGGGTGAGAATCAGCAGGCCGTAGAGTTCTATGAGGAAAGCCTCTATCTCTATGAACAGATGAGTCCGGAGGGCCGGGAGCTTCATCTGGCGGACATGGCAATGACCCTTAATAATCTGGCGATCGCCCATCAGGCCTTAAACGAATTCGAAGACGCCGAGGCAAGCTACCAACAGAGCCTGGCCATACGCCGTCAGCTCCTCGAGCATGGCTTCCGAACCTACGCCCCGCATGTGGCCTCCACGCTCTATAATCTGGGTATATTGTTTCAGTTCAGGGAAGAGGAGGAACGGGCGATCGCGTTTTTCGAAGAGGCCCTGGAAATCCGCCGCCGGCTCGCGCTCGAGGTCCCCATACCCTATGCCGAAATCTATGCCGTTTCCCTGCTGGAATGCCACGGAAGCGTGCCTATGGATTCCGACGTCATAGAAGAGGCCATCGGCCTGCTGGAATCCCTGACTGAGGCACGGGATTACGACTCGATCATAGGCGAATTGCGACTGCTTCTGGGCGACTAAGGCTGAGCCTCAAGGATCTTTCTTAAATCGTAGAAAAAGAAATCGCGTTCGTCGTTCATGGCGACAAACAAACCGCCAGGGAAAGTGTCGTTAAGACCGGAAGTGACGACTTCGCAGCCATCGGTTTCCCGGGTCCCCAGGTTTACCGCCTTGACGAATGCATTGTCTTTTCGCGAAAACAGATTAAATTGGCCCCGCTGCTGATCGGATACGATTAGATATCCGGTATCTGTACCTGTTTTAGCCAAGGCGATACCCTCGATATCTTCCTTGAAGTGTTCGCCACCGAAACAGTCTATTTCCTCGTCCCCCTGATCAGGTTCTGCATGGTATTTCCTGATGCACACTCCTTCGTCCGAGTAATAAATATGCCCCAAAGCATCGTCTACGGCTATGGCTTCGATTTCTTTGGTGCCACTGAATTTGCCGAATTTGCGGACCAAACGCGACTTCAGCCCCCGCTTATCGGAGCTCAGCTCATACTGATAGAGATAATTCTCAAGAGGGCCGGACTTCCTTCCCACGATCATATACACGGTGGAATCGACGGGTGACTTGTACAGGGCGATCCCCATGGGTAAGCGTCGCTCCGGATCGGTCTCGTCCACGAAAACGGGTATGCCTCCGTTGTCCAGAGGCCGCATGTCCGGGACGGAATATACCCTGACCTGCTGCCGTTCCCGCTCCGTGAATACCATGATGTCGGTAAGGGTGGTATCCCCCAGCCGGAATCCGTATTCGATATCGACGTTATTCGGACGTTGTACGTTTTTAATGGTCTTGTCCGTCAGGATTCTGCCATTCAGATCAAACGCATAGATACCGCCCTGGGTATCCTTATCCGTTCCGAATATGATGCTTTTCGATGGGTCTTCCGGATGTATCCAGATCGCCGGATCGTCGGAATCGAAATCGGTCTTCTCGCTGCGTACTTCAGGCTCGATTACGGGTAGGGATTCGGTGCACGACGCGAATACGCCCAGGAGTAATAGAACAATGTATGGCTTCTTCATACGGATAAAATTAACGAAATGACAAAAGCCGCCTCCCGGGGAGACGGCTTTAGAGACAGTTTAAGTGTGTTTTAATTGCTCTTGAACAGGTCGTACTTGATACCGAACATCAGCTTGCGGCCGTAGTATTCCGCCTGCATGGTACGCTCGGATACACCCTGGAAGAAGCGCAGCGGCTGGTCGGTCAGGTTCAGCACGTCCACATACATACGCAGTTCGGGAGTGAATGCGAAACTGGCATTGAAATCGAGGAAGAATTGCTCGTCGTAGTACCGGTCTTCGAAGGCATTGCCGCCAATTTCATCGATGTAGGCATCGGAGTAATTGGCAGAAAGACGAAGGCTCAATCGATCGTCTGCATAACCCAGGGAACCGTTGAACATGTTCGGGGCCGTGTTGGGCAGGTCCAGGTCCTGACGCTCGTCTCCATCCTCGTTGCGGATACCACTGGCATCGGAAGACAGGTAAGTATAGTTCAGGTAAAGGCTGAGGTTTTCAAACACCCAGGGCAGGAAATCCAACTGGCGCTGGAAGGCTACCTCGAATCCGGTAATGGAGGCGTTATCCCCGTTGAGAGGTTGAAAGAGCTCGAATCCCGTAGTACCTGCACCGAAGGCGTCATTTTCGACTTCGCTCTGGAACACATAGATAAAGTCGTCGATGTCCTTGTAAAATCCACCAGCCGAGATCAGGCCCACATTCTGGAAGTAGTGCTCGATGTTCAGATCGAAGTTCATCGATGTAGTTGGATCCAGGTCCGGGTTTCCGACAAAGATTTCCTCATCCCCTTCGACTATGTCCTGGAAGGGGGTCAGATCCACATAATTCGGACGTGCCAGGGTATTGGTCCGGGCCGCCCTCACAATGGTATTGGGAGTAATATTGTACTTCAGGTGTACACTGGGCAGTACATTGGTGTACGAGCTTTCCCGGGTGATTTCGCCAACCACTTCCTCTTCGTCGAGGATGTCGTTACCGGTAGCGGAGATCTGAGTGTTTTCCACTCGTACACCGGCCAGTACGCTGAATTTATCGGAGAGGTTCTGCTCGGTCATAATATAACCTGCCCAGACGTCTTCGGTCACGTTGAAATTATCCCTCAGGAACTCATCGGGTACTGACTCACCGGCAGTATCAGGCAGATTCAGCCCTCCCAGCCATTCAGGAGCGGGGAACTGGCCGGCCACGTATTGCTCACCCACCAGGTTGTCCGGATCGGTCTGATCGGTTAGGGGAACATCGCTCAGGGTAGGGAAGGAATCTTCAAATTGGTCGGTGAATTCGAAGAAGTTGTTGTCGCGGAATTTATCCTTGAGACGACCACGGCCCCCAAATTTCACGTAGCCTCCGTTACCGGTTAGGTCGGCAGGCACTTCGATGTTCAGGAACAGGTTGATGTCCTCTTCCTCGGTATACTGGGTTTCATTGGTGAGCTCGTCCAGTTCGAAGTTGCCCAGCGCCTCGTCTGAAGCGTTGACAGAGGTCCAGTTAGGGAATTCGGGATTTGAGTTATCGTTGTCAATGCGGTACTCCGTGGCGAAGACAGCATAGCGCTCGTCCAGACGCTCTTCAGAGGCCTTTGCGTAGGAGGCCATCCAGTCGATCTTAACGGAACCCAGTAGGTGATCACCACCTAAAGTGTAATTCTGCATGCGCTGATCCTCCAGTCGCCTATTCTTGTTGCGGTCGCTGTTGATCCCACCCTTGGTTTCCCGCTTGATTTCGGCAGGGAAGCGAACCGGGGTGTTGTCGTTGAGCAGGAAATCCCCTATGCCGATGTCTTCGGCATCCAGGATTTCTCCTTCGAGTACATAACGGTTTTCCCGATCATCTCTCCAGGAGTACAGCGACTTGAAGTAGACCGAGTTGTTGGCGTCGAACTGGTAGTCGAAATTGGCGGCGAAACTCCTGCGAATACGCTGTATCAGATAGGTCCGCTGTTCAAACACATCGGTAAAGGGATTGACCTCCAACTCGACCTCTTCTCCGGCCAGGTTCGTATAGCCAAACTCATTGTTCCATTCTGCCTCTACATTATCCGATCCGAACTCGGTATCCATGATGGTACCAGTTACCATCCAACCGAACTTTCCGTCTTTGGTTCGGTCACCCAGAATCAGGGTACCGTTCAGTACGGGTTGCCCGGTGATAAAATTAAGTCCGGAACCAGCGGTAGCGGAAAGACGGAAGCCCTGTGGCGCGGTACGGGTAACCAGGTTGATGGATCCACCGATCGCATCGCCATCCATGTCCGGGGTGACCGCCTTATTTACCTCGAGGGTCTGTATCATGTCCGAGGGAATGAGGTCCATCTGAATTCTTCGGTTGTCTCCTTCCGCGGAAGGGATGCGGCTACCGTTCAGGGTAACTGAGTTCAGTTGTGGAGACAGACCGCGAACGATTACGTCCCTGGCCTCGCCCTGATCCACCTGCATGGTGATACCGGGGATACGCTTAACCGCATCTCCGATATTGGCATCGGGGAACCTACCGATCTGGTCGGTAGAAACCACGTTGGTGATGTTGATGTTGGATTTTTGGGCATTCAGGGCTTTCGCATCCCCCCCCAGCCCGTAGGCGGTCACCTGAACCTCGTCCAGCTCCATATTGGCCGAACTCAGTACAACGTTCAGCTGTGAAGTTTCTCCGGCCGTTACGGTTACTTCCCGTTGCACCGTAGCATATCCGAGGAAGGAGAATTCCAGAGTGTATGTACCCTCGGCGACATTCAGCAGAGTGAACTTGCCGTCGAGATCGGAGACCACTCCTTTGTTAAGGGTGGAAATGTACACAGTGGCTCCGGGAATGTAGATACCGTTGTTATCGGCTATCGTTCCCCTGATATTTCCGGACTGTGCCATCAATTGCGACAGCCCGAGGAATAGGCAAAAAAGACTCAGTAGTTTTTTCATGGTCAGATTAGTTTCTTTTAGTGTTCTTTAACACAACAAAGGAATTCAGAATCGCCTTCTCAAGCGTTTCCTCTATGAAAAACTACCGTTAACTTTTTCTAAGTAACCGCTCCTGCTTAACGTTTACCATCCAATAAAATCAAACACATTTTACTTTTTCCTAACACGGGTTCGAATGGAAATATAGTCCAACACATACGTCCAAAACGCCAAAAATCGGGCAATAAAAAAAGGAGCGATGCCGTAAAGGCCGTATTTTGAAAGTCATCACACGATCAAATACATACGCTCCATGCACCAAATTACTCTTTTAGCCCAAGTCGTTCAACTCTTGCCCCGGGATTCTTTCAAGAAGTTGGTGCGCAAATACGATTCCGATAAGCACAGTAAGGGAATCAGTAGCTGGGATCATTTGGTAAGCATGGTTTTCTGTCAGCTCACCGGAGCGCAGTCCTTGCGGGACATCACCCATGGCTTGCGCAGCACTTTGGGCAATCGGTCGCATTTAGGTTTAGGTCATGTCCTCAGTAGGAGCAGCCTGTCGTATATCAATGCCAAGCGGCCCTGGGAACTATTCAAGGACTATTGCTTTGAGCTCTACCACCATCTTCAACAGGACACCCTGCCCCGGCGAACCTCGTTAAAGCATATCCGTCGGAAGCTGTATTTGTTGGACGCCACGGTAGTTCCCCTTTGCCTGTCGCTGTTTGATTGGACGCAATATCGTACCAAGAAGGGGGGAGTGAAGCTTCATACGGTATTGGATTACGACGGGTTTCTTCCCTTGTTCTGTGATTTGACGGCTGCTAAAACCCACGAGGTGACGGTGGCCAGAGCCCAGGCCTATC
>CAZKAP010000056.1:0-13188 GCA_964550895.1 uncultured Flavobacteriaceae bacterium
CTCTCTCTCTTCATCCCGGAAAAAAAAGCCCAACCTCTAGCGGCGGACTCTCTCCCTTTTCCTATATCGCTCGTAAGCAAAGCGGGTGCAAATATAAGCAGGGAAATAACAATCTTCCAAAAATGTGGTGAAAATATTCTCTAGTATTTTTTAAACTTTTAAGGAACAAGCTGTTAACAAATCGACCAACTTTCAAACTGTGGCATACACCCGGATCCCTGTGGCAGACCACAAGCCGCCCACTGCGCGTATACCTAATATATCTGGGTCATTGTTCACAAATACACTAAACTGATTGTTAATAGTTTAAAAAACGAATGAACCGGGTTTTCCCATATCCGGTCGTTGCAAGCGCGCATCAATTGGATCGGGGCCGGGCAATAACGGGCCAGGATAACCGTTGGCTGTTGCTCTCCAAAAACATACCCACTATCTTTGCCCCACTGTAGACGCTCGTTATATATATGATACACGTAACACTGCCCGACGGTTCCGTTAAGGAGTTTCCGAAAGGCACTACGCCTTATCAGGTAGCCCTTTCCATAAGTGAAGGCCTTGCCAGGAATGTAATCTCGGCATCCTTTAATCAAAATACCGTGGAGACCAGCACTCCGCTTGAAGCTGATGGAAACCTGATCCTTTACACCTGGAAAGACAAAGAGGGCAAAAAGGCATTCTGGCACTCTTCAGCCCACGTACTCGCTCAGGCCATAATCGAATTGTACCCCGCTGCCCGACTCAGCATAGGGCCTCCAATATCCAACGGTTTCTATTACGATGTGGATTTTGGCGATATCACCCTCACAGACAAGGATTTCGGAGCGATAGAAAAGAAGGCGCTCGAACTGGCCCGGGAAAAGCATCCTTTTACCATGCGTTCTGTGAGTAAACAAGAGGCACTGGCCTATTATACAGAAAGAGAGAACCCCTACAAGGTTGAGCTGATCAGTGATCTGGAAGACGGCACGATCACCTTTTGTGACCACAGCAATTTCACGGATCTATGTCGGGGGGGGCATATCCCGAATACCGGACTCATAAAGGCCTTCAAGGTACTGAGCATAGCAGGCGCCTACTGGAGAGGAGACGAGAACAACAAACAGCTTACCCGCGTCTATGGTATATCCTTCCCCAAGCAGAAGGAACTGAACGAATACCTCGAATTGCTGGAGGAAGCAAAAAAAAGGGATCACCGCAAGCTTGGAAAAGAGTTGGAGCTGTTCACCTTTTCTCAGCGCGTGGGGCAGGGGCTTCCCCTCTGGCTTCCCAAGGGCGCCGCATTGAGGGAACGTCTCGAGCGATTCCTCAAAGACGCGCAGCGCAAGGCGGGATACGAGATGGTGGTCACCCCTCATATTGGACAAAAGGAACTTTACGTGACCTCCGGTCATTATGCCAAATATGGTGAAGACAGTTTTCAACCCATCCACACGCCTAAGGAGGACGAGGAATTCCTCCTTAAACCCATGAATTGTCCGCACCATTGCGAGATATACAAGACCAGTCCTTTCAGCTACCGCGAACTACCTAAGCGGTATGCGGAATTCGGTACAGTATATCGCTATGAGCAAAGTGGAGAATTACACGGACTCACCCGGGTCCGGGGGTTCACTCAGGACGATGCGCATATTTTCTGCACCCCGGATCAGCTGTTGGATGAATTCAAGGCGGTAATCAACCTTTCCTTGTATGTTCTGAATTCACTTGGGTTCAATCAGTTCAAGGCACAGGTATCGGTCAGAGATCCCAAAAATCCGGACAAGTACATGGGCAGTTTGGAAAATTGGGACAAGGCCGAAGCCGCAATTATACAGGCCGCAGAAGAAAAAGGATTGCCCTTCCAGGTCGTAGAGGGCGAAGCTGCTTTTTACGGACCAAAACTCGACTTCATGATCGAGGATGCACTGGGGCGGGAATGGCAGCTTGGAACCATACAGGTGGATTATACGCTCCCGGAGCGCTTCGACCTGACGTACAAGGGTGCGGATAACGAATTGCACCGCCCGGTCATGATACACCGGGCACCCTTCGGCAGTCTGGAGCGTTTCGTGGCATTATTATTGGAGCATACAGGTGGGGTTTTTCCCCTTTGGCTGATCCCGACACAGGCTATCGTCCTGCCCATCAGCGAGAAGCACGAGAAATACGCTAAAAAAGTTTTAAATTCATTTGAAAATCACGAAATTCGCGCCCTCGTTGATGACAGGAGTGAGACCGTGGGAAAGAAAATCCGCGAAGCGGAGATGCAGAAGATTCCTTTTATGATCATAGTCGGTGAGCAGGAAGTCGAGCAGCAGACCCTTTCGGTACGGAGGCACGGAGGTGAAGACCTCGGAAACCTCAGTGTGAAAGGATTTGCAGACTTGGTGCAGGCCGAAATCCGGAAGACCCTGCAACCATTTGAAGCAGAAGTTTAATTAAATACAGTTACCATAGCAATACGTAGAAGATTTAGGCCCCAACCCAGAAGAGAGAACAAGAATCCTCACAACATCAACGGTGAGATCAAAGTTGAGGAAGTTCGACTGGTGGGAGACAACGTGGAAATGGGTGTTTACCCCACACGCAAGGCCCTGGCCATGGCCAAAGAACAGGAACTCGATTTGGTTGAGATTTCACCCAAGGCGGAGCCGCCGGTGTGCAAGATCATTGATTACAAGAAGTTCCTGTACGAACAGAAGAAGAGAGAAAAGGCAATTAAGGCGAAAACCACTAAAGTAGTGGTAAAGGAAATTCGGTTCGGTCCACAGACGGACGATCACGATTACGACTTTAAGAAACGTCATGCCGAAAAGTTTTTGAAGGACGGGGCCAAAGTAAAGGCATTCGTCTTTTTCAGAGGGCGTTCGATCGTATACAAGGACCAGGGTGAAATCCTGTTGCTCAAATTAGCGCAGGAACTGGAAGAATGGGGAAAGGTTGAACAGATGCCCAAATTGGAAGGCAAGAAGATGATTATCGTCATTGCACCCAAGACACACAAGAAGTAGAACCAGATAAGTAGGAGAAATGCCAAAAATGAAGACAAAATCCAGTGCCAAGAAGCGGTTTACGATAACGGGCTCTGGTAAAATTAAGCGAAAGCATGCCTTCAAGAGTCACATCCTGACCAAGAAGAGCCACAAGCGTAAGCTCAGGCTGACGCATACCGGGCTTGTTCACGAATCGGATGTGAGCAACATCAAGCAGCAATTGCGACTCAAGTAAAACCATCAGGTATTGTATAACCATGGAGTGGGCTCCCGAAGTGCTTAGGCCGCCTGCTACAAAAGAAACAGATTATGCCAAGATCAGTTAATTCAGTGGCGTCTCGAGCCAGACGCAAAAAAATCATGAAACAGGCCAAGGGTTATTTTGGCCGAAGGAAAAATGTTTGGACGGTAGCTAAGAATGCCGTCGAAAAGGCGATGGAGTATTCGTACAGGGATCGCCGAAACAAAAAGAGAAATTTCCGCGCTCTATGGATCACGCGGATCAATGCAGGGGCTCGTGAACACGGTCTCTCCTACTCCCAGTTTATGGGCAGGGTTAAAGCCAACGGCATCGAACTTAACCGTAAAGTTCTGGCCGACCTGGCTATGAATCACCCCGATGCTTTCAAAGCGATAGTAGAAAAGGTTAAATAGATTCTGCCCGCAGGCACGAAATAGATCCCCTGTCCGTCATGGCAGGGGATTTTCATTCTCCCCAGGCCGTTAGTAAGAGCTTCCTCTGCCCGCCGTGGTTTCTGTGCTCACAAAGGTAAATCCCCTGCCAGGTTCCCAATGCCAGAGCCCCAGCGCTAATGGGTAATTGCAGGAAGCTTCCCATTAGAGAAGCCTTGATGTGTGCCGGCATGTCATCGGGGCCTTCCAGCGTATGCAAGTAGTGTGAGCCTCCTTCAGGCACCATGAGATTCAGTTGGGATTCGAAATCCATACGCACCGTCGGGTCGGCATTCTCATTCAGGGTCAGTCCAGCCGAAGTGTGCTGAATAAATAGGTGAAGCTGACCGTACTGCCAATTTGATATTGGATGCAACTCACGCTCCACCCGATCCGTTATCAGATGAAATCCCCTGGGGAATTCCGGCAAACGAATCTGCTTCTGAAACCATTTCATCACCCAAAACTAACGCTTTATTTTCCTGCACGCCTTTAGGGAAAGGGTCTGTTGACGTACTTTCGTCCCTATACAATCCGAATATCTATGGTTCCCAGTCGCGTAAAAATGGTTGTTACCGATATGGACGGTACCTTGCTCGATTCCAGTCATCGGGTAAGCGACCGCTTCTTCGAGCTGGTAGATCTCCTATCACAGCGCGGCGTACAGTTTGTAGCTGCCAGCGGACGACAGTATCACAGCATGACGGATAAACTCGGACACCTGGCCGATCGTATGGTGATCGTAGCGGAAAACGGAGCTTATGTTCGCTATCGTGAAGTGGACTTCGCGCTAACCCCGCTGAAAGAAGGCCGGGTATCTCAAATACTGGAATCCATAATAGGCATCGAGGGAATAAACCCTGTTCTCTGCACCCGGGACTCGGCTTTCGTTTCAGCCGGTAATCCCGATTTCGTCACCATGCTGAGCGAATACTATCAGGACTTTCAACAAGTGGAAGACCTACAAGGTGTAGCAGAGCAGGTACTTAAGGTGGCCATGCATCATTTTGAGGATTCCGAAAAACACATCTATCCGAGAGTCTCTCATTTCGAGGGTGACCTCAAAGTTAAGGTCTCGGGCAAGCACTGGGTCGATGTTTCCGACCCCAAGGCCAATAAAGGGGCCGCCATAGAATTACTGATGGAGGAATTCAGCATCAAACCCGAGGAGTTGATGGTTTTCGGTGACTACAACAACGACCTGGAGATGCTGGCCCTGACCCCCTATAGCTATGCCATGGAAAACGCCCATGCCCGGGTCAAGGCTATGGCCCGTTACCAGACCCTGAGTAACGATGAGCGCGGAGTGGAAGCGATCTTGGAGAAACTCATTTAATCAGCCCTGTGCACTCCGGTCCCAGGAGTAATCGCAACCCGACCTCAAACCACCCGAATCAGGATTAGGTCTTCTGCTTCTTTTTCTTAGCGGCAGGAAAGAGTACATTGTTCAGGATGAGTCGGTAGCCCGGCGAAGTAGGATGAAGTTCCAGTTCAGTTTTCGGATCCCCTACCCTGTGCTGGTAATCTTCGGGATCGTGCCCTCCGTAAAACGTAAAGAATCCCTTTCCCTTGACTCCGTGGATATATCGCGCCTCGCCGTTAATCTCCGAAGCACCTAGTACCATCACTGTCGGTTTCACCTCGTCGGGAGCGAAAGACGTCGTCTGTCCCATGAATCCCTTTACTATGGTGGTATGATTTTGGGTAAGCATGGTGGGAACCGGATCCCACTTGGCCGAGAATTCCATCAGCGTAAAGTAGTCTTCCTCCCGATCTATTCTCCTGCGACTGGTCATATCAATAGTCGAGAACTCGTATGTATTGGGATTCCTCTCCAATATGAAGTTGTAGAAGGCGAAAGTCTTTGAGAAATCCAGCTTGGACTGGTAGTTGGGTTCCGATGGATCTCCGTCGAACATGGCCTCACAAATATCTACTCCTTCTGAAGCCAAAGCGATATCGAAGCTATCCGTAGCGGAACACATGGCAAACATAAACCCTCCACCGAGGACATAGTTTCGAATCTTCAGAGCCACGGCACGTTTCTGTTCGGACACCTTACGGTATCCCAGCCTTCGGGCTCGTTCCTCCGCAATCCTTTTATTTTCGATATACCAGGGGGCCGAACGGTAGGCTCCGTAGAATTTTCCAAACTGCCCGGTGAAATCCTCGTGATGCAGGTGCAGCCAGTCGTATATAGCCAACTGGTCGGCCAGGACCTCCTCGTCATAGAGGGTCACATAGGGTATTTCAGCAAAGGTGAGCACCATGGTAACGGCATCGTCCCAGGGCTGCTTATCCTTTGGGGAATACACGGCTATGCGGGGCGCCTTCTCCAGTACTACGGACTCCATATTCTGGGAGGGACTCTCAATAAGCTCCTGTATGGCGGTAGCCTCGGCGTCACTAATGAGTTCATAGGATACCCCCCGAATTCGGCATTCGTCGCGTATGGACTCCACATCCGACATCAGGAAGGAACCCCCTCGGTAATTCAGCAACCACTGAACCTTGAGCTTTTGCTGCAGTACCCAGTATGTGATCCCGTAGGCCTTGAGATGATTATCCTGCGTCTGGTAATCCATGGGTATCAATATCTTACTGGCCCTTAGGGTAGGGGTCAGTGCCATGAAAACCAGCAGCAGTACACCAGGAATAACGGTAGACTTCATAAATTCACTCTTATCCGACAGCGGTAACGAAAGGTACGGATTAAACATCGAGACCGAAAACCCGTGGTATTCGATGGATCCGGGGCGCACTCAGTCCCCCTCTTCTTCGAACCAGTTGTTCTTGTCCTGCTTCAGACCATCAAAGGCATCGCCAGGCTCGGTTCGGTAATCCGCTGGTCGGTTGGCATCCCCGCTGTCCATATTCATCTTGGATTCAATTTCGAAAGATTGCTCCACATTATCGAGGTTATCGAATTTACCCAGCTCCCCGATGAACTTAAGACGTATGTTTTCCAGGCCTCCATTCCGGTGCTTGGCAACTATGAATTCGGCCTGGCCGCGGGTGCTTTCCCCCTCGTTATCGTCCCACTGTTCTATATTGTAGTATTCCGGGCGGAAAATAAAGGAAACGATGTCGGCATCCTGTTCAATCGCCCCGGATTCCCTCAGGTCGGACAATAGGGGTCGCTTGCTGCCTCCACGGGTTTCCACGGCTCTCGATAACTGAGAGAGTGCGATCACGGGGACATCCAGTTCTTTGGCCAGAGCCTTCAGATTCCTCGAGATGGTCGATATCTCCTGTTCCCTGTTGCCTGCTTTGCTGTCGTTACCGGCATTCATAAGCTGAAGGTAATCGATAACGATTAAGCCGATGCCGTGCTGTGAAGAAAGGCGGCGGGCCTTGGCTCTCAACTCGAAAATGGAAAGCGATGGGGTATCATCGATAAACAGAGGGGCCTTTTCCAGGTCCCTGACCTTGACATTGAGCTGTTCCCATTCGTGCTTCTCCAGGCGTCCTGTCCTGAGTTTATCCGAAGTGAGTCCCGTCTCGGAAGAAATCAAACGGGTGATCAGCTGAACGGATGACATCTCCAGGGAAAATACAGCCACTGGCTTGTTGTAGTTTACCGCTATATTCCGGGCCATCGAAAGGACAAAAGCGGTCTTCCCCATCCCCGGTCGGGCCGCAATGATGATCAGGTCACTGGGCTGCCAGCCCGAGGTTAACTTATCCAGTTTTTCAAAGCCTGAGGGAATGCCGCTCAGGCCCTTGCGCTGAGCGATTTCCTCGATGCGTTTCTTAGCCAGCAGCACCAGATTATGAGAGGTCTCGGCCGATTTCTTGAGATTGCCCTTGGTGACTTCATAAAGGTTAGACTCGGCCTTATCCAGTACATCGAATACATCAACCGTTTCCTTATAGGATTCCTGTATGATCTCTGAGGAAATGGTAATGAGCCTCCTCTTCATATAATTTTGAAGGATAATACGAGCGTGGTATTCAATGTGAGCCGAAGATCCGATCTGCTGAGTGAGCTCCACCAGGTAGTAGTCCCGGCCGGCTTCGTCCCATTTTCCCATGTTCTTGAGCTTTTCGGAGACCGTAAGCACATCGATCGCGGCCGATTCTTTGAAAAGCTCCATGATCGCCTCATATATCAATTGATGCTTGGGATCGTAGAAGGCCTCCTTTTCCAGTAGGTCGATGACCTCAACAAGGCCTTTTTTATCCACCATCATCGCCCCCAGCACTGCCTGTTCGAGGGCGAGGGACTGAGGCGGTAATTTTCCGGACATCAGTTGGATGACTTCCTTTTCCTCCTTGAGGGAGGTTTTCGATTGGGGATTCGCTCTGGCCATAGTTAGGGTTTTAAGATGACACACCCAGGGCAGGGTACACCTGACGCTGCCGTCAAAAGTCCCGTTGCACCTGGCAGCGGGCAAAATAAACTCGAATTATAATGGGTACTACTCCTTGTAGACGCCCATACTGGCGTATTTCTCCATGCGTTGCTTCACCAGTTCTCTGGGCGTCAGCGGGGAGAGACTATCATGGTACTTCAGGATCTTGTTGCGCACGATCTCGAACGTCTTTTCGCGATTGCTATGTGCCCCTCCTGCGGGTTCCTTTATGATCTCGTCCACGAGGGACATTTTTTTCATGTCGGCAGCGGTGAGCTTTAAGGCATCGGCCGCCTGTTCCTTGAACTCCCAGCTCCTCCATAGAATGGAAGAACAGGATTCGGGGGAGATCACCGAGTACCAGGTATTCTCCAGCATTAATACCACATCTCCTACGCCTATACCGAGTGCTCCTCCCGATGCTCCTTCCCCAATAATGACTACGATTATCGGTACCTTAAGGCGGGACATCTCCAGTATGTTACGGGCAATGGCCTCGCCCTGACCGCGCTCCTCAGCCTCGATGCCGGGAAAGGCACCCGGGGTATCTATAAAGCTCACCACGGGTATACCAAATTTCTCGGCAGACTTCATCAGCCGCAGTGCCTTTCGGTAACCTTCCGGATTTGCCATGCCGAAGTTCCGGTATTGACGGGTCTTGGTATTGTATCCTTTCTGCTGGCCGATAAACATGAAACTCTGGTCACCAATCTTACCGAGTCCCCCGATCATCGCCTTGTCGTCCCTGACGGTTCGATCTCCGTGAAGTTCCAGGAAGGTGTCACCGCAGATGGCCCGAATGTAGTCCAGAGTGTAGGGACGGCTGGGGTGTCGGGACAACTGTACCCTCTGCCAGGCCGTCAGATTCCCGTATATCTCCTTTCGGGTCTGTTCGAGTTTCTCTTCGAGCTTGGTACAGGTCTCGGAGACATCCACCTCGCTTTCCTCCCCGATAAGCCGGCACTTTTCCAGCTGCTCCTGGAGTTCCTTCAAGGGCATTTCAAAGTCTAAATACTCCACAGAAATCGACTATTTAAGAATGAGTTAAGAGACACAAATATAATACATCTGCATCGGGAGAGACAACGGAGGACACCCCCTGACTTATCAACAACGGGCACTACTTCTTGGACTTGAGAACCATGTAAACGGCCAGTATCAGGAAGATTACGTTTGGCAGGAAAGCGGCCAGCCAGGGCGGGAAACCGGACTGCTGGGCCATAGTGGAGAAGAGCTTGTCGAAGAACACGTAAATCAGACCAATCATGACGCCAAACAGGATGTTGATCCCGAGTCCGCCACGCCGTTTCTCCGAGGAGACCGATACGGCGATCAGCGTGAGTATGTAGGCCGAGACCGGAATGGACCACCGCTTGTATTTTACCAGCAAAATGGCATTGATGTTTGGCGTTCCCCTGCGCTTCTGGTCCTTAATAAATGCTTCGAGCTCGAAAAAATTCTTGGTATTGGCGGCATAGGAAACCGGAGTGAGGTCAGAGAGCTTGAACTCGAACACCGTATCGAACCGCCTGCGGGCCACCACCCACTCGCGGCCGTCCTTGAGTGTCAGCCGGGTGTAACGGGTTAGCCTGAAGAGGGAATCCCCGGGCATCCAGCGGATGTTCTCCGCAGATATCTTGTACTTGAGCTGCTTAATCGAATCGAAGTGTTCGTAGGTAAAATTGTAGGCAATCTGTCGCTTTGCCTCATACCTCCGGATATATACCTGATCGCCGTTAGGCAACTGATTGAAAATATTCTCGGTCTGCCGATCCTGTTTACCCGTATGAAAATACTTGTATTCGAACTCGTTAAACCCCACGCTGGCCCAGGGCACTATGAAATGGCCCAGGGCCAGGATAAGTATGGCCACCAGCGTGGCGCCTACAAAATACGGTCTGAGGAAACGGTTGAAGGATATACCCGAACTGAGTATGGCTACAATTTCGGACTTGTTGGCCATACGGGAGGTGAAGTAGACAATGGAGATGAACAGCAATATGGGCAAGAGTACATTGCCGATAACGACAGTAAAATTGCCGTAGTACTGCAAGGTCTCCTCCAGGGTCGCTCCCCGGTCTACGATCTTGCCGATCTTTTCGGCCAGATTGATCATGATCGCCACGGGTACATACAGCAACAATATCCCGAAGAAGGTCATCAGGTAGCGGCTAAGTATGTATTTGTCGATGATCTTAAGCATGCTACAGGCGTTTATCCAGCACGGCAACCATACGGTTCTTCCATTCGTAAAAGGTCCCTTCACGGATCCTGCTCCGGGCCTCGCGCACCAGCCACAGATAAAAACCAAGGTTGTGTATACTCGCTATCTGTCTGCCCAGGTATTCATTACTGGCAAACAGATGCCTAAGATACGCCTTGCTGTATACACGATCTGCATAGGTATGGCCCATAGGATCGAGATCGGAAAAATCATCTTCCCATTTTTTGTTTTTAATATTTATGGTTCCCTCCGAGGTAAAGAGCATACCATTACGTGCATTACGGGTAGGCATCACGCAGTCGAACATGTCGATGCCCAGGGCAATGTTTTCCAGCAAATTGACGGGAGTACCGACCCCCATAAGGTAACGCGGCTTATCTCCCGGGAGTCGGTCGCATACCAGTTCGGTCATGGCGTACATGTCCTCGGCAGGCTCACCCACCGACAATCCGCCTATGGCGTTGCCCTGGGCATCCCTGGAGGCGATAAAGTCCGCTGATTGCTTTCGCAGCTCGGGATATACGGATCCCTGAACAATCGGAAAGAAACTCTGACTGTAGCCGTATCGGAAAGGCAGCTCTTCGTGGGCCGAAATGCATCGGTCCAGCCAACGGTGGGTAAGGTACATGGATTGTTCAGCATAGGAGTAATCGCAAGGATAAGGAGTACATTCGTCGAATGCCATAATGATATCTGCACCGATAATACGCTGGATTTCCATGACACTCTCGGGCGTGAAGCGGTGCCTGGAACCATCGATATGAGATTTAAATTCCACTCCGGCCTCGTCTATCTTCCGGTTATCGGACAAGGAGTAAACCTGATACCCACCGCTATCCGTAAGCAGGGGCCTGTCCCATCCGATAAAAGAGTGCAGACCCCCGGCACGCTCCAGGATATAGGTGCCGGGGCGCAGGTAGAGGTGGTAGGTATTTCCCAGTATGATCTCGGCATCTATATCCTCCCTAAGCTCACGCTGGTGGACCCCCTTCACCGTTCCCTGGGTACCCACGGGCATGAAAATAGGGGTTTCAACGGAACCGTGACCGGTCTGCATAATGCCGGCCCTGGCCTTGGAATCGGTTGCCTGGAGGGTGAATTTCAATGCGCAAATAAATGGCAAAGATAAAAACGAAGTAGTACTTTTGGCCGAAAACACACCTATAGATGCCGGATTTTAAAGAATTGGAAAAACGGGTCAGTCAGGTACGTCGCGATATCGTGAGAATGGTTCACGGAGCGGCCTCGGGCCATCCCGGAGGATCACTAGGCTGCGCGGAATTCATGACCGTCCTGTATAACGAAATCATGAACCGAAAGCCGGGATGGGATATGGACGGTCTGGGGGAAGACCTCTTTTTCCTATCCAATGGCCATATTTCTCCGGTATTTTACAGTGTGCTTGCCCGGGCCGGTTATTTTCCCGTAGAGGAAATGGCTTCCTTCCGCAAAATGGATTCCCGCCTTCAGGGGCACCCTTCTACCCATGCGGGATTACCGGGCGTGCGCATCGCGTCGGGATCCCTGGGTCAGGGCATGTCCGTAGCTCTGGGTGCCGCAGAAGCCAAAAAGCTCAATGGGGACGAGGCCCTGGTGTTTTCCCTGCACGGAGATGGTGAAATGCAGGAGGGGCAAAACTGGGAGGCCATCATCTATGCCGGATCGAGAGGAGTCGACAATATCGTGGCAACCGTGGATCGCAACGGTCAGCAGATCGACGGCCCCACTGAGACCGTAATGCCCCTGGGCGATCTGGGCGAAAAGTTCCGCGTGTTCGGCTGGGACGTGCTTGAGCTCAGGGACGGAAACGATCTTGAACAGGTGTATGAGGCCCTGATGGATGCGCGAAACCGGACCGGTAAAGGAAAGCCCGTTTGCATCATCATGAAGACCGTCATGGGTAACGGGGTAGACTTTATGATGCATACCCACGCATGGCACGGAAAGGCTCCCAATGACGAGCAACTTCAGATCGCCCTCGGACAGAACCCGGAAACTCTGGGCGACTATTAAAAGACCCCAAAACAGCACTTTGATGAACCCCTATATAGACCAAGGCAAAAAAGATACCCGAAGCGGATTCGGGGATGCCATGACCGAGCTCGGCATGGAGAATCCGAAAGTAGTTGCGCTCTGTGCAGATCTGGTGGGCTCCCTTAAAATACAGCCCTTTATTGATAATCACCCGGAACGGTTTTTCCAGGTCGGTATAGCCGAGGCACACATGATCGGCATGGCTGCCGGGCTTACCATAGGTGGCTACATTCCTTTCGCTTCGACCTTCGCCAATTTCGCCACGGGCCGGGTATACGATCAAATCCGTCAATCAGTGGCCTATTCAGAGAAGAACGTCAAAATCTGTGCTTCCCATTCGGGTATTACCCTGGGAGAAGACGGAGCTACCCATCAGATTCTCGAGGATATAGGCCTGATGAAGATGCTCCCGGGTTTTACGGTAATCAACACCTGCGATTACAACCAGACTAAGGCAGCGACCAAGGCCATAGCCGACTTTGAAGGGCCGGTCTATCTGAGATTCGGACGCCCGAAAGTGGCGAATTTCACCCCGCCGGATGCACCTTTCGAAATCGGGAAGGGCGTCCTGCTGAGGGAAGGAACAGACGTGACCCTGGTAGCCACCGGTCATTTGGTGTGGGAATGCCTGATTGCCGCTGAGAACCTCGCCAACCAGGGAGTGTCCGCAGAAGTAATTAACATACATACGATAAAACCGCTGGATGTGGAGCTCATACTGAGATCGGTGCGTAAAACCGGATGTCTGGTCAGCGCCGAGGAGCACAATTTCCTGGGAGGCCTGGGAGAGAGTATCGCCAGGGAATTGAGCCAGGTACAGCCCACTCCGCAGGCCTATGTAGCCACCAAAGACACTTTTGGCGAGAGCGGCACCCCGGAGGACCTGATGGAAAAGTACGGCCTGAATGCCCGGGCCATAGAGGAGGCAGCC
>CAZKAP010000056.1:13198-13908 GCA_964550895.1 uncultured Flavobacteriaceae bacterium
CCACAATATACGGGCGGAGAAATAGTTTAAGGAAAACAGGAACGGTATTTGAAAATACCTGAATTAAAACCATTAATCATGAGAAAACAACTCTTTCTGGCACTAATGGCCTTTATGTTCTGCGGCGCCGCATTTGCCCAATCCGGAAATTCCATGTGGGGGGTCAAGCTCGGACTGAACTACAATGGCAATGGCGAATACTTCCGATCCGCCGAAGCGGCAATCGACAACCCGGACCGAAACGTAGGTTATCACCTTGGTGTGTTTGGAAAACTTGGAGATAAAATATTCCTGCGGCCTGAGCTCGTCTACACCCGAACATCCTCCGAATACGTGGACGGCGATCTGAAAATCAGCAAGCTCGATGCCCCCGTGCTATTAGGACTCGAAGTAATCGGCCCACTCAATGTCTTCGCCGGCCCGTCTTTCCAGTACGTACTATCGACCAAACTGGACGATACCAAACTCGAGAATCTGGAGAATGATATCACGGTCGGACTCAACCTGGGTGTTAGTGTGGATCTGGGCAATCTGGGACTTGAAGTCCGTTACGAACGAGGCTTTACCGAGAATGAGGCCCAGTTCATCAACAACAATATAGTAACCCTGAACGGAGACACCGTAGATACGCGTCCTGACCAGCTTATCCTGAGCCTCTCGGTTAAGTTGTAAACGCACCTATCTCATAACAAAAGCGGGCCGGATTTCTT
>CAZKAP010000057.1:0-13409 GCA_964550895.1 uncultured Flavobacteriaceae bacterium
TGGTGTATACACACTTTCCAGGCGTGCGCCTTCGACCACTCGGCCACCTCTCTATAATATCTAAATTACACATTCCCCATCAACAATCAGGCACGTTTTGCGAACAAAACGACGGCTTGGATACGTCCTTTAGGACAACCGCCTCCTGACAACCCATTCGGATAAGAGCAATAACCGTAAAACCGGACGGGTAGGAAATTGCGCAAATCTCCTTCCACAAAACCGGAGGCGAAATAAACGAAAAAATGGCCACACCGGAAAAAATCTATCGCTAAAATTCACTGATTTCACCGCGAAGGGAGGTTTCGAAGGCCCTTTTGAACTCGGCCGGCCTCAAGCCCTTGCCCAGCAGATACATCGCCTTGCAGAGTGCGGATTCCGTCGTACTGTCCCTGCCATCTATAACACCCAGTCCGAAAAGCTTCCTGCCCGTCCGGTACTTCTCCATCACCACGGAGCCCCGTATGCACTGGGTTACGTTAATAACGTGTATGCCCTTTTCCCGGGCATCCCGGAGAACCCTAAGGAACCCATCGCTACTGGGCGCATTTCCCGAACCGAAGGTCTCGAGTATTACCGCTTCCACGGCCTCGGTGAAGAATGCGGCCCTGAGGAAAGCCTCGCTGATTCCGGGATACAGCCTCAGAACGACCACGGTGCCGTAGCGAAAATCGGCCTTGTGAAGGGGCAGGCCCGGGGCGGGGATGCGATACAGGTACTCCTCCCGGATGTGCAGATGCACTCCGGCCTCGATCAGGTGCGGATAGTTAGGGGATTCGAAGGCCTCGAAATACTCGGCGCTGATCTTGGTGCTTCGGTTCGCCCGGAAGAGGGCGTACTCGAAATAGAGACCGACCTCCTGCACCACGGGAATCCCGTTCTTTCTCAGGGAGGCCAGTTGTATGGAGGTAATCAGATTTTGCTTGGCATCCGTCCTGAGATCGCCTATAGGCAGCTGGGAGCCCGTAAAGATGACCGGCTTAACCAGATTCTCCAGCATAAAGCTCAGGGCGGAGGCCGTATAACTCATGGTGTCGGTACCGTGGAGCACCACGAAGCCGTCCGTTTCGGGCTCGTTTTCGACGATCAGATCGGCAATTTCTTCCCAGCGTTCGGGGTTCATCTCCGATGAATCTACCGGGTCCGCCACCGAAATGCTCTTCAACTCACAGTCGAGTTGCTTAATCTCGGGGATGTGCCCCAGCATTTCGTCGAAATCGTAGGGCCGGAGGGCGCCGTCTTCGTAATCCTTGACCATGCCGATGGTTCCCCCCGTGTACAGCAGCAATATCCGGCTTCGACTCTCCATGATCAAAGACTAAAGAGTTCCGTGCTATTGCGCCGGGTCGCCTCGGCTATGGCCTCCTCACTCTGTCCGTATAATTCCGCTACGCGCTGGAGTACATGACGGATGTAGCTCCCCTCATTCCGTTTGCCCCGGTAAGGCACGGGGGCCAGATAGGGCGCGTCCGTTTCCAGCAATATTCGGTCCAGCGGAAGCTCGGCGAGGAAATCTTTCAAAGTGCTTTTTCTGAAGGTGACCACCCCGCCTATCCCCAGGTGAAACCCCAGGTCCAGGGCGCGTTCCGCCTGCTCCCGGTCGCCCGTAAAACAATGGAATACCCCGCGTACGGTAGTGCCCCTGAATTCCTCGAGTATGTCGAATATGGGGTCGAATGCCTCCCTGCAGTGGATCGCTATGGGCAGGTTTCTGTAAATGGACCATTGAATCTGAGTTCGGAATGCGACCTGCTGCTCTTCCAGATACGTCCGGTCCCAGTAGAGGTCCATGCCGATCTCTCCTACGGCCTTGCAGGGCTGGGTATCGAGGAACTTCTTCACCCAGTCGAGCTCCTCCTGAAAATTCTCCTTAACATGAGTGGGGTGCAGTCCTCCCATCAGGTGCATCCTGCCGGGGTAGTCACGGGCCAATTCGAGCATCCCGGCCTCGTACTGCGAATCGATGGCGGGCAGCAGGAATTGCTCCACACCGGCATCCATGGCCCTTTGGATGGCCTCCCGACGATCCTCGTCGAAACCTTCCGAGTACCAGTGTATATGTGTGTCTATGATCTTCACCTACCTGTCAACCCACCGGTCATCCAGCCTCCCTGTTCCACCGAGGCTCGCTCCGGTTGTTGTCGCCTTATTTGAGTTCCAGGGCTTCTTCCACCCCCTCGGGCATCAGGTGCTCCACGGGGTTTTCGATCGCCTCTTTTACGGCCACCAGGAAGCCGACGGATTCCCTGCCGTCGATGATGCGGTGGTCGTAGGACAGGGCGATGTACATGACCGGGGCAATGGCGATCTCTCCATTCTTCACGATGGGCCGCTCCACGATGTTGTGCATGCCCAGTATGCCGCTCTGCGGGGGATTGATGATCGGGGTGGAAAGCATGGATCCGAATACCCCTCCGTTGGAGATGGTAAAGGTGCCGCCTGTCATTTCATCCACGGTGATCTGCCCGTCCCGCGCCCGTATCGCCAGGCGCTTGACTTCGGCCTCGACCCCGCGGAAGGTCAGTTTCTCCGCACTGCGGATCACCGGAACCATAAGGCCCTTGGGGCCCGATACGGCGATGCTGATGTCGCAGAAGTCGTAGGTAATCATCTCCTTTCCGTCGATCATGGAATTGACCGCCGGATACAGTTCCAGCGCGCGGATCACGGCCTTGGTAAAGAAGGACATGAAGCCCAGGCTCACCCCGTGCTTCTCCTTGAATGCCTCCTTGTACTCGCTCCTGAGCCGGAATACCTCACTCATATCGGCCTCGTTGAAGGTCGTGAGCATGGCCGTTTCGTTCTTGGCACTGACCAGGCGTTCGGCCACCTTGCGCCGCAGCATGGACAGCTTGGTTCGCTTGACCCCGCGCTCGGCTCCGGCTGGGGGCGTTCCCATGGACGGGACGGCCTGCACGGCATCCTCCCGGGTAATGCGACCGTCACGTCCGGTTCCCTTTACTTCCGAAGCGTCGATCCCCTTTTCTTCGAGGATCTTCCTGGCCGCCGGAGAGGGCGTCCCGGTGGCATAGGTCTTATCCTCTGGCACCTCGCCCACGGGTTCTGAGGCAGCAGCCGATGTTCCGGACTCTCCGGTGTCGGACGGGGCTACCGCAGGGGCGGAACCGCCTTCCGGGCGTTCGGCGGAGGTGTCGATCAGGCAGACGACCTGCCCTACCTGCACCGCGTCCCCCTCTTCGGCCTTCAGGGTAATAATACCGCTGGCCTCGGCGGGAAGTTCCAGGGTAGCCTTATCGGAGTCCACCTCCGCGATGGCCTGATCCTTTTCCACATAGTCCCCGTCTTCCACCAGCCACTGGGCGATTTCTACCTCACTGATGGATTCTCCCGGTGAAGGAACTTTCATTTCGAGTATCATAGAAAGCTATAAATTAAAGTCCGGCGACATCGTGTCGCATATTGTCCTTGGTTTTATCGAATACGTACTGGATCACTTCCTCGTGCCGTCGCTGCGAACGAACGGCACTGCCCGCAGCGGGAGATCCGAAATACCGCTGAGAGGCGACCCGCCAGTTGCGGGCCTGCTCCATTTGCAAAAGGAGATGGCTCCAGGCCCCCATGTTCCGGGGTTCTTCCTGTGCCCACACCACTTCCTTGGCGTTGTACTTTTGTATCAGCCCCAGCATGGCCTCTTTGGGCAGGGGAAAGAGCTGCTCCAGCCTTACCAGCGCCACATCCCTGCGATCGAGTTCCTCCCTGCGTTCGAGCAGATCGTAATAGAACTTACCCGAACAGAACACCAGGGAACTCACCTGAGAGGGCTTGGCCTGATCGTCATCGATAAGCGGCTGGAAGCTGCCATCGGTCAGTTCGGCCCGGGTACTGACCACCCTGGGGTGACGCAGTAGGCTCTTGGGAGTAAACACTACCAGGGGCTTTCGGTAGTTCACCTTCATCTGACGGCGCAGCATGTGAAAGAGATTGGCCGGCGTGGTTACATTAGCGACAAACATATTATCCCGGGCACACAACTGCAGGTAGCGCTCCATGCGCCCCGAGCTGTGCTCCGCGCCCTGTCCCTCATAGCCGTGCGGCAGGAAGAGCACCAGGCCGTTTTGGAGTTTCCATTTGTCCTCCGCGGCCGACAAATACTGGTCGATCACGATCTGGGCCCCATTGCTGAAGTCTCCGAACTGGGCCTCCCAGATGGTCAGGGTCTCGGGACTGGCCAGGGCATAGCCGTAGTCGAAGCCCATGGCGGCGTATTCCGAAAGCAGGGAGTTGTAGATCTGAAACTTCCCGTTCTGATGTTCCCCCAACATGTTGTGCAGGACGATTTCCTCTTCGGCCATCTCCGTCTTGATCACCGCATGCCGATGCGAGAAGGTCCCGCGCTCGACATCCTGTCCGGCGATACGGACGTGATAGCCCTCCTCCAGCAGGGTGGCGTAGGCCAGCAGTTCTCCCATGGCCCAGTCCAGCCGGTCCTTTTCGAAGTACATTTCCCTCCTGGCATCTATCAGGCGCTGGATCTTCCGCATGAATTTCTTCTCCCCGGGGAGTCGGGTGATGCTCTCGGCCAGGTCGTCGAGCTTATTCTTCGGATAGCTCGTGTCTACCTTTTGAAGCATCACTTCCTGGGCGACGCGTTCGAAGCCCTCCCATTCGTCATTCATGAATGGGGTTATTCGCGTCTTCTCCACTTTTCGCGAATCGAGCAAGTCTTCCTCCAGGGATTTCTTGTATTCCTCTTCCAGCTTGCGCACGTGGTCCTTATCGATGATTCCCTGCTCCTCGAGCTTACGCGCATAAATATCCCTGGGATTCGGATGTTTGGCAATGGCCTTGTACAGGAGCGGCTGGGTAAACTTGGGTTCGTCTCCTTCGTTATGCCCGTACTTGCGGTACCCCAGCAGGTCCAGGAATACATCGCGCTTATAGCGCATGCGGTATTCCAGGGCGAATATGGCCGCATGGACCACGGACTCGGCATCGTCCGCATTGACATGCAGCACCGGAGAGAGGGTTACCTTGGCCACGTCGGTGCAGTAGGTAGAGGAACGGCCGTCCAGGTAATTGGTGGTGAACCCGATCTGATTGTTAACTACTATATGTATGGTTCCTTCGGTCGAATATCCGTCCAGCTTGGCCATCTGTATCACCTCGTACACCACGCCCTGGGCTGCGAAAGCGGCATCACCATGGACCAGTATGGGCAGGACTTCCTGCTCTTCTCCCGGATGGGAGTGATCCTGCTTGGAACGTGCAATTCCCTCAACCACGGCATTGACGGCCTCCAGGTGGGAGGGATTCGGGGCGATGTTCATATTCACCAGATTCCCGTTATCCGTTTCCCGTATGCTCGTCCAACCGAGGTGGTACTTCACATCCCCGTCGAAGATGGCCTCCTCGTAATCCTTGCCGTCGAATTCGCTGAATATGTCCTTGGGCGATTTCCCGAATATGTTGGTCAGCACATTCAGCCGGCCCCGGTGCGCCATGCCCATCACGAACTGTTTGACCCCTTTGTCCGCAGCCCTCTCGATGATGATATCCAGGGCGGGAATCAGCGTCTCCCCTCCTTCTAGGGAAAAGCGTTTCTGCCCTACGTATTTGGTGTGCAGGAAGGTCTCGAAGGACACCGCCTGATTGAGCTTCTTGAGTATGTAGCGCTTCTGGTCCGGGGTAAATTCGGGATGGTTGTCGTTGGTGTTGAGCCAGTCCTGCATCCACTGTATGCGCTCCGGGGTACGTATGTACATGTATTCCACCCCTATGGAATCGCAATAGATCCGTTCCAGATGCCCGATAATCTCGCGCAGGGGCTTGGGCTGTATCCCCAATATATTGCCGGCTATGAAAACCGTATCCAGGTCTTCCTCGCTCAGCCCGAAATTCTCAATGTCCAGGGTTGGGGCATAAGTACGGCGGTTACGGACCGGATTCGTTTTGGTAAAGAGATGCCCCCGGGACCGGTAGCCGTTGATGAGATCGACTACCCGAAATTCCTTCTCCAGGGTCTCCGGAGCTTCCAGTTCCCTGCCGTTGACCAGCAGGGTGCCCCCTTCTTCGGACGCCTGTATGCCCAGATCGTCCAGGGAACTCTCCATACCGAAGTCAAACCCTTGAAAAAAAGCCCTCCAACTGGGCTCAAGTGAATCGGGATCTTTGAGATAGGTCTCGTACAGCTCCGCAAAAAATCGGGTATGCGCAGCGTTTAAGAAGGAAAACTTGTCCATACGCACGGATGGGTTCAAAAACCGACTTCAAAAATACAACATAATCGGGTGAGTAGCCGGATTCCGTTACCCCATGTTCGGGTGAAATAAGCACCCAAGGAAAAGGCTCCATCCAGCCTGCGAAAACAGGGATCTAGGGTGCCTTGTACACCTGGCCGTCTTTCATTACAAAAACGACCTGCATCAGGGCGCTGACGTCCTTCAGGGCATCCGAATCGACCGCAACGATATCCGCCAGGAAGCCCTCGCTCAGTTGGCCCAGCCGGTCCTTCATGCCCAGCAAATCCGCATTCGTCAGAGTGGCGGACTGCAGCGCCTCAATGGCAGGCATACCCGCCTCTACCATATACGCGAATTCCCGGGCGTTCTCGCCATGGGGAAAAACGCCGGCATCCGTGCCGAATGCGATGGGCACGCCCCGCTTGTAGGCGCGGGAAAATGTATTCTGGATCTTGGGGCCGATTTCGAGCGCCTTCTGGGCCACGACCTCAGGATAATACCCTGGTATGGTGGCCTTTTCGGCAACTTCCTTACCCGCGGTAATGGTCGGCACCAGATAGGATTGCCTGGCCTTCATCAGGTCCATGGTCTCCTCGCTCATCAGGGTGCCGTGTTCTATGGTCTTGATCCCGGCGCTCACCGCCCGGCGCATCCCTTCGTCTCCGTGGGCATGGGCGGCCGTCAGCATGCCGTAGTCGCGGGAGGCTTCCACTATGGCCGCGATCTCTTCTTCGGTAAACTGTGCGTTCTTCCCACTATTCGCCACGCTTAAGACCCCTCCTGTGGCGGTGATCTTGATCACGTCGGCCCCATTCTTATAGCGCTGGCGCACGGCTTTCCGGGCATCCTCGGGTCCGTTTACCACGCCCTCCGCTGGGCCGGGATCGCCCATCAGCGATTTCCGCATCCCGTTGGTCGGATCGGCATGCCCCCCGGTGGAGGCGATGGACTTACCCGCGGTAAAGATCCTCGGGCCGGGAACGGTGCCCTGGTCGATCGCATTTCGCAAGGAAATATTAACTCCGGTACCGCCCAGATCTCGTACGGTGGTAAAGCCCGCCATGAGGGTCTTCCGGGCGAATACAGTGGATTTAAAGGCTACGTCCGCATCGTTCAGGGTAAAGCGTTCGAGATACTTGCGGGGGTTGGTTTCGCTCTCGATATGGACGTGCATATCGATAAAGCCCGGGAGCACGTATTTGTCCTTCAGGTCGATTTCCTCGCTGCCTTCCGGCACGGGGAGGTAGCCCGCGGACACTTCGACGATGCGATTGCCTTCGATCACCAGGGTCTGCCGGTCCTGCCATTTTCCCTTTTGGATGTCGAGCACATGGCCGCAGTGCAAATAGGTCTTCTGTGCCTGTAGGGCACATGCCGTAATCAGGCCCAGGACGAGCGTAAGGAGTGTTCTATTCATGATGTCTTAAGATGGTTCTTGCATTCAGACGTTCGCCCGGATCTTGCGTTCCCATTCCCAGGCCGACTTCATCGCATCGTCCAGGGTGGACTTGGCCTGCCAGCCCAGGATCTCGTTGGCACGGGTGGTATCGGCGTATGCCTGGACCACGTCGCCGGGTCTTCTGGGTGCAATCCGGTAGTTGAGCTTTTCGCCCGATACGCGTTCGAAACTCTGTATCACCTCGAGCACGGAACTTCCTTTGCCCGTGCCCAGGTTAAAGACCTCGAAATTCTCTTCGTTCAGGCCCACCAGCAGGCGTTGCACCGCAGCCACATGGGCCCTTGCCACATCGACCACGTGTATGTAATCGCGTATGGCCGTACCATCCGGCGTGGGATAATCGTCCCCGAAAACGGAAAGCTGCTCGCGCAGTCCGACTCCGGTCTGTGTGATGTAAGGTACGAGATTCTGGGGAACGCCGATCGGAAGCTCCCCGATATGCGCCGTGGGATGCGCTCCTATGGGGTTGAAGTACCTCAGGGCGATGGCCGAAAGCTGAGGGTTTACCCGGCAGGTATCGACGATGATCTCCTCACCAACCTGCTTGGTATTGCCATAAGGAGACTCCGCCGGCTTCACGGGGGCATCCTCGGTGATCGGCATTTTATCGGCCTGGCCGTAAACCGTACAGGAAGAGCTGAAGATGAGCTTAGCGGTCTCCCGGGCGGTCAGTTCCTGCAGCAGGTACACCAGCACTCCCAGGTTGTTTTCGTAATACAGCAGGGGATTCTCCACGCTCTCCCCCACGGCCTTGGAGGCCGCGAAGTGGATGACGCCTTCGATGTCCTTGTGCCGGTTGAAAAAATCGGCTACTGCGCTTCGTTCCCGAAGGTCGATCTCCTCAAAGATGGGTTGTTTTCCGGTGATGGCCTCGATCCCTTCCAGGACCTCTTCGGTCGAGTTCGACAGGTTGTCCACAACGACGACTTCGAAGCCTTCGTTTTGCAGTTCCACCACGGTGTGCGAGCCTATAAAACCCAGGCCGCCGGTTACGAGAATTTTCATTCGCTATGAATTAAGATAGTCCTTAACGAGTTGTGTTATGAAGTTTGTCTGGTCGGCATCCAGCTCCGTGTGCATGGGCAGGGAAATCACCTCCCCGGAGAGCTGGTGGGTCACTTCGAAATCCTCTTCCCGGTATCTCGTGTCGGCGTAGGCCTTCTGCTGGTGAAGGGGGATCGGATAGTACACCCCACATGGAACGCCGTTATCGTTTAAATGTTGCACCAGTCCGTCCCTTTTTTCGGCCGGAACCCTCAGGGTATACTGGTGGAACACATGGCAATCGCAGGTCTCGCAGATTCCCTGGCAGCCGTTGACGGTTTTGGGCAGGGTAATCCCTTCCACGCCTGCCAGGGCCTGATGGTATGCCCGGGCCGCGTTTCGCCGGCTCTCGTTATAGGCATTCAGGCGGGGCAACTTGGCCTTGAGCACCGCTGCCTGAAGCGAATCCAGTCGGGAATTTACTCCGACCACATCGTGATGGTACCGCTGATACATGCCGTGGTTTACGATCCCCCGTATGATATTGGCGAGTTCGTCATCGTTGGTGAAGACAGCCCCCCCGTCCCCATAACAGCCCAGATTTTTGGAAGGGAAAAAAGAAGTGGCCCCGACATGGCCGATGGTGCCCGCCATGCGCTTCTCGCCTCCCGGAGAGGTATACACGGCCCCCACGGCCTGGGCCGTATCCTCGATCACATACAGGCCGTGCTCTTCCGCCATCTCCATCAGGGGTTCCATGGGTGCACATTGTCCGAACAGGTGGACCGGAACTATGGCTTTTGTCTTCGGTCCTATGGCCCTGCGTACCGCCTCGGGATCGATGTTGAAGGTCTCGGGATCCACATCCACCAGTACCGGGGTAAGACCGAGTAACGCAATTACCTCGACCGTAGCTGCGAAGGTGAAGTCTGCCGTGATCACCTCATCCCCTGTCTTTAATCCCAGCCCCATCATGGCCACCTGCAGGGCATCGGTGCCGTTGGCGCAGGGGATCACATGGCGCACATCCAGGTAGGCCTCCAGGTCCTTCTGGAATTCCCGCACATAGGGACCGTTGATGAATGCCGCGCTGGACAGGATCTCGTCGAAGGACGACTTGATCTCATCTTTAATATCTTCGTACTGACCTACCAGGTCGACCATCTGGATTTTCTTCATAGCCTGAGTTTACGATTCAAAATTAAGAAATAAAGTACCCGGATGCGGCCGGTGGACAGAGCCTGACGAATGAATATCTCACTGTGGATTTACAACGCGCTGTGGTACCCGGCCCGGGCGGTACTCGAACTGCTGGCCCTGCGCCATGCCAAGACCCGGCTGGCGGTCGCCGGGCGTAAGGAAACCCTGGAGCGGCTGCGCGCCGGACTCGAGCCCGGACGGCCCGTTTGCTGGCTGCACGCCGCATCGCTGGGGGAATACGAAATGGGGCTGCCGGTACTGGATGCCTTGCGCGCCCGGCATCCCGAATACCAGGTGGTCGTGAGCTTCTTCTCGCCCTCCGGCTACGAAGTGGTGCGGAAACGGGAGACGGATCACCTCTGCGTGTACCTGCCCTGGGACCAGTACGGCCCCATGGATGCATTTATTCAGGCCCTCAATCCCCGGGTGGCCCTGTTCGTGAAATACGAGGTGTGGCCCATTTGCCTGGAGGTCCTGCGGCAGCGAGGCATTCCGGCCTTCCTGATCTCGGCCCACTTCCGCAAGCAGCAAGTCTTCTTCCAGTGGTACGGCGGACTGATGCGAAGGGCCCTGCGCTCCTACCAAAGGATCTTCGTGCGCAGCCCTCATTCGCTGGAACTGCTCGATCGCATCGGCCTGAAGGAGACGGAAGTCTGCGGAGATACGCGCTTCGAACGGGTTACCCAGACCCTGGAAAACCTGGAGCCCCTGCCCTTCATGAGCGATTTCCTGGACGGCCAAACCCTGACCGTGGTGGCGGGCAGTACCTGGCCGGAGGACGAATCCCCCCTGCTGAGCTGGCTGCCTTCGCAGGAACCGGGGGTCAAGCTGATCCTCGCACCCCACGAGATCGACCGGGCGCACCTGGACCAGATCCGGGAACTGATCCACGTACCCTATCTGATGTACACCGAGCTGGAGGAACTCGACCCGGCGGTGCGTACCGAACGGCTGCGCACGGCCCGGCTGCTGGTTCTGGACACCATCGGCCTGCTGCGCAAGGTGTACCGCTATGCGGGGGTGGCCTATGTGGGTGGGGGACACAGCGGCAAGCTCCACAACACCCTGGAACCCGCCGTCTTCGGCATACCCATCATCATCGGGCCCCATTACGACCGGTTTCCGGAGGCCGTGGAGATGCGCCGTCGCAAGGGGCTCTTCGCGGTCGAAGACACCCGTCAACTCGGCGAGCTGATGCGCAAATTCAAGAGCATGCCCGGATACCGGGAGGAAAGCGGGGAACACAACGCGGCCTACGTCCGGGAAAACCTGGGGGCCACCGAAAAAATACTGAGCCGGCTGGAAGAATACCTGAAATAGCCTATATTCTGCCGGGCAAAAAGCGGTCCGGGCCCCTTGGGCAGGACCCGAGCCGGCAAACCAACCCTTTCGGTGATGAACAAACGCACTAACCTATTCGGCATTTCCCTGACGGCAGCGCTGGCAGGCTTTCTCTTCGGTTTCGACACCGTGGTGATCAGCGGTGCCAATCTGCCCATCCGCAACCTGTGGCAGCTATCGGACTGGGAACACGGCATGCTAATCATGTCCATGGCACTCTGGGGCACGGTGATCGGGTCGCTGTTCGGAGGGCTCCCCTGCGACAAACTGGGCCGCAAGAAAACCCTGCTCTGGATCGGGGTGCTCTATTTCCTTTCCGCACTGGGTTCGGCCCTGGCACCGGATCCGTATGTGTTCTCATTCTTCCGATTTATCGGCGGGGTGGGGGTCGGCGCCTCTTCGGTGGCCGCACCCATCTACATCTCGGAGATTTCCCCCTCATCCTCGAGGGGAAGGCTGGGCGCCATGTACCAGTTCAATATCGTATTCGGCATCATGATCGCGTTTATCTCCAACTACCTGCTCAAGGGGTTCGGCGGAGCGAATGACTGGCGATGGATGCTCGGGGTGGAGGCCATTCCGGCCGTGATCTATGTGCTGCTGGTGCTTCGCATTCCCCGCAGCCCGCGCTGGCTCAGTATCCAACAGAAGAAACAGGACGAGGCCCTGGCCGTACTCACCCGGATCAACGGGCCCGAGGAAGCCCGGAGGCAGATGGACCTGATGCTGGGCTACCTGGACACCCATGCCAAAAAGGACTATATCTTTAGAAGGCGCCACGCCCGCCCTCTGATGCTGGCGTTTCTGATCGCCTTCTTCAATCAGCTCTCGGGCATCAATTTCGTGCTCTACTACGCTCCGGAGCTCTTGGAGAAGGCCGGACTGGCCTCCAAGGAATCCCTTTTTAATTCCATCGCCATAGGCATCGTGAACCTGATCTTCACCCTGCTGGGCATCTGGCTGATCGACCGCCGAGGCAGGCGGGAGCTGATGCTGATCGGATCGGTGGGCTACATCATCAGCCTGGCCATGGTCGCCTATTGCTTCCATTTCCAGAGTTCACCGGACCTGCTGCTGGTCTTTATACTGATGTTTATCGCCTCGCATGCCGTGGGGCAGGGCGCGGTGATCTGGGTGTTTATCTCCGAGATTTTCCCCAATCAGGTCCGCGCCGCCGGACAGTCCTGGGGTACGGGTACTCATTGGGTGCTGGCCGCGCTGATTACCCTGGTCACTCCCACCATGCTCAGCCGCTTCGAGACCGACCCCTCACCCATCTTCCTGTTCTTTGCCGGGATGATGGTCCTGCAGCTGCTCTTTGTCCTCTTCCTGATGCCGGAGACCAAGGGCATAGCGCTGGAGGAAATCGAGGAAGAATAGGATCCCAGGATGCCCGGAGGGCGACCGTATATCGGACGCTACGGTCGGCTAATCGATTTCATACCACCGCCATAGCGGCTTTTCGGTCGATTTTTTTTACCTTTTTAAGGCGTAAGGCCTACTTGCGAATAAGCTATTACCCAATGACTGAACAAATTTCTGCTGGCACCAGCATCCTCAATGCGTTCCTGAAGCTCGTGGTATTCGTGCTGATTATCGTGGTTTTCCTGGTGTTCCTGTTTACCGCACTCTACTTCCTGAACATACCGGTGGACTTCCTGCCCGAATTCCCGGGCTAGTCCAACGCGGCATTCCGGCGGTTACTGGCGGCGGTAGTAGTACCTCAGGCGCTCGAACACCTTATGGGAATTCCCGCTGTCCAGTATGGGAATCAGGACGATGCGATCGGGAGCCAGGGGCTGAATGATGGCCCTGAGCGTGCCCTCCAGGCCGCTCTTGAGTTCGACGCGTTTCTGGAACATGTTGTAGTCCCAGTGACCCCGCTCCAGTACCTCTCCATCCTGCCTGAGCAGGTAGGTCTGATCCTTGAGGAACACCACATTGCCCATCCGTACCGTATTGGCCGTGGCCTCCGCCAATCGGAGCCCATTGAGTTCCTGGTATTCGAACCTCCACTCGGCGCACAGCTGGGCAGCCAGATCATAGGCCCCCGCCAGGCGATTCTGGGCCAGCAGGGCGGAAACGGAATACAGCAGGGCCGTTATCAATAAGTACTTTCGGATCAGGGACATAGCGCATTTTTTTGAGACCTCTAAATATATTCAAAACTGAAGGATATTGGAAACCCCGCGCCCGGATTTCTCGTTTTTTTGGTGGGGGGGGGG
>CAZKAP010000058.1:0-10731 GCA_964550895.1 uncultured Flavobacteriaceae bacterium
AGACCCAACAGGGCAAAGGATTTGAATGAAAGAAGCTGCTAAAATCCAGGCTTTTTGTCATAATTGAGGGCTAAATCCCTTGTGGAGTGTAATAAATTAATTCAGAACAATCAGTTAATATAACGAGGTGTAGGTCGAATTAGTACTCTGAATGCCTATTGCGCCTGAAGGATATCACGGTTTAACGCCGTGTAGTTATTCATCCTGACCATGAGCGTACCGCCGTAACCTTAGCAAGCAGAATGGGTTCCCTGGCGGAGATTTAAAATTGCGTTTAACGACCTGTTCGGGCCCGTTTAGGCTCGATGCCCAGGTCAAACTGTATAAATAGGCTATTGGGTTTAGCGCTGCATTCAGGTCCATTTCTTTTGGATGTAAGAGTGCGAAGCGCAGGCAGACAAAAGTCAGTTTTAGCTGAATGGGCCTCAACAAATAAGTAAAGTTCGAACGTGTTGTAAAGATTCGATTAAGGAGTGTTCTTCCGGGAGGCGGTATGGGTTAAATGGTCTTTCGTGCGAGCTGGGATTCCATTCGCTAGGCACTATCTTTTAGAAGAGAAAATGGTATCGGGACTAACAGCAGGTTTTTTTTGAATTCATCCTGTTGGGACTGAACTTTAAGTGTATTAGTTCTATATTTGCCCCTGAACACAGGGGTGCTTGCAGAGTGCAGGCTGAGATTATACCCGAAGAACCTGGGCGGATAATGCCGCCAAGGGAGTTGTTACAGACTTCGTCTTCTGGTCCGGTTATCTTCCGGCCTATTCCTGCCTCCCCTTACAAAATCATACGAAATGAGATGGTCAGCAGTCATTTGCATACTGCTTGGTGCAGCAGGTTTGGCACGGGGACAGGAGCAAGAGGTGAACCGGGATACCATAGAACCCCTGAGGGTGGACCTGAACGAAGTGATCCTTTTTGCGACACGGGCCAGCCAGCGTACCCCGGTTACGTTTACCACCATACAAGCCAAAGAGATTCAGCCCCTCAATCTGGGCCAGGACCTTCCCCAGCTCTTGAATTACTACCCTTCCGTGGTAGCCACCAGTTTCGACGGTACCGGGGTGGGGTACACGGATATACGAGTAAGGGGATCGGATAATTCCCGCATCAATGTTACCATCAACGGGATTCCCTACAACGATGCGGACAGTCAGACGACCTTTTTCGTCAACCTGCAGGATTTTGCCTCTTCCATAGGCTCAATTCAGTTGCAAAGGGGAGTGGGTACTTCGACCAATGGCGCCGGTGCCTTCGGAGCAAGCCTGAATATAGAAACTCAGCCGCTGTCCGTGGTACCCTTCGCCGAACTGGCGACGAGTGCGGGCAGTTTCGGTACCCAGAAATACACCCTTCAGGCAGGAACCGGCGTACTAAACGATCATTGGAATGTCAATGCCCGGCTTTCCCGTATCCGTTCCAACGGCTACGTGGATCGCGCCTTCGCCGATCTTCGATCGTATTTCGTGCAGGGGACCTACCGGGATAAGAATACCCTGGTCAAGGGACTGGTATTCGGCGGATCAGAACGCACCGGCCTGTCGTTTATCGGCCAGGACCGGGCAGGGCTCGAACGGGACCGGCGGTTTAACCCCGACGGCCTGTTCGTCAATGCCGACGGGGAGACCCGATTTTATGAAGATCAGACCGACAACTACTGGCAGGACCACTATCAGCTCCACTTTACCCAGGGCTTCAGTACCCGGTGGAACGCCACCCTCTCCTTGCATTATACGGGCAGCCGCGGCTATTTCGAGCAGATGAACGACGATGCTTCACTCGATTTCTACCGGCTGGGGACGGCTGACCTGCCCGGACAGACTGCCGCTACCGCTGATCTCGCCAGCCGACTTCACCTGAATTCGGAGTTCTACGGCTGGGTCCACCAGGTCAATTACCGGGGCGACGACATTACCGCCACCCTTGGCGGCAGTTACCAGCGCTACGACGGGAATCAGTTTGGAGAGGTCATTTCCCTGGATCAGGGTCTGCTCCCTGAGCGGCCGTTCGAATTCTACCGGAACACCAGCCGCAAGCGGGACTGGAACAACTTCCTCAAGGCGACCTGGGACGCCGGCGACTGGACCCTGTTCGGCGACCTGCAGTTTCGCCGGATTACCTACCGGGCGGAAGGATCTCTCTTCGATCCGGCTTCCGTACTCGAGGTGGACGAGGTCTATAATTTCTTCAATCCCAAGGCCGGCCTGAGCTACAATCCCGATCCGGACACCAGTTTTTATCTGTCCGTAGCCAGGGCTCAGCGCGAACCCGCCCGTGTGGATTTCGAAAACGGCAATCCGGAACCGGAAAAACTCTGGGACTGGGAACTGGGTGCGCGTCTTCGGGAAAAAAACCTGCAGCTTCAGGCCAACGTATTCTTTATGGATTACTCCAATCAGCTGGTCCTCACAGGTGAGCGCGATCAGGGTGGGTTTCCTTTGCGCACCAATATAGGCGAGAGCTATCGCTTCGGCCTGGAGGCCGATCTCACCTGGAGGCCGACGCAGCATCTGGTGATTCAGCCCAACATCACCTGGAGCCGCAATCGCAACCGCGATTTTGTGGTTTCCCGAAACGGGGAGCTGGTCAACCTCGGAAATACGGCCATTTCCTTTTCGCCGGAGTGGATTGTCGGAAATCGGATAACCTGGACCCCTTTTCGGTACTGGTCGTTTACCTTCCTGAGCAAATACGTCGGGGAGCAGTTCATGTCCAATACGGAGGATGCCAACGCCCGCCTGGAGAGCTACTTTGTGAACGACCTGAACGTGCAGTGGAGGGTGCCTCAGCGGATGTTCACCGCCCTGGAGCTCACCCTGCAGGTGAATAATCTGTTCGATGTGCAATACGAGAACAACGGCTACTTCTTCACCTTTGATGTGCCGAACGAAGGGGGCAATGGGGTCACCACTCTGGATGGGAATGCCTTTTACCCACAGGCCGGAATTAATTTCCTGGCCGGACTGCGTATTCGGATGTAAGGTGGAGGTTTACGAGGGCTTCGTAATTTTAACCGGAATGCAAAGTCGAATCCATGATGGAGATCTATCCGGCATTGAAGGCCGAGAAGCCGTTGTTTGACAAAACGCCCATTCGCTGGGGTATGATTGGGATCGGAGCGGTAACCGAACTCAAAAGCGCCCCGGCTTATTATAAGAATACGGGCTTCGAATTGGCAATGGTTATGGGAAGAGATGCTCATAAGGCATCAGATTATGCCACCCGGCACGATATTGCACGCTGGACCATCGATGCCGCGGAATTGGTAAACGACCCTGAGATCGATGCTGTGTATATCGCTACCCCTCCGGATTCCCACCTGCATTACGCCCGTATGGTCGCCGAAGCCGGAAAGCCCTGCTGCGTCGAAAAACCCATGGCCCCGGATTTTGCGCAGTGCCTGGAGATGTACGGGCTATTCAGCCAACGCGACCTGCCCCTGTTTGTATCGTATTACCGCCGCTCCCTGCCCCGATTTAACCGGGTGAAGGAATTGCTGGAAGAAGGCCGTATTGGATTCCCCAGGCACATCCACTGGATCAAGACCAAGCCTCCGAGTGAAGGCGACCTGAACCGGACGTACTCCTGGAGAACCGATCCCGAGATAGCTCCCGGAGGTTACTTTGACGACCTGGCCTGCCACGGACTGGATTTGTTTGCCTACCTGTTGGGTGAATTTGAGGAAGTGAGCGGTCACGCCCGGAATCAGCAGGGCCTCTATGGGGCGCCAGATGCCCTGACCGCCAGCTGGGTGCATCAGGGCGGAGCCACGGGAACCGGCTTCTGGAACTTCGCTTCGGACGACTACCGGGACGAAGTAATTATCTACGGAGTGCAAGGCAGCCTGTCATTTTCGGTCCTCTACGAGGCGCCCATTCGGCTGGAGTCCGGTGGAAAAGCGCAGGAGTGGGAAATCGAAAACCCAAATCACATACAGACCCACCATGTCGAAAATCTGAGGCGTCACCTGATGGGCGAGTCCACTCACCCCTCCACGGCCTACAGTGCGTTGCACTGCAGCTGGGTGATGAACCGGATCCTTCAGGGCTGAGAAGCGGATTTCAGTTCGTGACAATCAGCGTATTCCCGCTGGGCAAAACGTTGTAGCGCAGCAGATCGTAGAACACCGATCCGGTCTGCGGACGGTTGGACATCTGCCCTGTAAAGAGATTGTAACGGTAGCCTTCGCAGTCGCATTCGACTTCGATGCCGTTGATCCTCATGGTCGAACAGTCGTTGGGGACATGATTTGGACAACTCGCCTCGTATGCCTGATAGAGATCGATGGATGTCTGCATGACGAACACCCCTCGGGTGCCTGCCCCGTTTAGGCCTACATAGACCGGATTACCTATGGTATTAAGCCCGTTATACAGGGGTAAATTGAGGTCCAGGTCGATGCGGAAACTGATTTCCTGTAGGTAGGGGTTGCGGTTGGTACGCTCGGTAGAACAGGCAGAAATACTCGCCGCGAAAAGACATATCAGTATCAGGAACTTTCTCATACTGTGAAGTTAAGTCATAAATTTATTCTATCTTTGACGGAAATCCTCGCGATAGATCACTTTTGGTGATACTGCGAGGATTTTTGTATTACCTGAAGAAGCGAGCCGCCCCTATAATTCTGCAATCGGGCGGAGCTTATTAAAATCGACGTTGGAGTATGAGCAAAGTGGCCTATTACACAGTGGAAGGATTGAAGAAACTCCGGGAGGAGCTCAACCAGCTCAGGGACGTGGAACGTCCCAGGGCGTCCCAGGCAATAGCCGATGCACGCGATAAGGGCGATCTCTCGGAAAATGCGGAATACGATGCGGCCAAGGAGGCCCAGGGCCTGCTGGAAATGAAAATTTCAAAACTGGAGGCATTGCTGGCTAATGCCCGCCTTATCGATGAATCCCAGCTGGATACAACCAAGGCGCTGGTCCTTTCTACAGTCAAGCTCAAGAATACGGCTAGTGGACAGGAGATGAAGTACACCCTGGTGGCCGAAAGTGAGGCCGATCTCAAGACCGGAAAGATCTCGGTAACCTCGCCCATAGGAAAAGGATTGTTGGGCAAATCCGTGGGGGAGATCGCTGAAATCAAGGTGCCTAACGGTACACTCAAGTTCGAAATCATAGAGATTTCTCGAGAATAAACCACCTAACAAACCGGACATGACAAGTATCTTCAGTAAAATCGTTCAGGGCGAGATACCGAGTTACAAGGTGGCCGAGGACGATCGATTCCTGGCCTTTCTCGATATTAATCCCAATGCACCGGGCCACACACTCTGTATTACCAAGTCCGAGGTGGACAGGATATGGGATCTGGATGAGGAAACCTATGCCGATCTCATGCGCTTTTCCCGTAAAGTCGCTCAGGTCCTGGAATCACAGATTGCCTGCGAACGGGTAGGCATGTCGGTTATCGGGCTGGAGGTGCCCCATGTCCACGTGCACCTGATCCCGCTGAGGAACATGGAGGACGCCCGGTTTACCAGCAAGGCGAAGTTCACAGGGCAGGCCTTTGAAGACCTCGCATCACGACTCCAGCAGGCTTACAGGCAGCGTTACGGCACGGCTTAGGCTTTATTTATTCTTATAAAGTGGAAGCGATATCTGCATGGTCGTACCGGACTCGCCGGTTCTCAGTACCCGTATCCGTCCCCCGTGGTATTCTTCCACTATGCGGCGGACCAGGGATAATCCGAGTCCCCACCCTCGTTCTTTGGTGGTAACACCCGGATGGAAGATGCGCTTGACCATGTCCTTGGGGATTCCGGAACCCGTGTCCCGTATCGAGATATGTGCCATGGTGCTATTGAGCTTGATGTCCAGAAAGATATCTCCCTTTCCCTTCATGGCGTCGATGCCGTTTTTTACCAGATTTTCGATACTCCAGCTGTATAGGGAAGGGTTAAGTGGCAGAAACAATTCACTGGGTTCGCAGTGCCAGTGAAACCTTACCAGCTTGGAGTTGCGTTTTTCCAGATAGGCCCAGGTCTTACGCGTCTCCTCTACAAGGTCGCAGTGCTCCAGCTTGGGTACAGAACCGATCTTGGAGAAGCGATCCGTGATAACTTGAAGGCGCTCGATATCCTTGTTGATTTCCGTCGGGATTTCGGGGGAAATATCCTCGTTTTTTAAGAGTTCCGCCCAACCCACCAGGGAGGTCAGTGGGGTTCCGATCTGATGGGCCGTTTCCTTGGCCATACCGGTCCATAGCCGGTTCTGTTCCGACATCTTGTTGGACATGAAGAAGAAGTACAGTACGGCACCGAAGAGGAAGACGATCAGCAGCAGGGCAATGGGATAATACCTGAGTTGGGTGAGCACTTCGGAATTTCCATAGTACAGGGTTGCGAGGTATTCTCCTTTATAGCTGAGCTCGAGGGGTGTGTTCTGAACCGCATAGGCCTTCATTTTCTGAATCAGCCTAAGGGAATCTTCGGCTATCTTTTCGGGCAGGTTGTGCGAGCGAATGCTTCCATCCTTGTTTTGAAGGATCATGGGGGTGGAGGTGTTCTTTCGCATTACCTCTATGGGCAGGTCTCCCAGATCCTGTTCGAGGTTGGAACGCCTCAGCTCGGACTGAGCGGTAGCCCAAATCTCCATTTTCAGGCGCTCCTCTTCCTTGAATTTGACGAAGAACTCGTTGGTGTTCCAGAGGATGAAGACGACTATGGCGAAGGCAAACAGGAGCAGCCAGAGTGTAGTGTTGCGATTGAGGAACCTCCACTTCATCCTAGCGGTAAATTACGGATATGGCCATGGCTGTTAAAGATACCTAAAAAGCCATTTTTCCTGAAATTACTTAGGCCGTTGTTGTTAATTTGTACCTTAGAATGAAAGTGAAAAGATGGAAATTCAAGGCGTAATCAAGCTGATAGACGAGACAAAAACCTATGGAAGCAGTGGCTTTCGCAAACGGGAATTGGTGCTGACCACCGAGGAGACCTATCCTCAGCACATCCTGATCGAATTTGTACAGGACCGCACCGACCTGCTGGACCCCTTACGCCCGGGTGATAAGGTGAATATTAGTATCAACCTTAGGGGTAGGGAATGGACCAGTCCGCAGGGAGAAGTAAAGTACTTCAATTCGATCCAGGGATGGCGGATCGAAAAGGTACAGGACGGGGTTCCCAGCCCAGAAGCCGCCCCTCCGGCACCGCCCATGAACACCTACGAATCCACAAATAACGGAAACGACGAGGACTACGACGATTTGCCCTTTTAAAGCCCTCTGCCTTTAGCCGATGGCAGGTTTTGGGATATCAAAAGACGATCAACCATGCGTGCAAACGGTGAAAACATACGGATTCCTTTCCTGGATGCCTTTACGGACTTTCCACCCGTCCATCAGGCCAATGAAATGGGCCTGCTGGCCATGGGGGGAGACCTGTCGCCCAAACGTTTAATGGAAGCCTATCACAAGGGGATTTTTCCCTGGTTCAATCAGGACGAATTGATCCTCTGGTGGAGCCCCGATCCGCGCATGGTTTTATTTCCCGACCGAATCAAGGTGTCCAAAAGTATGCGCAGCGTGCTTCGTTCCGGACGCTTCAGACTCACCGTGAATAATAGCTTTGACCAGGTTATCGAGCGCTGTTCCCGCATTCCCCGTCACGGACAGGAAGGTACATGGATAACGGATAAAATGAAGGAGGCCTATATACGCCTCCACGAATTGGGCAAGGCACACTCCTACGAAGTTTGGAAGGATAACGAACTGGTAGGCGGACTGTACGGAGTCGACCTGGGTCGTATTTTCTGCGGAGAGAGTATGTTCTCCGAGGTATCCAACGCCTCGAAGTTCGCCCTCATACAGCTGGCCCGGAAACTCAATGAAAAGGGATATATGCTGATCGATTGCCAGAGCTACACGGCCCATCTGGAAGGCATGGGAGGGGAATTGATTCCCCGGGCGGAATTCGTGGAATACCTGAGTCGCAATCAGGAACCTTAAAAAGTGGAGGCGATCTGCATATACAGGGGCATCCCCAGGGTAATATTGAACGGAAAGGTCACGGCCAGTGCCATCGGCACATAAAGGCTGGGATTGGCTTTGGGAGCAGCAAGTTTCATGGCTGCGGGGACGGCTATATAGGAGGCGCTGGCCGCGAGTATGGCGAAAAGGAACCGATTCCCCAGATCGTCGGTGACCCATTGGCTGACATAGGCCGTCAGACAGCCGTTAATCAGGGGGAGTATGATGGCAAAGAACAGGGCGAATTTTCCCTTCCTGACGAAATCCGTTAGTCGTCGCCCGCTGTTGATGCCCATGTCCAGCAGAAAAACCGCCAGAAACCCTTTGAAGATATCGGTGGTAAACGGTTTGATCCCTTCGGCCTGCTGATCGCTGGCGACAAATCCAATAATCAGGCTTCCGATAATAAGGAACACGCTTCCGTTGGTCAGCGAATGGTGCAGAATTTTACCCATCGGCTGCTTTTCTTCCTGATCCTTTCTGAATAGGGACATCAGGAGCACACCGACCATAATGGCTGGGGCTTCCATCAGCGCCATAACGGCCACCATATGCCCTCCGTAGTGAATTTCTTTGAGCTCCAGGAAGGAAATCGCCGTAACGAAAGTTACCGCGCTGACTGAACCGTAGGCGGCGGCAATACTGCCGGCATTGGGTATGCTGAAGCGGGTCTTAAGAACGAAAAAGGCGACCACGGGTACTACCGATGCCAGTAACAAACCGAAGAAGAGCGAACCGATGATTTCTCCATCCAGGGTACTGTGTGCCAGCTCTACCCCTCCCTTAAAGCCGATGGAGAATAGCAGGTACAGGGAAATAAAACGCGAGGAATTCTCAGGAATTTCCAGGTCACTCTTTAGCCGAACCGCCAATATACCCAGGAAGAAAAAGAGCAGGGCAGGGTTGGTGAGGTTCTCCCACAACAGCGAAAAGTCCATACCAATCGGGCTATTCTTGGTCTATGCTCTGGATCTCCAGGTTACCGACAATCCGATACTTCTTGCCCTGTGCCTTATGGGACATCAGGAACTCGCGGGCCAGTTCCTTGTCGCGCAACAGTTCGGATATCCGTCCATCGGGAAACTCGGTATTGGCATGGACATTCCCCTCGTACCAGGAAAGGCGTTGCAACTTGTGAAAGTTAATCTTCTGATCGAACAGGGCCTGTACGATATCCATGGCCTCCGATGCGGTGAACTGGCCCTTGACCAGTTCGTATTTTACTTTTTCTGACATCTTTGGGTGTTTTTATTATCCGGCCAGACGTAAGGTTCGTCAGGCGATTCTTTCTCTTTTTCTAACCGGATGCAAAAGTGAAATTAATTATTTATTTAGGATAATATATATTTATGATAAGAGACATTAGAATTATTAATGAATTACAGTCTTCATCAGCTTCGCATTTTTTACCGGGTTTCGCAAAATCAGAGTATTACAAAGACAGCCGAGGAAATGCTGTTGTCTCAGCCGGCGGTCTCCATACAATTGAAGAAGTTCCAGGAGCAGTTTCCCATGCCTCTTACCGAGATCGTGGGCAGGCGGCTGTACCTGACGGATTTCGGGAGGAAAATTGCACACATGGCCCAGGGCATTATCGAAGAAGTGGAACTGCTCGACCAGCATACTCAGGCATTGGACGACAAGTTGGTGGGAACTTTGAAACTCACGGTAGTCTCTACGGGCAAGTATGTCATACCGTATTACCTGAGTGGTTTCTACAAGGCGAATCCCGGGGTGGACATACAGATGAATGTGACCAACAAGAGCACGGTGCTGAGCAATATGGAGGCCAATACTGCCGATCTTGCGCTGGTGTCCCTGCTCCCGGATGCCTTTAAAGTGCACAATCTCGAGCTCCTGCCGAATGTGCTTTGCCTGATTGGTAAAAAGGAGCTATATGATCCCGACCATTTCCTGACGGACGGCGCCCTGGAGCGATCTCCCTTGATCTTTCGGGAACAGGGATCCGCTACCCGTCTGACCATGGAGACCTACCTGTCCGAACGGCAGATACGACTCCGCAAGAAGATGGAACTGACCTCCAACGAGGCTGTCAAGCAATCGGTACTGGCGGGCCTCGGCCTTTCGGTCATGCCCCTGATCGGACTCCGGAACGAATTGCAAAACGATGAACTACAGGTATATCCCACTCCGGGACTGCCGATCACTACGCACTGGAACCTGATCTGGATGTCGGGCAAGAAGTTTTCTCCGGTAACCCGGGCATTTATTGATTACGTACGCTCCAATACGGATGCCATCGTCAGGCAACATTTTTCCTGGTCGGATGCGTACATACCTGCCGATCCTCAGTTGAAAGGATAACTTTTGATAAATAAAAGTTAAACCTTTAATCAGCGATAGTAATACTATTATTTTTGCGCCCGTTACTCTAGCGCATGGACAGACTCATACCCAGTATCCGCATTGAAATCGATTCGCGCCTCTACGTCAAGGATCCTCAATCCTCTGATCTGGGCAGGCGCATCGTGTCCCGAGGTATTGAACTCATAGACGAGCTGGGCTTTGAGCAGTTCAACTTCAGGAAACTCGGGTTGAGTATCGGTTCCAATGAGAGTTCCGTGTATCGGTATTTCGAGAATAAACACAAGTTCCTGCTGTATTTAATATCCTGGTATTGGGCGTGGACCGAGTATAAACTCGTATTTTCCATACAGAATCTGAGCGATCCCGTCCGCAGAATTGAGGTTGCCATACGCATACTTACGGAGGAAATCGTGGCGGACGAGGCATTTGG
>CAZKAP010000059.1:0-10002 GCA_964550895.1 uncultured Flavobacteriaceae bacterium
CGCCTCGCTCTATAGCCCTTCGAATCATATTGAGCGCCGCCCGGTCCTTCACACTACCCCCGGGATTCTGGCCCTCCAGTTTCCCCAGTATGCGAACCCCGGGATAGGGGTTGAGTTTCCTGATCTCAATCAGTGGGGTATTGCCAACGAGTTCAAAAAGATTCATCGATCCGAATTTAAATGCGGAATAATTCCTTTAAACACTGCGCTCCGCTAGCGGGAGCTCGTACTGACGTGTCCGGGCTCGTAGTATATTTTGGAATCCGGAGGAACGCTTCGGGTCAGCCATACATTACCGCCGATCACAGACCCGGCTCCTATAACCGTATTTCCGCCGAGTATGGTGGCTCCGGAATAGATGACCACCCTGTCCTCCACTGTAGGATGCCGCTTCTTGCGTGCCATTTCTTTCTGTACACTGAGTGCCCCCAGAGTCACCCCCTGATATATCTTGACATCGTTCCCGATCTCCGTGGTTTCTCCGATCACCACCCCTGTACCGTGATCGATGCAGAACTGCCGACCGATTCGGGCCCCGGGATGTATGTCGATGCCGGTTTTACTATGGGCGTGCTCGGCTATGCTTCGGGGAATATTGGGGACTCCCATGCTGAGGAGACTATGTGCAATGCGGTAAGCCGCGATGGCATAGAATCCGGGATACGAGCGGATCACCTCCTGTACTGAATCGGCCGCCGGGTCTCCGCTGCAAATGGCCTCGGCATCCTCCAGCAGCAGTTCGTATATACCCGGAAGCTGCTCCCTGAAACCCGTACAGACTTCCTCCCTGCGGGCATTAGGGCAGGTCACCATGAGGCTGTATAGCTCCCGTTCCATGGTTTCTAAGGCATGCAGCATGCGCTCGTATTCCCGGTAGGGCTCCCGGGCCAGGCTGGGAAAAAGCAGGCCGAGCAGATTATCGAAAAAGTTCACAATCTGCTCTCGGGATGGACACTGGACGCAGTCCTGGTGCGATTGATACAGGCGTTGGAGAAACTCAGGATTCATAGTTCCGTATTCGAAAGCAGGGTCCACTATCCCGCCATGTGAATTTACGACTTTGGTCAGGGTTTCTTTACTTTGCTTACACCTAATTACTCCCTGTGCAGGCCATCAAGGATTTTATCTTCGACCTGATCCACCTCCTTCCGGGTGGTCGCGTATTTACCCGAAAGTATCTGCTATCCAAAAACTTCCTGGCCCGGTCGGGATGGAAAAAGAGCGTAAGCCGGGGTTTGCCCGTCAGCGAATACGGAGCACCCCTGCCCTGGTTCACCTATTCCGCCGTGCATTTCCTGAACGATCGATTGTCCCCAGATATGCGGGTGTTCGAATACGGCAGTGGCCATTCCACCCTTTGGCTGGCAGAGCGTGTAAAGGAGGTCGTATCGGTAGAGCACGACCCGGACTGGTACCGAAGGATGACGGAGGTGTTTCGGTCATCTCCCCAAATCAACTATCAGCACCGCGACCTGAAAACCGGGGAATACGCCCTCGCCATAACGGAATCGGGCAGGGAATTCGACCTGGTGATCATCGATGGCCGGGACCGGGTGGATAGCGCGCGTCACAGCCTGTCCTGCCTGTCGACCAAGGGTGTAATTATCTGGGATAATTCGGATAGGGAATCCTATCGGGAGGGGTATGACTACCTCTTGGAACGGGGGTTCAGGAGGCTGGATTTTTTCGGTACCGGGCCCATCAGTTCCCACGGTTGGTGCACCAGCGTATTCTACAGATCCGATAACTGCCTGGGCATATGAAACAGTAACCGGAAATTACTCCGACTCCCGGTTAACCCGGATGAATGGCCGTACCCGATCGACAGACTCTGTGGGTACCAGGCACACGTTCCTCACGCCATTATCCGCGGTTCTTACCAGTTCCGCAGCAGGCTCAAGCCGATTACCTCGTATGTGGAAGAAGGCATAGCCCAAATCGGACATGGCCGCTTGTATTTCCGACTCAATTCGATTGAATAACAGTTCCGCGATTACAATTGGCCGGTGTTCCACGAGTGTCCTTCGCCCACCCCGCAAAATCATGGCCTCTGCCCCTTCGGTATCGATCTTGATCAGATCCGGAGCCTCCCCGGAGACATCCGAACAATACTGATCCAGCGTGATCGCCTCTACCTGAAAGGAGCGCACGGAAGGAAGTGTTTTGGTTCCCATGTGGTGCTCGCCGGACAGATTAGCCATATTGGGAAACTTGGGATTGACCACTTCGTAGAATTCGACCCGACCTGCCCGCTCCCCCAGGGCCTTGGCCACGACCTTCGCGCGGTTGGCGTATCCATTGATGGCGAGGTTCTTTTGCAGGTAAGCGAGGGGTCCGGGTGTGGGTTCGAACGCGATCACTTCTGCCTGAGGGCTGGCCGCGCAGGTCAGCAGACTGTAGTACCCCAGGTTGGCACCCACGTCGTAAAAACGGCGGCAATCCCGGGCAAGTTCGTAGAACAACCGAGAGTATTCGTAGTTCTCGGCTCCATCGTAAAACAGCTGACGACTGATGAAACTCGTCGGGTTGGTCTGGATCACAAAAAGATCACGGCCTTCCCAGCGTATTTTCACCAACCCGCTCGGATGCAGCCGAAAGGCTTCCGGTAATAGCGGTTTGAGTATCCGCAGGGTACTTCGCAAAACGAGGTTAACATCAGGTTGGTAGAGAAACGCTCTTAGGGCATTCATAGATGACTTGCTTTCCGTGCCTAGGGTATGCGCTCCGGCTGGATTGCCAATGACGTATATCGCCAGTCCCCCGGAGTACCCTCGGGAACCGCAGGAGCTAAAAATGGACCCTCCGAAACAAGGAAACGGGCATAAACCCGAAGCCCGGCTTGTTGCCCAACGGCACTGCTCCTGTAAATCTCGGTAAATCCTTCCCCATTGTCCAGAGGACTGTCTTCAGGGGCAAAAACGGCCGTAAGCAGCACGCTGCCTTCGCCCGGTTCCCCTTGACCGGTTTGTATGAGTCCTTGCGAATTTCCGCGGACCACCCTGCTCAATGGGGACCGCTGGTCGACGTTCTGAAGCAAAATACTCGCGGTCTGAAAGGTTTGCCCTCTCTCGACGGGGTCACCGGTATCGAAGAAAAATTCGAGGTCCGAGGAGTCGGTTTCCCCGAGGGCCTCTTCGTCCAGATACCAGACCTCCAGGCTGCGGATACCGGACAGGGAGTCCACGAAGCGGTTCCTGTCGAGGATCTTCAGTGACCTCCCCCCGTAGACAATCGATTGAAGGGCATTGGTCGGCAAGGCATCCTCCTGCGCCACAAATACCAGCAATACGCGATCCTGTCCGGGAATCTTGAAAACAGGAGCCCCGGTACCCCTTACTTCGCCAAGGACCTTGACGCCTTCCGCTGTGCCGGAAGTACAGGACCACGCAAAGCTGCACAGCAGTATGGCGATGGCAGTTCGAACGATTCTCATATGCGCAAAGATACTGCGCGACCGGGTATAAAAATCCCTTCTCCGTGTATGTACGAGGGGATTTCTGCGTTATAGGACTTGTGCGGGGGAACCACATCCTTCTGCCCGGAGTACTGATACTATGAGCCATTCCTTTATAACCGACAATTTCCTGCTGGAAAACAAATGGTCCGAGCGGCTGTATCACGAGTATGCGGCCCATCAGCCCATAATCGATTTCCACAGCTATATACCACCCCGGGTGGTGGCCGAAGACATACAGTACGACAATTGTACTCCCCTCTGGATCGAGAATGATCCGCGCAAGGCCCTGGCCATGAAAACGCTGGGCGTACAGGAAGAATTTATTTCCGGTGAGGGATCGGATGAGGAAAAGTTCATGCACTGGGCAGCGATCGTACCCTACCTGGTGGGAAGTCCGACCTATCACCTCACCCATCTGGAGTTGGTCCGATACTTCGAATTCGAGGATCGATTCGATGCCGAAACGGCCGGGGCCGCTTACGAAATCACCCGGCAAAAGCTTCGCCTTCCGTCCCACTCTGCCCGGGGACTGCTCCGTCAGCGCGGAGTTGAAGTGCTTTCCTGCGCCATGGATCCATGCGAGAGTCTGGCGTTCCACCGAACTTATCTGTCACACAAAGATCGGGAGATCACCCTGATCCCCGGCTTTCAGCCGGATGCCGTATACACGCTGGCCGATCCCGTCGGCTACCGCAAGTACCTGGAGACCCTGGAACACATTTCCCACACCTCCATCCGCAACTACGAAGATCTGTTGCAGGCCCTTCGTACCCGGGCTCTGGATTTCCATGAACTCGGCTGCCGGGTCGCCAGTCATAAGGTGCCGGTAATGAGTCTATGCAGGCCCGATGCCAACTCGGCCGGCAGAATATTCGACAAGGTGTTCAATGGCAAAAAACTGAGTCCACAGGAAATCCAATGCTTCCAAAGCGAGATTCTGGTGGAGCTCTGCCGTATGTACAACGAACTCGGATGGGTTCAGCAATTCTTCCTGGGGACGATGGAAGCGGACCGCGATACCCTGGATTTCTCCAATGTGCACCCGGGACATTCCATTTTCGGATTTTTGCAGTTACTGGACGCCAAAGACGAACTTGCACGCACCGTATTGTATCCTTCCGATCCGAATCAAAATGATTTCTTTGCCCATATGGCAACCCGGTACAACGATGGGCATATACGGGGCAAGGTGCAACTGGGTGGGGCCTGGTCTACACATTTCAACAAACCCGGAATCGAAAGGCAACTCCGGTCCATTGCCAATTACGGGACCCTAAGCTGCTTCATTGGCATGCCCTCACTTAGCCGTAGTCCCCTGGGATACAGCCCCTTCGAATACTTCCGACGAATACTCTGCAACTACATGGGCCAGTCCATCGATCGGGGAGAACTGCCCGGCGATATTCACTGGTTGGGCGCCATTATTTCGGATATCTGCTACGATAATGCCAAGGTGTACTTCAATCTGTAGCGACCGATTTATCAATTTGACAGTAAACGCAACAAGTAACTAAAAATCAATAGCTTAAATTTATTTTTCCTTGCATTATACGCAAGGATTCGGGTTTAATGTTGAACAGTCACTATTTATCTTCGGGATAACTTGGAATAATTTATCAAATTCTTAACGATACTATTACGTATATTGAACTCAAATGTTTAGGGATAAGGATTTTTAATTGAACAAAAATCGCGATATGCCCTGTTTTGTTAAACCTATAATTGTTGTTCAAGTCGATGGAAGCCGAATTACTGACAAAAGCTACCGAGTTCGAATCACGTAGCCTCAGCCACATGTCCACCAGTGACCGCGTGGCCGCATCGCGTGAAGCCAAGGAGCTGATTCTTTCTATAAATGAGATTTACAAAGAGACCAAGGACACCGATCTTATGGACGTGATGAAGCGTCTGACGGTCAAGAAGCGAAAAATCGAGAAACGTCTTAAAGGGAGTCCGCTTTAATAAAACACCGCCTTAGGGCGGTTTTTTTTTCGCGTATTCCTGAGCAAAACTGGATCACAGTCCGTTTTCCCCATTACTAAAGGTAAGCTCCCGGTAGGGACTACGCGGAAACACCAGTGCCGAAAACACCCGTTTACCCCCGTCGACGAATACCTCCACGGAGCTTTGGTCCAGGTAGACCTCCACTTCCCATTCGTCACTTTCGGATAATCCTTCAAGGGGTATATAGTGCTTTTTATTACCGAATTCCGGTTCGAAGGAGGTCAGGCCTGAGGACATACGGTCCAGCAAAATAGCCCTGCTGCTCGGGACCGTATACAAACTGAGCCGTTCATCGCCAACCGAACTCAGGTTAAGCCGAAAGCCCTCTTTCCCGGGTTTGATGGTCAGGGATATGGGCGCGAGGGTGTCCCGGGTAAACCGGAAAGCGTTGCCTTCCACGACCAGGTGCCGCTCCATAACATCGGAATTCAGGGAGCCCAGAGGTCGAACGGGCCGGCTGTTCAGTGCAACCCGGGTTTTCGTGAGATGGAGTTCTCGTGGCAGAGTAAGCACATATCCCCTGCCATCCCGGGGGACCCGGGTGTGATACAGGCTATTGTTCATTACGCCTATATAGATAACGGAAGAGGTGGTCTCGTTCCATAGAATGCTGCCCGAATAATTGTCGGGGCCGTAGTCCAGCCATTGCATCCCGCCATCTGCCCGGAATTCCCGGCCATTAAAATCGCCAAGTATATAGGCAGTGCCGCTGCCGCCATTGGGGCCATTCGAAAGGACGTTGACAAGCAATCCCCACGCACCTTCCGAAATGCGAAAAAGTTCCGCCCTGTCCCAGGAACCCGGATCGAGCAAGCCCCCGAAAGAGAATCGACCCTGCTGCACCCAATCCCATCCATCCTCGGATTCCAGTATACGGATCTCATTCCGATCGGCATGCCGGACAGTGGCTACGAATTTTTCTTCCTCACCCCACCAGAAGACCCGGGGGGCCGACGATACGGATTCGGAGTCCAAACCCTTAAAGGTCCTGGTTCTGTTAATACTCCAGGCAGACCCCCCATCCAGGCTGTGTGCCAGGCCTACGCGCTTCTCATCCCCTTCCGCCTCCGTGTAGGAGAAATAGGCCAGCAAGGGTGGTTCGTCAGGAGTTCCCAGGCCGGAACGGTTCAGGGGATCAGAAACCAGACTCCGAGACCCAAAAGGAACGATGCTGTCCCAGTCGACGCTCGTGGTCCAGTCTTTCCATGAATAGAGATCCGTACTCACGGTATGACCCCACGACTTGGCGCTCGTTTCCGAAGGTTGGCAGCTATAGAACAGGTGGTACAGCCCATCCTCCAGATACAGCCGATCGACCGAAGAAATGGACCCGGCAGGACTTCTGTAGTGCCATCCTGTGGTTACCTTACCCCCTGCTTCAGGTGATGTGCTTTCGGACCCGGGATCTTCCCGACAGGCAATCAGTAGCAGCAGGAGAGTACTTATCCGTAAAATTCCTTGCAATGACATGATCAGACGCTGAAAACGACTATCAAAGATATCATTCTGTTTTCCATTAAATTTACGGGCTATGTGCAGTACTTCATCCCGTGTTTACAAAAGTAATCCCATGGCTAATTTGCTGCTGATCTTCACTCGGAATCCGGTTCTGGGTCAGTGTAAAACCCGACTGGCAAGGACCATAGGCGATCGGGCCGCCCTGAATATCTATCGGTTTCTTTTGAAACATACGGCCAGGATTGCCCATGCAGTGGATAATACCGATGTACGCGTGTATTATTCGGACGAAATCGGCAGAAACGATTGCTGGGATGAGTCCCGCTTCGCGAAACGAAGGCAAAAGGGTGCCGATCTGGGAGAACGTATGAAGAATGCGTTCGAGGAGGGATTCGCAGACGGCTACCGGAATATTTGTATCATCGGGAGCGATATGTACGACATCGATACCCCGGATATACAGGAGGCCTTCGGTCTGCTGTCCGAAAAGGACGCCGTTATCGGTCCTGCTGAGGACGGGGGATACTACTTGCTTGGCATGAAGAAACCCATTCCCGGCATATTCGACCGCATGGCCTGGGGTACGAATACGGTCTTCCGGGAGACCCTGAAACGGCTTGTCTCTTTGGACTACGCTGAACTGGCCGTTCGGAACGACATCGATTACTATGAAGATCTTGAAGACATCGATGCTTTTCAGCCATTCCTAAACGATTTGAACCTATGACAACTAAACAGCTGGAGGAATCCCTGAATTACATCAGGCAAAAGGGGTTTGAGGAACCTGAAGTGGGAATCGTACTGGGCTCGGGTCTGGGTAAACTGGTGGATGAGATCGAGAATCAAAAACTCGCCTACTACAACCACATACCGCACTTCCCGCTGGCAACAGTGGAATTTCATTCGGGCAAGCTGATTTACGGTGAACTCGCGGGTAAGAAGGTAGTCGTCATGCAGGGGCGATTCCACCTTTACGAGGGCTACGATTTCCTGGACATTACCTATCCGATTCGGATCATGCATGCCCTGGGCATAAAGACGCTGCTGATCTCCAATGCCGCCGGAGCCATCAACCTGGACTTCAACAAGGGTGAACTCATGCTGGTCGATGACCACATCAACCTGCAGGGAGGGTCACCGCTGGCGTTCAGTAATGTCGCGGAATTCGGCGATCGCTTCGTCGACATGAGCGCCCCATACGATGCCGGACTCATGGCCAGCCTGGAGCACATCGGCAAGGAGCGGGGGATTGGCCTTCGCAAGGGCATTTACGCCGCCGTGGTCGGCCCCCAACTGGAAACCCGTGCCGAATACCGCATGCTCAAGACCCTGGGAGCAGATGCCGTAGGAATGAGTACGGTACCGGAAGTAATTGTTGCCAACCAATTGCGACTACCTGTAGTAGCGGTATCCGTTCTCACCGACGAATGTGACCCGGACAACCTGAAACCCATTAACGTAGAGGAGATCCTTTCCACAGCCAACCAGGCCGAACCGAAGATGATCGAACTCTTCAAAGAACTAATCTTACAACTATGAGTTATCTCGACGCTACCCAGGATCTCTACAAAGAAGCGGCCGAAACCCCGGATGTGGGTCTCTGCTGCACCACGAATCCGATCTGGCAGTTCCCCGGCCTATCCGTTCCGCGGATCATGCAGGAAATGAACTACGGCTGCGGGAGCACGGTTTCTGCCCAGGATCTGGTGGGTAATCCCAGGGTGTTGTACGTGGGTGTGGGCGGAGGCATGGAACTCCTGCAATTTTCCTATTTCTCCAGGCAAAAGGGCGGAGTAACCGGTATAGACTCCGTGCCGCAAATGCTGGAGGCCTCGCGAAGGAACTTCCTACAGGCAAAGAAAGAGAACGACTGGTTCCGCAGCGACTATGTCGATCTCAAGGAAGGCAGCGCACTGGAACTTCCTGTGGAAAGCGGTTCCATGGACGTGGCGGCTCAGAATTGCCTGTTCAACATCTTTAAGATGGACGACCTGAAAAAGGCCGTATCCGAGATGTATCGCGTGCTTAGACCCCACGGTCGACTGGTGATGAGCGACCCCATATGCGAGCAACCCATGAACGAGGAACTCAGAGCGGACGATCGCCTTCGCGCCATGTGCCTCAGTGGCTCCATCCCTCTGAACGAATACCTCGGGGTCCTGACCGGGGCCGGCTTTGGCACCATAGAGGTCCGTGCCCGCCTTCCGTACAGGGTATTGACTCCGGAACACTACGCTACAAATGAACTGATCTATATCGAGTCGGTCGAAGTCGCGGCCATAAAAGACCCCATGCCCCCAGACGGACCCTGTATTTTTACCGGTAAATCGGCCATTTACTACGGAGCCGAAGAGGTCTTCGACGACGGTAAAGGTCACCTGCTATCCAGGAATCAACCCCTGGCCGTATGCGACAAGACGGCGGCGGCCCTGGCCCGTCTCAATGAGAAAATTTTTATCAGCGAGAGCAGCTTTCACTATCGGGGAGGGGGTTGTTGCTAAATCCTGATCTTGGAGCGAATCAGCATAATTATTCCGGTTCTTAACGAACAAGGCGTGATCGGGTCATTACTCGATTATCTCCTTTCGCTCAAAGGACTCTGGGAAGTCATCGTCGTTGATGGAGGAAGCTCAGATCAAACCGTTCCGGAAGTCTTATCCTACCCGGTAAAACTGATTCATAGCGAGAAAGGCAGGGCACGGCAGCTAAACCGGGGTGCACATGCCGCCTCCGGAGACATCCTGTACTTCCTTCATGCCGACAGCTTTCCGCCCGCCCATATGGTCAGAGACTTGCGTATGGCCGTTCAGCAGGGTCATGATTGCGGATCGTATCGACTCCGATTCGACACGCAAAATCCCTATCTGATGGCATTCGCCTATTTCACCCGTTTCAAGCTCCTTATCTGTAGGGGAGGAGATCAATCCCTGTTCGTAACCCGGGAGGTATTCCGGGAAACCGGCGGTTTTGACAATCGCTACGATATCTACGAGGACATGGAATACATCCGAAGGCTCAGTAAGCAATACGGATTCAAGGTGTTACCGGACTATGTAACGACTTCCGAACGGAAATATCGGGCC
>CAZKAP010000060.1:0-9926 GCA_964550895.1 uncultured Flavobacteriaceae bacterium
CCGTATCGTAGCAATCCATGGCCGCTCCTATGGCACCCCAGGCGATCCCGTAGCGTGCGGAATCCAGGCAGCTCAAAGGGGCCCCGAGTCCGCTCCGGCCCGGAAGCAGGTTTTCCTTGGGAACCCGGACATTATCGAAGATCAGCTCACCGGTAGCCGAAGCCCTGAGCGACCATTTTCCATGAGTCTCCGGAGTGCTGAAGCCTTCCATGCCGCGCTCGACGATCAGGCCGTGTATGCGTCCTTCCTCGTTCTTGGCCCATACCACTGCGATATCGGCAAAGGGTGAATTCGAAATCCACAGCTTGGCGCCATTGAGTAGGAAATGATCGCCCTGATCGGTATACCGGGTTTCCATACCCCCCGGATTCGACCCGTGGTTGGGTTCGGTAAGCCCGAAGCAGCCCATCATCTCGCCAGAGGCCAATTTCGGCAGGAATTTCTTGCGCTGTTCCTCCGTTCCGTATTTGAAGATCGGATACATCACCAGTGAAGACTGAACCGAGGCCGTAGAACGTATTCCACTATCGCCCCGCTCGATCTCCTGCATGATCAGGCCGTAGGAGATCTGGTCCAGGCCCGCCCCTCCGTATTCCTCCGGAATATAAGGCCCGAATGCCCCGATTTCCGCCAATCCTCCAATTACGGATTTGGGGAATTCAGCCCTTTGGGCATGCTCCTCGATGATGGGCGATACCTCCTTCTTGACCCAGGAACGCGTGGCTTCCCGGACCAGTTTGTGTTCTTCGGTCAACAGCTCGTCCATCAGGTAATAATCGGGGGATTCGAACAAGTCGGGTTTCATGCTAGATGATTTTCATCAAATTTACGAAGCTGCCTCTAGAACCGGGCAGTATGGACGCACAATACGCTCACATACCGAGGTAAAAGTCCCGGGTCAGGCGAATGTATGCTGGGCTGTAGTTGCCGTCTGTATCCCCTATGCACAACTCGTCTTCTTCCAGCCGATTTCCCGGCACCTTGACCCATTCACTGAGTATGCGTTTGCAGGTCCCTGCTGCGCGGGCCCGAACCCGGGTTCGGCGACTGGGGAACCAGCCGGAATGTGCGGCTATGTCCACAAGCTCTCCAAAGGTGTCGGACGGCCAGATCAGCGAGAAACAAGCCTCTTTGCTACTCAGATCGAATGCCTGACGAAATAAAATTGAAGGGGGAAGTGCAGCTGCGTTTCGGGCGCGGCCTCGCCCGCCCGGCAGTTGAGATGTGGATGCGCTGTGAAACGGCGGGTTACTGATTATTCCGTGAAAGGGTGCAGGAAAAGCAGGAGGATCGGCAAAGTCTCCCCGCACGCATTCCAGTCGGTCTGCCCAGGGTGAGCGTTCGAAATTCTCCGAGCACTGCAGGACCGCATCTGACTCGATCTCGAGGGCGGTTACTACTGCCTCGGGATAGCGCTGAGCCAACTGCAGGGATATCAGCCCTGAGCCGCTCCCCGCATCCAGGATTCGGATCCGGCCATTCGGAAACCGAGCCCAGGCACCGAGCAGAATCCCATCCGTCCCGACCTTCATGGCGCAGCGATCGTGGCGAACGACGAACTGTTTGAATCTGAAATATTCCCTGGATAACTGCTGGCGATCCGACACAGAAGCCGAGTTACAGGTACAGATCGATCAGCCCCTCCGGAGCCATAACGTGAAGAACCCGACCTTCGCGATCCACCTCGCGAACGGTATCGTCGGTTACCGGCAACAACCATTCCTTGCCTTTCCAGTCGATATAGGCCATGACTTGTCCTCCAGTATCGTCTATGCGACTCAGGGTACCCACCTCGCCCCGATTCGCATCTTCGATGCGAAATCCGATGACCTCGTGATAATAAAACTTGTTGCCTTCCAGCCTGGGAAGCATGTCCAGAGGTAAATAGGCCTCGCATCCCAGCAGGGCATCCGCGTCGGCCTCGGAATCCACACCCTCGAAGGCAATTCGGAGCAAATCGGATTTATGGAGCTTACAACGCTCCATAAAAAAAGGAACCAGAGTCCCCTTGAGATCGAGGAACACGGATTCCAATTCTAAATATTGTTCGGGATTGTCCGAATCCAGTTTAAGCAGTAATTCTCCCTTAAAGCTGTACTTCGAAACGATCTTTCCGAGATAAAAGCAGGCCTCCTTGTCCATGGCCCCTGGCTTATTCCCCGGTCTTCTCTTCTTCTGAATCTGCAGGAGTGTCCTCGGAAGCAGGGGCCTCTTTCTCAGCCTTAGGCTCTTCAGCAGGAGCTTCCTCAGCGGCAGCAGCCTCCTTTTCAGCAGGGGCTTCTTCGGCAACGGCTTCCTTAGGGGGTGCCTCTTCTGTCGCAGCAGCCTCAGCAGGGGCTCCTTCGGCAACGGCTTCCTGAGTCGGAGCCTCGACGGCTTCGGCTTCACCCTCGGCTTCTTCAACCTCCGGCTCGGGAGCCAGAGCTGCCAGACGTTCCTCATTTACCTTCCGCTCGGCTTCGAGAGCCTTGGTACGGGCATCTTGCCTGGCCTTGTCCAATCCGTCTACCTTGTCCTGAATCTTCTGTTGTTTCTCCTTAAGCCAGGCCTGAAAGCGTTCCTCGACCTGATCTTCGGTCAGCGCACCTTTATTCAGACCGGTAAGCAGGTGGTGCTTGAGCATAACCCCCTTGTAGGAGAGTATGGCGCGGGCAGTGTCCGAAGGCTGGGCACCATTCTGCAGCCATTTTACAGAGCCATCGACATCCAGTTCGATGGTCGCGGGATTGGTGTTGGGATTATAGGTTCCGAGTTTTTCGAGGAATTTTCCATCCCTCTTGGCCCTTGAATCGGCGGCCACTACCCAATAGAAGGGCTTACCTTTTTTTCCGTGTCGTTGAAGACGAATACGTACTGGCATATCACATTAATTAGTGTGAGGTTCCCGACCTCACCGATGATTAATTCTACAAATTTCGGGGCGCAAATATACAAATCTTCCCGTATGTTCGGAAAATAGCTCATGTAATTTTTGGTCGGGTTGACCTTACGGTTTTGCGCCCGTACGGACCGATATGCATCTCCATCAAACCGTGTCAAAAGGTTTTCAACAAGTGGATAAGTCGGACAACACCCTCTGTGGACCGCCTGCCTGAAACTGTATTTTTGAAAGACAGTTATGCGATTCGGCCAGCGCCCCGGATCCATTTTCACTAAGAACTTTGCCCATGTACCTGATTTTCGATACCGAAACCACCGGACTGCCTAAGAATTGGAACGCCCCCATAACCGATACAGACAACTGGCCCCGCTGCGTGCAGCTGGCCTGGCAGATTCACGACGGGGAAGGCAGGCTGATCGAACACAGCGATTACCTGATCCGGCCGGAGGGATACGAAATCCCATTCGAGTCCGAAAAGGTCCACGGGATCTCCACGGCCCTGGCCGAAGCCCAGGGACTGCCGCTGGAGGAGGTGCTGCAGGCCTTTGAAACCGCGCTTGGCCAGGCGAAATTTGTGGTCGGACACAACCTGAATTTCGATCTCAAGGTGATGGGATGCGAACAGGTTCGGGCAGGCTTTGAGAGCAGGCTGCTGAACCTGACCGTGCTGGACACCTGTACAGAGGAGACGGCAAAACTCTGTCGAATACCGGGAGGACGCGGAGGTAAATTCAAGCTGCCTACGCTCACGGAACTGCACGAATTCTTGTTCCAGTCACCTTTCGAGGAGGCCCACAACGCTACGGCGGACGTGGAAGCCACCACGCGCTGCTTCCTGGAACTCATCCGCCGTCAGGAATTTTCTGCCGGGCAACTCGGTGTCACCAAGGCGTATTTCGATGACTTTCGAAAGGCTCAGCCCGACGCCATACAGGCGGTTGGCCTGGAGCATGTAAACCTGAAAGAGGCATCCCTGGCCTATCGACCAGAAGAACGGGAGGTTCCGACCAGAACCCATGTCGAACTGGGAGAAGAATGGGAACAGGCGTCCTTTGCACACCTCCACAACCACAGCCAGTATTCGGTGCTGCAATCCACCATGTCACCTAACGACCTGGTCGACGCGGCAGCCGAATTCGGATGTCCGGCCGTGGCCATTACCGATCACGGCAACCTGATGGGTGCCTTTAAATTCGTATCCGCCGTACAGGCCAGAAATGCGAAGTTGCGCGAGGCCCATGCCGAAACGGGGGCATCCGGAGAACCACCGCAGATCAAACCTATAATTGGCGTGGAATTTCAGGTCTGCAAGGACCACAAGGACCGGAGTCATAAGGACAACGGCTACCGGATCGTGGTACTAGCCAGGAACAAACAGGGGTATCTGAACCTGGCCAAACTCTCGTCCCTTTCCTTCACCGAAGGCTTCTACTACATCCCCCGGATCGACCGGGAACTCCTGGAGACCTATAAAGCAGACCTGATCGTACTCTCCGGCGGAATGGAGGGGGAAATTCCTTCGAAAATCCTCAACTTCGGGGAGAATCAGGCCGAGGAAGCGCTGCTCTGGTGGAAAGAGACCTTCGGACCTGATTTCTACCTGGAGATCATGCGGCACGGACAGGAGGACGAGGACCGGGTAAATGAAGTGCTTATCCGGCTGGCCGACAAACACGAGGTTCCCCTGGTCGCTACCAACAACACCTACTACCGGAAAAAACAGGACGCGGAGGCTCACGATATCCTCCTCTGCGTGAAGGAAGGCGAAAAAAAGGAAACCCCTATAGGCCGTGGACGGGGGTTTCGATACGGATTACCGAATGACGAATACTACTTCAAGTCACCGGCAGAGATGAAGGAGCTTTTTCGCGACCTGCCCGAATGCATCTTCAACATACAGGAGATCGTGGATAAGGTCGAGCCCTATGAACTTGCACGAGATGTGCTGCTTCCCATATTCGAGATTCCCGAGGAATTCCGGGACCCGGAAGACGAGAAGGATGGGGGCCACCGGGGCGAGAATGCCTACCTGAAACACATCACCTATCTCGGGGCGGAAAAGCGGTACGGCACCCTGACTACGGAAATCAGGGAACGCATCGACTTTGAGCTGGAGACCATTGCCAATTCGGGCTACCCGGGCTATTTCCTGATCGTGGAGGACCTGATACGGGAGGCGCGTAAGATGGGGGTATCGGTCGGCCCGGGCCGGGGATCCGCCGCGGGCTCTGTAGTGGCCTATTGCCTGGAGATCACCAATATCGACCCCATACACTACGATCTGCTCTTCGAGCGCTTCCTGAATCCCGACCGGGTTTCCCTTCCCGATATCGATATCGATTTCGACGACGAAGGCCGGGGTAAGGTCCTGGATTATGTCATCGATAAATACGGCTCCAACCAGGTGGCTCAGATCATCACCTACGGGACCATGGCAGGAAAGTCTTCCATACGGGATACCGCCCGGGTCATGGATCTGCCCCTTCCGGACGCCGACCGGCTCGCCAAGTATCTGCCCGATATGACCAAACTGAACGAGGTGCTGGACATGGAAGAGGCCGATATCCGGAAGAAGTTCCGAAGCGAACAGATCGACGGGATCATGCAACTCCGAGCCCTGAAGGATTCCGACTCGGAGGAAGGCAAGATCGTCCGTATGGCACGGGTCATGGAAGGTTCGGTACGGAGTACGGGTATACATGCCTGCGGGGTGATCATCACCCCGGACGACATGACCAAGTTCGTGCCCATCGCCAATTCCAAGGAATCCCACCTGAATGCGACTCAGTTCGATAACTCCGTGGTGGAGAGTGCCGGCCTGCTCAAGATGGACTTCCTCGGCCTGAAGACCCTCTCGTTGATCAAGGATACCGTGAAAATCGTCAAGGCGCGTTCCGGGGTGGAACTCGACCCGGAGAACTTCCCCCTGGACGATGCCAAGACCTATGAGCTGTTCCAGAGGGGAGAAACCATCGGGATTTTTCAATATGAATCCAAGGGGATGCAGAAGTACCTCAAAGAACTCAAGCCCACGGTATTCGACGACCTGATCGCCATGAATGCCTTGTATCGTCCGGGCCCCCTGGAGTACATTCCGAGTTTTATCGCCCGAAAGCACGGACTGGAAGAGATCACCTACGACTTACCGGCCATGGAGGAATACCTGCAGGTCACCTACGGGATCACCGTCTATCAGGAACAGGTGATGCGGCTTTCACAGAAGCTTGCCGGATTCAGTAAGGGCGACGCCGATGTGCTCCGTAAGGCGATGGGGAAAAAGAAGTTTGACCTGATCGAGAAACTTCGTCCGCAGTTCATCGAAGGCGGAGTAAAGAACGGCCATCCCAGGGAGGTCCTGGAAAAGATCTACAAAGACTGGGAGGCCTTCGCCAGCTATGCCTTCAACAAGAGCCATTCGACCTGCTATGCCTTTATCGCGTACCAGACGGCCTACCTCAAGGCCCACTATCCCGCGGAATACATGGCCGCGGTGCTTTCCAACAACATGAACCACCTGGAAACAGTTACCTTTTTCATGGAGGAATGCCGCCGCATGGGCCTGGCCGTTCTGGGGCCGGACGTCAATGAATCTTTCTTTAAGTTCGGGGTCAATAAGGACAACGCCATACGCTTTGGCCTGGGTGCCATACGCGGCGTGGGCAGGGGTGCCGTGGAGACTATAGTGGAGGAACGCAAGGCTCAGGGGCCGTTCGAATCCGTCTTCGACCTGGCCAAGAGGATCGACCTGAGGGCGGCGAACAAGAGGGCATTCGAAAACATGGCGCTGGCTGGTGCCTTCGACTCCCTGGGCAACCACCACCGTGCCCAGTATTTCTTTTCGGACGCCAACGGCATCCCTTTCCTGGACAAGGCCGTGCGCTTCGGGCAGAAGTATCAGGAAGGGAAGAATTCCATGCAGGTGAACATCTTCGGTGAGGCCGAGGAATCCTTCCTTCAGACCCCGGAGTTTCCGGAATGTGAGGAATGGGGAACCATGGAGAAGCTTCGAAAGGAAAAAGAAGTGGTCGGGCTCTACCTCTCGGGGCATCCGCTGGACGATTTCAAAATGGAGATCGAGTATTTCTGCAACGTCAACCTGCACAAGCTCAATACCGACCTTCAGGGCCTGGTGGGAAAAGAAGTAAATGTCGCGGGCATACTGACCTCGGTAGAACATCGGGTTTCCCGACAAGGCAAGGGATTCGGGATCTTTACCCTGGAAGATTACGAGGACTCCTATAAGTTCCGGATATTCGGTGAGGATTACCTGAAGTATCAACACTTCCTGGCACCCAACACCTTCTTATTCCTTCGGCTTCAGATTCAGTCAGGCTGGGAAGATAAACGGACCGGGGAACTGCGGGATCCGCGCATCCATTACGCAGACTTCCGTCAACTGCAGGACGTGATGGAACACTACGCCAGAAAAATAACCCTGCACATGCCACTGAAGAGCCTGCAGGAGCAACGGATTCGCACGCTGCTGGAGGCGATTAATAAATTCAAAGGCGAAAAAGGCCTGTTCGTGAGCATATACGAACCCGAGGAAGATATACAGGTCGACCTCGGCAGCCGAAGCTGCCAGGTTCGTATCGACCGGGACTTCCTGGAATGGCTGGAGGAACAATCCCTGCATTACAAACTCAACTGACCCGGAGTCGAGCAGGGCGTTACCCCCGGACTTCAACGGCTCCGGGAGCTGTAAGGAATCCCTAAAATTTTGACTAATTTAGCGAATCAAAATAACGCTTATATGGCCTTAGAAATAACAGATGCCACCTTCGAAGAAGTCGTACTCAAGAGCGATAAACCCGTAATCGTCGACTTTTGGGCGGCCTGGTGCGGACCCTGCCGGATGGTGGGCCCCATCATCGAAGAAATCAGTAAGGAATACGAAGGCAAAGCCATCGTCGGAAAGGTCGATGTCGACACCAATACGCAGTTCGCTGCCAAATACGGTATCCGCAGCATACCCACTGTGATCGTATTCAAGGATGGAGAAATCGTAAACCGTTTTGTGGGGGTTTCCGATAAGAGCACCTACACCGGTGCCCTGGAAGCCGCCCTCTAAACCTCCCATAAGTTTCATGGAAGCCTGGCCCCGAAGGCCGGGCTTTTTTGTAGATTTTATCCATGGATATTCGATCGGAACTCGATAACGCCCCCCTATTCACCCATCTGGAACTGCTGGCGCGGCAGGTGGTCGAAGGCTTTATGAGCGGAATTCACAAGAGTCCGTTCCATGGATTCTCCTCCGAGTTTGCCGAACACAAAATCTACAATAAGGGCGAGAGTACCCGCTATATCGACTGGAAGCTCTATGCCCGGACCGATAAATTGTATACCAAGACCTTCGAAGAGGAGACCAACCTACGGTGCCACTTTATACTGGACAATTCTGCATCCATGTACTATCCGGAGGTCAGGGAACTCTCGCTGACATCACTGAACAAAATAGGCTTCAGCGTGCTGGCCATAGCGGCTCTGATGCACACCCTCAAGAAGCAGCGTGATGCCGTGGGCCTGAGCGTCTACTCCGACGACTACCACTTCTCCTCCCGGGAGATGAGCAATGAGCGGCACTACCAGCGGCTGCTTGCCGAACTGAATCAGGTGGGCAACCACAAAGGCCCTCTGGGGGATCGCAGCCGAACCTACGAATACCTGCATCAAATCGCAGAGAAGATTCACCGACGTAGTCTTATTTTCCTGTTTTCCGATCTGCTGCAGACCGAGGTTTCGGATAGCGAACTTTTTGAGGCCCTCAGGCACCTGAAATACAACAAGCACGATGTGGTAGTATTTCATGTCCTGGACGCCGAGACCGAGGTCAACTTCGACTTCGACAATTCCCCCCGCAGATACATCGATATGGAAACGGGCAGAAGGCTGGATCTCTACGCCGATGCCGTCCGAAAGAACTACAGGGAGCGCATGAACCACTACCTGCACGAGCTGCAGCTCCAGTGTGCCAAATACAAGATCAAATACGCGCCCGTAGATATACAGAGGCCTTTCGATCAGGTACTGAATCAATTTTTTATCGAACGTCGCTCTTTTGGTTAATTTAGCGATACGACAAGACCAAACCATGTATACAGATTTAATCAGTTATCAACTCGCCGACGGAGTATCCGAGGAGCAGCTCCGGGAGGTTTGTGAGCGGGTATACCGGGAGTGGATGCGCGATCTGCCCGGTTTTGTGAAGTGGGAAATTCACAAGGCCATGGACGGCACCTTTACCGATGTGGTACGCTGGGAATCGCGGGAACACGCCAAGGCATCCGAAGAAAAGATGTCCGAGGTACCCAATCTCAAAGAATGGCAGGCCTGCTACGATATGGAATCCATAAAAAATAAGCAGCTTTCCCGGGTCATCAAATTTCACGCACCCGGAGTGGACTAATCCATCCCAAGGGTGCCTTCGACCGATATCCGTATTGCCTCCTATTTTTTGTTGGCGATCAAAAAGACTTCGACTATATTTGCACCCGCCTTTACGGCGAAGCCACACAATCCCCCGGGATTGTTGACTACCAGGTCCGGTAGTTCAGTTGGTTAGAATACCTGCCTGTCACGCAGGGGGTCGCGGGTTCGAGTCCCGTCCGGACCGCAGAACAAGCAAAACCCTTAGCACGAAAGTGTTGAGGGTTTTTCTTTTGAAAGCTGCAAGAGCTTGCTCTTCGCAGATTGAATAAAGAAAAATCCTGAGCTGCGAAGCAGCGGAAGGGTTTTGCTTATTTTGCAGCAGCCACCCCCCTGGGACCTTTTCGAAGCGACAGCGGAGAAAAGAATCCCGTCCCAAAATTCTCCCACAAAGTAAATTTCATTTAGCTGCTCCTGAGCTTGCTCAAAGGAGCGAAGAAATGGAAAAGGACTCAGCTGCGAAGCAGCGGAAGGGTTTTGCTTGTTTTGTAGCAACCACCCCCTGGGACCTTTTCGTAGCGACAGCGGAGAAAAGAATCCCGTCCCAAAATTCTCCCCTAAAGCAAATTTCATTTAGCTGCTCCTGAGCTTGCTCAAAGGAGCGAAGAAATGGAAAAGG
>CAZKAP010000061.1:0-9596 GCA_964550895.1 uncultured Flavobacteriaceae bacterium
CATCGCTGTGCTTGTAGAAGATTCCTCCCCAGCCCCGGGCGTTCACGTTTTCGCCTACATCCCTCAGGTACTGCTCCAGGTCATAGATAACATTCAGGCCGGTATCCAGGATGTGCGATTCGCCGTATTCGTCGGTTCGTATGGAAATATACATTCCCTCGGGTGCCTTGAGGTAGATGGGTTGGTCGACTTCATAATAGAATTGTTCATCCCCTGTGGTATAGGCAAATCGAAAATCGGAGCCATCAGCAGGCAGCAGATTGGGTTGAATTAAGGTGAGTGTTTCAACAGACTCGACCGATCCGGCAGAATTGGTTACGGATAGTGTGCCGGTTTCGGCATCGGGAACGACGATGGAGAGCTCGGTTGGGGATACCACCGAGAAGGAGGTGACCGGTGTACCGGCTAGCGTCACTACGGAGGTTCCGGTAAAATTCGTCCCGGTGATGGTTACGGTATCCCCCGCCCGGGCGGAAGTAGGCGAGAAGGAAGCAATGGTGGGGGCTTCCTCATAGGCATAAGCGACGTGATCCTTAGTCCAGTAGCTCCAGTCGCAGCAGCCTTCTTCACCATCGCTGTGCTTGTAGAAAATACCACCCCAGCCGCGGGCGTTCACATTTTCGCCCACGTCTCTGAGGTATTGTTCGAGGTCGTTTATCTGGTTTTCTTCGGTAAGTAATTCGTACGGGCTTCCCGCAATTCCCGGAATGATAGATTTTATTGCAATTTTCATACCCTCGGGTGCCTTGAGGTAGATGGGTTGGTCTACTTCGTAGAAAAATTCGTAGCTACCTGTGGTATAGGCAAATCGAAAATCGGAGCCATCAGCAGGCAGCAGATTGGGTTGAATTAAGGTGAGTGTTTCAACAGACTCGACCGATCCGGCAGAATTGGTTACGGATAGTGTGCCGGTTTCGGCATCGGGAACGACGATGGAGAGCTCGGTTGGGGATACCACCGAGAAGGAGGTGACCGGTGTACCGGCTAGCGTCACTACGGAGGTTCCGGTAAAATTCGTCCCGGTGATGGTTACGGTATCCCCCGCCCGGGCGGAAGTAGGCGAGAAAGAGGTAATGCTGGGCACTTCCTCGCGCGCATAGGCAATGTGGTTTTTGGTCCAGTAGCTCCAGTCGCAGCACGACCCTGAACCATCGCTGTGCTTGTAGAAGATTCCTCCCCAGCCCCGGGCGTTCACGTTTTCGCCCACGTCTCTGAGGTATTGTTCGAGATCGGTGATTTCGTTCTCTGTGGTATGAAGTACATAAGGACTCCCTGCTATAGCCGTTATTTCAGTTTTAATACTGATGGTCATGCCTTCCGGTGCCTTCAGGTGTATGGGCTGATATACATTGTAGTAGAAAACATTAGTCGAGTTGGTGTAGGCAAAAATGAATTCGCTGCCATCGGAGGACAGCTCTGTAGCCGTGGAGGGACTTACGGCAGGGTGATCGGGTGCCTTCGCCCATGATATTGGGGTAAACATCAAACAGGCGAGCAGGTAGATTGGGACTGTGGGTTTCATGGTTGTTGATTTTTCTTATAGAAAGCTGCAAGTCTATGAATCCGCGGGCTTGGTAAGAAAATTTTGTTGTCAGCTGCAGTTTTACAGTGGGTTAATCGTTAACTGATGTTTGTCAGTACATTAGGATGCCGTTCATCCGATTTTCTTGAGTCGAAGGAGAAATTTGTCTTATTGGGGCAGGCAATTTTTGCCGTGTTAAGACACCGGAGTAACCTCTATTTGTGCTGGCCTGCGGCATTCATCCTGCTTACAGCAGAATTGGGTATCCGTGCAATGAACGGCAGCATAGTATCTCAACCGATTGACCGGCTTATTTGCTAACTTTCAGGAGAAATAAGATCAACCGCCATAATCCCAGATATGTCGAAGAAACTCCTTATCCTGATCATCGTGGTATTCATTTCCTCTTGCAAGAGACCGCCTTCCGATATATTGTATTCCTCCGATTCGTATACCCTTTACCGGGACAAGGTGGTTCAGGGCAAGAACGTAGCCGAGGTCAAATCGCCCTTTCATATTACTTCGAATTATCGAAGTCCGGCCAGCTCGACTTTTCCCCGTCTGCTAACTTTTAAGTTTTCCATTAACGAAAAGGACAATGAACTGCCTCCGGGAGCGAATCACTGGGTAGTAATTGACGAGGGCAACCGGGCCCCGGTGGTGACCTTTGGGGAAAAGCCCGGACCCTTACCCGATACCCCTTCCGATTACCTGCCCACCAACTACGAATACACCTTCCTGCTGGATGTTTCCCCGGTACTCCGGCAATTCGAGGAAAAGGGGTACTATGAGGCCTGGGACGGCTCACGTGTGGCCGAGGCTGATTTTCAAGGCTTCTATATTGCGGGCGGGGCGGAGCCGCTGACCTGGGATTTCGTCAATCTGGGGAATCAGGGGCTGGAGATGAAACCCACAGAGGAACCCCACATCTACTCCATAACGGTCCAGCTTAATCCATACAATGAAGAGGATTATCGAGATAAGGAATGGAAGCCGGAACTGGATGTATCGGATAAGCCTCAATATCAATCGGATCAGCCCATAGTCGATGCCCTGTTTAACCTTTCCCTGGAAGAGGCACGGAAAAATATAGAACCCGACAGCACCCTGCGTACCGGGGCGGAATGGGGGGGAGTCTGGACCCGGGATGTCAGCTATTCCGTATTGCTCGCCTTCGCCTATCACGAACCGGAGGTGGCTAAAATCAGCCTGAGGAAAAAGGTGCGAAGGGGCCGCATTGTTCAGGATACCGGTTCGGGAGGGGCCTGGCCGGTGTCCTCGGATCGCACGACCTGGGTGCTTGCTGCCTGGGAAATCTATAAGGTAACCGGAGATCGCGACTGGCTTAACGAGGTGTATCCTATCATTAAGAACACCCTGGAGGACGATTACAAGACATTGTATGACGAAGAAACCGGATTGTATCGCGGTGAATCTTCATTTCTGGACTGGAGGGAACAGACCTATCCCAAATGGATGGACAACCGGGATATTTATGAATCTCAGAATCTGGGTACGAATGTGGTTCACTACCAGGCCCATCGCATACTGGCGGAAATGGCCCGCATTAAGGGCGAGCCCTATGAAAAGTATGAAATGCGGGCATATGGTATCAAAAAAGGAATCAATGCCCTGCTTTGGCTGAAGGAGCAAGGGTTTTATGCGCAATACCTCTACGGAAGGGATCGGTTGATTACCTCCCCGAGGTTTGAGGCCCTTGGTGAGGCGCTGGCCGTCCTCTTCGAAGTAGCGGACGAAGAGCGCGCTGCCTCGATCATGGCCCGGTCGCCTCTAACCGAATTCGGTGCCACCTGCATCTATCCCCAGATACCCGGCATACCTCCCTATCACAACAATGGCATCTGGCCGTTTGTGCAGTCGTACTGGAACTGGGCCGCTGCGAAAACGGGCAATGAGGCCGTGCTCAATCACGGACTAGCCAGCATATATCGGGCAGCAGGCCTGTTTCTTACCAATTACGAAAATATGGTGGCCGAAACCGGGGATTTCCTGGGTACCGAGGTAAATTCGGAACGTATGCTCTGGAGCATGGCGGGTAACCTCGCTATGGTTCACCGGATCTTTATGGGCATGGAATTCGAGACGGATGGGTTGTACCTCAATCCCGTTGTCCCTGAGGTATACGGAGGCAAGAAGGTCCTCTCCCGTTTTCCCTATCGTGAAGCCACACTGGATATTACTGTCCTGGGACATGGCAACCGGATCAAGTCGGTTACCATCAATGGAGAGCAAAAGGATCGGGCGTTTGTACCTGCGGATGCAACCGGGGAGTATTCGATAGTGATCGAGCTTGCCGGCGGGAAGTTTCCTCATAACGCCATCAATCGGGTCGAAAATGCCTTTAGTCCTGCCACGGTATTGAGCCGACCCGGACGTGGTCCGGTGCTGGAATGGGATCCCGTGGATAAGGCCTCCGAATACAAAGTGTACCGGAACGGTAAGCTCGATACCATTCTTACGGATACCCAATACCGACTGAAATCCAACGAATTCTCATCCTTAATGGTCAGTGCCGTGGATTCATTGGGAAGAGAAGGATTCGCCAGCGAACCCATCTTTACCGGTGGGCAGTCCCTGGCCTTCGAGATCGAGGATGTAGCCGATGCCTCCGATTTGCCTTATGTGAATTATTCCGGTTCGGGTTTCGTGGAGCTTTCTCTCCAGCGAAACCGCGACCTGGTTCTCCCGGTTAGTGTACCGGAGGAAGCGAGCTTCCTGGTGGATTTCAGATACTCCAATGGCAGCGGACGATGGAATACCGACAACAAATGCGCCATCCGTAGCCTGAGTCTGAACGGGGAATACCAGGGAGCACTGATCATGCCCCAGAGGGGACAGGACGAATGGTCGGACTGGGGCTTTACCAATTCCTTCCGACTCACACTGAGGCCGGGCAGGAATACGATACGAATTCACCTTGCAGATTGGAACAATAACATGAATGTCAAGGTCAATACGGCCATGCTCGATGCCATGCGCCTGATTCGTATCGACTAGTAATCAAACGATTAGCCTTTCGTTTAATAAATTAACAAAAAGATTAAACATTTTTTAAGAGTTTGCTGGGCATAAGCGGGATATCTTCGAGCAAACTTTTAAAAAACTTAGCATGAAATTGAATGTACTTTACGGAATTGCCCTGAGTGGAGTGGTTTCCCTGGCGTCCTGCGCGGAAGGCCAGAAGAAGAACGAGTCTGAGGACACTCCTGCCGCTCAGACTGAGATGACCGAGGAAAAGGCGGTCGTGAATCCGAATATCGTCGAGGTAGCCGTAGGTGACGAGCGTTTCTCTACCCTGGTTACGGCAGTTAAGGCCGCCGGGCTGGTGGAGACCCTCAGTGGAGAAGGACCATTTACGGTCTTCGCTCCCATCAATGATGCCTTCGCGGCCCTACCCGAAGGAACACTGGACAATCTGCTGAAGCCGGAGAACAAGGCAGCCCTGCAGGGTGTGCTGACCTACCATGTGGTTGCCGGAAAGTTCGAGGCAGCTGCGGTAGTAGAGGCCATCAACAACAACAACGGTTCCCTGACACTGACTACTGTACAGGGACAGGAGCTTACAGCTGCCCTGGAAGATGGTAAGGTGGTACTCACCGACGCCAATGGGGGAAAAGCAACTGTAATACTGACCGATGTAGGCGCGTCCAATGGAGTTATCCACGCCATAGACACCGTCGTGCTTCCGGCCTCTGAATAAAAGAAAACCGTTAAGAAGAAAGTAGGGAAGCGACTGTAAGGTGGCTTCCCTTTTTATTTTGATTATGGAAAAGAATGTACTGGGAACCGCACTAAAGGAGTGCGGCTGTGATCCCAAGACCGGAATCTATCGCGATGGCTATTGCCGTACCAATCCTGCCGACACCGGTACTCATGTGGTTTGCGCGGTGGTTACCCGGGAGTTTCTCGAATTCAGCAGGAGCCGGGGAAATGACCTCATGCTACCGGTACCTATGTGGAGCTTTCCCGGATTAAAGCCTGGGGATCGCTGGTGCTTATGCGTAAGCCGATGGATCGAGGCCGAAAGGGCGGGAGCGGCTCCTTCCATTGACCTGGAGGCTACCCACGAAAAGGCCCTCGAGTTCGCATCCCTGGTGATATTTGAGAAGTATGCCATTTAAGCTTTGCGCTTAAGGGAATGGAATAGTCCCTGAAAGTATCCTTACCCCTAAGTTGTAAGTGATACCTACGGTTAGTATATTCGAGCTCACCCGGTTCCTTGGCTATCGTCCGATCCCCGGGGACCCTCTTATGGACCCTAACCGACCTAACCGCTTCTTACACCACATCACCCGCCCCGGGCTGATCAGCCTGCTGATAACCGTATTGATCCTACTGATATTTCCCTGGCGTATCGATAAATTCAGCGCTGAGCTTGTGGATAGTAAGCTACACGAAGAAGGTGCAAACTTTTATATGCAGGACTTCGATGGGGATGGTCGTCAGGAACAAATGCTCCTCTTCCCTAACACCCTGGGAAATGCCTCTTTCCATCTGTTTAACGATAGGGGAGAACTGCTGAATCAATGGAATTATCAGGAGAAATTCTTGAATCGGAAGTACACCGCCAGATTCACCGATATCAACCGTGACGGATTTCTGGAGGTCGCGAATTTTACCCGGCGACGCGACTCGGTATTCCTGAATATCGTACAGCCCCTGGATGAAAACGGTTTTCCCCGGCGACAGGTTTTCATCGACAGTATTGGGAATTACGTTCCCGGCAGGGCTTATGAAGACCTGCATGAAGTCGGTTCGACCGGCCTGTACAACGACAGGGGAAACGGACGGGATTCGCTGCTGTTTTTTACACTGGAATCGGGCTATTCCGGTTATCCCAGAAACCTGTACCGGCTAAACCTGAAGGATGGCTCCCTGAAGCGCAGTCCGCATTTGGGCAATCGATTAGCGGGATTTAATGTGGCGGATCTGGATGGTAATGGAAGCCCGGAATTCCTGATGATGGTGAATTCTTCATCGAATGACCGCTGGTTTCACGATTCCTACCACGAACGTACCGACGAGAGCAGCTGGCTTATGGTTCTCGATTCCGAACTTCAATTTTTCCTGCCGCCCAGGGAGTTTACATCGGAGTTCAGTTCGGTTATCCCGGATACGCTGATTCGAAAGGGCCGGACTCGCCTGCTTGTGGCGGTGCTGAGCAAGAAGCAGGATGAGCTCCCTTCCCATTTTCTGGTCCTCGATAACCGAGGGAAAGTCCTGGATAGTGCAGCGATTGGACGATCCCAACTGAAAATCCGCCGGAAAGAGCAGGGAGGGGGCTTTCTGGTATATGTATTGCAAGAGGGCAGGCTGCTCGATTACGATCGGGAACTCCGCTTACAAAACGAAATGGAACTGCCGGGCTCAACCGAATTTCACGGCATGGACATCGACGGAGATGGCAAACTGGAGTGGGTCTTTAAAGATACCCAAAAGGATGAATTGAGGATAAGCACACCGGACTTCGCCCACATTACTTCGATACGCCTTCCGGTCCGGCTGTGGGATAAGGATCCCATCGGTGTACAACGACTCAGCGGGGGTTCACTCTTCTGGGTTTTCAGTGGTAATCGCCTGTTTAGGTTCACTTATGAGCTGAATCCCTGGTATTATGGCAGACTGGCCATATATCCCTTGGTTTACTTGCTCATACTGGGAGTCGTTTACCTGATCATGAAGGCCCAGTCCTGGCAGGAAGGACGGAAAAGAGAGGTGGAGCGGCAAATCGCGGAACTCCAATTACGGACCATAAAGAACCAGATGGATCCGCATTTCGTTTTTAATGCGATCAGCACCATAGCAGATATGCGACTGGAAGATAAGTGGGAGGCAGATAAATTTATTGGTGAATATTCAGATTTTATGCGAAGGACGATATCGGGCTCGGATAAGATCATCTATTCGCTCCGGGAGGAGATCGAATATATAGAGAACTACATACGCCTGCAAAAGCTCAGGCTGGGTTTTAATTTCAGGCATGAGATACATGTAGAGAACGGCGTGAACCTGGATTTGCAGATTCCCAAGCACCTCTTGTATTCCTATGTGGAAAATGCAATTAAACACGGCCTGAGCCGAATGGGCAAGGAGGGTGCGTTATACATCCAGCTGTTCAGGAGGGAAGGCAACCTGATCCTGATCGTATTCAATAATGCGGCTTTTCAGGAGGCGGAAAACAATACCCGGTATTCGACCGGAAACGGCATGCGCATCATGCAGGAAATGTTTGATCTCTATCAGAAACGGTATCAGCGCACCATCAGCATCCAGGTGAAATCCCCCATGCAGTTCCGGGGCGAAAGGGGCTATGGAGTCGAGTTATGTATAGGCGGGTAGCCTGCGGCTTAAACCCCACTATTCGCTTGTATTTTAACGAAATCAAAGGTCCTGCTATACTTTATTGGGCCGGGTCTGCGTTGGACAGAAGCCGGGTCGATCACATTCTCCCGGTCTGAGCCCGAAGAATTGAACCGCATGGAATCCAGGTTGACACACGTTTTAATGATCGATGACGATGAGGCCGTCAACTTTGTTCACAGGCTCCTGCTCGAGAAAGTCAGTCCGGGCATTAAGCATTCCATCGCCTGGAACGGTCAGGAAGCCGTGGATTTCCTCAAGTCGATAAAAGATTCCATTGGCTTTCCCCAGCTTATACTGCTGGATATCAATATGCCCGTCCTGGATGGGTGGGGATTTCTCGAGGCTTTTGCCCAATTCGATACCCATTTACGCGAAGGAGCTTCCATAGTGATCATTACGGCGTCTATGAATCCGGATGACATCAAGCGATCCCAATTATTCGAGGATGTGAAAGTCCATATGTCCAAGCCTCTTAACACGGAGCGATTGGAGAGCATCTACAAGGATCTCTTCGCCGGCACTCCGACGGTATAAGTGGAGTAACTACCGGTTTGGGATGCCCCGAAGTCTAAAAACTCATCAGCTCTTTAAATCGACTGGTTTGACGACGGGAAACTTCGACTTCTGTTCCGTCCTTGAGGTACAGGCGTATGGTTCCGCTGAACCAGGGTTCGATGCGCTCTACCCATTTCAGGTTGACGATCTGCTGCCGATTGGCCCGGAAGAAGACCTGAGGATCGAGTCGGGACTCCATGTATTGCAGGGATTTGGGTATCATGGGCTTGAACTCCTGAAAGTAAATGCGGGTGTAACTGTCCATGACCTCGAACAGTCGGATTTCCCGCAGATGAACGAACCAGCACTTTTCGCCATCCTTAACAAAAACACGGCTGTCACTGGAAAGGGTCTCTGAAACTTTTCCATCCCGGTCTTCCGGTACCCGCATTCGGTCCAGGGCCTGGGCCAGTCGCTCCCCGTTTACCGGTTTCTTCAGGTAGTCCAGGGCGTTGTACTCGAAGGCCTTAATCGCGAATTCGTCATAGGCGGTCACGAAGATAACCTGGGGGACCTCGTCCAGAGATTCCAGGAGCCCGAAGCCATCCTCTCCCGGCATTTGTATATCCAGCAGCAGCAGGTCGGGCCTGTGCTCATCTATCATGCAACGGGCTTCCTCGGGATTTGAAGCCTCGCCTATCCATTTAATTGAGTCCATGGATTCCAGCAGCATGCGCAGTTCATTCCTGGCCAGTCGGGTGTCGTCTACGATCAGTACGTTCATTGGAGTTCGGGTATAGTCATATGAGATTCGACGCGTTCGCCCTGTTGCTCGAGTCGGAATTCGGGTTCTTTTCCGGCGATCAGCCGTATGCGTTCCAGGGCATTATTGAGGCCTATACCGGAGCGCTCGCCGGTGGGTTGGAGGCGACCGGTATTAGAGACCATCAGGTGCAGACCCCCTTCGATCCGTTCGGCCCGCAATTCAATTTCACCGCCTCCCGGATTCTGGGAAATACCGTGTTTTACGGCATTTTCCACCATGAGTTGAATAACCATAGGAGGTATCTGCTCCTCGTAGAGGCCGGGGTCGATATTCATGCTAAACTGGAGCCGGTCTTCGTAGTGGATGGACTCCAGGGCAATGTAGTTGCGAACCATTTCAATCTCTTCCTTCAACCTCACACGCTCCTGG
>CAZKAP010000062.1:0-9593 GCA_964550895.1 uncultured Flavobacteriaceae bacterium
TCCGTTCAACATATACCTAAATGCAAGAAACCGTCCCAAGTTATGAGACGGCTTCCTTTAGCTTTAGGTCAGTTTAAACTAGCCGCGTTCCTTTCCCAGTAGGGCACCTACTACTCCGCCTACCAGAGCGGAAATGACCCCATTTACCGGGATATCAGACAGCGCAGCACAAATGCAACTGCACTTCCCATGATTCCGGCCATAATAATCTTTCCTGGGTTGATTGTCGTTTATTCAATGGTCGGTGTTCCTTCAAGGTAAGAAAAACGACTTTTGAATGGAATGGGTAATGCCTTGTTATTTATAGGGCTGGCGGAGTGCCTGCACGAACCCATCCGATAATTCAGCTGAAACCGATGCCATCGCGGAGCAGGCGGTCGTAAACCTCCTCGTCAATACTGTACAAATAGGGAGCCTTGTTGGCGGCTCCTGTCATCAACTTCTCGTGTCGGACCAGTACACCCAGCTTGAGCATTTTGCGCTGGAAATTGCCTCGATCCAGGGATTTTCCAAGTATGGCTTCGTAGAGGGATTGCAATTCACTCATGGTAAATCGCTGGGACAACAGGGAGCGTCCTATCGGCAAATAGTTCATTCGCGTCCGCATAAACCGGAGCGCACTCTCAATGATATGAAGGTGGTCCAGTACCAATGGAGGCAGTTCATCCACGGCTATCCAACGGCATTCCTCACTGAGTGCATCGGGTTTAGGTACGACCCTCTCGGATTCCACCAAGGCGACATAACCCGTGGAAATGAAACGCTGACCGAGCCAGGCCTTTAAGGACGGAACTGCGTCCTCGGGCCATTGACCAAGCAGTCGTTCAAAAACCCGACTGCTCAGCTCGTTGCTCTCCCATCCCCGATCCAGCGAAGCGAAGGTTTGAAACTGCTGCAGGAATATATCACCCACCCCCGTGCGTTCATCGAGGATTTCTGAAGCGACCTCATCCATCTCGCGATCCCCGGGCAGAAACCCCCCGGGTAGTGCCCAGGCCTGGGTATTCCTGTAGCGAAGAAGCAAAACCTTCAGGGATCGTTCGTGATACCCGAATACAACACAGTCCAGGGAGATACCGGGCAAGAATCCCTTCATTCGATTCACAAAATTATCATGGAAACCCTCCGTCATACTCATACCGGGTAATCTTATTTGTCATTTTGACTCAATAAAGCTAACTTTGATACATCATTCTCTCTTTCAAAGATACCATGCGTAAACTTCTCCCTTTCCTCACCCTGTTACTGCTTACTTTTGCCTGCCGGCTAAACAGCGATGCACCTATGGATTTGAACGACAACGGCTCCATTGAACCGTACGAAAATACTGATCTTAGCCCAGATCAAAGAGCCGATGATATCCTGGCCCGACTCAGTGTGGAAGACAAAATTAATTTAGTAGTTGGCATTGGGTTTACCATACCCGGACGTTTCGAAACCATACAGGAACTCCGCGTGCCAGGAGCCGTGGGCGGAACCTATTCCTTTGACACCCTGGGCATCCGAGGGATGTTGACTACTGATGGACCCGCCGGGGTTCGGATTCTTCCACTCGAAGGGGTCGATCCCTATTACTGTACGGCCTTCCCCATAGCCTCCCTGGTTTCGTCCACCTGGGATACTGAACTGGCCCGCGAAGTGGGCAGTGCCATGGGCAACGAAGTGCGGGAATACGGAATGGATGTGCTACTCGCCCCGGCCCTCAATATTCACCGGGATCCGAGGGCCGGAAGAAATTTCGAATACTATTCGGAAGACCCGCTACTGTCGGGTAAAATGGCTGCAGCTTTTGTAAACGGGGTTCAGTCGGAGGGCGTGGGCACGTCGATAAAGCACTACGCGGTGAACAATCAGGAAACCAACCGCATGTCCCTGGACGTTCAGGTCAGCGAAAGGGCCCTGAGGGAAATATACCTGAAAGGGTTCGAGTTAGCCGTAAAGGATGGCAAGCCCTGGACGGTTATGAGTTCGTACAACGAAATTAACGGTACTACGGCATCCCAGAATGAAGAACTCCTGGAAACCGTTTTGAGGAAGGAATGGGGGTTCGAGGGCCTGGTCATGACGGATTGGTTTGCGGGGCTGGATCCGGTAGCTCAAATGAAGGCCGGAAATGACCTGCTGATGCCGGGTACTCCCCAGCAGCGCCAGGCACTCCGTGAAGCCCACGCAGAGGGGAAGCTGGACGAGGATATCCTGAATCGCAACGCTCGAAGAATACTCAAGGTACTGTTGAAATCTCCGACCTTTAACCGTTATGAATATTCGAATACGCCTCCCCTGGACGAGCACGCCCAATTGGCGAGACAAGTTGCTGCGGAGGGTGCTGTATTGCTCAAAAACGATGGGGTCCTGCCGGTTGAGGCCAGTGGACTAAAAGTCGCGGCTTTCGGTATTGGCTCGTATGAATTCATCGCCGGGGGCACCGGTAGCGGAGATGTGGTAGAAGCCTATACGGTATCCCTGGTCGAGGGATTGAACGGCGCAGGTATAGCTATTGAAAGCCAATTAGAATCATCCTATCAGGCCTTTATCGAAAGCGAAAAAGCCAAGCAACCGGAGGAAGAAGCGTTTAACTTTTTACCCCCCGAACCGATGCCCGAAATGCCTATAGACGTTAGCGAGATCGAAGCAGCCGCCGATAACAGCGATATCGCTTTTATTACCTTGGGAAGGATCTCGGGTGAATTCCAGGATCGTCCCCTGAAAGGTGACTATTTACTCACTGAAACAGAACAGGATATGATTAAAAAAGTATCCGAGGTCTTTCACAGTCAGAACAAAAAGGTAATCATGATCCTTAATATCGGAAACGTGGTCGAGGTAGAATCCTGGAAAGACCAGGTGGACGCCATACTCCTACCCTGGCAGGGCGGACAGGAGGCAGGTAATGCCGTGGTCGATGTCCTCACGGGAAAAATCAACCCTTCCGGCAAGCTGCCCACTACCTTTCCGCTCCGATACGAAGACGTACCCAGTTCCATAAACTTCCCGGGAGAGGAATACGGCGAACCGGTTACGACGGTTGGCTCATTTCCAACTCAGCCGGCCCGAGTGGCATACGAGGAAGGAATCTACGTCGGATACCGGTATTACACCAGCTTTGACAAGACCGTTTCTTACCCGTTTGGGTTTGGTCTGTCCTACTCCACCTTTGAATACGGAGATTTGCAGGTCGAGTCCGATCGGGGAGTTGTAAAAATAAGCTGTACGGTGCGTAACACAGGAGAGATCGCCGGAAAAGAAGCGGTGCAGGTATACCTGAGCGCTCCGGGTATAACCCTGGAGAAGCCCGCGATGGAACTGCGCTCGTTCGGTAAGACTTCGCTGTTGGAGCCCGGACAGGAAGAAATTCTTGAATTCAGCATACGGCCTTCCGACTATGCCTCCTTCGATACCGATCGCTCCTCCTGGATACTCGAAGCCGGCACCTACGGGGTTCGTATAGGGGCATCCAGCGAAGATATCCGGTTGACCAGCTCATTTGAACTGGAGGAGGAAATGGTAGTCGAAAAACTCAGTCATGCCTTGGCACCAAGGCAAAAAATTAATGAATTATCTAAGAAATAACTCTTTCCTTTTATGCGTAAACCCGATTAGGGTTTTTCTAACTGGCCTATCAGGGGCCAAAACAGGAGCCCCGCCCAAAAACTGGCATCATTTCGAGCGGGGCTCCTCTATTGTCCTGTTTTACTGATATACCCGCACGTAATCGATCTCGAAGGTGGATTCGGAAAAGTCAGCCGGTATTTCACCGCCTAGGTTACCCCCCATGGCAATATTAAGTAACAAGTAGTGCGGGTTATCGAAAGGGCGTCCTGTGGTGTTCTCCAATTCATACACCAACTGGTCATTGTAGAAAACCTTCATGGCATCCTCGTTCCATTCGAGGGAATAGATCTGAAACTCGGTGGTCGAATTAGGGGCGGCTATTTCGCCTCCTTCATTGGAGTAGGCGAAGGTCTGGGTATCACCCCAGTGGAAATAAGCCAGGGTGGTTGTCTTGTCCCAGCCCCTTTGCTCCATGATATCAATCTCGCCGCAACGGGGCCATCCGACGCTTCCGAATTGATCGCCAAAGTAGTTTCCCACTTCGTTGATATTGGCGCCCAGGGTCCATATGGCTGGCCAGGTGCCACCTTCGGCAGGTAGCTTGGCCCGAACCTCCACACGACCGTATTCGAAGGCGAATTTGGAGTTCAGGCGGGCAGAAGTATAGGACTTCGTTGTGCCTTCAAAGGTATAGTCCTCCTTGATGGCCTTTATCTTAAGTGATCCGTTATCGACGAATGAATTTTCCCGCCGGTTTACATAGTGTTGCTCTTCACCATTGGCCCAGGTGTCGCCCAGTATAGGGATTTCCTGATGATGCCACTTATTGGGATCCGGCGCACCATTATAATCAAACTCGTCCGCCCAGACCACCGTGGGAAATTCTGCATTCGAGCGATATATGGTGATGCTTTGGGTGGTGGTCAGCTCGTTATCCGTTTCGGATATGGCCGTTACCTCTACCTCGTAATCCAGGGTACCCTCCTCCTCTACAGTAAAGGTGGCAATACCACTGGTGTTTTCCACCGGGGGCGCATCTCCGAAACGGAATCGGAATCGTTCCGTATTTCGAGCCGTCGCCCTTAGTGTAACTTCGCCTGTGCCGTTGCCATAGGGGTTGTATTGATTTTCACCAGTGCGGGTAACGGACAGATTCAGGCCGGACGGGGTCACTTCCGTTTGTGTCTCACCTCCGGAACCATCCGAAGTGCAGGACTCGATTGCGAGAACGGTAACAACGCTTAAAGCGAGGAAACCCAGCAGTCCTAATCGTTTGACAGTATTCGAATTGAAATTCACCTTAATCATAGCAAGTATTTAAACGTAATACTTCGGAAAGGAATGAACCCTTTTCCGATCATTGCACAATATAATAAACGGAGACTTTCAGAGGGAATTATTTCCCTCTGGTCTCCCTGTAACTAAATCTCTGAATTATGGCTATTCTTCTTCCACACCAGCTTCCGGTGCATTTTTCTTTACGGAACTTATTCCGTTCTCCATAGCCGAAGCACTAGAGTACATTTCGCTTTTCCCGATCACCTGTCCATTGGCGGCCTTCAGGTTGAAATAAGGGCTGCCGTCCTTGGCCTCGAGGCGATCGTAACGGCCGTCATCCGAGGCATTTTTCTTTACCGACTCCACTCCGTTTTCGCAGGCCGCACGGCTGTTGTATGCCTCACTGGTCAGTATTACCTGCCCGTTTCCGGCTACCAGATTGAACATAAAGTTACCGGCAGCCGTTGTTTTAATCTTGAATTTACCCATGATTTGAATTTTTCCTAAAGTTAGTACAAACCATAAATTCTAGAGCATCAGACATCTCAGCTATGAACGAAATCCAGGAAGATGCAGTGCACCATCCTCTCCATTCTCACTCCAGAATCTCAGCGCTGATTACATAATCGAGCCCGGGGTAATTCTTCCTTAAAAAAGTGTTACCATACCTGGCTATGGTATCTTGCTGATCCTGAATCGCAGGACCATACCCGTCGTATAAGGCATCGGCCACCATCATTCCTTCGGTTATCCTGGCAACCACCGGAAATCCCCTGACCCCATTAAAAGTTACCGTATCCAGTCTCAGATTATCCACGAGGTTGATGTACAGCTGTGTCGTTCGGGTCCCGGGCTGGTCCCTGGCGAAGGCGATGGTACCCCGGTAGTTACTCTGTACTACGGGTTCGTCGGCGACTTTTATCGCGTTCCAACCCTGGTAAAGGGTACTGTCGTTACTAATTCCAAATTGGGCCACGAAATTCGGTATAACCCTGAAGAACGCTACATCGCTATAATATCCGGTTTTAATCAACTGATACAACCGGTCTACAGCGGCGGGAGACCACTCCCTGCGGGACTCGAGTTCGAATGAACCCTGAGTGGTCGTAAATCGGGCACGAAAAAATTCGGGAGCCCTTTCTGTAGGGAAGGCAGCCGCAGATTTTGATCCGCCGCAAGCCGTTAGAACAGCTAATAAGCCTATAACCCCAACAGCCGATAATGGACGTCTATTCTTTAAAATATTACGCATAATCAATAGATATTGACCAAAATAGCAAAATACTCCCTTGCCCGGTACGGGCAGGTCGCACTCCATAAAAAAACCCGCGATCCTTTCGAGGATCGCGGGCCATTAAGTAAGCTAGTTATCGGGATATGTTTAGTTCGGGTCGAGTATCATGTCTATACGGTCCCGGACATCTTCAAGATGGTAGCGAGAACGCAGGTCAGGGGATCGCTTGAGGGCCGATTCCACGTCCCGCTTGATGTTGCGGAGTTCGCCTCTGGCCACCGATCGAATATCGGACTGACTCGTATTCACCGCCGTTACCGTGCTCCAGCTACTCGATGAACCCCTTTGGTTATCTGCCTCCATCAGATAGGCCAGACGGTCGATATGCGCCTTCTGCAGGTTTCTTCGGTAAGTGTCTATGGATTTACCGGACTTCAGTTCCGTCCAGATGCCCTTTCGCAGGTCGTACACCATCTCCAGCAGGCTGTATGCGGAATTTCCATTCAGGGTATGCTGTTCGATAAGGCGGGCAATGCGGCTCAGGTCCAGGATCTGATTCAGGGTTCGTACCTGGGTGGCACGGATTCGCTCGACGGTTCCGGCCGCCTCAATGCGGTTAAGGATGTCCTTATCCAGCATCCATTCCGGAGTCTGGAAGAGCTGCCGCTGAAGGAAATCCATACACTTGCGCTGGTGCGCCTGGGACACCGGAGTGTAAACCACTCCTTCCTGATCGTAGGTCTTGTAGTGCTCATAGACCCCACCAATATTACTGGCGACATGCCCCATATAGCGATTATACTGGGCCAGTACCTGACCATACAGATCTCCGAGCTCTTCGTAGTCTTTTCCGTCCTCCTCGGTCCACTCAATCAGTCGGGGTACGATTCGCTTCAGATTAGCGATACCATAGTCACTGGCCTTGACCGCATCATCACCCAGATCCTCGGTTTGTGAACTTGGGTCCCGCACCGGACGCTGTTGCCGCCCGAAACGGTACATGGGATCGCCGGCATGTTTCAGTATCCATTGATCCAGGATGGGCTTTTCCTCCTCGGCTGATTTATCCAGTATGGGACGATATCCCCAGTGGATCGCGTACTTGTCGTAAATTCCAATGTCGGGCATCAGGCTCACCCCACGATCGCCCGGCTGGGCCACATAGTTGAAGCGGGCATAGTCCATAATCGAGGGTGCCGTACCGTACTTTTTTGTGAAGGTAGCGGAACGCAGGGAGTCCACCGGATACGCCACACTGCTTCCCATATTGTGGGGAAGGCCCAGGGTGTGTCCGACCTCGTGGGCGGAAACAAATCGAATGAGCCGACCCATGACCTCATCCTTGAACTCCACCCCTCTGGCTTCGGGATTGATAGCGGCCGTCTGGACAAAGAACCAGTTGCGCAACAGCGTCATGACATTGTGGTACCAGTTGATATCCGATTCGAGTATCTCCCCACTTCTGGGATCACTCACGTGAGGACCATTAGCGTTAGGAATGGGTGACGCCAGGTAACGCACCACAGAATAGCGCACATCCTCGGGGGACCACTCGGGGTCTTCCTCAGGGGAAGGAGGATCCTTGGCAATAATGGCATTCCTGAACCCTGCGGCCTCGAAGGCTACCTGCCAGTCCTCTATACCCTGCTTGATATAGGGTACCCACTTTTTCGGTGTGGCGCGATCCACATAGTATACAATGGGCTTCCTGGGCTCTACAAGTTCGCCAGCGAGGAATTTCTCCCTGTCCTCCTCCTTGACTTCCAGTCTCCATCGATCGAGGTAGCGAACGGTCTTACTCTTCTGGGCATCCAGCCCGTAATCGACTTGCCCACGGGCAAACCAGCCTACCCTTTGATCAAAATACCTCCGTTTCATGGGCGCTTCCGGCAGCAATATCATCGAGTTGTTGATCTCGATACTGATCGATCCCAGACTGCGGTTACTCGGTGCCTCCCGGGCTACATAAGTCTTAACGTGGCGCGCCTCTATATTCCGGGGGTAGCTCTTAACGGTTTCGATATAGCTGCGGTCGCCGTCCAATCGGCTCACCTTGTATTGAGTGCGATAACGCGATGGCATACCCAGGGCCTGCACGTCCTTGGTAAGCAAAGGGCTTACCTCGATTACGGTGGCGGGATTAACCGAGTCCTTTTTCAGCGCCTCGATGGGAAAGGTGTACAAAACGGGTTCGAAGTTGGAATTCACCACGGCTTCGTGCACAGGCAGGGAATCCGCCGCATAGTTCTCATAGGAAACCACGCGGAGAATCACTTTTTTGGGTTTTTTCTCCCACCTCAACACTTGGGTGTTGATCTTGCCACCACCGAATCCAATGCCATCAGCCGTCTTGGCAATACGGCTTACCATAAGCATTTCCCGGTTGAACAGAGAGTCCGGTATCTCGTAGAAGAATGTATCATCCACCTCATGGACATCGAAGAGTCCCTTATCGGTTTTGGCTTCTTTGGTAATCACCTTGGAATAGGGCTTAATATCTCCCTTGCCAGGCTTCTTGGACGGAGCGGCCGCCTCGGTCTTGTCCTTTTTCTTTTTCCTCTTCGATCGCTGTGCTTCAGCAGGCTGTACGGCCATAAGACCTACAAGGCCGAAGAGGATAATGGAGGGTAAAAATCGCTTCATGTAATTGGATTCGTTAGCAATGTGGCAAAATAGTCAATCAAGCCTTACCAATCGGGTAACGGCGTGAATTTGGCAATCAAGTGCGGATAATTCCCGATGAACGTAACAACCCTGCCTTTCAACGACCGGATTCGCATAGGCATAAAAATGAGGAAAGCCACCCACTTCATCGATTCCGTAATACGACATGGATAGTTAACGGCGCAGGGCATCGGAAACATACACTTGGGAGAATTGAGTGGCTGTCCCATAGCCCTGCAGGCCATGGTCGAATTGGCTTACTTGCAGTATCGATCATTGAGCCCCCGCCCGAACCGGATAAGGGGTAGTATTTTTTCTACACGCCGCTTGCGTGTAGCTTCTCGCTTGGCCCCGGCGATACATTCAAGGTATTCCCTGCGATGACTCAGGCTCAGGGCTTCAAATTTCTCCCGGAGGACGGCATCCTCGTCGAAGCGGGCAAGGAGGAGCTCAGGAATGGCCGGCATAGTGCACTCTCCCGGACGTTGAACGGGTATTCGGCGCCCGCTTTTCTCATTCTTAACCGCCTCTTCCACGTATTCGACTACCCAATGGGGATGGAAATCGTTTGCGTCATAAATCTTCCAGTGCCTCATGGCCTGTGTCTTACCCTCCTGAGCATTCTGGAGAACGCCCTTGAAATCGGACAGCAGGGCCCCGTGGAAGAACCATATGCCACAGTAGTCCTTGAATACACTCAGGACCAGCACATTCCTGCCGTTCCAACTGTAGGTGGGACGCCCCCATTTGAGTTCCTCGGAGAGTCCTGCAGCCCGGGCAATCTCTCGCAGCCGTAGGAGTATACCGCTCAAGGTGGTCACCCCAATTCTTCGGACAGTTTTGATGTGACTTATAGTTGTTTGTT
>CAZKAP010000063.1:0-9104 GCA_964550895.1 uncultured Flavobacteriaceae bacterium
GGTTATTACCGTTTTGATCGGGATATTCAGGGGCCGGTCGGTAAATAGGAATCCTAGATTTCCGACGGCATCCCGGGAACGTTCAGCCAGGCTGATGCTCAGCTTGAGTTGATAAACCGAATCCCGAAGCAGCCGCTTCCTCAGGCCCACCTGTATGTATTCCCGGTAATTTTGGGGTGCCCAAAGGTACATACCGGCATAGGCCTTCCCGTTGCGGGGTTGCTGATGGCCGTTGTAGTTGGAAGGTACGGTCATGATCCGGCTGCAGCCACTGAAGTAATCGGTGCTTCCCTGGGTCGGGGAACTCCAGTAGCGAACGTCCCGGTCAAAGCTCCCCAAACGACTGGGGCAGTTTTTGTATTCTTCGAAGCCCGGGTTCTTGATCAGGTTGTCTATAAAGGACCGCTGGGCAACAAGGGAAGAGGTCCCCAGCAGATACAGTACGGCTATCGAAGCGGACGCCCGACGGATGAATATACCCGATGTGCAGTATGAAGGAATCACGAGCTGACATGGCTTTCTCGCCATAAATGTAAGGAACGTTCCGCAGGCGGCCCTGCAGAACCCGATTATCCCTATTCGATAGTCGATGTATCGCCGGCGGGCTGGGGATTGTCCGCCCGTATACCGCCTATGGCCAGTACCAGCAACACCAATGCGCAGAAAACAGAAATGAGCCGATAGGTACCGAACTGGGTGTAGACCCAGCTAAACATACTGGGAGCCAGTGCACTGCTGAACACCAGGAACGACTGTATCCGCCCACTGATCGCCCCCAGGTGCGTTCGTCCGTAAAACCGGGGCCAGACTATGGAATTCAGCACCGCGAAGAACCCGCCGAGCATCCCTATACCCGCTATGAGCAGGAGGTAGCCGAAAGGCAGATCCAAAAAGTACAGGCCGGAAGTCGCCAGGCACCCCCCGAGGATCATGGCATACAGGTACCTCTTGAGTGATACGTAGTCGCTGAGGAAGTTGAACAGGGTCGAAACCGAAACCGAAACCAGGGCTGCGGGTAGGAATAGGGCGATGGCCTTCTCCTTTTCCCAGCCTACGCTCCCGAAAACCGAAACGACATGAAAGGTCAGCCCGGTGATGAAGAAACTGTTGAACGCCAATATGAGTCCGTACACCCAGAAAGCTCTCGTCACATAGGCCTCGCGGAGGGTAAATTGGCGCGCCAGTCGCTTGAAAGTTAGGCCCCGATCGGACTCGTTCTCCGCCGGGCTGCCGTCGGGCAGCAGTCCAAACTCCTCGGGTCGGTCCCTGTAGAACGCCCAGACCAGTACGCTGGCTCCCAGCAGGGCCAGTGACATCCATCTCCAGGCCCAGTCCCACTCCCATCGCTCGACCAGGGCGTTGAGCCATAGGGGGGCCGAACTGAAGCCGAATGAGAGGGCCACACTGGTAAAGGCATTGACCTTACCCCGATTCTGATCGAACCAGATCATAATCATATTCCGACTCGACAGGGTGAGTACCCCCTGTCCGCAGAAACGGATCAGGAAGAACAGTACGCACATCATGGCGAAGGTAAACCCGATGGACTCAAAACCGAAATAGGCATTGACCTCCCGGCTGATGATTTCTGACATCGAGCAGAGCGCTATGGATAGCGATAATCCGAGCACGGCCCCGAAGGCCACCTTTCGCGCCCCGAATCGGTCGAACCACTTACCCGCCCTGCCCAGCAGCAGGGAACTCGCAATAGTCCCTATGGCATAGGCATTGCTAAACTCGCCGCGGGTAAGCCCAAGCGCATCCTTTACCGGGTCGGTAAAGACCGATACCCCTATGGTCTGACCCGGTATACTAAACCACACCCCGAGGGTACCCACCAGTACGATGATGTATCCGTAGAAGAACCCGAATCGCTCGGGTCGGACGCCGATTTCCCTGATGTTCCTTCCCGAGTTTGTCCCACCTTTTCCCATAGCCGGCCAAATGTAAGTCTACTGTGTCGCTCTGCCTAATCGAAGTCGCCCATCATTAATGCGAACTTCGTACTTTTAAGCAGCGAACGGGGCGAGAATTGAGCACCGATTCGAATCACTGTAAATATTACTTATCCCATGTCCGAATCCATCGTAAGACTGGAAGACGTTTCCATCTATCAACGGGACAGCCTGGTCCTGGAGAACATCAGTATCGACATTCAGCGCGGGGAATTCGTTTACATCATCGGCAAGACCGGAAGTGGCAAGAGTTCCCTAATGCAAGTCCTGTATGGCGACATTCCCCTGACAAAGGGGTCGGGTAAGGTCGCCGACTTCGACCTGCGCAAGCTCCGGGAGGACGATATCCCATTTTTAAGGAGGAAGCTGGGGATCATCTTCCAGGATTTCAAGCTGCTCTCGGATCGGACCGTCGGGGACAATTTGCTGTTTGTGCTCAAGGCCACCGGCTGGACCGACGACAAGCTCATGTACCGCAAAATTGACGAAGTACTGGAAAAAGTGGGGATGTCGGATAAGGTTAATACCTTTCCCCATCGGCTTTCTGGTGGTGAACAGCAGCGGATAGGCATTGCACGGGCTCTGCTCAACGATCCGGAACTGATCCTGGCAGACGAGCCCACGGGTAACCTGGATCCGCAAACCAGCGTAGAGGTCATGAAGGTACTCCAGGAAATCAACGACTCAGGCCGCACCATAATGATGGCGACCCACGATTACGCGCTGATCCTCAAGTTCCCACACAAGACGCTGAAATGCGACGAGCGAAAGGTCTTCGAAGTCGCACAAAAGGCGGTCTGATTTCGGAAGCTGTATACCAGGGGGCAAGAAACCCGCGTTTTCATATTGACATCCATTGCATTTATCGCAGATTTCATCATTCCACCGGTGGATTCTTCGTTATTTTGCCTAAACACCACACTTGATGAAGCTGTTAGGAATTGATATCGGCGGAAGCGGAATCAAAGGCGCTCTGGTCGATGCCGAGACCGGCGAAATGCTCACCGAACGACATCGGATACGAACTCCCGGCTCCCGGAAACCCACAGAAATGGCGCAGGTAGTCCGACAATTGTGCGAACACTTCGAATACGACGGTCCTGTGGGCTGCGGCTTCCCCACTATTATCAAGAACGGAGTTTGCACCAATCCCGGTAACCTGGATCCGGTCTGGGTGGGGACCAACGTAGAGGAACTTTTTGAGGAATCGACGGGCCTGCCTTTCCGGGTAATCAACGATGCCGATGCGGCTGGCTTCGCATCGATTCGCTATGGACAGGGCAAGGGTGTGACGGGTGTGGTGGTCATGATTACGGTCGGTACCGGAATCGGTTCAGGAGTATTCTACAATGGAAACCTGCTGCCCAATTTTGAATTGGGTCAGATTCCCTACAAAGACTATCGCAAAATCGAGGACTACGCATCCAATGGAGCCCGCGAACGGGAAGAAATGAGCTATGAAAAATGGGGCAAGCGGTTCAATAAATTCCTGAATCTGGTAGAGTTGCTCATCTCGCCTGATCTCATTATCGTAGGCGGTGGGGTATCCAAGAAATGGGAACTGTTCGAGCATCAGCTCGACCTGAAGACCCCGGTAAAACCCGCCAAACTGCTCAACAGCGCCGGTATTATCGGTGCTGCGGCCTCCTGCTTGCAGGACTATAAGGTATCCCGCTAGAATTTACGACTTGTACCTCTTCCGGGCCTTATTGCCCCCCGAAAACATCGAAAACAGGAGGATCGATACGATCAGGTGCCAGGTGACACCCGGTTTCCACCACCACTCGTATACGACTTGTTTCCAGCCGATGTCCACCAGTTCCTTGGTTACCGGGAAGCCGTAGTCAAAACCTGAGAAGAGGTAGGGCCAGAACTCCATAAAGCCGGTGAACATGATGCAACCCGCCGTAATAAAGCCTATGGTTAGCGCGAAAGGCGTCCGAAGCAGGGTCGTAAAAAAGGAGTCTTTCCCGGCCTCCGACACCTCGGTGGTGGCGGGTTCGCTTTCCTGGGCGCAGAGCAGCGTAGGGCTACCCATCAGGAGCACGAACAGGGCGAGCAGGCGAATGGAATGCGTGATTCGAGTTGGCATGGAAAGGCTTTTAGTTGCTCAATGGGGGCGGGGCCCCTCAAAACAAAACACCGCTACTCTAAAGATAGCAAGTAAACCCGTTACCTTCTGCAAAAAACTACGGGAACCGGGCTCTCATCCGAAGGGGGTACAGCCCGCCGCTCAGGGCTATTTGGAGAGGCGTTTGCGGTCGGTCTCCTTAAGATATATCTTTCTTAGCCTCAGGTGATTCGGGGTCACCTCCACCAATTCGTCCTTCTGAATGTACTCCAGGGCCTCCTCCAGGGAGAACTTGATGGCCGGGACAATTCGGGTCTTTTCGTCCGAACCGGCGGCCCGGACATTGGAAAGCTTCTTGGTCTTGGTTACGTTGACCACCATATCGTCGGAACGCGAATTCTCTCCTATGACCTGCCCTTCGTAGATATCCTCACCCGGATCGATAAAGAATTTCCCCCGTTCCTGCAGCTTGTCGATCGAATAAGGAATGGCCGTCCCATTCTCCATGGAAACCAGAGATCCGTTAATCCTCCCGGGGATATCGCCCTTGAGCGGCTGGTATTCCAGAAAACGATGCGCCATGATCGCCTCACCCGCAGTAGCAGTCAGCAGCTGGTTCCTGAGACCAATGATTCCCCTGGAGGGAATCAGGAACTCGCAAATCATCCGGCTACCCCGGGCCTCCATGCTGCGCATTTCCCCTTTCCGCATGGACACCATCTCGACGGCCTTACCGGATAATTCCTCCGGAAGGTCGATGGTGAGGGTCTCCACGGGTTCGCACTTCACCCCATCGATTTCACGTATGATCACCTGGGGCTGACCGATCTGAAGTTCGTAGCCCTCACGCCTCATGGTCTCGATCAGGACGGAAAGGTGCAGCACTCCACGGCCGTAGACCATGAAGCGGTCGGCACTGTCGGTTTCTTCCACGCGAAGCGCCAGGTTCTTTTCCAGTTCCTTTTCCAGACGCTCCTTGACGTGCCGGGAAGTCACATATTTGCCGTCCTTTCCGAAAAAGGGGCTATCGTTGATGGTAAAGAGCATACTCATGGTTGGCTCGTCGATAGCGATGGTCTGCAACGCCTCGGGATTCTCGGCATCGGCCACGGTATCACCGATTTCAAAGCCTTCCATGCCTACTAAAGCGCAGATGTCACCCGCCTGCACTTCCTTGACACGAAACCGGCCCAGCCCCTCAAATACGTAGAGTTCCTTGATGCGGGTTTTTGAAATCGAGCCGTCCCGCTTGATCAGTACCACCTGCTGGCCCTCCTGTATGGTCCCGCGCTGTAGCCTTCCAATGGCGATCCTCCCGGTAAACGAGGAGTAGTCCAGGGAGGTAATCAGCATCTGCGTACTTCCTTCTACGGGCCTGAACTCGGGTATGTGCTCCAGCACCATATCCAACAGGGGCTCGATGTTCTCTGTCGGAGTTTTCCAGTCCTCGCCCATCCAATTGTTCTTGGCAGAGCCGTACACCGTGGGGAAATCCAGCTGCCATTCCTCAGCCCCGAGCTCGAACATCAGGTCGAACACCTTCTCGTGCACCTCATCGGGTGTGCAGTTTTCCTTATCCACCTTATTGATGACCACACAGGGTTTAAGGCCCAAATCAAGGGCCTTCTGAAGCACAAAACGCGTCTGTGGCATGGGTCCCTCGAAGGCGTCTACCAGGAGCAATACCCCATCTGCCATGTTGAGCACCCGCTCCACTTCCCCACCGAAATCGGCGTGACCGGGAGTGTCAATTATGTTGATCTTGGTATCCTTGTAAACGACCGAAACGTTTTTGGATACGATCGTTATACCGCGTTCGCGCTCCAGATCGTTGTGGTCCAGTATCAGGTCACCCTTGTTCTCGTTGTCCCGGAACAGGCGGCAGTGATACATGATCTTGTCGACCAGAGTCGTCTTTCCGTGGTCGACGTGTGCGATAATCGCGATATTCTTAATTTTTGTCATAAGAGTGTGTGTCCCAATATTTCAGAACCGAATTTCGGCTGCAAATATAGACCGATTTCCCGGGCCCGCCGCTGATATCTTCCTCCTAAATAAAAATTAATGAAAACCCGGAAAGGTGGGCCAAAAGCCAAATAGGCCAGGCCCTCTTCAAACCACAATGCAGATAGCAAATAGCGGCCTATCTTTGGGTATCATGACAAGACACATGGACATCTCCGTTATTCCACAGATACGACACACCGATTCGCTGAACTTTTTCCTGATAGCAGGCCCATGCGCCATAGAGGGTGAAGACATGGCGCTGCGCATCGCTGAAGAAATGGTTCGCATTACGGATCAATTGCGCATCCCTTATATTTTCAAGGGGAGTTTTAAGAAGGCGAACCGGAGCCGGCTGGACTCCTTTACGGGTATCGGAGATGAAAAGGCACTGAAGATACTCAGAAAAGTATCGGATACCTTCCGAGTTCCGACCATCACCGACATCCATTTGCCATCAGACGCATCCATGGCCGCGGCTTATGTGGACGTTTTACAAATACCCGCCTTCCTGGTCCGGCAAACGGATCTGGTCGTCGCGGCGGCGCAGACAGGTAAGACCGTGAACCTGAAGAAAGGCCAGTTTATGAGCCCCGAAAGCATGCAGCATGCGGCTGTGAAGGTACGGGAGAGCGGCAATGATCAGGTATTGCTCACGGAACGAGGGACAACATTCGGATATCAGGATCTCATTATCGACTATCGCGGGATCCCTACCATGCAACAATATGCCCCGGTAGTATTGGATGTAACCCACTCTCTCCAACAACCCAACCAGTCTTCCGGGGTAACCGGTGGCAGGCCCGCTTTAATAGAAACCGTCGCCAGGGCCGGAGTTGCCATCGGCGTGGACGGCCTGTTCATGGAAACCCATTTCGATCCCTCACAGGCCAAAAGCGATGGCGCAAACATGCTCAAACTCGACCGGATGGAGGAATTGCTGGCCAGACTGGTGCGCCTTCGACAGGCTATACTTTAAGGCGTTCCCGGAAATAAAAGGCAGGCTCGGGATCCGTTACCGGAATCAAGGTAAAACGTCGAAGGGCTATGATCGGATCATAGCCGGGATCAGGAACCCAGTTCCCGCACCTTGCGCTCGTTGAAATACAAATGCCGTTGAGACCCATTGATCTCTCTGTCAAACTCCATTTGTATCAGGTTTCTGTACTTCAGGGGGGTCTTCTCGGATAAACGTACGTGCCTGGTGGCCGTATCTACCTCGAAGTGAAAGCAGGAAAAATCTGTTACGCTCTCCTCATCGAACCGGCTTAACAAAAACCGGGTAATCTTGGGTCTTAACTGGTACTCCAACTCGACACACATGCGTTTGAGACCCTCATCCGCTGGCTTGTGCAATATCCAGTTAAACTTCATAGAATCGTTCTAAGGGACTGTCAATATACAAATTACGTCTACTTCCGGTCGAATTGTTAATAAGTTTACCAGGATGGCTTTGTGGCTATCTAACCGGGTCAATGTGTTGACATGACATGTAAACATTCTGATAATCTGGATATTCGTCTTCGATTTTGTTTAAGATTTGCTCAGGTTCATTCATCAATCTCGCGGGAGAATGGTTGACGAACTCCTGGGTTATTCACCAACATAATTCCTTAAATACGCGTACCCTTCGGTCAGACTGCCCTTATGAGTGATCTGGGCGCGTTGAAGTATGTCCCGGGAATCCCCATCAAAAAAAGCCGGGATAATGTGTTGCTCGAACGCATGAGCGAAGCCCTCACTCGCCTCGGCCGGAATCTCACAAGGCAAGTTATCAACAGCCATAACACCAACGGAATCAGGATGATCGAAGGCGACCTCCTCGCCCGTTTCGGGCAAATACCCGTACAGCGGATCTTCTATGGTGGATGCCCTGAGCGTGGAGGCTATGGGTTCACCAATATCGCAGCTGATATCCGCAATCACCCTGATCTTCCTGTCCGGCCGGCGCAATTCTTCTGCCGTCAGGATCTGAGGGGAACCGTTTTGGTAGAAATGGGCTGCTATATAGAGGTCACTCACCGCAGCGAATCGGAAAAAATCGGACTCATAGCCTGAAGGGTCGGCGAAGAATTCTTCCTTGGAAGCCTCCCCGCCTCCGCTCTTGCGGTTGTAATCCAGTACGTCAATATGACAGTAAACGCCATTCCAGCCCCGGTGATTCAAGTAGTCTTCCACGGGCAATTGTTCAAAAGGCAGGCAATCGAGTATTTCCCTCGCCCCGGTTCCCACGCGGCCCGTGCCTGTGAGCACAATTCGTATGGCGGGCCACTTCACCGCGAGCAACACCTCCTTCATCCTGTCGCTGCTGCCCAGCTCTACAGCGGTCGGCAAATCGTAAAGGCCCGTCTTGAGCCCGTAGGCCCTGAGGCCGTTATACGCCCCGACCAGGCCCGCATAACGGCCGAAAGCAACCAGACGCTGCCGCCCGGACTCATCGGTCAGGGTCTCGTGATCGTAGAGGTCAATCTCTTGATCCAGGATGGCCCTGAGTAAATCCCGGTTATAGGGCTGTTCCTTTATAGTGTGCGAGAAAAAGAAGTACTTTTTGCCGGGTATGAGTGCCTCGATCGGCACCTCCTTCACCCCGATCAACACATCGCAGTCGGAAACATCGTCCACCACCCCTATCCCCGCATTGCGGTAGTCCTCGTCTGCGAATATCCGTATATCGGACGACTCGGCGACTATCGTTAATTCGGGATACTTCTTCATGAGTCTTCTACAGGATTCAGGAGTAAGGGCGACCCGCTTATCGGGCGGGGATTTGCGTTCCTTGATGATTCCAATCTTCATAAGTGAATTCGGTACAATTTTTGACAAACATAGGGGTAAATGGGGGATTTAAAAGTAATAAAACCCGCTGTTTCAGCGCTTTTTCGTATATTTGCCGTCCTTCAAAAACGAGGTAAAAACTACGTTCTTAAGCATATGGGGCCGACTGGATTTGACAGCGAGATCAATCGAGTGGTAAGCACGTCGAGCTATGGAATTAATGCTCGTAAATATCTGTTCCAAACCTTTAAATGGCGAAAATAACTACGCTTTAGCTGCCTAATTAACTGAATTATAGT
>CAZKAP010000064.1:0-8074 GCA_964550895.1 uncultured Flavobacteriaceae bacterium
CCTGCAACCTTCTGAGCCGTAATCAGATGCGCTATTCAGTTGCGCCACGAGGCCGAATTCTCCGCAGACGTGAAAGCACACGCGAATACGGGGGTGCAAATATATTTCTTTTTTACATTTACTACAACACTTATACCACCGCTTTGGACCTCGACAGCTTTATACGCGATGTCCCGGATTTTCCCAAACCCGGCATCAATTTCAAGGACATTACCCCCTTGTTCAACGACCCGAAGGCCTTCAAATACAGCTTCTATATGCTCATGGAAATGGTTCATGAGCTGGAAGGGGAAATAACCAAGGTGGTGGGTATTGAGAGTCGCGGGTTCATCATGGGGCCTATGCTGGCTCGGGAGATTCATGCCGGTTTCGTTCCTATGCGCAAGGCCAACAAACTCCCTTACAAAACGCGCAGCATCGACTATGGCCTGGAGTACGGCTCTGCCACCCTGGAGGTTCATGTGGATGCCATCGAACCCGGGGATCGGGTGCTCATTCACGATGACGTCCTGGCTACGGGAGGAACGGCCAATGCCGCCAGCCGCCTGGTGAAAGAAATGGGGGGTACCGTTGTACAGTTCAACTTTCTGTTGGAACTGGCATTCCTGAATGGTAAAGATCGTCTAAGCCCCATGGCGGGGGTCCAGTCGCTTTTAAAGTACTAGATTGCCTTTGCGCACCGGCGATCCCAGGTGATGAGGTCCGGTTCGTCTGCTCTGGGAGTTGATTAGTCTCCCAGTGCCCGGGTCGTCACCCAATACCGGTAACCGAGCAGCAAAAGTTGCCACTTGCGGGCCTTTCCCAGATCGCTGACGCTATGGGTAAGAGAAGGCAGTAAGGCTTTGTTGAATCGGGCCAGAGTCCTGAATACCTGCTTTCGCATCCGCTGCTTTTTGCAAAGATAGGAAGCAGATCTTCAGAAGTACGATCGCCCCGGGGGGCGTTTAAGGCAATCGCATTCTAAAAGATCAATGCAATCACGGATGCTACCAGATTGATAAGAAACTCGAGAATTGCGATCATGATGGTGTGGATTTTTCGTTTTTCGATTCAGAATAAACTGCGATTGTTTTGATTTGTTGACAATATATCATGACACTTATCATGTTTCCAAAAATGCGTAACCGAAATAATATATTTGGATTCATATACCTAATTCAATTAACGTATTGTGTTCCAAAATGAAATATCTATCCTTGCGTGTGCGAACGGATTGACGGCGGAATACTCATTTATCTACTAAACTGATAGTATTGTAGGGGGCTTTTGGCGTTCTCATGAATAATTAAGGGCCGAATGGAAACGATACCTTTTGTTTTTGGCAAAAACGTTTAATTCCTGTAAAAAAAACCAGCCCGTTACGCTGGGCTGGTTTTCTCGGATTGACCATGAAATATGGTTTTTTGATTGATGAATAAACCTCGCCGACTTATGACTGAAAATGGATTTATTTTCTGGTGGTCACTATAATGACACCGTCACGGGCCTTCTCCCCGTACAACGCCTTGGCCGCATTGCCCTTCAGAACCTCAACTTTTTCGATATCGCCTGGGGTGAGTTTCTCAAATTCTTCCTGAGTCGAAGGCTCGCCGTCCAGGATGTAGAGTGCGTCTTTCCCGTCGGTAAAGTAAATTTCCCGTTCCACAACCCTCGCGACTTCCCTTTCTGCCCGTCGGGCCTCTTCGGCAGCACGCGACTCCTGTTCTCGAATTACGATCCTCTCGGCGCGGATTTTGCGCTGCTGTTCCCGGGCCTCATTCTGCGCTTCGTATGCCTCCTTACGAGCTTCCTGGGCAGCTTTTTGGGTTTCTTCAATGCTTTTTTGGATGGCCTCTTTATTCTCTTTTACCTTTTGTTCCCATTCGATTCTATGTTTCTCCATCATTTCGCGGATTTCCTCCTCCTCGAGTTGTCCTTTAAGTACGAAATTTTCCATCTCAATCTGTTTTCCAAGCCGTTCCGGGCTGACCCCCTCGTGTAGGGCTTCCTCCATTTCGTTCCATACTACTCCGGGTACTGCCATATCGAAATCGAAATCCATGGAGCCCAATGGATCCCCGGTAATGATGATGTATTCGTTTTGACCGTCATCACCATTTTTCCGGGCCTTGCGGGCTTCCCTCTTGAGTTTGCGGATGGACTTACGATCCAGGGGCATGGTCATGATCTTTACGTTGGCGTTGCTGCCCTTGCGTAGCGTAAAGGCACTGCCGTTTTTAGTCTTTCCATTGCCTTTGAAGACAAAAACCCCGGATTTGGCCGAAGGGCTCTGGGCTGAGGTGTACCCTCTGACCACCACATTTGAAGAATCGGTGATGATGTACTTTCCACCTTCGCCCTTCCTTTGAAAATGTAAGCGATACTTCTTTTTTCCGCTATCGTCCCTTTCCACCGTAATATTCTGGACGACGACATCCTCGTTCTCCTCGTCCACCCGGACATCAATGTCGATTTCGTCCTCGATGTCCAGGGAACCGGAACTCATGGAAAAGGATTCCTCTTCGTCGTCAAAGAACAGGAAAATGGGATCGATGGGACCATCCTCCTCGATTTTGTAGTATCCCGAAAAAGATTTGCCGGAGGAATAGCGACCCTTGACGTCTATGGATAGGGAGGTGATCTGTCCTTCAGAATTCCTCACGGTAGTGTAGGACAAGTCGATTCCGTCCTCGGCCAATTCAGCCTTAATCTGATCGAGCTCGGCATCGGAGGTTTCAGCGGTCATCTCGATTTCGATGCGCTTTTCGGCTGTGTTGAACGACGACATCAGAGGATCTATGACTTCAGTCGGCACGTAGCGCACCACTTCCGTGCGGTTGAAACTGTACATAAACACAGCCAGTAGCGGTAGTACGAGGGCAAAGAAGCCGATCTTCTTCGGATGGGATGGTTTTTGATTGAGCATAACGATTCGCTTTTTGATGAATGATTTATTAAAGGTGTTGGCCAGCATCGGGGCGTGCTCGGGAGCACTGAGCCTCAACATGGCGTATTGATAGGATGTTCGGTCCATTCCCTCGGTACTCGCGCTGCGATCCGCGAGATACTCCAGGTTTTGCCGCAGCACGTTTCTATAAGCCCAGCTGACGGGATTCCACCAGAGTACGATCAGGCAGAGTTCCATCAGCATGATATCGATACTGTGCCACTGCCGACAGTGCGCCTCCTCATGTCGGAGAATGGAGGTCCGCTCTTCCTCGCTGTACAGGTCCGGGTTCCAGAAAATGCGATTGAAGAACGAGAATGGGGGCAGGGGATCCCCTACCTGGTATATGGCGAGTCCCTGTTCTTGATGCCGCTCGGCCCTTGCGCGCAGACGGGCGATCTGGAGTATCGAATGGGCGCGGTGTAGCAGTATCATCAAGGCTCCTAAAAGGTAAGTGATCAGAAGGACGGTTCCCAGCGTCCAGTTGGGTTCGTTCGGTACGGGGACATCCGTCACTGCCCTGCGGAGTTCGGAGTACTTCATCATGGAGATCGGTACGTATTCCCGCTCAGTATAATACACCCAGTTGATCGCCGGGATCACCATGGCCGAAAGTATACCCGTCAGCAGGTAAACCCTCAAGAACCGGAAGAACGTCTCGTTCCGGAAGAACAGCCAGTATATGCCAAGGAAGATCAGGAGAACTGCTGCGGCTTTCAGAAGATAAATGAAGAGGGGATGCATCTCTATTTATTTTTCTCAATGAGTTCCAGGATTTCCCGGAGTTCCTCCGCACTGATCTTCTCTTCTTGTGCAAAGAAGGAAACCAGGCTCTTGTAGGAATTGGAGTAATAGTTGTGTATGGTCTCCAGGATGTATTTACTTCGGTATTCTTCCCGGGAAACTATGGGATAGTAGCGATGGCTGTTTCCCAGGACTTCATGCCCGACAAAACCTTTATCCTCCAGATTGCGGATGGTGGTGGACAGGGTATTGTAGTGCCTGGAATCCGAGTATTCCTTTCGAATATCCTTCACGAAGGCCTTACCCAGTTTCCACAAGACGATCATCAGTTCTTCCTCTTTATTCGTAAGTTTTTGCATAGCGAAAAAGCTTTGATGACGAAAGTAAACTAAAAAACCAGTTTTAAAACTAAAAAATTAGTTAAAGTTATTGGGTTATCGCCTAAAGAAGTTTGGCTTGCAACTTGTATCATAGACTATATTTGCCAAAATTCAATTTTCTTGGAGAACGTATTTTACGTTATTGGTGGATTGGTATTGTTGATTGTCGGGGGGAACTGGCTACTGAAATCGGCCGTGGCCCTCTCCCTGCGCTTTTCCATTCCCCGTATGGTCATCGGAATGACCGTGGTTTCTTTCGCCACCTCGGCTCCTGAACTCATCGTCAGCGCCAAAGCCGCCATGGACGGCTCCCCGGATATCGCCCTGGGCAATGTGGTAGGATCGAACATAGCCAATATCGGTCTGGTACTCGGGATTACCCTGCTGCTCGGCCGCATACTGGTCGAACGGACCTTCCTGAATTGCGACTGGCCTGCCCTGATGATAGCGACCGGAATGTTTGTGTTCTTCATTTACCCGGACCGCCGGCTGGAAGCCCATGAAGGAGGGATCATGCTGGCTTTTTTAATCGCCTTCCTGGTCTATGTCCTGCGCTTCGTCAAGGAAGCTCATCCGGTAGCAGAGGTGAACGAAGACGATAGTCTATCCTGGGGCATGACCCTCCTTTTGATGGTATTGGGAGGAGCCGGACTCTGGGCAGGATCTGAGTTCCTGATCCAGGGCGCCCGGGCCATGGCACAGGATTTCGGCGTAAGCGAACGCGTGATTGCCATCACCGTGCTCAGTGTGGGGACCAGCGTGCCCGAGCTCGCCGCTTCGGTCATTGCGGCCATAAAGAAGGAGCGCGCCATATCGTTGGGCAACCTGATCGGATCTAATATCTTTAATCTATTGGCCGTACTGGGAATAACCTCCCTGATCACACCAATTGACGCTCAGGACGAAGGGCTGTTCACCAGCGATATTTTTTGGATGGTCGCCTTTTCAGCCATAACCCTGCCCATGGTGCTGCTGATTCCCCGTATGAAGCTCCGGAGAAGGGATGGCCTGTTCCTGCTTATTCTTTACATCATTTTCGTGTACAAGACGGTCGGAATGTAGCCAGCCCTATTTCATAATCCATACACCAAAACGCAGAAAACCGTCCCATGACCCTGGGACGGTTTCATACGCATAGACTTTTATGGGTTGCCGTATCAGGAAACGGACTTCACAGTTTCAATGATACGCTGTGCCACCTGATAGGGATTGGCATTGGATGCCGGACGGCGATCTTCCAGATATCCTTTCCAGCCACTTTCTACCGTGGCTATGGGAATACGAATGGAAGCACCCCGGTCGGAGACCCCGTAGGAGAATGCCTCGATGTGCTGGGTCTCGTGCAGCCCGGTCAGTCGTTCGTCATTATAGGCCCCATATACGTTGATATGCTCCTGAGTTACCGGACGGAAGGCCTCACAGATTCGATCGTAGGTTTCCTTGTTACCGGCATTACGCATCAAAGAGTTGGAGAAGTTGGCATGCATGCCGCTGCCGTTCCAGTCGCCCGGAACCGGTTTGGGGTGCAATTCGATATAATACCCGTACTTCTCAGTGATGCGATTCAGCAGGTAGCGCGCTACCCACAATATGTCTCCCGCACGCCTGGCTCCTTTGGCGAACGTCTGGAATTCCCATTGTCCGGGGGCTACTTCCTGGTTAATACCTTCCACGTTGATGCCGGCTTCCAGGCAGGCGTCCAGATGCTCTTCCACAAATTCACGACCCCAGGTGTAGCGACCTCCTACGGAGCAGTAGTATTTGCCCTGCGGGCCAGGGAAACCGCCCCGGGGGAAGCCCAAGGGCAGATCCGTTTCCGTATTCATCAGGAAGTATTCCTGCTCGAAACCAAACCAGAAATCTTCGTCGTCGTCGTCAATAATCGCACGGTAATTGGTCGGGTGGGGAGTGCTGTCGGCATTCAGTACCTCAGTCATGACCAGCCATCCGTTTGGGCGGTCCGGATCGGGAAATATAGCCACCGGCTTTAGTAAGCAGTCCGAAGAATTACCTTCCGCCTGGTTGGTAGAGCTCCCGTCGAAGGACCACATGGGACAGCTCTCGAGTTTACCATCGAAGTTGTCCACGATTTTTGTTTTACTCCTCAGTTCCTGGGTGGGGGTGTAACCATCCAGCCAGATGTACTCTAATTTAGACTTACTCATATGAAGTTGACTCCTTAAGATGTTTAAGGGCCAAAATTATAGGAATTCGGAGATAATCAATTTCAAGCTCAGCCTTTTTGATTGAATTTTTTTCCACACAGAAAAGAGTTCATACCGACAATCAGTTATGAGGTAGATATCTTATGGGCTAAGAATTTTTTGAGACCAGAAAGGGTTGTTGATAAGTCGGACCTTCCTGGTTCTTATGCCTGCCGTTCCCACCGCCTCCCTTGTCGCACAAAACCAGCCCGAAGTAGTACTTTTGAATCAAAATTTCCGTATGTCTTCTTCAGAGCGCTACGAAAAGCGGGGTGTTTCAGCCTCCAAAACTGACGTTCACAAGGCCGTCGCTCATCTTGATCCGGGACTATATCCGAAGGCTTTTTGCAAAATCGTCCCCGACCTGCTGGGAAACGATCCGGAATTCTGCAACATCATGCATGCAGACGGAGCAGGGACCAAGTCTTCACTGGCCTATATGTACTGGAAAGAAACCGGGGATATCAGTGTATGGAAAGGCATTGCCCAGGACGCCCTGGTCATGAATACCGACGACCTGCTCTGTGTCGGAGCCACGGGGCCGATCCTGCTCTCGGTGACCATAGGCCGAAATAAACAGCTGATTCCGGGCGAAGTCTTAAATGTCCTGATACAGGGGATGCAGGAACTGGTTAATCGCTTCGCGCAATGGGGCATACAGATCGAATACACGGGCGGAGAGACCGCCGATGTGGGAGATCTGGTCCGAACCGTCATTGTGGATTCCACAGTCGTGGCCCGGATGCCGCGTTCCCGCGTGGTGGATAATGCCCGCATACGGCCCGGAGATGCCATAGTAGGACTGGCCTCCTTCGGTCAGGCCTCTTACGAAAGCGAGTACAATGGGGGTATGGGCAGCAATGGTTTAACCTCGGCAAGGCACGACGTCTTCGCCAATGAACTGGCTTCCAAGTATCCCGAAAGTTACGACGGTGCTGTACCAGCAGAGCTCGTGTATTCCGGTGGTCGCAAGCTAACCGACCCGGTGGAGGGCACTCCATTGGACGCGGGCAAGCTGGTGCTTTCGCCTACCCGAACTTATGCTCCCGTTATCCGTCAGCTGCTCGAACAGGTTTCCCCGGATGCCCTGCATGGCCTCGTTCACTGTAGCGGGGGAGCCCAGACCAAGATTCTCAACTTTATAGACGATGCCCACGTTATTAAGGACAACCTATTCGAACTGCCCCCGCTCTTCCGCCTGATCCAGGCGGAATCCGGGACACCCATGGAAGAGATGTACCGCGTTTTCAATTGCGGTCACCGCATGGAATGCTATGTCGATCCCGCGGTTGCCGGAGAGGTGGTGCAAATCGCAGAATCCTTTGGGGTGGAGGCCCGCGTGGTGGGTAGGGTAGAGGAAGGAAAGGGTTCATCCCTGTCCATCGAAAGCGAATTTGGCTCCTTTCAGTATAAGAAGGAAGCGTGAGCACGGACCGGGCGGCTGCATTTCGCTAAGGGGACCGGAGCGTAATTTCGTAAATTCGCTCACTGGAAAGAAAGGTGAATGATAGATAAACTCAACATAATCAAACAGCGCTTCGACGAGGTATCCGACCTCATTATTCAGCCGGATGTGATCGCCGACCAGAAGCGCTATGTGAAGTTGAACAAGGAGTACAAGGACCTTAAGGCCCTTATGGACAAGCGCGAGGAGTACATCAGCCTCAAGGCCAACCTGTCTGAGGCCGAGGAAATACTGTCCGATGGAAGCGATCCCGAGATGGTGGAGATGGCCCGCCTGCAACTGGATGAGGCCCGGGAGGCCTTGCCCGTGCTCGAAGAAGCCATTAAGCTCATGCTGATTCCCAGGGATCCCGAGG
>CAZKAP010000065.1:0-5900 GCA_964550895.1 uncultured Flavobacteriaceae bacterium
GTAACCGGCTGTCCATAAGGATTTCGGGGAGCGGTCGACAGGATGGTGCGAATGGCAAAGGTTCTGCTTTACTGCGCTACGGCCTGAACTGTACGAAGGGAAGATGGCCGTATTCGGATCTTAGGTTGTAACAGATCAGGGGCATACGCAACAAATAGTATGGAACTTAACACACATGGACGAAAAGAACTTTCAGTACATCAAAGCCTCCTTTTATTTTGGCCTGGTCGGTCTGGCTCTCGTAGTATTCGGAGTCCTGTTTTCAGGCTTCATTCACAAAGCAGAAGAGAAGAAGAAGGAGCTGCGGGCAGCGAATAGGGTAGCCTCCGAAATCGAATACTATACCTACGTGCAATCAAAAGGAAGTCAGCAGGTCGATGAACTTTACGAAGCGGCTGGCCGGCTGCTCCTGGACAGTCAGCAACCTAATATGCCACGAACAGAGGAGGAAATCATCCGGGACCTACGGAAACTGTTCCAGCAGGCCCTTTCCGGAACCCCAACGACACCGTATATCACCCATCGTGAATCGTGGGATTTTGACAGGCTTTTTTCCTCAGGGTTACAGGACCAGCTTATCCTCTTCCGCATGGATGTGCAAAAGCTGGTGGTGTTGGAGGAGATTCAGCTGGACTTTGTCGACCGGCGGTTGCGACCTTTCCTGATGCGTTATATGGACTCCAGCGTCACTGGGGCGTATACCATTACTTCCGAAAAGAAAACCGCGCTCGCAGAGCTCAGCGCCAATTCTTTTGCATCCGCTGCGGATGCGTTACTGGCCGACCGGGAATTTGCTAACCTGCTGGTGGATCTACGCTTCTATAACTGGCGTTTGATCGATCCCTACCGGCGGATGGGTAACGGAATCGAGCGCATGCGATTGATGCTGAGCGAACACTATCCTGAAATGGAGTGGAGAGCCTATGAACCGCACTGATCGGCCATGTCCCAGCCTTCCTACCCCAGAAGTCAACTCACCCTCTTTCTCGATGCGGCCGATACCGAGGTTATCGAAGCCGTCCGCCGTGCCTACAATCCCGCGCAGTTCAGACTGATCGCTGCCCATGTCACACTTTGCCGGGACGAGGAATGCCGGGATGAGGATCGATTGAAAGCCCATGCCGAACGGCTTTCTGTAAACGCCTTTTCGCTCCGGACGGGCGCATTGTATCGATTCGCGGGAGGTAAGGGTCTCGCCCTGGAGCTGAGGGACGCCGGGCAGGACTTCCGAAAACTGCGGGGAGCCGTAATCGGGGAAAGCCTGTTAGATCGACCTGAACAGCAACCCCATATCACACTGATACATCCGCGAAACGGCACCTGCACCGACCGACTCTACGACAGTATACGCGGGCTGCCCTTTCCGGACTTTGTACATATCCGTTCGCTCAGCTTTATCCGGCAAAGGGAACCACAGCTTCCCTGGGTGGCCGAATGGAGTGTCCGTTTGGATGCGTAACCCCCCTCTTCGAATTGCTATGCAGTGCGTACCTTTAGGTAACCATAGCCAATAAATAACGATCATGAGAGGTACTGTAATTATCTTCGACAAAGAAACTCGGAAGGGAAAAATCAGCGGCCAGGACGGCAAGCGATATGATTTTTCGTTAAGCGACCTTAGGGGTGCAACGGCCGAACCCTACAACGGTATGGAAGTGGACTTTGAGGCTCACGGCTCCGAGGCCAAGGACATCGTTGTTATCCAGCAGTCTGCCTCGGCCACTAATAAATCCCGGGCGATTTATATACTGCTTGCCTTTTTCCTGGGAACACTGGGGATACATAATTTCTATGCCGGTCGAACCCTCTGGGGAGTGGTACAGCTCCTGATCGGGTTAACTTCCCCCTTCCTGCTCTTTATTTCCCTGATACCCCTGTATGTCTGGATACTGGTCGAAATGATCGTGATTACCGAGGACTCCGAGGGACGCAAAATGATTTAATCCGCATGGGATGAGCCTGAGATCAGTTGTTGCGAATAACCTGAAGTGGCAAAAGGTGCTACTTCTGTTTATTATTGCCAATGCCCTTTATGTCCTCATGCTCATGGTCACCGTGCCCATGGTGATCGGGTATTCTGACGGGCTGCCCATACTCGATCTGATGCCCCTGGGCTATGATGTGGAATATGTGAGCAAGCTTTTTGAAACCCTCGGAGAGGAAGGCCGATCGGCCTATTTGTACCGTCAGTTACCCGTGGATATGGTATACCCCTTGTTCTTTGCCGTTAGCTATTCCCTGCTCATGGCATTCGTGCTCAAAGGCCTAGGCAAGCTGGATTCGGGCTGGTTTTACCTGTGTCTGCTGCCGGTACTGGGGGCATTGGGGGACTATGCCGAGAATATCGGAATCATTGGCCTGCTGCAATCGTATCCGGATCTGAATGAGAATCTGGTAGCGTTTGCGCGGGCTGCATCTGTATTCAAGAGCTTGACCACTACAGTGTTTTTCCTGGCTCTGATTGTGGCTGTGGCCCTGTTGGGAGTCAAGCCCCTCTTTCAACGCCAGGGTTAGCGTCGGTGATCATACGCAGGCAAGGAATCGCCTAGTTGACGATTTCTTAGGTCGTATTTAATTCACCGCGTAGGGAATTCTGTTAAATATTCCTCTGGTGATTTCGTAAGTTGAGTCCTCGGTTTCGGGCTTCATCACCAGAGAGAATTCCCCAGAAATAAGGCGATTAATCGGATCTATGGCCGTAATGGTTACACTAAAGGGCTCTCCGTCGGCATATACTCCATTGAAAATTTCTTGCTCGGGATCAAAGTTTTCCTGATATGCGGCTGAAAAGGAGGTTCCTGTATTCAAATCCATTTCGTTCCACGTTAATCCGGCCTCTTCTGGAATGGGTTGCTGCTCGGTAATGATCATGGTAAGCGTCCAGAAATTCCCGCTCAGGTCGGCGAAACCAGCCGTTAATCCCAGAGAATTCAAATTTCCGTTTACATCCCCAAACAGTGCGGATGCCACAAACTGGGTGGAGGTTCGATCTGCCCCGCCGATTTCAAAGGTCATGGTCCCCACCGGAGTGGGTACTTCACCTTCAGTATCGTCATTCCTGCTGCAGGCAAAAAGGGTCAGAGCTCCCAGGAGAGTTATTGAGAAACGGAATATTCTGCTCATTACCGTGGCGTTATTAACTAACATTCCTAGTGCGATTTTTATGCAGGTTAGATGGGTGCCTGATCTGTGTGTTTTCGGACAAAAACCCTCAAAATACTAAAGAATATTGGGCCTGGCATGAAACTTCAAGGTTTATTTCCAATTGTAAACCGTTCAAAGCTATACTGTACAAGTATGTGCGAATGATGTTCGACTTCTATCCACGCTGGGTGTACAGTAGGGCTGCACAATGTACTGCCGCCTCAATTGGATATAATCACGTATGCGGCTGCCAATATTGTCCTGCCCCGGAAAAGTACCCAATCAGGGTTCGTTATAGCTGATCTGATTAAACCGGCCGTTGGTAATTTGATAGGTTTCACCCTCACTGTCCTGAATTTCTATGAAAAATTCTCCGGATATGGTCTCGTTGATAAAGTCAACCGAGGTAATGGTGAGGGAGAAGGACTGTCCGCTTACATACTCTGCCCTGAAGAAATCGTTGGTCAGATTAAAATTCTCCGAGTAGGAAACATCAAAGGTGGTAGTTGCGTTCAAGCTATCCTGGTCCCATGACTGTCCGTCGCTGAGTTCAATGATCTGATCAGAAGAGAGCAGCGTAGTGATCGACCAGTTATTTCCCGAAAAGTCTGCAAATCCGGCCGCAATTGCAAAGGAATAGATGGTGGTTTGGCCCGAGTTTGTCTCATTAAAAGTGGCCGTTGCCACGCCCTGTGAAGACACCCGCTGTGCACCATCGATTTGCAGGGCTACGGTTCCTGCAGGAGTTGAAATACCACTGCTTTCTTCATCCGTGCTGCAGGATTGAATTGAAATGAGTCCCAGGAGCAGAAGAGAGAATTTAAAAATGTTTTTCATAGCTGCGTATTAAATTACGGATTTTGCCCGAACTGTTCCTTCGATACGACGAGCAACTCCGGTACAGTCACTAACCCGTAGATATCATTACAGGTTCAAACGCAAATCAACCGCTTTTATGTTAAGCACACCGATTTCCAAGGACTCGCATACCGGTTTGTAACGGAAAACAGGTCTCAAAACCTGTTTTGGGGCGATTGGTGCGTCCGAATCGGGTATTCTTGCCTCAAAATTACAGTCATGAAATACATTTTTTTAGCCCTGTTCGCGGTGCAGATGGCACGGGCTCAGGACACCTGGACGGACCGATCGCGGATTTATCCGGATCGACTCCGCTACATTCCCACCGGACTGATCCTCTACCACAGCCCCAGTCCGAACTATCCCGAGGAGACGAATACTCCTGAGGGCCCAGCCTTCAAATGGGAGCACGATACCTGTGTGCGAGCCCTGGAGGAAGGCCTCAGACTTATCGAGGCGGGCAGTTTTATCTGGATGGAGGATCGCGGATGGTATCCGAACATGAATTTCAGCAAATCTCAAACCCGAAGGGTTTTCGGTATCCGTGGCAAGCTTGAGAAGAGTGCCACGTACTGCTTCGAAGGCAACACCCGCTACGGAAACCAGAGGTTTGCGGGGGATGCCTTGTGGTATGTAATAGCCGAAGATGCCGATGGAAAACGCTACAAGGGAGTCGGAATCATCGAAACTGAAGAAAATATTCAAAAACAAACACCATGAAAAAACTGATTGTATTACTGCTTTGTACCGGCTCTCTGATGGCCCAGGAAGTCGAACTCAAAAGTGCCGACGTCCACTGGACCGGCTATGGTGCGGTCGGTGGCTATTCGCTAACGGGCAGCCTGGCCGTCAGGGAAGCCCATTTTGAACAGGGAGAGTCCGGAAGAATCGCCGGGGGTAAGGTCGTATTTGATATGACGAGCATCCGGCACGACAATAAACGCCTGGTCCGGCACCTGAAAAGCGAGGACTTCTTCCATGTTCGGAAGTATACGACCGCCAGCTTTACGATTGGAGAAGTTAGCGAAACTCAGTTGACAGGCATACTCGATTTGCGAGGGGTAAAGAAGAAAATCAGGGTCCCGTACCGGTTTGCAAAAACAGACGTGAACTACAAGCTCAGTGGAAGGGTTGAGGTGGATCGTACGGAATTCGGCGTGAACTACAATTCGGAAAAGTTCTTCCAGAATCTGGGATCCAACGCGATCAAGGATACGTTTCTCTTGGAGTTTGTGTTGGTGCTGGAGTGAATCTAAATGATTTCAAGTAGTTATACCGGGGAAGTACCCTTTACCCTCCCGAGATAATTCTTTTGTTATTCATTCGGAAGAGGGTTCTTTATGGCTTATATGCCAGTGTTGTGTACCGAAACATTACTTTAGCCTTTAGCCCGTTCATGAGCGTCGGGCCAACGGGAGGAGGAGCCCGGTAATTAATGCCGGAACGAAGGTATAGGCCTCCATTCCGGCCTTTTGCCAATTGCGGTTTTTATTGCTTGACAATTCTTAGATTCTGGGTATCTCCTCCAATTTGGATAAATGCGAACAGCACGCCCTTTGGTAACCCATCCACGGGTAGGGTTACCACTCGATTCGCCGGAATAGATATGCGCTGTGAGAAGAGGCTGGCCCCCTGGGTATTCGTAATATCGATCACAGCCTCACTCGCTGAACCGGGCATGACCAGATTCACGGAGGTAGTCGCTGGATTGGGATAGGCAGCCGTGGTCTCGGTCAGTATAAATTCTTCATTGAAGCTTCCCTGACAGGCCTGTTCGGTTTCTACTGAAATCGCATTCGTCCCAGGTTCCAGATCGACGAAGGCGGTGGATTCGGCTACGATACGGGTTTGCCCATTATGCGTCAGCTGATAGGTATCGGATCCCGATAGTTCGAGGA
>CAZKAP010000066.1:0-5246 GCA_964550895.1 uncultured Flavobacteriaceae bacterium
CGTGTCCACGCCAGACCGGCAGGCGAAGCGGATGTTGTATCAGGGTGCTGACGACATACTGGAAATTAACTCATGGGATGACTGCTCAACTAACAAGGCCCATCCGCCGGAAGACATTCCCTGCAGTAAAACCCTGGCCTATTACGATGCCGCTTCGACTTCCAATCGCTTTCCGGTGCTGAGTCCGGCTGCCAAGATCGAGGGCAAGGGCAATTACAACGACGGTGGCATTTACGAGAATTCGGGTTTACTATCCGTATTCAAGCTCATGCAGGCGATCAACTATCACGAAAAGGTTTCCGGATTGCGGGAGCTGAAACAGGATCACATCTTCGTCAATATCGTCAATGACAAAGATTTATACATCCGGTACTACGTCCACAAGAGGCTGGGCTGTCAGGCCCGAAAACTCAATAATTATTCCGAGACCGGTTCACTTTTGAGCTCCGTTGCGGCCACGGAAATGCTACCGACCTACATCAAGTCGGTACTGTCCGATCTGGACTCGGTGCAGGATATCCGGCTCCGGTTTCGCAGTATCTACCTTCCCCATCGTTTTACCGCTCAGGATGTAAAGGATTTAATGGGAAGACAACTGGTCTGCGGAGGTAGTACAGAGCAAATTGATGCCCGCCTATTCGAGCTCGCCCAAGAGAACAATCGGACGATCGATTCCGTGCTCAGGTCGCGCCTTCGACTGGGAGGGGGCCGCATACCCGTAGTCGAGCCGGCAGTAAGCCGTGTTATGGCCGAACCGGCCTACGACTTCATGCATGCCATGCTGGGACATCCCATTACCCGGGCTGCCCTGAAGGAAATTACGGGCGATCCATAAAATTGATACGAAAGGGGTTGACACGGGTCATAAAAGGCGGTATATTTCTTTATTGGCCACGTTATGACGGAATTGCTGTATCGATCTCAGGGAAAAGATGTATTCCTCCTGACTGAACTCCTGGAGGGGAAGGGGTATGATGTGTTGGTTTCCCAAGAGTTTGGAGAGGATGTCGATCGGGCGGTGCGGGAATTTCAGCTCAAGAATGATCTTGTCGTGGACGGCAAGGTCGGATCCCTGACCTGGGCCTCATTGCTCGAAGGAGTGGATCTGAAGCCCCTGTATACGAAAGCACTGAGCGAAAAGGATCTGAAGCGCTGGGCCCTTCTCCACGACCTGGACCACCCCGTTGCCAAAGCCCTTAATGAGTCATTGAGTCTGGGTCGGGGCTATTTGTTAAGTGGAAAGCCTTGCATCACCTTTCATGGTGATGTCTTCTGGAAGGAATTGGAATTTCGAGGGATGAATCCCAGTCTGATTCTCGAGGATCGATTTAAGGACATACTCCATAAACGCAAGACCCATAAGCACTACAGGGGAGGGGAGGCAGAATACGATCGGCTCGAACGCGCTCTCTCGATGAGTGAATCCCGAATCGTAAAAACCTCTGCCTACAGCGCCGCGAGCTGGGGTGCATTCCAGATTCCAGGTACCCATTTCAACCAGCTGGGGTTCGATAGTATGTCTGAATTTCTTGATGCTATTAAATTGCACGAAAAGGAGCAGCTGAAGCTGCTGGGCAAACTCCTGGAAATTCAGAAATACAGGGACAAGACCCTGATCGAGTGGCTCAGGGAGAAAAACTGGAGGAAATTCTCAAAAGGCTACTTCGGCCGGGACTATAGGGCCGCCCGCAGGCTCTCCAGAGTGTTGAGGAAATCCCATGCCTATTATCTCAAGCATACTGAAAAAGTGTAGCGAAAGCCCTATAGTTGCCCGGTTTGATTGTGGCTTTCCCTATTTTGTCTTCCCACTCCGGTCTTTTGCATATAACCTTTTGATAATCTAATATCGCAGAAAAGCACTTAGTTTTAATGGCGGCCGAAGACTCCGGACATGAATGATGAGATCATCGACTTCAAGCAGGTAAAAGTGCTCCACCTGGGTATGGTGGACGAGGGGGCCTGGGACCGCTTTAAGAAGCAGCGAGCCCAGTATTTTCAGTATTACCACTATTTCTTCTGGAAGCGCTGGTCGCTGAGTAATAAGGAAAACAGATTCCGGGGAGAAGGCCATAAGGAATGGATTTCCCCGATTAAAATTAAGGGCAATAGCATCAGCCGATTACAGGCTTTTCTCTACCGACACGGATTTATGCCCTATGCCGAGATCGACGGGGTCTACGGCTACCGAACGCTGGCGGCCGTTCGCGTATTTCAGGAATATGTCCGGACTGTGGAGGAATTTGACATTGGCCTGCCCGATGGGCGTGTGGGCAGAATCACTCACAGGCACATGCGCCGCTGGAAAAAGGAATCCCTGTACTGCGCATGGGGTCCCTCGGTCGATCCCCGGCAACCTTTTATTTATCCCGTTCCTGCGGCCAGCGAGGAGTACCTCCACTGGCTCACCCTGCTGCAGCAGACGACTGAGGAATACGAGAGTCGGCTGAAGCGGAGCAATCCCGACGATCTCGATAGGGATATTGACCTCTTTAAACTGCATGAACTTTCCAGTTATCCCAGAATAACGGATAGCCTACCGGTTAGCCGATGGCAATTCCATTCCAACGACATTCATTTGATTGGCCTGAGAATCGACCACGATAACCCCTCCCGTAAACGCGGTAACGATGATTTATTCGTTTTGCTCATGAACGGACACGTCTTCAAGTTCTGGGGCTCCACGGATCCAAAACCCAGTCGAAGCCAGAATAATTATGTGCAAGGATACGAGCCGTATCTGGCAGAGGGTCAGCACCTGTATCGTTTTGGATGGCACAAGCTGAGCAATCTGAATTCCGTTTATAAGGCCTTGAAACCGGATAGTATAGGCGTGCTGGTTTTCAGGGATTGGGACAAGGATGATGCACTGACAGAAGCCGATATTCGAGTAGGGCTGAAAAGCAATCCTTCTGGAATCGAAGCCCTGAACAACCCGAATATGGCGATCAACATCCACTGGTCTGGAAATGGCAGCAATAACTGGTCCGCCGGTTGTCAGGTCATTTCGGGAAACAGTTATATCAACCATCAGGGGAAACTTATCGATTGCACCCCGTTCTGTGCCGCCTCTACTTCTGACCTCAGTGCCATTTCCCGGCCTGGGGTTAAGAAGACTCGTGGGGCCTATAATTTCCTCTCTGATTTTGTACTCACCTATGCGGGTAAGCGGGATAAGGTTCGATATACCCTGGGCAGGGACGGCACCGTGGATCTTTTTGGTGATGATGCGCTGATCGACAGTCTTGCCACACCCGATATCGTTATGAGAATACGGGAGGAAAATCTGAAGAGCCGTCAGATCGGAAGACTGGTTGAGATCATGGCTCAATCCTGAAAAATTGGCCGGCCAGACTTATGAATGGCCGGCCTGGTCTTTCTTACTCGATAACGAACTTTTCCCTGGAGTCCATTACTCCGTTTTTCAGTTGCAGGAAATAGGCTCCTTTATTCAGACTGCTTACGTCGATGTCCAATTCTCCGTTTACCGGATCGAAGTCCCTATACATCAGGGTGTTGCCCGATATGTCATAGATGCGTACGGAGGTATTGGACCGGGCGTGATAATCGCTCAGCGATACCCGAAGCCTTCCGGTTGAGATCGGATTGGTATGCAGCATGGCCGCCCTGGAATGTACGACAGTCTCTTCGTACACACCCTGGCACTCCAGCGCAGTTGATACCCGAAGCGTATTGGCGCCTCTCTTCAGGGATAGCTGTACCCGTTCATCGCTCACCACTGTGGTACGACCGTTCCATTCGACGATAAATGATTCGCCCCCGGATAGGTTGACTTCCAACAGATCGCCGGAGAGCACACGGGTTTGGACGTCGAGGGCCTGAGGTGGATCAATTTGTACGCTGTAGCAGCGCGATTCGTTTGGATTTTCTACCATGGTGATGCAGACGTTGTATGAACCGGCGCCAAGACCCGGAAGGGACAGGCTTCCATTTATAAAGCCCGAGGCTACGATCTCATCATTCATTCGGGCCTCTGCCAGGAATGAGTGATGGGAGTCAGAAGTAATTTCTATTGTTCCATCGCCCTGATTCGGACAGGACTCTTGGCTAGAGGATATGACCAGCGCATCGGTCGGAAATACCTCAAGCTCACAACCGCTTTCATTGACCGGTCCTCCTAATGGGGAGTATGGACACTGATCGATGGAATCTTCTATACCGTCATTGTCGTCATCCGGATCGCAGCGGTCCGACAGGCCGTCACCATCGAAGTCCTCTCCCTGTGGGATGTTAACTAGCTGGGTTTGCGTGGAGCTGTTGCCCTGCTGGTCGGTAAAGGTCCAGGTGATGGTGGTGTTCCCCTGCTGGGTTATGGGCAGCTGGGCGTCGTGGGTGGCAGTGATCTGCCCGGAGCAGTTATCGGTGGCGGTGGGCGCGGTGAGCTCCGTAACCTCGCACTGGGCGGTAATGGCCTCGAGCTCGGCGCTGTCGGGCACGGGTGGGGTGCTGTCTTCGAGGGTTACCAGCTGGGTTTGCGCAGTGCTGTTGCCCTGCTGGTCGGTAAAGGTCCAGGTGATGGTGGTGTTCCCCTGCTGGGTTATGGGCAGCTGGGCGTCGTGGGTGGCAGTGATCTGCCCGGAGCAGTTATCGGTGGCGGTGGGCGCGGTGAGCTCCGTAACCTCGCACTGGGCGGTAATGGCCTCGAGCTCGGCGCTGTCGGGCACGGGTGGGGTGCTGTCTTCGAGGATTACCAGCTGGGTCTGCGTGGAGCTGTTGCCCTGCTGGTCGGTAAAGGTCCAGATGACGGTAGTGGTTCCCTGCTGGGTAATGGGCAGCTGGGCATCGTGGGTTCCGGTGATCTGCCCGGAACAATTATCGGTAGCGGTGGGCGCGTTGAGCTCTGTGAGTTCGCACTGGGCGGTAATGGCCTCGAGCTCGGCGCTGTCGGGCACCGGAGGCGTGCTGTCTTCGATGGTTACTGTAGCAGTTGCTGTGAATTCCTGATCGTTGATATCGGTTAGCGTCAGTGTAACCTGGTGTTCCCCCAAATCCTGACACGAGAAATCAGTTCGGTCTATAGCATAATCCGCTATATTGACATTGATGAAATTCCCCCCATAGATGTCCTCAGCAGTAATATTTGCTTGTCCATTTTCGTCCAGGGCCACTGTGATGTTTTCTGCCATTAAATAGCTGGTTGCTATGTGATCCTTGACCCAGTAACTCCAGTCGCAGCAGCCTTCTTCACCATCGCTGTGCTTGTAGAAGATTCCTCCCCAGCCCCGGGC
>CAZKAP010000067.1:0-3030 GCA_964550895.1 uncultured Flavobacteriaceae bacterium
GGTGGATTACCTGCACAAGGAGGCGTATATACCCGACCCGCGCTACAGCGACCCCAAGGGGGGCCGGGCCCGTCCGGGCATGCCCATTTCACCGGGCAATGGCAAGCGGTGACCGCAAAAAAATCAGAGAAATAGCAAGGATGGTTTATCGATCCCAAGCCATACCCATACGACTAAATCCATGACAGCGCCGTCATGTAGAAACACCATTAAGTTAATACTCAAGTGGTGAGCACGAATTGCCAGGATATGCCAAACTGATCCTCACACCACCCGAATTTTTCGCCAAAACCGTAATCCCCTTCGCCCTTGTAATGATCCAGAGGAACCATCACCCGGCCCCCATTAGAAGAAAGTCTGTCGAAAAGCGTTTGGATTACTTCATCGGAATCATCACTAATAAAGATAGAAACCGCAGGCGTAAATGACCAGGAGTGGTTAAAGTAGCTTTCCGAAACCATATACTCGGTTCCATTGAGTTCAAACACTCCGAACTTAACGAGGTCCGGCGTACCTCCCGGTTCTCCCTTAGTGTACTTCGTAATACTGGTTATTTGTGAATTGGGAAAGACCGATGTATAAAACCTCATCGCTTCCTCGGCCCTGCCACATTGCTCACCCACAAAGGTCAAAAACACTGTTGATTTCATATTTTGTATTTGATTTTGATGATTAATGAGCAATGATACCGGATGTGAGGTCTGAGCTTGAGGTAAACCATAGCTTAGTACACCCCGGGCGTTCCCTCAAGATCACAAAAGCAGATTTATTCCGTAGTGGATTATAAACTCCTCTAAAACACTAATTTACTAACTATATGACACGACCCGTACTTTTCTGTCTCTTGCTCATCACCCTTCAACTGACTCAGGCACAACTGATCGTCCGTTTCGAGCTCTCAGGGGTCCCGGAAAATGGGGAGGCCCGGGTCGGTGTACGTGGCAGTCAGTCACCCCTGAGCTGGGAGAAAACCATGTATCTAGAAAGGGAAGGCAATCTCTACCAGGGATCCATCGAAATGGACTCTTCCCTGGCGTTTTTTGAATACAAGTACGTTCAGGAAAGTGGTAACGGGGAACCCACCTACGAACTTGACGGCCAAGAAAACCGCCTGGGCATACCGGCGGGGTCAAGGGAACTCAGATTGGTGGAACGCTGGGACGTCATGCCAACTTATGATACGGCCTCACTTCCTCTGATTCCCCCGGATTTATTGAGGAAAGATGCGGAGATCCTCGGTAAGGCCCTGTGGCAGCTTCACCCTGGTGTGGAAAGGTATCTGGACAGCCTGGATTATTTTGGCAACCTCGAGTCGCTTTACCGCAGTTTCGAGACACCGCACAGCTACGCCTCCGCATACCGGGAGATCTCAAAATTCGTCGCAACCGTTCAGTGCGGGCATACCTATGCCAATCCCTTCAATCAAACCGGATTTATCAAAAACATCATCCTGGGGCAAAAAGACAAGCTTCCTTTAGGGTTGGAATGGCTGGATGGTCATCTGTACATCACCAAAAATGCCACCGACATTCCCATGCTGGAAGCGGGAACGGAAATCCTTGGGATACAGGGTCTGTCCACTCCGGAAGTAGCCCAACGACTTCTCAGCCTAACCAAGGGAGATGGCGAAAACAACGCCAAGCGTTATAACGATTTGGGGGTAATCGGCTACGATTCCTACGAAATCTTCGATGTCTATTTCCCGCTTGAGGTCCCTCCCGTCGAAGGCCGATTCACCCTGGACATTCGAACTCCTGACGGGACCGAGCGATCCGTAAGCGTTACGGCCATGACCCGTGCGCAGCGAAATCGCATACTGCAAGAGCGCTACAGCGGTATCCCGAAGAGCCTGGACGATACCTGGTCCTACAGTATACTACGGGAAGAAGTCGCGTATTTGAAACTGGGCACCTTTACGGTGTGGAACTTCCGCATGGACTGGAAAAAGTACCTGAAGAATGCCTTCCGGGAATTTGACAAAGCCGGGGCCCGGAAGCTCATCATCGACATCCGCGGGAACGAAGGCGGAGCAGACGAAGTCATCGACGAGCTCCGGAAATACCTCCTGAAAACGGATTGTAAACCCAGGGGCTTCGAGGAACGAATCCGGTATGCCTCCGTGCCTGCGGAGCTACGTCCTTATGCATTTACCTGGGACCAGAGCGTATTGGACTTTGGGGATCGGGTAGAACGGATTTCCGATGGCTCGTTCCGCTTTTCGGATATGCCTCATGAAGACCCGACTTACCGGGGAAGCCGTGGAGCCTTCGACGGACAGGTGTACCTGTTTACCGATGCGGCTAACAGTTCGGCTACCTTTTACCTGGCCAAATTTTTTAAAGCCTGTGGCATCGGCAAATTGGTTGGGGAAACCACGGGAGGAAGTCTCAAGGGTATCAACGGTGGCAACCTGTTTTTCTTTAGGCTACCCCATACCCGTGTTGAAGTCGACATCCCGATCTACGGCCAATTTGACGACAGTGCGCTTAACGGGGGCATATCACCTGATATTCCCATGCCCAGGACGGTTGCTTATATTCAAAAAGCCGAGGATGGTGCGCTTAAAAGACTACTCGAACGGATTAACACCCCTTAAGCTGGCTATGAGAATGCCGTGATCCCGGTAATATCGGCACCGGTGATCAGCAGGTGAATGTCGTGGGTGCCCTCGTAGGTCACCACGCTTTCGAGATTCATCATATGACGCATGATGGGATAGTCCCCCATGATACCCATACCTCCTAGTATCTGTCGGGATTCCCTGGCGATCTTCAGGGCCATCTCCACATTGTTCCTCTTGGCCATGGATATCTGGGCGCTGCTGGCCCGGTCCTCGTTCTTGAGCTGTCCGAGGCGAAGGACCAGCAACTGAGCCTTGGTGATCTCGGTGATGCTCTCCGCCAGTTTTTTCTGCTGCAGCTGAAAACCTGCTATGGGCTTGCCAAACTGCTCCCGCTCCTTCGCATAACGCAGGGCCGTATCGTAGCAATCCATGGCCGCTCCTATGGCACCCCAGGCGATCCCGTAGCG
>CAZKAP010000068.1:0-2252 GCA_964550895.1 uncultured Flavobacteriaceae bacterium
AGCCCCAGCCGCCCCACCAAGGGTCCCAGAAGCCTCCCCATCCGGGTCCGTACCAGCCTCCCCAGACCGGACCGCCCCATCCGGCCCAGCCCCAATCGTTGAAGCCGCCGTTTCCATAGACATTGATGGTCACGTTATCGTCATTGTCGCCCCAGCCCGGATTGCCCCGGTAGGCGAGTTCTGAAGCATTTTCCCGATCGCCGCCCTGCTCGCTGGTGTAACCCTCTACGTCTGTGAAGACTTCGCTGTCCAAAATTTCCCCGTATTCCTGGGCCTTTTGGCCGAAATAATCCCCGTAGAGTTCCGATTGTATATCCGCCTGGTTCTGTGAGTTCGGACTCGGACTTTCCTTGATGACCTGAGTCTGGGGGTTTCGATTACTGTATATTCCATCGTCGTACCCGCCGGCCGTTTCCTCGTAAACAATACAGCTCTGTAGTCCGAGCAAAAGCAGGGAAAAGGTTGCGATTATAAGGGGAACACGGCGTATATGGGGAGCTTTCATCGGGTTAGAATTATATTGTTGAACACTCTAAATTTAACTAGTTTTACCAAGTTTTTGTTAAAGATATCGATCAAGATTTGTGCCAAAACCAGGGTAGATGCGTAAAAAGTTAACGAGCCGGAGCGAAGATTATTCCAAGTGGTACAACGAATTGGTGGTGCAGGCCGATCTGGCCGAAAACTCGGGAGTCCGTGGATGTATGGTGATCAAGCCCTACGGATACGCGATTTGGGAGAAGATGCAGGCGGCGCTGGACCTTATGTTTAAGGAGACCGGCCATCAGAATGCGTACTTCCCCATCTTTATCCCCAAATCCTATTTCAGCAAGGAGGCCTCGCATGTCGAAGGCTTCGCCAAGGAGTGCGCCGTAGTTACGCACTATCGACTGAAGAACAGCGAGGACGGAAGCGGGGTAGTCGTGGACGAGGATGCCAGGTTGGAAGAGGAACTCATCGTCCGGCCGACCTCGGAGACCATCATTTGGGATACCTACCGGAGGTGGATCCAATCGTACCGCGATTTACCCCTGAAGATCAATCAGTGGGCCAATGTGGTCCGCTGGGAAATGCGAACACGCCTGTTTTTGAGAACCTCGGAATTCCTTTGGCAGGAAGGTCATACCGCGCATGCTACCCGCCAGGAGGCCGTCGAAGAGGCCGAGCTCATCCTGGACATCTATACCCGGTTCGCGCGCGAGCACATGGCCGTGCCCGTCATTCAGGGGACCAAATCGGAAAGCGAGCGTTTCGCCGGTGCCGAGGAAACCTATTGCATAGAAGCACTTATGCAGGACGGCAAGGCGCTGCAGGCAGGTACTTCGCACTTCCTGGGCCAGAATTTTGCCCGTGCCTTCGATGTGCGCTTTGCTGCGAAGTCCGGAGAACAGGATTATGTCTGGGCTACCTCCTGGGGGGTGTCCACCCGATTGATGGGGGCGCTGATCATGACCCACAGCGATGATCAGGGACTGGTGCTGCCTCCCGCACTGGCGCCTATACAGGTGGTTATCGTACCGATATACAGGGGAGAAGAACAGCTGCTGGCCATAACTAAGGCCGTAGGGCCTCTTCAGGATCAGCTCAGGGAAAGGGGGATTAGTTTCAAGTACGACGACCGGGACACGCACAAGCCCGGGTTCAAATTCAACGAATACGAACTCAAAGGTGTCCCCGTGCGCATCGCGGTGGGGCAGAGGGATCTGGAGAACGGGGTCTTTGAAGTGGCCCGAAGGGATACCCTGACCAAGGAGTCCGTTCCCTCCTCCGATATCGTTACATACATCGAGAGACTGCTTGATGAGATGCAGGATGCGCTGTATACCAAGGCACTGGAGTTTCGAAAAGGCCAGGTGCGTGCGACCGATTCCTACGACGAATTCAGGGAAATCCTGGAAAACCAAGGAGGCTTTGTTCTTGCCCATTGGGATGGTACGGCAGAAACTGAGGATCGGATTAAGGAAGAGACCAAGGCAACCATACGCTGTATTCCCCTGGATGCACCGGAAGAAGACGGGGTCTGTATTTACTCGGGTAAGCCCTCCCGCCGAAGGGTCTATTTCGCACGGGCCTATTAGGCCGGCGACCGCTGAATCGTCATGGGCAGGGGCCGTCCCGAGAGCATTTCATTTTGGGGAACTAGACCTTGTGTGTGATAATTTTTATTGTATTTTTGCATCCGCGTTTTACGCAAAATTGGCCCGTTCGTCTAGGGGTTAGGACGCCAGGTTTTCATCCTGGTAACAGGGGTT